>JANMCH010000128.1:0-5513 GCA_031361045.1 Betaproteobacteria bacterium | reverse complement strand
GTGACGATGGTCATCCGCGACATCGTGGGGTCTTCGGTGGGTGCCACAGTCAGCGACTCGATGTTGTAGCCGCGCGCGGAGAACAACCCCGAAATTCGGGACAATGCGCCGGCTTCGTTTTCGACCAATATGGAGAGGATGTGGCGCATGGTCAGTTTCCCCCCGAAGTCGCTTCGACCTCCCCCCAGAAGGGGGCGAGCGCCTTGGGTCGGCCCAGCGGCGCTCATAATTCCTCCGCCAGGATCATCTCGGTCAAACCCTTGCCGCCCGGCACCATCGGGAACACGTTCTCGGTCTGGTCTGTGATGAAGTCCATGAACACCAACCGCTCCGACTGCTTGAACGCTTCCTTCAGCGCGCCTTCGACATCACCCGGCTTCTCGACCTTCATGCCGACGTGCCCGTAGGCTTCCGCGAGTTTCACGAAATCGGGCAGCGCGTCCATGTACGACTCTGCGTAGCGGTTGCCGTAGAAGAACTGCTGCCACTGCCGGACCATGCCCATGTAGCGGTTGTTGAGGTTGATGACCTTGATCGGCAGGTGGTACTGCTTGCACGTCGACAGTTCCTGGATGCACATCTGGATCGACGCTTCGCCGGTGACGCACGCGACAGTGGCACCGGGATTGACCATCTGCACGCCCATCGCCGCGGGCAGGCCGAAGCCCATCGTGCCCAGGCCGCCGGAGTTGATCCAGCGCCGCGGCTTGTCGAACTTGTAGTACTGCGCCGCCCACATCTGGTGCTGGCCCACGTCGGAGGTGATGAACGCATCGCCCTTGGTCAGCTCATACAGCTTCTGGATGACGAACTGCGGCTTGATCAGCGGACTCTTGTCGTCGTACTTCAAGCAATCCTTGCGCTGCCATTCCTTGATGTCCGCCCACCACGCCTTCAATGCCACCGGGTCGGGTCGCTGCGGCGACGACTCGATCAGGCGCAGCATCTCGTCCAGCACGTCGGCGACGTAGCCGACGATGGGCACGTCGACCTTCACTCGCTTGGAGATCGACGACGGATCGATGTCGATGTGGATGATCTTGCGGTCAGCGCGGAAGAAGTGTTCCGGATTGCCGATCACGCGATCGTCGAAGCGCGCGCCGACGGCGATCAGTACGTCGCAGTTCTGCATCGCCATGTTCGATTCGTACGTGCCGTGCATCCCGAGCATGCCCGTGAACTGCGGGTCGGTGCCCGGGAAGCCGCCCAGGCCCATCAGCGTATTCGTGCACGGAAAGCCCAGCAGGCGCACCAGCCGCGTCAATTGCGACGACGCGTTGTTGAGCACGACGCCGCCGCCCGCATAGACCATCGGCCGCTTCGCTTCGAGCAGCAGCTGGACTGCCTTCTTGATCTGTCCGGCGTGTCCCTTGGTGACCGGGTTGTACGAGCGCAGCGACACGGTCTTCGGATAGCTGAACTCGGTCGTGGCTTGCGTCACGTCCTTCGGGATGTCGACCAGCACCGGCCCCGGACGGCCGGTGGACGCGAGGTAGAACGCCTTCTTGATCGTGACCGCGAGATCGGCGACGTCCTTGACCAGGAAGTTGTGCTTGACGCATGGCCGCGTGATGCCGACGGTGTCGCATTCCTGGAAGGCGTCCTGCCCGATCGCGTGCGTCGGCACCTGGCCGGTCAGCACCACCATGGGGATCGAGTCCATGTAGGCCGTCGCGATGCCGGTCACCGCATTGGTGACGCCGGGACCGGAAGTCACCAGGGCGACCCCCGTCTTGTGCGACGAGCGCGAGTAGCCGTCCGCCGCGTGCACCGCGCCCTGTTCATGGCGTACCAGCACGTGCTTGACGACTTCCTGCTTGAACAGCTCGTCGTAGATATTGAGGACCGCGCCGCCCGGATAGCCGAAGACGTAATCGACGCCTTCTTCCTGGAGACAGCGGATGACGATTTCCGCACCCGTGAGTTGCATGGCTTTGCCCCAACGTAAATGAAATATCGCCCCGCCACGCCGCACGTGCCGGCGCCGGGGAATGCAGTCATTGCCTTGCGCACTGGGGTTTGCGTGCGCTGACCTTGAGCTTTGGGCCGGGTAGAAAGCCGCGATCTACGAAACACCGGCCGCATCCCAAGGGATTCTCCGTAGGGCTTGTGGCCCGCGAGGAGGGAACGCGAACGGCTGGATTGCAACATTAGCGGGAAATCCCCGATCCGGTCAAGCCGCCGGAGCAGAAATCTGCTGTATTGCAACATCGAAGCCCCCTTGATACTTAAGGGTTCCCTCAGCTTTGACCCTATAATCTGCCTCTTTTGCCCTCCTGATCGCGCAAACTGGCAACACCACAGGAAATTTCGGGTTTTCTCGCGGAAGTCGAGCGCCGAGCCTTCAAGCAGGCGATGTTTGCCGTGCGCGACGAGGACGCGGCGCTGGACATCGTGCAGGACGCGATGCTCAAGCTGACCGAGAAATACTCGGCCAAGCTGGCGGCCGAACTGCCGATGCTGTTCCAGCGCATCCTGCAGAACACCATCCACGACCATTTCCGTCGCCAGAAGGTGCGCAATACCTGGACGACCCTCCTCTCGTCGTTCGGGAAAGGTGATGAAAAGGACGACGATTACGACATATTGGAAACTTTATCGGCAAAATCGGACTCCAATGCGACGGTCGATCCGGCGAAACAGTTCGAACAAGCGCAGATTGTGGGGATGATTGAACAAGCAATGACCAAGCTCCCGCCGCGTCAACGCGAAGCGTTCCTATTGCGTTATTGGGAAGAGATGGACGTGGCTGAAACCGCCGCGGCGATGGGTTGTTCCGAAGGCAGTGTCAAAACCCACTGCTCCCGCGCCGTCCATGCCCTGGCCCTGCTGCTCAAGGCCAAGGGATTAAATCTGTAACTGCGGTCTGTAAATTCGGCCTGTGAATACGCAACCATGACCCCCGACGACAATTTCGCCAAAAAATTAACAGGTTACCTCGATGCCGGCACCGCCGACCTCAAGGCCGGTACCGCCTATCGCCTGCAAAAGGCACGGGCGGCCGCCTTGGAGCGCCTGGTCCAGCCGGGTGGTTTCCGCGCGTCCGAATCGCGGTTGACGCACGCCTTTGCGGGTTCCGGCGGCTCTGGAACGGGCGGCGGCCGTGGCCTGCTGTCCAATTTCCGGCTCTGGCTTGGCATCGCCATCATCGTGGCCGCCGCGTTTGGTTACCAGCAATGGCAGTACTACCAGCAAGTCAACGAGATCACCGAACTGGACGCCCAGATCCTGTCCTCCGACCTTCCTTTCGACGCCTACCTGGACCAGGGATTCCGCAATTGGCTCACGAGCGACGAAAAGTAACGGCTGCGCTGGGGTTCGCCCTGGCGCTCGCTTTCGCGGCCTCGTTCGTCCCCAGTGTCGCGCAGGCCCAGATTACGATGCGCTCGCCGTCGTGGTCGCAGTTGACCCCGCAGGAGCAGAAGGTCCTCGCACCATTGGCGTCTGAGTGGGACAAGCTCGATGCGCAGCCCAAGCAGAAGTGGCGCGGGCTGGCCAATCGTTATCCGACGATGGCGCCGGATCAGCAGCAGCGGGTTCAGCAGCAGATGCACTCGTGGGCCAAGTTGTCGCCGCAGGAGCGGGCCGTGGCACGCGAGCAATACAAGTCCCTCAAGCAACTGCCGCCGGAAAAGAAGGCGGAGGTCCGTCAGCGCTGGCAGGAATACCAGAATCTGCCTCCCGAGACACGGCAGCAGCTCGCGACGCGTCCGCCGGCACCCGCAGCAAGCCGGCCGCCCGGAGCCGCTTCGTCCGCTTTCGGGCCGCCCACCGCGGCGCCGTCCTTGAATACCCGGCCCTCGGCGCCTGCGCCAGGATCGGCACCGCCGACGCCGCCGGCACCTAGCGCCCGGCCTTGACCGCCGCACCGGCAGAGTCGGCGCAGCCATCGCGCGCGGCGCTGCTGCCGCGACTGGGTGCGGCGCTCTACGAATTGCTGCTGGTCACCGCACTCGTTTTCATCTCCGGCTTCCTGATGCTGCCGCTGGTCTCACCGGGGCAGTCGGCCACCGCCACGCAACTGTCGCTGCCACCGCTTCCGGCGCGCGTCGCCTTGTTCTGCGTGCTCTTCTCCGTCGTCGCGCTCTATTTCACATGGAGCTGGACCGGCGGACGCCGCACGCTGCCGCTCAAGACGTGGCGCATGCGCATTGCGATGCCCGATGGCGCGCCGCCGTCGCCCAAGGTCGCGCTGCTTCGCTATCTCGCTGCGTGGATCGGGCCGGTGCTGGCGCTCAGTGTGTACGCGATCGTGCGCGAGACTGGCTATGGTCGACTGGCGTTGGTCCTGCTGGCATTCAACTTCGCGTGGGCGCTCATCGATCCGCAGCGCCAGTTCCTGCATGACCGGATTGCCGGAACGCGCATTGTGCGCGACGCATAGCGTTTGGCACGGTGGCCACGTCGGTCCCGCCGTCGGCGGAACAGGGGAGGCTCCCCCATCCGAGGCTAGCGGGTCGTCGAAAGCAGCGCGCTCGCCTGGCGCAGCTCCGGCGCGTCGAACGTCGAGGGGAGTGAGGCGCAGAGCTCTCTCAGGGCGTTGACGCCTTCGCTCGGACGCTGCTGTGCGATCGCGGCGCGCGCCAGACCAATGGCTGCACGCACCTCGAGCAGTGTCGCGCGCTGGGCTCGGGCAACATCGACCGCCGTGCGCAAGGAGCGCGTGCCCTCGGCAATGCTGCCGTTGTGCAGCTGGCACAACCCTTGAACGCGATGCAACTCGGAGACGAAGAAACCGACGCCCGGCTCGGCCACTGTCTCCAACGCCCGGCGAACCACCTCGAGCGCGGCGTCCACTCGGCCCAACCTTAGCTCACCGTCGGCGAGCACGCCGGCGTAAAAACGCTTGAACGGTCCGATGGCCGTCGCTCGAGCAAACTCGGCTTCCATGGCGGCCACGCCGACCTCGAGATCGTCCCGGAAGGCCCATGCCGACGCGCGCAGGAAGCTCGCGTGCGAGTGCGCCTGGGGAAGGCCGTACTTGTCGGCCAGTGCGATGCTGGCGTCGCAGTGGTGAATCAGTTCCGTGTATTCGGAGGCAATCTGCGCCGCGTTGGTCACCCAGAGCAGCGCGTGGGCGCGGTTGTTTGCCTGGCCCAGCGTTTCGGCAAGGTCGATCGCCTGTTGCCGGAACGGCGCCGACTCCGCGCAGCGGCCGAGCAAGGCGAGGGCGGTCGCATGTTGGGCGTTGGCGCAGACGCCAGCGTCGTGACCGCCGAACACGGATCCCATCCACGCGTGCTTCGCGCGGTCATAGCGACGAATGCCTTCGCGGCTGGCATCGACCGCCGTCTGCATATCGCCGCGGACCAGGCCTGTCGCCCAGCGGCAGTGAATCGCCTCGAGCAGCAGATCGTCGTCGTTCGACTTGCGACCGAGCGTGATCAGCTCTTCCGAGTAGTTGCGGGCGCTATCCAGCCGGTCCGACACGGCGTGGTACCAGAGACCCCACGTCGCTTTGAACAGCGCCGGCTCATCCTCCATCGCGATCGCGTGCTCGCGCGCCCGCCGGT
>JANMCH010000122.1:0-29519 GCA_031361045.1 Betaproteobacteria bacterium | reverse complement strand
CGATCTCCTGCAGTTGGCGGCGGTGACGCGCGGGACCGGCATCATTGTCGTCAGCGACGAAGTGTACGAACACATGGTCTACGACGGCGTCCGGCACGAAAGTGTTGCGCGCAACGACGAGCTTGCCGCGCGCAGCGTGGTGATCGGCTCGTTCGGCAAGACCTTTCACGCCACAGGATGGAAAGTCGGCTATGCATTGGCGCCGCCAGAAATCACCGCGGAAATCCGACGTGTACATCAATTCACCGTGTTCACGGTGAACAGTGCGGTTCAGCACGGACTCGCGCACTTCCTGGAAGCGCCGGCGCGCTACGAGAGTCTTTCCGCATTTTTCGAGGCCAAGCGCGACCTGCTGCGCGCGGCTCTCGCGGATACGCCGCTCGGCTTGGCCCCCTGCCGAGGCAGTTACTTCCAGCTCGCCACGTACGCCCGCATCAGCGACGAGCCCGCGGCGGAATTCGCGCAGCGACTGGTCCGTGATGTCGGTGTCGCCAGCATTCCGCTATCGGCCTTCTACCAGGATGGCACCGATCACCGCGTGGTGCGCTTCTGCTTTGCCAAGCGCGACGAGACGCTGCTCGCCGCGGCGGAGCGATTGCGAGCGCTGTCCCCGCGATGAAAAGGCGGGCGACTCCTGCGAGCCGCCCGCTTGATCATGAGTCGCGCGATTTCCCCGTTCGCGCTGCGGATCCCCGTGTCGCGACTGGCGAGCGGCGCGGCGTTGCTCGCCTCGACGAAGCGTGGGCTTGCTACGTCCCTAGTCTTTGCTGCCCGTCCTCGCCATCTGGTCCCGTACCTGCTGAAGAACCTGGGCCAGGCTGTAGGACGCCGGGGATTGCAGCGCAGGGTACGGACCGTAGGACTCGAGTTCCTGCAGCCACAACGCCTGGCCGATGGGAATGATGTTCCAGTCGTAGATGTAAGCGGTATAGGGGCCGGCAAGTGCGCCGCCCTGGCCCAGAAGGGTCGACGGTTGAAAACCGACCGAGCCTTCGAACGGATCGCGCTTGATGTTGTTGACCAGGGGCCAATGGAAGGTATGGACCCCCATCAAGCCGCCGGTCGCAGCCTCGGATGCCATCGCGAAATAGATCTTCCAGTTCTTGTAGCGCACTGCCGATGGCACCGCGCCGCCATAGTAGAAGAACGTATCGCGCGCAGATTTTTCCGACTTGCCGGTCAGATAGGCAAGCTGGTTGACCCCTTGCAGCTTGGTCTTGACGATGCCGGGGTACCTGCCCGCCATGATCTGCTCGTTCAGCGCATTGCCCTTGGCGCCTCCGGCAATTTCAACAAAGGTCGGCATCCAGTCGTACGATGCGAAAATATCGTTCAGCACGGTGCCCGGCTTGATTTGCCCTGGCCAGCGAATCACGGCCGGAGCGCGCATGCCGCCTTCCCAGGTGGTGAGCTTGCCGCCCTTGAACGGCGTGTTGCCGCCGTCGGGGTAGGTGATGACTTCGGCGCCGTTGTCGGTGGTGAAGACGATGATGGTGTTGTCCAGCTGGCCCATCGCCTCCAGCTTCTTCATGACCTCGCCGATGTTGTCGTCCATCTGCTTCATGCCGGCTTCGTTGGCGCCCCAATCCTTGCCACCGGGCGTGCCCACCATCGCTTGGTACTTAGGCGACAGCATGGTGGTCACGTGCATGCGCGCGGGGTTGTACCAGACGAAGAACGGCTTGTTGGTCTTTTTTGGGTCGTTGCGGTCGAGAAAGTCGATGACCTTGGCCGAAATTTCCTCGTCCACCGTTTCCGAGCGTTTGAGCGTCAGCGGCCCCTCGTCGCTACAGGTCTGATTCTTTTCAGTGCCGTCGGATGACTTGCAGGCGAGCACCGGCCGTGGCGGCGTCATGCAAAGGGTCGTCTTCGGATCTACCGCGCCTGGCACTTCCGCAAGTCCGCGCACGGGGGTGTTCTTGCACGGCGCGACGATGGCTTGTTGAGTTGGGGAGCTATTGATATCGGGGAAGCTCACGCCTTGCATCGCGTCCAGGTGATAGAGATAACCCCAGAATTCCTGGAAGCCGTGGGCCGTCGGCAAGGCAGCCGAGTGATCGCCCAGATGGTTCTTGCCGAACTCGCCGGTCGAATAGCCAAGGTCAAACAGGAATTTGGCGAGCGACGGCGTGCCGGGCTGGAGGAAGGACGGACTACCCGGCAATTGCGGCGGGATCATGCCTGCGCGCAATGGTGTCATGCCCGTGAAGAATGCAGTGCGCCCCGCCGTGCAGCTCTGCTCGGCGTAGTACGTCATGAACTTGGCGCCCTCTTTGGCGATGCGGTCGATGTTGGGCGTTTCGCCGACCATCAGTCCTTGATGGTAGATGCTGGGCTGCATCCAGCCGATGTCGTCGCCCATGATGAAAAGTATGTTGGGCTTGCCCTGCGCCCAAGCCGGTGACGCGGCGAGGAGCGCGGCGACGGCCGCAGCGAAGAACATGGTTGCAAGACGTTTCAATCTCATGACAATCTCCGATTCGTTCACAGGGACGCCAGTGCGTCGTCGTACACGCCATTTTTCGGACGCGGCATTGGTCTTGGTTGCCGCTGTTTATCATACCCGAAACACGCGTTTGGAATCGCGATCGCCGAGGAACTGCGGTCGCGCCTTTGGCCAATTGCGTGGTCGCAGTTCTCGGGTACACTCGCTCCCGTGCGTCGTCCGATTGCCCTCGCCGTGCTGTCGTTCCTGCTGCTGTTCATGCAGCAAGAAGTGGCCGTGCACGCGCTGTCGCATCTGGGCCCGCAACTTGCGCATTCGTCCCGTACCGAGTTGGTCGCGCCGCATGCCGACCTGCCCTGTGTGGAATGCGCGCTGCTCGCTGCGGGAACGAGTGGCGTGCTCGAAGGTGCTCCTGCATTGGCCCCATTGGCTGCGGCAACGGTACGCACATTGGTCGCGTACCATTCCCGCGCCGCTGATTTTCCCGCATCGTTCTCGAGCCGCGCCCCGCCCGTCCTCCTCTGACGTGACCGCAGCCGTCGCCGCATTTTCTCGCGGCGACTTCGTCATTCGTCTCCAGGAGCGTTCTCTTGTCCGGGTCATTGATCGCGCACGGCGTCCTGCCGCTCGCTTTGTTCATTGCGGCAGATCTGCACGCGCAGTCCATCGCAGCCAACGCCGAGCCCCGCAAGCTCGATTCCATCGTCGTCACCGGCAACCCGCTCGGCAGCGACCTGTTCGACCTGGCGCCGCCGGTGTCGGTGTTATCCGGCGAAAAGCTGCAGGTGCAAATGCAGCCGACGCTGGGCGAAATCGTCAATACGCTGGTGGGCGTCAACTCGTCCTACTATGGGCCAAACGCCAGCCGGCCGGTGATTCGCGGACTGGATGGCGATCGCGTCCAGATCCTGCAAAACGGCCTGTCGTCGTTCGACGCGTCCGGTACCAGCGTCGACCACGCCGTGCCGCTCGATACGCTGACGGTGAAGCGCATCGAAATCGTTCGCGGACCCGCGACGTTGCTCTACGGTCCCACGGCGGTGGGTGGCGTGGTCAACGTCATCGATACGCGCATTCCCTACGATCGCGTGGACGGTGCGACGGGCGGCGCAGACGTGCGGTACGCATCCCCGGCCAACGAGCGCGCCGCATCGGGCTTCCTGGAATTCGGCATCGAACAGGGACTGCAATTCCACGTCGATGGCTTCAGGCGGCTGACCGACGATCTCCAGATCCCGGGCTACGCCTGGTCGCCGCAACTGAGGGCAACCCTTCCGCCCGACGCGCAGGGACCGTATGGCACGTTACCCAACAGCGCGAGCAAATCGGATGGCGGTTCGGTCGGCGCTGCATACATCGGCGCCAGAGGTTTCGCCGGGGCTTCGTATACGACCTTCAACTCCGACTACGGCACGGTTGCGGAAGAAAACGTCACGATCACGATGAAGCAGGATCGCTTCGACTTCGCGGCGCAGTGGCTGCCGCCCACCGACACGATCAAGTCCGTCGATCTCAAATTCGCGCAATCGAATTATCAGCACACCGAGTACGAGCGCGGCAATCCCGGCACGACCTTCCGGAACGACGGCAGCCAGGCGCGCCTCGACCTGGTCCATAACAAGATTGGGATGCTCGACGGCGCCGTCGGCATCCAGTTCGTCAACTTCGACTTCTCGGCGCTGGGTGACGAGGGCTTCGTGCCGAAGACCCACACGCAATCAATGGCGGCTTTCATCTACGAGGAAGTTTCGATTGCGCCATGGAAAATTCAGTTCGGCGGACGCTACGACAACACCCGCGTCGCGGCGCAGGACGACCCGAAGTTCGGCCCTGCGCTCACCCGGACGTTCGACTCGGGCGCGCTGTCAGTGGGTGCGTCCTGCAGCCTGACGTCCGACTACGCGCTGGTGGGCTCGGCCGCGTACACCCAGCGTCCGCCCAATTACCAGGAGCTGTTTGCCGATGGCCCGCATTTGGCGACCGGAATCATCGAGGTCGGCGATCGTAGCCTCGGCCTGGAGAAATCACTCGGGTTGGACCTCGCCCTTCGCAAGCAGGGCGGCGGATGGAGCGGCAGCGTCGGCGCGTTCTACAACAAGTTCTACAACTACATTACGCCAGTGCCGACGGGACGCATCGACCCGGAATTCGAGCTACCGATCTACGCCTACCGGGAATTTCCCGCCGAGTTCTACGGCTTCGAGGCACTGGGCACGTTCGCGCTCGGCGACTTGGGCCCAGGGCAACTGGAACTCGAATTGCAAGGCGACTACCTTTGGGCCGGCAATGCGCGCGATGGCGAACCGCTGCCGCGCATATCGCCCGTGCGGGTTGGCGGCGCGCTCGTCTACACCGCGGATCGCTGGGTCGTGCGGCTCAACGTGTTTCGGGTGCAGGCACAGGAACGCGTCGCGCCGAATGAATTGCCGACCGACGGCTACACGATGCTCGACGCAAGTCTCACGTATCGGTTGACGCAGGATCGCCATGGCCTGACGGCGTTCATCAGGGGCACCAACCTGCTCAACGAAGACGCGCGCAACCACGTTTCCTACCTGGTGAACATCGCGCCGATGGGCGCGCGGGGCATCACCTTGGGCCTGCGCGGAACGTTTTAGCGAGGCATGCACCGTGTGTCCGCAAGTGCGACAATTCCTGCGTTCCATTTGCCGGACGAGGTCCAATCGTGAACAGGGGAATCGCTTGTGCGCTCGCCGCGGCCGCGCTGTTCGGCGCCAGTACGCCGCTCGCCAAGCGCCTGGTTGACGACATCGACCCGCTCGTGCTCGCCGGCTTGCTCTACCTGGGCTCGGGCATCGGACTCGGCCTGCTGCTTTGCATCCGCGGTGTGATGGCTCGCGGACGACTCAAGCTCGCGCTGCCGGCCGGCGCGGAGTGGATCTGGCTGGGCGGCGCCATCGCCGCCGGCGGCGTCCTTGCCCCGGTGCTCCTGATGTACGGCTTGACCATGACCAGCGCATCAAGCGCGTCGCTGCTGCTCAACCTCGAGGCGGTGCTGACCGCGCTCGTCGCATGGTTCGTGTTCCGCGAGAATTTCGATCGTCGCATCGCTGCGGGCATGGCATGCATCGTGGCCGGCGGCATCGTTCTCGCGTGGTCGCCGGACCTGCGCGGCCTGGACCGCGGGGCGCTGCTGGTGGCGGCCGCGTGCACGTTCTGGGCGATCGACAATAACCTCACGCGGCGGGTCGCCGCGGCCGATGCCGTGCTGCTGGCAGGCCTCAAGGGCCTGATCGCGGGCAGCACAACGCTGGCGTGCGCGCTCGCGGTCGGGCGTGTGCTGCCGCCGTTCGCGCTCGTTCCTGGAGTCGCGCTCATCGGTTTCCTGGGCTATGGCGTCAGTCTCGTGCTGTTCGTTCTCGCACTCCGGCATCTGGGGACGGCCCGCACCGGAGCGTATTTTTCCGTGGCGCCGTTCTTCGGTGCGGCGCTGGCTCTATATCTCCAGCACGATGCGGTTACCGTGCCGTTGGTGGTCGCCGCCACGCTGATGGCGCTGGGCGTCTGGCTGCATGTCTCAGAGCGGCACGAACACGAACATGCGCACGAAGCCGCGGAGCACGAGCACGCGCATCGGCACGACGAACATCACCGGCACGCTCACGTCGACTCATGGGACGGTCACGAACCTCACGCCCATGCCCATGTCCACGAAACCCTCGTCCACAAGCATCCGCACTATCCGGATATTCACCATCGTCATCCGCATTGACGCGCGGCGCGATGCTGGCGGGAACGACGGTTAGTCAGGTCCCTACGGCCGAGCTAACCCGCTGCCACCGCCGCGAACAGCGACAGGTTGAACGCGCGCTCCACCAGCCACACACCCGCGACCGCCACAATGGCCATCGATCCACCGGCCAGCACCACGCGGCGATAGGTCCACGTCGAGCGCAGGAAAAATGCTGCCGGCAGGAACAGGGCGACGATGGCGAGCTGTCCCAATTCAACGCCGATGTTGAAACCCGCCAGTGACAGCGCAAGCGAGCCGGTCGGCAAGCCCAGGTCGGCAAGCGCGCCCGCGAAGCCGAAGCCATGCAACAGCCCGAAGCCGAATGCGGCGATCCAGCGCCCGCGCTGCACGATCGGAAACACGTTGTTGAGCGCCGCCAGCACGACAGAAAGCGCAATGGCCGATTCCACGAGGCGCGACGGCAGCGACACCACGCCAAGCGCAGCCAGCGTCAGCGTGATCGAATGCGCCAGCGTGAATGCCGTCACGATTTTCGCGACATCCCAGAATGCCGCACGGAAATCCGGCGCGGATTGCCACTTGCCATCGCGCCTCACCAGTACTGCGGGTAACAGCAGCGACAGCAAAAACAGGATGTGATCGAACCCGAGCCAGATGTGCCAGACGCCTTCGTGCACATAGGCGCCGAACTGCGCCAGCGGGCCGCCGGCTTCGCCGCCGACGATCTGTCGCGAACGGTCGGCGCTGAACACTACGCTGCGCGATTCTCCCCCCTCGACGTAGTTGAGCAGACCACGATGCTGCGGATCCAGATCGAACAGCAGCGAATACTCGATCGCCACCGTCGGCCCCGGGTGAGCGCAACTACCGGCGAGGCTCAGCACCGCATAGGCGCCGTCGGTGTGCGAGTCGATCTGCAGGCCGTTGGTCCTGAGCGTGCATCGCTCGCCACCGGACGATAGCGCAAGCTTTGCGAGCGCCAGCGTTGCTATGGCGTCCTGCTGCGCGCGCACCTCGCCCCACGTGATGTCGCCGTCACCGTTGGCGTCCAGCCCCAGCGCCAGGTCTAGGTCGCGCAGCGCGATATCCCACTGCCCCGTGACATTCGCGCCGTCGCGCACGACCGTAAGGTAGGCGTCGCTCGGCTTGTGCGCGAACGCCGGAACAGCTAGCAAAGTGGCCAACAGCAGAGCTGTGATTTTCCACAACGCGCGAATCCGTTTCATCGCGCCGATCCTCCGGCAAGCGCCACGACCGCGACATCCTCGATGCGCGTGGAGGCAAGCCATTCCGATACGGTCTTCCGTGCATCAGCGTCGCCACTGGCGCGCGCGGCGGCGGCAAGGATACGCAAGTCGGCGGGTTCCCGCTGCACGGCCCAGTTCGCTTTCGCCAAGGCTAGCGCCGCAGTCGCGTCGCCTTCGATCTCCAGGCGGAAGCGCGCTTCCTCGCGCAGGTGCAACGTGTCGCCGCGTTGCTTTGCAGCGGCGAAGCGATCGGCCAAGTCCTGGCGATGCGCGATGAATTCACTACGGCTGGCGGGCAGCGCCTTCTCCGCGATCACCAGGCGAAGCAGCAGCGAATCGTTCTTGGTATTTCCGGCGAGGATCGGCAGCACTTCGTTCGCGCGGCCCTGATCCAATAGAAAGTCCGCATAGGCCGCCATCAGATAGGCATCCCGCGCGTCGAGTGCACGGGCTTCGCGGAAGTGGGCCTCAGCGGTTGCGACTTCGCCGCGGCGACCGGCAATTTCCGCCGCCAGCGTCAACGCCCATGCCCGGGTGTCCGCTGAATCACCGTCGCGGCCGGCACGACCCAATGCCTGCGCCAGGATCCGATAAGCGCCGGCCGCATCACCATTCAGGCTCGCGGCTCCGGCAAAACATCCAGCCGTGACCAGACCCGAGGCGGCGCGCAGCAATTTCGAACAGTCACGTCGCGCTTCGGTGTAGCGTCCTTGCACGGTGAGAATGGTGGCGCGCGTCAGCAGCGCCTGCCCGTCGCTCGCGCGCAGCGCAAGAAGGTGATCGAGGTCCGCCAGCGCGCCGGTGAAATCGTGCTGGCTCTGCTTGACCGTCGCCCGCAGCAACAACGCCTCGGCCGGAGGGTCCACCACCGACCACCATGGCGAAAGCGCGGCCTGGGCCTGCCCCAGGAAGCGCGGATCACCGGTTTCGCGCGCCGCCTGGATCGAGCGTCGCGCCACACGCGCCGCGTTGTCGAGGCTGGACGGGTCCACTTTAAGCGCGATTCGCATTCGCTTGAGTTCAGAAAGCGACGGGTCAAGTCGTTCAGGCAATCGCTCCAGCACCACGTTGTCATCCGTGGGCGTGTACGGTTTTGCCAACACGCCGATAGACACCAACATCGTGGCGAACAGCACGACTCCGGGACCGAAGCCCCGGAGTCGCCAATGCAACATTTCGAACACGTGAAGCCTACTTGATCGCGTTGTTGTCGTTCGGCGAGCCCTTCAGCGGCGCGGCCAGGTACGGGAACGTCGTGTCAAAGAAATACGCGCTGATGTGCGCGCCGTCGGTGTAGTGCAGCGAACCCGCCGGCGCGTCCGAAGGCTTGCAGCCACCGAGGTTCAACGTACACAGCACGCCCATGGCGACGCGCAGTTCGATGTCGACGACATCGTCACCGGGACGGCGGCCATTGGGGAAGCCCGCATTGTCACCACCGATGACACCCAGCTTGCTTTGAAAGTTGAATGGTGTCGGCGGTATTGCCGTGTTCAGGCGCAGCTGCTCGGACACCACCACATTCGGCGGCTGGTTCAATCCAGGTACACCGGTCAGGAACGCGGCCACCAGGTCCGTACGTGGGAAGTTGGTCGGAGCCTTGACGCCCGCACCACCGAACAGGATTTCCAGCAGCATCGGCAACGTCGGATTGGTGACATAGTCGGCGAATTGCCCGTCGTCCTTGGGCTGGCTGCTGTTGAACTTGTTCTTGTCCTTGAGTCCGATGACCACTTCGTTGACCAACGGCGCGCCGAGGCGGGACACCTGCACAAACTTGCCGGTCTGCGCAGTCGGATCGAGCCCGCTGCCCGGCGTGGCGCTGATCGTGCGATTCGCCGGCACGCTGGCCGTGGTCCAGGCGCCGATGATGTCGCCCTTGCCCTGCGTCAGGCACGCGATCGGCAACTCGAGGACCAGCGCGGTCACGTTGGCGTCGGCCAACGAATCGACCGTCGCGAATTCGGCGCCCGCCAGCAATTCCGTCGCCGGATACTTGATGTTGACCAGGTCGAAGGTCTCGCCCAGGTTGACGCGGAACGGATCCTTGCGCTGTCCGACGAACACGCGGCCCTTGCCGCTGCAGCCGGGAACGGAAATGTCCCAGATGTGCTGGTTGGCATAGGCGGCGTAGTTCGAGATCGTCTTGCTGCCGATGTTGTCGACCGGCTTGTCGAACGTCGTGCCGCCCTTGGTGGCGTTGATCACGGGCACCGGAATGGCTGCACCATTGGCGCCGTAATACACATAGAGTTGATAAGTCTCGTGCACGTTGAGCGCGCCGGAGCCCGGCGCATTGACGTCGCCCGAACCGTTCTGGACGATGGGGATCGATACTTTCTTGCCGCCGACGGTGAACTGGTTGTCGTCGTTGGTCGTCTGGAAGCGGAACTGGAACGTGATGTTCTCCACCGCGCCACCGTTGTTGGTCACGTGGATCTCATAGATCGCGTTGGGGTCGAGCTTGAAATAGTTCGGCCCGCCGTACGCGGCCTGCAACGGCAGGTAGTCGGCGACGAGCGTCACATAACCTTCGCGGCCGGGCTCGTAGCTCCTGAACATGTAGAAATCGGTGCCATCGAGCTGCGGCTGGGTGGCAATGAATGGCGCCTCGCGGTGGCTGGAGGCCACGGCGGCACCGGCCCAGAGTCCGGACAGCGCGGCGCCAAGAAGGATCGGCATCGCGGCCCGCCGGAACGCCGGCGCATATCGATTTGCAGTAGTCATGGGAATACCTCCGGTAGCAATGAACTTCGGTTCAGTGAACATCGAGTCACCAAACATCGGGTTGCGTGCAGGTCTTTGCGCCGTCACGCCGGCAGCCGCACCAAAGTCATCCCCCCGACTGGAACCGGGTTGGGCGGCCGTCCTGCCATGTACGCAGCGACCGACGCACTGGATGCAGGTGCGATAAGACCGGCTTAAGGGCCGGCCGGTAGAATCAGGGCCGTCGCCCCGCAATTGGCATCCCACCGGCCCACGATTGGCCCTCTCTCTCATGCGCATCCTCCTGGTCGAAGACGACCCGATGATCGGCAAGACGCTCCAGACCGCGCTGCAGCAGGAGAGCTACACGGTCGACTGGGTGCAGGACGGCCAGGCGGGAAAGGTCGCGTTGGACACGGCGGACGGCGCGTACTCGCTGGTGCTGCTCGACCTGGGGCTGCCGAAAAAGACCGGGCTCGAACTGCTGCGCGAAATTCGCCGCGCGGGAAACCGCACGCGCGTGCTGATCGTGACTGCGCGCGACGCGATCGCCGATCGCGTTGCCGGACTGGACGCCGGCGCCGACGACTACCTGGTCAAGCCGTTTTCGCTGGACGAACTCGCGGCGCGGATGCGCGCGCTGCTGCGCCGTGACATCGCGCGCGAAGACAACGTGCTGCGCAATGCAGAGTTGGCCCTGGACCCGGGATCGCGCACTGTGACCCAACGCGGCGTCGCGGTGGAGGTGTCGGCGCGCGAATTCGCGCTGCTGGCAGCACTTCTCGAACGGCCGGGAACGGCGCTGTCCAAGACGCAGCTCGAGGAGCGGCTCTACGGCTGGGGCGAGGAAGTGGAGAGCAATACCGTCGAGGTGCACGTCCACAACCTGCGCAAGAAGCTGGGCGCGGAGGCCATTCGCACGATTCGCGGCGTCGGTTACCTGGTCGCCAAGGCCTGAGAGTAACTGAGGCGCAACTGAGGGCAACTGAGGCGACATGAGATCCATCCGCAGGACATTGCTGGTGTGGCTGCTGCTCGGCCTCGCGGCGGTCGCGGTGCTCGCCACCGTCGCGACCTACTTCGACACCCGGCGCGAGATCGGCGAACTGTTCGACCTGCAGTTGAAGCAGCTGGCCTATTCGACCCGTATCGACGACCTGCTCCGCGGGCGGCAACCGAGCGTGTCCGGTCCCGGCGCGGACCGCACCCCGGGTGTATCGGAAATCGTCACGCAGATCTGGGATCGCGACGGCGTGCTCGTCTACTACTCGCGCCCGGGCGCGGGCCTGCCGGTGCCGGCCACCGAGGGCTACAGCGACGTGATGCAGGCGGGTCGCGCATGGCGCGTCTACACGCACGTCGAAGGCCGGCACGCGCTGCAGGTCGCGCACGCGTTGGACGAGCGGCGCGAGATTGCCGCGCAATCGGCGCTGCGCACGTTGCTGCCGCTCGCCGCGCTGATTCCGTTTCTGGGCGTACTGATCTGGCTGGCTGTTGGCCGTGGACTCAAGCCACTGGAAACGATGTCGCGCGCGCTGGCCAAGCGCCAGCCCGATGCAATGTCGCCACTGGCGGAAAATGCCTTGCCGGAAGAATTGCGACCATTGGCCGGCAGCATCAATGCGCTGCTCGCGCGCCTGGATGACGCGCTCAACGCGCATCGGCGCTTCACGTCTGACGCCGCGCACGAACTGCGCACTCCGCTCGCCGCGCTCAAGCTGCAGGTCGAACTCGCCGCCCGCGCTCCCGATGCCGCCGCGCGCAGCGACGCGCTGGCGCAACTGGAAGCAGGCGCGGATCGCGCATCGCATCTGGTCGAGCAATTGCTGGCGATGGCGCGGCTCGAACCCGAAGCACTGGCCAGGCATTTCACGGAATGCGATCTCGTGGCGCTGGCCAAGGACGGCATCGTCGCACGCGCGCTGCTTGCCGCCGACAAGCGGATCGACGCCGGTCTCGCGCGCGCCTCCGCGGTGCGCGTGCGTGGCGATCCGGCCAGCCTGTCGATGCTGCTCGCCAACCTGCTCGACAATGCGTTGCGCTATACGCCGGAAGGCGGCCGCATCGACGTCGCCGTCGACGACGACGCCGGACACGCGGTGCTGTCCGTTGCCGACACCGGGCCCGGCATTGCGCCGCACGAACGCGAGCGGGTGTTCGATCGCTTCCATCGCGGGGCCAGCGCGGATGTGGGACCCACCGGCAGCGGGCTCGGCCTTTCCATCGTCAAGCGCATTGCCGACGCGCATGGCGCGACAGTGACGCTCGACGCTGTGGACGGCGGTCGCGGGCTGGTCGTGCGCGTGCGCTTTCCGAAAGCGGCGGACAACCAGGTCGACTTAAGCGCCAGTTAAGGCAGCATCCCTACATTGCATCTTGCGGGCCGGACGCTTCGGCCCTTTCCTCCAAGGAGAGCACGATGCAAGCGAACACCATGAAGAAGAAAGTCGGCTACACGCTGATCGCCGCCGGTGTCGGCGCTGCGCTGGCGACCGGCTACTCGCATCTCGACACGCGCGGCTTTGCCAGCGCGCAGGCGGCCACTGCGCCGGCCGGCGTGATTGCGCCCGCTGTCGCCGCCAACGCCGCGGCCAATCTGCCCGACTTCTCGGCGCTGGTCGAACGTGCCAGCCCGTCCGTCGTCAACATCAGCGTTGTCTCGAATGGCAAGAAGGGCATGCAGGCGATGCCGGACGGCGACGACGACGAGGAGGAAGGCGGCATCCCGCCGGAACTCCTGAAGCGCTTCGGCATCCCCAATGGCCAGGGCGGACAGGGTGGTCGCCCACAACCACAGATGCGCGGACTGGGCTCCGGCTTCATCGTGAGTCCGGATGGCTTCATCGTCACCAACGCGCACGTCGTCGACGGCGCGACAGAAGTGACCGTCAAGCTGACTGACCGCCGCGAATTCACCGCCAAGGTCATCGGCAGCGACAAGCGCACCGACGTGGCACTCATCAAGATCGAAGCCACCAATCTGCCGGCGCTCGACCTCAACGCCAATCCGCCGATCAAGCGCGGCGAATGGGTCATCGCCATCGGTTCGCCGTTCGGCTTCGAGTCGAGTGTTTCCGCGGGCGTGATCAGCGGCGTGCATCGCGCATTGCCGAACGGGCAGATGGTGCCGTTCATCCAGACCGACGTCGCCGTCAATCCCGGCAACTCGGGTGGACCGCTGTTGAATGCGGCCGGACAGGTCGTCGGCGTCAACGCGCAGATCTACAGCCGCTCCGGCGGCTACATGGGGCTGTCGTTCGCCATTCCGGCGGACATCGCGGCCAAGGTCGCCGATCAATTGAAGACGACGGGCAAGGTTGCGCACGGTCGTCTCGGTGTCGGCATCCAGGGCATCGACCAGACGCTGGCGCAGAGCTTCGGACTCAAGGATTCGAGCGGCGCGCTGGTCGGCACGGTCGAGAAGAACAGTCCCGCCGAGAAGGCCGGGTTCAAGCCGGGCGATGTGATTCGTTCGATCGACAGTGTTGCGATCGTCGACAGCACCGATGTCACCAGCCGGATCGGCAATGCCGCGCCGGGAACGAAGCTTGCGATCGAAGTGTGGCGCGACGGCAAGCCGGCGACGTTGACGGCGACCATTGGCGCGCTGGACGACGGCAAGATCGCGAAGAACGACGTCGACGCAGGCGAGCCCAAGGGCAAGCTTGGCGTGGCAGTGCGTCCGCTGTCGCCGGAAGAGCAGAAGCAAGCCGGCAAGACGGGCCTCGTCGTCGAGAAATCCGGTGGCGCGGCAGCAAAAGCCGGCGTGCAGCCGGGCGATCTGATCGTCGGTGTGGGTTCGACCAAGGTCACGACGGTCGACGAACTGCGCGCGCAAGTCGACAAGGCGGGCAAGACCGCTGCACTGTTGATCGAGCGTGAAGGCCGCCAGATTTACGTGCCGGTGAAGATCTCTTAGTCGATTGCCGGCGTGAGAAACAAGTGAGCACCAAGTAATCGCTTGGCGGTCGCCAGCCGACTTGAGGCTTTCGATCGGAGGCCGCGAGGGAAACCTCGCGGCTTTTTCTTGGCGACGAGGTCAATGCCGTAGTGCGTCGATGCCCTTGGCCACGCCGGACAGCGTCAGCGGAAACATCTTGGCGCCCAGCGACTGCAGGACGATCTGCGTCGAGCGCGTGTATTCCCATCCGCGTTCAGGTTCCGGATTCCACCAGATGACACGGCGGAAATGCGCGAAGATTCGCGTCAGCCACACGATGCCGGCCTCGTCGTTCATGTACTCGACGCTGCCGCCCGTCTGGACGAGTTCGTAGGGACTCATCGCAGCGTCGCCAACGAAAATCACCTTCCAGTCGGGCCCGTACGTGCGCAGTAGTTCCAGCGTGCCCATGCGTTCGTTGCGCCGACGTGCGTTGTTGCGCCAGACGTGGTCGTAGACGCAGTTATGGAAGTAGAAATGCTCAAGGTGGCGGAATTCGCTCCTGGCCGCCGAGAACAATTCCTCGCAGACCTGCACATGCGGGTCCATCGAGCCGCCGACGTCCAGGAACAGCAGCACCTTGACGCGGTTGCGCCGCTCGGGTTGCAACTTCAAGTCGAGCCACCCCGCATTGCGCGCCGTGCCGTCGATGGTGCCGTCGAGGTCCAGCTCCTCCGCCACGCCTTCGCGCGCGAAGCGCCGCAACCTGCGCAGTGCCACCTTGATATTGCGCGTATTGAGCTCGACGTCGCCGTCCAGATTGCGGAACATCCGTTCGTCCCACACCTTGATCGCGCTGCGCGATCCGCCGCCTTCCTGGCCGATGCGTATGCCTTCGGGGTTGTAGCCGTACGCGCCGAACGGACTGGTGCCGCCGGTGCCGATCCACTTCGAGCCGCCCTGATGCCGCCCCTTCTGTTCCTCGAGGCGTTTTTTAAGCGTCTCCATAAGCTTGTCCCACCCGCCCAGCGCTTCGACGAGCTTCTTGTCCTCGTCCGACAGGTAGCGCTGGAATTCCTTCTTCAGCCACTCTTCCGGAATATCCGCGCGGAGGTCGAAGATCGCGTTCACGTTCTTGAAGTACGTCGCGAAGGCGAGATCGAAGCGGTCGAAATACTGCTCGTCCTTGACGAAGCAGGCGCGCGACAACATGTAGAAGTCGTCGATCGATTGCGAGACGACGCGCTTTTCCAACGCCTCCAATAGCGTAAGCAGCTCACCGGTCGACACCGGCAGCTTGTGCGACTTGAGATGCAGGAAGAAGCCGGTGAGCACGGCTTAGGCTCAGCGCTCCAGCTTGTACTTGAGGTGCTGCTTCACCGCCGGCCATTCGCCGTCGATGATGCTGAACACGACGGTATCGCGCCGCGCCCCGTCGGGCATCAGCTGGTGGTTGCGCAGCACGCCGTCCTGCTTGGCGCCCAGTCGCGCGATGGCCGCGCGCGACGCGTGATTGAACCAGTGCGTGCGGAATTCCACCGCGATGCATTGCAACTGCTCGAACGCGTGGCCCAGCAACATGAGCTTGCATTCCGTGTTGAGCGCCGTGCGCTGCACGCGCTGCGCATACCAGGTGTGGCCGATCTCGAGCCGCCGGTGGACCGCATCGACATTGAAGTAACGCGTGCAGCCGACGATGTCCCGGGTCGCGTTGTCGCGCACGACAAAGGGCATGGCGCCGTGCCTGTCGCGCATGTCCAGCGCGCCCGCGATGTAGTCGCCCATCTTGTCGGGCGGCGCCACGGACGTGTACCAGAGCCGCCACAGCTCGCCATCGGCGGCGGCCAGGGCCAGGCCCGCCTCGTGCTCACGCGCGAGCGGCTCCAGCGTGGCGTGCCGGCCTTTGAGCGTGACCGGTTCGATGAAGGGCATCTCTGTTGACACCTCGGTTGGCATCTCAGTTGGCAACTTGGTTGGCAGCTTAGCGCCCCGCCCGCGCCATGAACACGACGCGCTCGAAAAGGTGCACGTCCTGCTCGTTCTTCAGCAACGCGCCGTGCAACGGCGGAATGAACGCCTTCTTGTCCGGACTGCGCAGGGCTTCCGGAGAGATGTCCTCCGCCAGCAGGATCTTCAGCCAGTCGAGCAGTTCCGACGTCGACGGCTTCTTCTTGAGGCCGGGAACGTCGCGCAGATTGAAGAAGACCTCCAGCGCCTCCTGCAGCAGCGCTTTCTTGAGGCCCGGGTAATGGACGTCGACGATGCGCTCCATCGTGTCGCGGTCCGGAAAGCGGATGTAGTGGAAGAAGCAGCGGCGCAGGAACGCGTCGGGCAGTTCCTTCTCGTTGTTCGACGTGATGACGACCAGCGGCCGGTGTCTTGCTTCAATGGTCTTGTGCGTTTCGTAGACGTTGAACTCCATGCGGTCCAATTCGCGCAGCAGGTCGTTCGGGAATTCGATATCGGCCTTGTCGATCTCGTCGATCAGCACGATGGCAGGCTCGTCGCATTCGAAGGCCTCCCACAGCACGCCATGCTTGATATAGTGGCCGATGTCGGCGACCCGGGCGTCGCCCAGCTGCGAATCGCGCAGCCGCGATACCGCGTCGTATTCGTAGAGACCTTGCTGCGCCTTGGTCGTGGACTTGATGTGCCACTGGAACAGCGGACGGCCCAGGGCGCGCGCGACCTCGAAGGCGAGCAGCGTCTTGCCGGTGCCGGGCTCGCCCTTGATCAGCAGCGGCCGCTCCAGTGCCAGCGCCGCGTTGACCGCGAGCATCAGGTCGGGCGTGGCGATATAGCTGTCGGTGCCTTCGAAGCGCATGCGTTCTCCTGTTGTTTCCCCACTCCGATCGGGCGATGTTAGCCCAACAGCTGCAGCAGCCAAAGCGCGGACATCCCGAGGGCAAGCGTGATCAGCGTGCTGCGGGTGAAGTAGGCCACGACGCCGGCGATGATGGCGGCGGCAATCTTGGGATCGAAGGTCATCGCGGCGCTCGCCGTCAGACCCGACACCGGTCCCGCGACGATCATCGGCAGGATCAGCGCGGTAAGCATGGCCGCCGGCACGTATTTCAGCGCGCGCTCGAGCATCGGCGGCATGCTGCGTTGCGCGAACAGCGCGATGAACGACAGCCGGGACAGGTAATTGAGCAGCCCGACCACGACGATCACCGCCCAGAGTTTCAGCGTCGCGTCCATCGTTCCCTGGCGACATCGGCAATTGTTCCGGCCATGATGCCGATCACGCCCGCGGCAATCAGGTTGAGCTTCATCGGCAGTCCGTCGAGCGCCAACACGGCGATTCCGGCGACGACCGCGGCAACAACATTCGGGAAATTGCGCAGCAGCGGCGCGACCAGCGCGATGAAGACGAGCGGCACCGCGAATTCCAGCGACCAGGAAGTCGGGATCAGGTTCCCGGCGAAGTAGCCGATCATGCTGGTGATTTGCCAGCACAGGTAAAGCGCAACCCCGCAACCCAGGAAATGCTGCGCGCCGGCGCGAGGATCGTCGGTGGCATTGAAGCGGCGGATCGCCGAGGCAAACGCCTGGTCCGTCAGCAAGAAGGCCAGCGCCTGCTGCCAGCGGGGAGGCAAGCCCTTCAGGTACGGCGCCATGGCCGCGCTGTACATGAGGAAGCGCAGTCCCAGCACCGAACAGGTCAGCACGATCACCGCGAACGGCGCTCCGCTGGAAAGCAATTGGACCGCAAGGATCTGCGCAGCGCCGGAGAAAATGATGGCGCTCATGCCAAGCGCCGCAAGCCACGACGCGCCCGCCGCCGCCGCGCCGACGCCACAAACCACGCCGAACGGAAGGATGCCGATGCACGCCGGCAGCATCTCTGCGAAACCGGCGCGAAAATCAGGGGAGGCGAGCAATCGGCGCATTGACAGCGGCCCGGCACGCGTTCAGCAGCGCCGGCCAAGGGGCGTGGGCAATCGGATTGAGGGGGCGGTGTTATGGTAAACCACTTCCGGCGGATGCCACTTTCGTGGCGCGTCTGGCAAAATCCACCTACCGATTGCGATCCTTCGATTGTGATCCCTACCGAAGGCTTAGAACCCGATGGACATGCCCGTCAACAAATTCAAGCGCGCGATTCATGAAGGCCGGACGATCTTCGGCGCATGGCTGGTGAGCGGTGCGCCGTCGACCGCGGAGGCGTTGGGCTGCGCGGGATTCGACTTCCTCGTCGTCGACATGGAACACACGCCGGTCGACACGCCGGAGATGGTCGAGATGCTGCGCACCATCGCCGGCACGCCCGCGCAGGCCATGGTGCGCCTGGTCTGGAACGATCCGGTGTGGCTGAAGCGCGTGCTCGATGGCGGCGCGCAGACGGTGCTGCTCCCATTTGTCCAGACCGCGGAGGAAGCCACCCGCGCGGTCGCGGCAACCCGCTATCCGCCCGACGGCATCCGCGGCGTCGCGGGAAACCATCGCGGGAGCCGCTGGGGCACGGTCCCGGACTACCTCAAGAATGCCGCGAGCGAACTGTGCGTGATGGTGCAGATCGAGACGGTCAAGGGTCTCGACAATCTCGCCGCCATCGCCGCGGTGCCCGGCGTGGACTCGATCTTCATCGGCCCGTCCGACCTGGCAGCATCGATGGGGTACCTGGGCGACGTCGGCAATGCCGTCGTGCAGGAAAAACTGAAGGCGGCCGCGAAGCAATTGCGGCAAATGGGCAAGCCCTGCGGCATTCTCGGCACGAACCCCGAAATGACCGCGCAATTCATTTCGTACGGCTACGACTGGATCGCGATCGGTTCCGACATGGCGTTCATGGTCGGTCGCGCGCAGGAAATTCTCGGCAAGGCCAAGGCCGCGCCGCCACGCAGCACCGGTGGGTGATGGCGGTGTTGTCAACAGAGCAGCAAGCGCTGCCCGGACCGTTCACCTGCGTCCTCGGCAGCAAGGCCAGCCTGGGCGAATGCCCGGTCTGGTCGCCTGCCGAACAGGTGCTGTACTGGGTCGACATCAATGCGCCTGCGCTCAACCGCTTCGATCCGGCCACCGGTCGCAACGTGGCGATGCCGATGCCGGAGTCGATCGGCTGCTTCGCATTGCGCCGCGCGGGCGGCTTCGTCGTCGCGTTGCGCGGCGGCCTCTGGCTGGCCCGCGCGGACGGTTCACTTGACCGGAAGGTGGCCGATGCGCCCTATGACCCGGCCCATCACCGCTTCAACGACGGCCGCTGCGACGCCTCCGGCCGCTTTTTCGCCGGCACGATGAACGAGGCACGCGATGCAAATTCGGCGTCGCTCATCCGCCTCGATCCCGACTTTCGCGTGACCCCGATCCTGGCCGACGTGATGATCAGCAACGGCCTCGCGTGGAGCCCGGATGGCCGCACGATGTATCACGCCGACACGCCGACTTTGGCGGTCCGCGCGTTCGACTACGATGCCAATACCGGCACGCCGTCGAATCCGCGCGTGTTCGCGCAGTGGACAACGGACACCGATCGTCCCGACGGCGCCGCCGTGGACAGCGCCGGCAACTACTGGGTCGCGTTCTACCGCGGCGGCAAGGTGGTCAAGCTGTCGCCGCAAGGCGCGGTCCTCGCCGAATTCGCCACGCCGGCGATGTGCCCCACGATGTGCGCATTCGGCGGCGCGGACCTGCGCACGCTCTACGTGACCAGCGCGCGCGAGATGCGCGACGCGGATGAACTTGCGCGCCTGCCGCAATCCGGCGGCATTTTCGCGCTGGCCGTCGCCACGCCCGGCCTGCCGGAGCCGCAATTCGCGGGATGATTCTCGCCTGAGCATCCACCGAGCGCCGATCACACCATGCTTCTCGACCCCACCGCCTACCTGCGCCTCGAAGCGCTCAAGAGCCTTGGCTCCACCTCCACCGGTGTTTCGTTCGCGACGTCCACCGGCGACATGCTCGAGATCACGGCCTACGGCAGCGGCACCTTCCGCCTGCGGCTCGGTCCCAACACGCGGCCCGACTACGGTCTCATCGTCGGTCGCGCCAAGGCGTGCACGGTGGCGCAGCCCGCTGCGGGATTGTGGAATATCGTCGCCGGTGACGCGACACTCGAAATCACCGGCGCGCCGCTGCGCTTTCGTCTGCTGTGGAAAGGCGCACCGGTGCTGACGTCGATCACCGACGAGCACTTCCGCGGCTGGACGCGCCTGCCGTCGTTCGGCCGCGTCAAGCGCGGCGGCTTGTGGACCGCGGCGTTTGCGTTGGCTTCCGGCGAACCTGTCTACGGACTCGGTGAAAAATTCGGCCCGCTCAACAAGCGCGGCCAGCTCGTGCATTCGCAGGTGGAGGACGCACTGGGCGTGAACACCGGACTCGCGCACAAGAACACGCCGTTCGCGTGGGGCTCGGGAACCGGCAGCGGCGCGTGGGGCACCTTCGTGCACACGCCCGGCATGGTGACGCATGGCATCGGGCACCCCGACTGGTCGCATCGCAGCTATGCCGTGGTGGTCGACGACGAGGCGCTGGACCTGTTCCTGTTCGCCGCCGACGCACCGGCCGGCATCATCGACGCCTACACCAACCTCACCGGGCGGGCGCCCGAAGTCCCGCGCTGGAGCTTGGGGCTCTGGGTCTCCCGCAACTACTACAAGTCGCCGGAGGAAGCGATCGCCGTCGCGGCCAAGCTGCGCGAGCGGCGCATACCCTGCGACGTGCTCACGCTCGACGGACGCGCCGCGTGGGACGTGCAGACGCGCTTCAATTTTCAGTGGGATCCGGAGCGCTTCGGCAATGCCAGGGAGTCGCTGGCCAGGATCCGCGCGCACAACCTCAAGGTCTGCGTCTGGGAATATCCGTACGTTTCGATTCACGACAAGCTGTTCCAGCAGTTGGCGCAGCGCGGTTACCTGCTGAAGACGGCGGAGGGCGACCCTTACGTCTTCGTGTGGGACACCTCCCCGGGGACCAGTCCCTTCGGCAAGGTGCTGACACCCCTGCCGGAAAGCGGCATCGTCGACTTCACCAATCCCGAGGCGTATGCATTCTGGCGCGATGCGCATCGGCCACTGTTCCAGGATGGTGTCGACGTCATGAAGTGCGATTTTGGTGAACAGGTGCCGGACGACGCCGTCGCAGCCAACGGCGATTGGGGTCGTCGCCTGCACAATGTCTATCCGCTGCTCTACAACCGGTGCGTGTTCGAGGCAACGCGCAAGTTCCTGCCGAAGGATTCGGTGCCGATGGTCTGGGGCCGCGCAGGCTGGGCCGGCAGCCAGCGTTTCCCGGTAGGCTGGGGCGGCTCGCCGCAGAGCGATTGGGAAGGACTCGCCGCCAGCCTGCGCGGCGGATTGTCCGGCGGCATGAGCGGCACGCCGTTCTACAGTTCCGACGTTGGCGGGTTCTACGGCGCGACGCAACCGGGCGCGGAACTCTATGCGCGCTGGTTGCAGGCCACCGTCTTCAGCTCGCACCTGCGCATGCACGGCCTGGGCGAACGCGAGCCGTGGATCTATGGTCCCGAAGTGGAGGCGATCTGCCGCAAGTGGCTCGCGTTCAGGTACCGGCTCATTCCCTATCTCGAATCGGCAATCGCGCAGGCTACGCAAAACGGCATGCCGGTCATGCGCGCCATGCCGCTCGCGTTTCCCGGCAACGCCCTGGTGCGCGACTTCGAGACGCAATTCATGTGCGGCGACTCGCTGCTGGTGGCGCCGATACTGCGCGACGGCGGCGACGTCGAGATCGCACTCCCACCCGGTAATTGGTACGACCTCAACACGCGCCAGCGCTACACCGGCCGGCAAGTGATCCGCTATCGCGCCAAGCTGGACCAGTTCCCGGTGTTCGGTCGCGAAGGCCACGCGCTGCCGCTCGGCCGCGCCGTCCAGCATACCGGTGAGATCGACGTCGCCAACCCACTGGAACTGCTGTGGGTGTTCGGCAAGCCGGAGCGCGACATGGTGGGCTTTTCGCAGATGCGCATCGCGGACGGTGCCGTGTACGCGGCGCCCGGCGTCAAGGTCGAATTCTTCGGCGACACCGGGCTCGAAGCGCAGCCCTTGTGACGGAAAAGCGTCCGTGATGCGGCCCGCGTTGGTGATCACGTCGGGAGAGCCCGCGGGAATCGGCCCGGAGTTGATCGCGCTGCTCGCGCAGCGCCATGCCGCAACGCCGTTTGCCGCGCGCCTCGTGGTGATCGGCGATCGCGACCTGCTGGCCGCACGCGCCGAGCGCATCGCAGTGGAGCCGCGCTATCTCGACTTCGCTCCGACGAACGCCGCACCCGCCGCGGGCAGCGTGGAAATCTGGCACCTGCCTGTCGCAGCGCCGGTGACGGCCGGTGAACTGGACGCCACCAATGCGCAAAGCGTGATCGCGATGCTCGAACGCGCGACGGACGCCTGCGCGACAGGTGCGTTCGCCGCCATGGTCACCGCGCCCGTGCAGAAAAGTGTCATCCTCGATGCGGGAATTGCGTTTTCCGGCCACACGGAATTCCTGGCGGCGCGTACGCATGTGCCGCGCGTCGTGATGCTGCTGGTCGGCGGCGCGCAAGATCATCCACTGCGCGTGGCGCTGGCGACGACGCACCTGGCATTGAAGGACGTGCCGGCCGCGCTGACCCGCGATGCATTGACGCAGACGCTGCTCATCGTCGGCCGCGAGTTGCAGGCGAAATTCGGGATTGCCGCGCCGCGCATCGCGGTGTGCGGCCTCAATCCGCATGCGGGAGAAGGCGGACACTTGGGGCGCGAGGAGATCGACGTGATCGCGCCCGCCATCGCCGACGCGCGTGCCGCCGGCTTTCCCGGCATCGCCGGCCCGCTGTCCGCCGATACGCTGTTCGTCCCTGACCACGTGCGCAATTTCGACGCGGTGGTCGCGATGTATCACGACCAGGGATTGCCGGTATTGAAGGCCGCTAGCTTCGGACAGGGCATCAATGTGACGCTCGGCCTGCCGTTTCCGCGCACCTCGGTCGATCACGGCACGGCGCTCGACCTGGCGCGCGACCCCGCGCTTGCGGGCACGGCGGACCCGGGCAGTCTGTTCGCCGCCATCGACCTGGCCATCGATCTCGCGCAGCGCGCGGCCACGACGCGCTGACCGCATGGAGGGGCACACCGCCCGCAAGCGCTTCGGACAGAATTTCCTGGCCGATGCCCACTACGTCGCGCGCATCATCGATGCCGTCGATCCGGTGCGCGGCGAGAACATCGTCGAGATCGGACCGGGACTGGCCGCGCTCACCGGCGGGCTGATCGAACGTGCGGGTCACATCACCGCCATCGAAATCGACCGCGACCTCGCTGCGCGCCTGCGCGGGAAGTTCACGCCCGCGCAATTGACGCTGCACGAAGCCGATGCGCTCGCATTCGACTATGCAACGCTGCCCGGCGATTTGCGCGTCGTGGGCAACCTGCCCTACAACATCAGTTCACCGTTGCTGTTTCATCTCGCGCAATTCGACGGACGCCTGCGCGACCTGCATGTGATGCTGCAGAAGGAAGTCGTGGCGCGCATGACCGCCGGCCCCGGCACCGCCGACTACGGCAGGCTGACCGTGATGCTGCAGGTGAAATTCGCGATCCGGCGCCTGTTCGTCGTGCCACCCGGTGCGTTCCGGCCGGCGCCGAAAGTCGAATCCGCCATCGCGCGCCTGGTGCCGCTGCGCGACGCCAAGCCGCGCATCGATGACGATGCATTGTTCGCGCGCATCGTCGCCGCGGCGTTCGGCCAGCGCCGCAAGACGCTGCGCAACGCGCTCTCCACGCTCTGCGACGAAGCGGCCCTGCGCCGAGTCGGCATCGACCCGGGAGTACGCGGCGAGACACTGCCGGTCGGCGAATTCGTCCGCCTGGCCAATGCCCTGGCAGCCGCAGTGGTGTAGCGGACAACCGACTTGTTGGCGGTGCTGCCGCCCCGCGTGGACGAACGTTTCGCCACCGAGCCGCGATTATTCCGTTGACGCCGTCGCCCGGATGGCCAATGATTGGCCGCCTGAGGATTGTCCGCCTGAGCGGGACCCGCGCATGGCGGATCCGCTTTCGCATTGCGACCTTGAGCCCCTGGACAAACGATGATGAATTTCTCCCGATTCCTTGCCGGATGCGCGCTCGCGGCCCTGTGCCTGCCCTGTAGTGCGGGCGGTGTCCCGCCGCCGACGAACTTCAAGTCGTTCGGCGTCACCGACATGGTTCAGGGCGACACGACCACGCTCTTCTTTTCCTTCGGCAACCTCTCGAACGGCGATTTGACCGGCCTTGCGGTCTCCGATGTGCTGCCGCAGGGCCTCGTCATCGCGGCGCCGAACGGACTCAGCAACAGTTGCGGCGGCAGCGTCGTCGCGATCGCCGGATCCAACATGCTCCAGCTCTCGGGGGGAACGATCACCGTCGACGGCTCCTGCGGCTTCCGCGTGAATGTGACCGCCATCGGCCTGGGCCAGCAGGTCAATGTCAGTGGCCCCGTGTCGTCAACGCAAAGCGGGCCGGGTGGCGTCGCCACGGCCAGCGTCTTCATCAACGCAGCGCCCGTGCCGCAGCTCACCACCAGCAAGAGTTTCGCGCCCGCGACGATCGCCGCCGGCGGCACCTCCACGCTGACCATTACGCTCAAGAACAATGACGCCATATTCGACGCCAGCGGAATCGACTTTACCGACCCGTTCCCCGCCGGCATGACACTCGCTTCGGGCCCGCAGACGAACACCTGCGGCGGCGTGCTGGTGGTCGTCTCCGACGGCATCACGCTGACCGGTGGATCGCTGAAATTCTCCGGGTTGTGCTCGATCCGGGTTCCGGTCACCGCGGCCGCCACCGGAACGCTGGTCAACACCACGTCTGCCTTCGCCTGCAGCTCCGAGCTCCCCTGCTCGGGACGCCCGGCCACCGCCAGTCTCGTCGTCACCGGCAACACACCGCCGAACGTCGCACCCGTCATCACGAGTGCGCCGCCGCCACCCGGAACAGTCGGCGTCTTCTACAACTATCCGGTCACCGCCACCGGTTCCCCGACGCCCACGTTCAGCGCGACTGGATTGCCGCCGGGACTGTCCTATTCGGCGCCCGGCAATCTGATCATCGGCACGCCGACGCAGGAAGGCACCTTCGCAGCGACGATCACCGCCGCGAACGGCGTGCAGCCGGACGCTGTCGGCAATTACGCAATCACGATCGTCAATCCGATTTCGATCACCATTCCGCAAGGCGGCAATACGCTGCCCGGTGGCGCCACCGGCAAGCCGTACGGGCCCTTGCCCTTCACCTCCACAGGCGGCACGCCACCGGACACTTGGAGCGCGTGTGGGCTGCCGCTGCCGCCCGGCCTCAATTTGTCGGCGAGCGGGGTGCTTGCCGGCACGCCGACGCAAGCAGGGGCCTTCACTTTCGATGTGTGCGTCACTGACTCACGCGGTGCGCCCAAAAAGCAACCGTTCACCGTCGTCATCGTGACTTTCACCACGGCGATGACCTTGACGGCCGCGCCGAATCCGGCCGATGCGGGCGTGCCGGTCGTCGTCACCGCGCAGGTCACAGGCACCTCCACCGCCGCCACCGGAATCGTGCAATTCTGGGTCGCCGGAACGGGCGCGAAGTGTCCGAGTCCTTTCGTTGCCGGCGCACCGACCGATCCGGAGGCGACGATGCGCACCGCCACGCTGGATGCCACGGGCCGCGCGCGGCTGACCTACACCAACCTGCGCATCGACGACTATTGGGTGTGTGCCAAGTACGCTGGCGATGCCCTGTATCAACCGGCAAACGCCGGACCGGTCAGCCTGTCGGTGATCAAGGGCCTGCTGCTGCCACCACCGGCGGTCACGCTGTCGGTGCCGGCGAGCGTGGTGCCGGCGGCGACGCTGTCCGCGCGCATCGTCGTCACGGGCAGCGATGGTTCGCCGATTCCGCAAGGTGTCGTGCGCGTGCGCGTCGCGGACAATGAAATCGCCACTGCCAGCCTCGCCAATGGCGGCGCCCTGATCACGGTGCGCATGCCGGAGGCCGGCGCCGTGACGTTCACCGCCGACTACGCGGGCGACGCCAACTATCCGCCGGCAAGTTCAGCGGATGCCACGGTCCAGGTGGACAACGGTGTCGCCGTGGCCAGCAGTGTGCCCATTCCGACGCTGTCGGAATGGTTGCTGGCGACGATGGCGCTGCTGCTGGCACTTCTCGGCTGGCGCCGCTTGCGCCGCAGCTAGCTCAAGCGCTTGTCCAATTCCGGCCGCGCGGCCGGGCGCGTCAGATGAATAATCGCGTCAGCGCGCTTTCGAGCCAGGGCACCACGGTCATCAGCGCGATCTGCGCGATGACGATCACGACCAGCGGCGACAAGTCGAGCGTGCCGCCGATCAGCGGAAGAACGCGCCGGACCGGACGCAGGAATGGAAAGGTCAGCGCGTTGAGCGTTCCTGACAACGGACCGTCCGGCGCCACCCACGACAGGATCGCCTGCGCGAAGACGACGACGATCAGCAACCAGATCGCCGCCTTCACGATCGCGATGATCGTCGCGGCCAGCAGGAAGGGCACGCCGGCGCCGGTCAGGCTGAAGCCGCCGAACACCAGATTGTAGGAGAGCAGCCACAGGAACTGGAACACGAACAGGGCGAGCAGCGACGCCCAGTCAATGCCCTTCCATCCGGGCAGCAGGCGGCGCAGGGGTTTGACGATCCAGTCGGTCAGCGCGATGACGGCCTGCCCCAACTGATTGCGGAATGGCGCGCGCAGGACTTGCATCGCAAAGCGCAACAGCAGCGCATAGGTGAACAGCCCGAAGACGACATCGAGCAGGTAGCGGATCACCTGCTCCGTCATGACGACGACCGGCCTTCGGCCCCCAGCGCGTCGCCCATCTCCTTCGCGCGCGCGGCCGCAGCCTTCACCGCGGCCACGAAGCGGGCCTTGATGTCACCGGCTTCGAGCATCCCGATCGCGCGCTCCGTCGTGCCGCCTTTCGACGTGACCTGCACGCGCAGGATCGCCGGTTCGAGTTCCGAACTCGATGCCAGCTTGACCGAGCCGTTGAACGTCGCATAGGCCAGCGTGCGCGCGTCGGCCTTGCTGAAGCCCAGTTCCTGCGCCGCCTGTTGCAACCCTTCGAGAAAATAGAAGACGTAGGCCGGGCCGCTGCCGGACACTCCGGTCACCGCGTCGAGCAGATCTTCGCGAACCACCCAGAGCACTGTGCCGACGGCTTCGAGCACGCGCTGCGCAAGCTTGCGCCCGCGCGCGCCGGCTTCTGCCAGCGCGAAGGCGCCGCTGATGCCTTCGCGTATCAGCGCGGGCGTATTGGGCATCGCGCGCACCAGCCGCGGGTACCCGCCGAGCGCGCTGGAAATGTCGGCCATGCGCACGCCGGCCGCGATCGACATCACGACCGGCACGTCGGCAACATGGCGCGCGACGCCGGTCGCGGCGTCGCGCAACATCTGCGGCTTGATGGCCAGCACCACGATGTCCGCGCCGTCGACGGCGCCCGCGGACGCTTCGCCGAACAGTCCGATGCCCGGAAACATTCCGCCCAGCTTGTCCTGTTGCTCGCGCACCGGTTCGACCACGCGGAAGTCGCGCGAGTCCGCGCCGCCGGCGATCAAGCCTCCGATCAGCGCCGAAGCCATGTTGCCGCCGCCTATGAACGTGATATTCACTGTCCGAACCTTCTCATCGAGTTCCAAAAATCGCGGTGCCCACACGCACCCGTGTCGAACCTTCGGCAATCGCCGCCTCCAGGTCGGCCGACATGCCCATCGACAGCGTGTCCATGGACAGTCCTGCCGCGACGCAAGCGTCGAAACATTCGCGCAGCCGCCGGAACTGCGCGCGCTGTTGCGAAGGGTCGTTCGTCGGCGCCGGAATCCCCATGATGCCGCGCAGGCGAAGCCGCGGCAGAATGGAAACATCACGCGCCAGCGCCAGCAACTCACCGGGCGCGACGCCGCTCTTCGTTGCCTCGCCGCTGATGTTGACCTGCACGCATACGTCGAGCGGCGGCAGTGCATGCGGTCGCAATTGCGCCAGGCGCTCCGCGGTTTTCAGCCGGTCGATACTTTCAACCCAATCGAAGGTCGCCGACGCCAAGCGCGCCTTGTTGCCCTGCAGCGGCCCGATCAGGTGCCACTCGACGTCAGGCAGGTCGGCCAGCAACTGCCGCTTGGCCGCACCGTCCTGCACATGGTTCTCGCCGAACGCCCGCTGTCCTGCCGCAAATACCGCGCGCACCGCTTCCGCGGGGAAGGTCTTCGAAACGGCCAGCAACTGCACCGAACCGTGGGGGCGGCCGGCCGCGGCAACGGCCCGTTCGATGCGCTCCCCGACGGCTTGCCACGCCTTCTCATAGTGGCTCATAATCGTTTGGACCCGCCGCTGCCCCGGCCTTGGCACGCACTTTGCGTGCTACAACAGGTCAACCAGGCCAGGCTACCGGAAAGCAAGGGATTATAGATGGACATTACCGAACTCCTAGCTTTTGCCGTCAAGAACAAGGCGTCGGACCTGCATCTTTCGGCGGGCCTGCCGCCGATGATCCGCGTCCACGGCGACATCCGGCGCATCAACCTGCCGCCGATGGAGCACGAGGACGTGCACGCCATGGTGTACGACATCATGAGCGACGCCCAGCGCAAGATGTACGAGGAGCACCTCGAGTGCGACTTCTCGTTCGCGGTGCCCAACCTCGCGCGCTTCCGCGTCAACGCGTTCGTGCAGCAACGTGGCGCGGCGGCGGCGTTCCGGACCATTCCGGCCAAGGTGCTGTCGCTCGAGGAGTTGAACGCGCCGAAGGTCTTCGCCGAACTCACCGACCGGCCACGCGGACTCATCCTGTGCACGGGCCCGACGGGTTCCGGCAAGTCGACCACGCTGGCAGCGATGGTCAACCATGTCAATGAAAACGAATACGGCCACGTGCTGACGATCGAGGACCCGATCGAATTCCTGCACGAGTCCAAGAAGTGCCTGATCAACCAGCGCGAAGTCGGCCCGCATACACTGTCGTTCGCCAATGCGCTGCGCAGCGCGCTGCGCGAAGATCCCGACTACATCCTGGTCGGCGAAATGCGCGACCTGGAAACCATCCGCCTGGCGCTCACCGCCGCGGAAACGGGTCACCTTGTGTTTGGCACGCTGCATACCAGTTCGGCCGCCAAGACCATCGACCGGATCATCGACGTGTTCCCGGCGGCGGAAAAGGAAATGGTGCGAGCGAAGTTGTCGGACTCGCTGGTGTCCGTGGTCGCGCAGACGCTGCTCAAGACCAAGGACGGCCAGGGCCGCGTCGCCGCGCACGAGATCATGATCGGCACCGCGGCCATCCGCAACCTGATCCGCGAGAACAAGGTCGCGCAGATGTACTCGGCGATCCAGACGTCGCAGTCAATTGGCATGCAGACGCTCGACCAGTGCCTGGTGGACCTCGTGCGCCGTAACCAGGTCAACGTCGCCGAGGCGCGCAACCGGGCCGTGAACAAAGAACTTTTCATGGGCGGGTAAAGTGCCCCCACGCTCGCGACAACGACAAACGCGTCGCTCGCTGCCCCCCGAGGGGGAGCAGTCAGTCGCTCGGGGCGGCCCTACG
>JANMCH010000114.1:0-1879 GCA_031361045.1 Betaproteobacteria bacterium | reverse complement strand
GCGGCGCCGTGCGTCCCGGGCGATTGTCTGCCGACGGCGCGGGCGCCATCTACACCGAGCACGTGCAATTGCTCCACATGATTCGGATGGTGATGATGCGAGTGGGTTCGATCACCGACTACCTCGTGCTCAAGTTGCACTGATGCGCGCGAGAATCGTTCGTTGCAGGATTCTCGCGGTGACGGTTGCGGCCGTCGTGACGGGTTGCGCGCTGAAAACGCCGCCGACCACCGACGACTTGCGGCGCGATGCGCTGCCCCATACGGCGATTCCGGGGACATGGAAGGCCGGCGGCGCGGCAGCGCCGGTCGCGGATCGCTGGCTGACGACTTTCAACGATCCCGCTCTGTCCGCGCTGGTCGCCGAAGCGCAAGCGTACAACGCCGACCTCCAGGTTGCTGCGGCGCGCGTCGAGCAGGCCTCGGGTTACGTCGCGGTGGCAAGTGGCTCGATCTATCCGTCGGTGGGACTGGCTGCGACGCAAAGTGGCAAGTCCGGCGGCGGCGGCGGGCTCAATGCCGTGTTTCTCAATGCGTCACTCGAACTCGACGTCTGGGGTCGCCTTCGCTATGGCGAGGCCGCAGCCGGATCGCAATCCGAAGCGGTACAGGCTGACTATGCCTATGCGCGCCAGTCGCTGGCAGCCATGGTGGCCAAGGGCTGGTTCGTGGCCATCGAAGCGGGCTTGCAGCGTGCAATCGTCATCGAGTCACTTCGTTCCTCGGAAACACTGTTGAAGCTGTCGCAAGATCGACTGCGCATCGGCAATGGCAACGAGCAGGCGGTCGCGGAAGCGCGCGCCGGCACAGGCGCGTATCGCGACACGCTACGCCAGATCGATTTGTCCCGCGAGCAGGCATTGCGCGCGCTGGAACTGCTGCTTGGGCGCTACCCCGCGGCAGAGATTGCGGTTGCGCAGCAGCTTGCGCCGATGCCGCCGGAGGTATCGGTTGGCGTGCCGTCGGAGTTGCTCGAGCGCCGTCCTGACGTCATAGCGGCCGAGCGTCGCGTTGCGGCGGCGTTCCAACGTATCGGTGAGGCGAAGGCCGCACAGTTGCCACGCTTGAGCCTGACCGCCGGCGGCAGCTACCTGTCGAGTGACATCTTCGTGCTGCAGGATCGCGCCAATCCTGCCTTCAGCTTCGGCGCCAACCTGATCGCTCCGATCTATCAGGGCGGTGCGTTGCGGGCGCAGGTCGACATCCGTACTGCCGAACAGAAGGAAGCGGTGGCCAACTACGCCCGCGTTGCGCAGCGCTCGTTCAGCGACGTAGAGAATGCGCTGGCGGCCGAAATTGCGCTGCGTGATCGCGACGCCATCCTGAGTGCCAACATCGTCGACAGCGCTCGCTCGCTCGAACTGGTGCAGATTCAGTTCCGTGTCGGCAGTGCTGACTTGCGCGGAGTCGAGCAGAGCCAGCTGGCGCTCTACAACGCGCGCATGACATTGCTGCGCGTGCAAACCGAACGGCGGGCGCAGCGCGTCAACTTGTATCTAGCACTTGGCGGCGGTTTCGACCTGCCGGCGATGGCGCCGGTGGCGGCGCGCAACTAGCGTTTGAGTTGGGCCTTCAGGTCGTGGGCATCGGCACCCGTCACGACGACCTGCGCGAACGTACCCACCTTGAGTTTGCCACCGCCTTTGATGTGTACGAGGCCATCGATTTCCGGCGCGTCGGTCGATGAGCGCGCCAGTGCGACATCACCCTCAATGCCATCGACCAACACTTGCATCGTGCGGCCAATTTTCCGTTGCAAGCGCGCAGCACTGATCCGCGCCTGTGTCTGCATGAAACGGGCCTGTCGCTCCTCGCGCACTTCCTGCGGCACCGGATCAGGCAGCGCGTTCGCTGTCGCGCCGTCAACCGGCGAATAGGCA
>JANMCH010000106.1:0-7978 GCA_031361045.1 Betaproteobacteria bacterium | reverse complement strand
GAAAAGATGCGCGATGAAATTTTCGCCAACCAGAAGCGATTGGGGGTCATTCCGGCGAACGCCAAACTCACTCCGTGGCCGGCGGAGTTGCCGCACTGGGATTCGCTAACATTCCTGCAGAAAAAGCTCTACGCGCGCCAGGCCGAAGTATTTGCCGCGTACGCCGCGTATACCGACTATGAAATCGGTCGCGTGATCCAGGCAGTGCAGGATGCGGGCAAGCTCGACAACACGTTGATCATCTACATCGTCGGCGATAACGGCACCAGCCCCGAAGGCACGCTGAGTGGCACGCCCAATCAATTGACCGCATACAACGGCATCCTGACACTGCCCGAAGTCGAGCAGATGCTGTTCTACGAGTCCTGGGGCTCGGACAAGACGTATCCGCATATGTCGGTGGGTTGGTCGTGGGCGTTCGACACGCCGTTCAAATGGACCAAGCAGGTGGCATCGCACTTCGGCGGCACGCGGCAGGGCCTTGCCATTTCATGGCCGGGCCACATCAAGGACGTAGGCGGCATTCGCAACCAGTTCCACCATGTCATCGACATCGTGCCGACCATCCTCGAGGCTGCGGGCATTCCGGCACCCACCACCGTCAATGGCATCACGCAGCGGCCGATCGAGGGCGTAAGCATGGCCTACACGTTTGACCAGGCCAATGCCAAGGCGGCGTCGAAGCGCACGACACAGTATTTCGAAATGGCGGCCAACCGCGCGATCTATCACGAGGGATGGATCGCCAGCACGACGCCGTTCGCGCCGCCCTGGGACCTGGCCACGGGCAAGCTGCCCAGCGTCGTCGACGGCTACAAGTGGGAGCTATACAACATCGCCGAGGATTTTTCGCAGAACAATGACCTCTCGGCCAGGAACCCCGCGAAACTGAAGGAACTGCAGGCGCTGTTCCTTACGGAGGCCGCGAAATACAACGTTTTGCCGCTGGACAACACGGCTTTCTCACGGCTGCTGACACCGCGCCCCAGCGCCGTCGCCGGCAAGACCTTGTTCACTTACACGGGGATCAACGCCGGCATTCCGCTTGGCAATGCACCCAGCATCCTGAACAGGGACTACACGATCACCGCCGACATCGTCGTTCCCAAGGGCGGCGCGGAGGGCATGATCGCGACACTCGGTGGCCACTTCGGCGGCTACGGGCTCTACCTTCTCAAGGGCAAACCTGTCTTCGTCTACAACCTGCTCAATCTGAAGCGGTATCGCTGGGAGGGCGGCGTGGGCGGGGGCGACATCCTCGGTTCGGCACTGGCACCTGGCAAACACACGATTGTGTTCGACTTCAAATACGACGGGCCGGGCCCAGGCAAGGGCGGCACTGGCGTACTCACGGTCGACGGCAAGATGCTCGCCACGCAGAAAATTCCGCATTCGATTCCGCTCCTGATGACGATCGACGAGACTTTCGACGTTGGCGTCGACACGCGTACGCCGGTGGACGACAGCTACAAGTTGCCATTCCGGTTCACCGGCACGATCGCCAAGTTGACCTACAATCTCGGGCGCGAACAGATGACGGCTGAAGAAAGTGCCGTGCTCCAGAGGAAACTTGCTGCCGCGCGCGACTGATCACACCCGCAGTATTAAAGGAGCGGCGTCCGGCAATGCCGGATGCCGCGCCGGCATGATCGTGGAAATCCTCGACAACATCGTCTGGAACAGCCTGGCCGGGCCGCACGCCGCCTTCTCGGCTGGCACGAGCGAAGCGCGGCGCTATGCCAGGGGTTTTTCTCCGATCATCGGCTTCGCCGACGCCGAGCGCCCTGATTTTGCGGCGCTGGATGCGTACTGCGAGCCGGGTGAGCATTTCTACTGCGCCGGATGGACAGGTGGCACGTCGCCGGGCTGGCAGATCGATGCCGACACGACCGGCCACCAGATGGTCTGGGATGCAGCGTTACCCGCGCCGGACGACGACCTTGCGGCAGTCCGCCTTGAAACGCATCACGTGAATCAGATGGAGGATCTGGTCGCCATCAAGCCGCCCGGCCCGTTCGCGCCCCGGACGATCGAGCTCGGCGAATACTATGGCGTGTTTGATGGGGGCCATGGCGGCCGCCTGGTGGCGATGGCCGGGGAGCGCATGCTGGCGGGAACCTTTCGCGAAATCAGCGGCGTGTGCACGCATCCCGATTTCCAGGGCCGTGGCTATGCTCGCCGCCTGATGATGAAGCTCGTCCGGCTCGAAATGCAGCGCGGGCGGACACCGTTCCTGCATGTCATGCACGACAACGTCCACGCACGCGGCCTCTACGAACGGATGGGATTTCGCGACCACCGGCAAATGGCTCTGCGCGTCGTTTCGCGCCTATGAATATCTCTGACGGCGCGAAGGGGGCACCCGCATCGACTTCGCCTTTCGCGGCCTCCTCGTCGGGCACGCTCGCCCGCAGAAACGCCGCAGCATTCCTGCGCCGGCCGGCGGTTGCCGTGTCCATTGCATTGCTGTTGGTGATCCTGATTGGTTACGCCGACTACGCGACCGGGTTCGAGGTTCGTCTGGCTCTGCTCTATGTCGCGCCCGTCGCGCTCGCGACCTGGGTCTGCGGGCGGAAGTGGGGATTCCTGATCGCCTCCCTGGGGCCTCTCACCTGGGCCGCTTCGTTCGTGACGCGGCATCCGTACACGCACGACATCTATTTCTTCTGGGATTGCGGGGTCATGGCGACGACGCTGCTGCTCTTCGTCGAGTTGCTCGCGCGCCTGCGTTCCGCGCTGGCGCGCTCGGACGAACGCTTCTTCCGCGTGCTCGACGGACTGTACGCGGCGGTCTATGTCACCGATGACGACCAGCAGGTGCTGTTTGCAAATACCCGGTTGCTCCGCCTGCTGGGCGACGAAAATCATGCTCCCACCGTGCCCCGCATTGCCGAGCGCTTCCCGGTCTCGGCTACGCGCGCGGAAGGCATGCCCGATGCACCCATTCACCTGCCCTTTACCGGCAGCGAAGCGCGCGACTCCGTGGACGGCCGCTGGTACATGATCCAGGCGGGCTCGATTCCCTGGATCGACCGGCGCCGGGCGCACTTGACCGTCATGACCGATATCACCGAACAGAAGCGCGCCGATGTGATGCAGCGCGAACATCAGGCCGCGTTGCATCATACGGCGCGGCTGGTCAGCCTCGCGGAAACCGCGACGACGCTCGCGCATGAGTTGAACCAGCCGCTCATCGCGATCGTCGGCTACAACGCCGCGTGCCTGCGGTTGTTGGCGGCAGGACACGCCACCGCGGGCGAACTCTCCGACGCCATGGAAAAGTGCCGCGCGCAGGCAGTGCGGGCGGGGGACATCATCCGGCGCATCCGCGAACTCTCGCGCCGGCGCACGCCCACACTCGCCGCGTGCGACCTGAATGCGATCGTCAGGCAGGTGCTGGAGTGGATGCACGACGACCTCGAACGCAACGCGGTCGTCGTCGAGCTGAACCTGTCCGGCGAGCTGCCTCCCGTTCGCGCGGACCGTATCCTGTTGGAACAAGTGATGCACAATCTGGTTGAGAACGCCGTCGACGCGATGCTGGACGGCGGGTCCGTTGCCCGGGTGCTGTCACTCGCGACGGAAATCGACGGTGACCGCGCTGTGCGCGTGACCGTTGCCGACCGGGGTGGCGGATTCGCGCCGGAAATGGAAGGCCAGCCGTATGCGCCTTTTGTCAGTACAAAGGAGAAGGGCTTGGGACTCGGATTGTCGATATGCCGCTCGGTGGCGGAATTGCACGGCGGCCGACTCTGGCACGAAGCGCGGCCCGGCGGCGGGACCTCGTTCCACTTTTCACTTCCGCTGGGCGGCGCATGAATTCGCTCGCTGAACCGACGGTTTTCATCGTCGACGATGACGAGGCGGTGCGCGATGCGTTGTCGATGCTGTTCCGGTCGGCCGGGCGTCGCGTGGAGGCCTTTGCGTCTGCGGATGAATTCATGGAGGACCGGGCGGGAACACGCGCCGGTTGCATGGTGCTGGACGTTCGCATGCCGGGAAAGAGCGGCCTGGAATTGCAGGAGTGGCTCAATCAGCGTAGCAGCCTGCTGCCTGTCGTGTTCCTTACCGGACACGGCGACATCTCCATGGCTGTCGGCGCCGTCAAGCGCGGCGCGGCCGACTTCCTGCAAAAACCGGTCGACGACCGGCAACTGCTGGCGGCCGTGGACGCGGCGCTCGCGTACGGCCCGGCCGACGACAAGCGCGCGGGTCCTCTACCGCCTGCCACCGCATCGCTCAGCCGTCGCGAACGCGAAGTGCTCGACCTGATACTGGCAGGTCGCCAGACGCGGACGATTGCGGAAGAGCTCTTCATCAGCGTCAAGACAGTCGAATTCCATCGCAGTCGCATCTACGCGAAACTCGGCGTGCACTCGCTGGCCGAACTATTCAATCTTTGCGTCGGCAGGGGATCCGTTGCCTTTGCGGCAACCCCGGCGACCCCCAAAAACCGGGAGAAACCCTAGTAGCCGCCGCCCGACTCCCCTAGCTACGATCAAGAGCTAAGAGCAGGGGCCCGTAGAAACCCTGACAACTCAATCAACTGGGAGGGACGGTACATGGCGACAGCGGCAAATCCTGCGGCACCCGCGGGTAAGGACGGCATCAGCAAGGACGAAACGCGGGTCATATTTGCCTCATCGCTGGGTACAGTCTTCGAGTGGTACGACTTCTACCTTTACGCAACATTGGCGCCGTTCTTCGCGGCGCTGTTCTTTCCCAAGGGCAATGACACCGCGGCGCTGCTCTCCGCGTTTGCCACTTATGCCGCGGGCTTCCTGATCCGCCCGTTCGGCGCGCTGGTCTTCGGCCGCATCGGCGACCTCGTCGGACGCAAGTACACGTTCCTGGTCACGATCATCGTCATGGGCTTCGCGACGTTTGCGGTTGGTTTGCTGCCGACGTTCTCGTCGATCGGCTGGTTCGCGCCGATCCTGCTCGTCTCGCTGCGGTTGCTGCAGGGCCTGGCATTGGGCGGCGAGTACGGCGGTGCCGCAACCTACGTGGCCGAACACGCGTCCCCGGGCAAGCGCGGCTACGACACGGCGTGGATCCAGACGACGGCCACGCTGGGCTTCTTCCTGTCCCTCGCAGTGATCGGCATCTGCCGCTTCGGCAACGTGATGACCCCGGCGCAGTTCGCCGAATGGGGATGGCGTATTCCGTTCCTCGTGTCGTTGATCCTGCTGATCTTCTCGATCTACATCCGGCTGAAGCTGAACGAGTCGCCGGTTTTCCAGCGGATGAAGGCCGAAGGCAAGGGTTCGACGGCGCCGCTGACCGACAGCTTCCTGCGCTACCCCAACAACAAGTTCGTGCTGCTCGCGCTGCTCGGCGCGACCGCGGGGCAGGGGGTGGTCTGGTACACGGGTCAGTTCTACGCGCTGTTCTTCCTGACCATCACGCTCAAGGTCGACGGACTGACGGCCTACACGTTGATCGCGATCGCGCTGCTGCTGGGCACGCCCTTCTTCATCATCTTCGGATGGCTGTCGGACAGGATCGGCCGGCTCAAGATCATCCTGGCCGGGTGCCTGATCGCGTCGCTGACTTACTTCCCGCTGTTCGGCGCGCTCACGCACTACGTGAACCCCGCGCTGGAGCAATTCCAGCAGAAGAACGCGATCACCGTCGCGGCGAAGGACTGCAACTTCCACATCTTCGTCGGCCCGTGGTCCACGTTCTCCGACTGCGACAAGACCAAGGACTTCCTGACCAAATCGGGGCTATCGTTCAAGTCCACGTCGCTGCTCGGCGATTCGCCCGACAGCGTGGTGGTCACGATTGGCGATACCGAGATCAGGAGCGCGGATCAGGCCAAGCTCCTGGAGGCACTGAAGGCGAAGGGGTATTCGCCGAGCGCGGCCAAGGACCAGATCAACTGGGGCATGACCCTGCTGATCCTGTTCATCTTCATGATCTACGTGACGATGGTGTACGGGCCCATTGCGGCCTTCCTGGTCGAGATGTTCCCGACCAAGATTCGCTACACGTCGATGTCGCTGCCCTATCACATCGGCAATGGCTGGTTCGGCGGAATGCTGCCGCTGCTGGCCACCGCGATGGTCGCGGCCACGGGGGATATCTATTACGGTCTCTGGTATCCGATCGTCGTGGCCATGATCACCTTCGTCGTCGGTCTGCTGTTCCTCAAGGACCGGATGAACATCGCGCTGGATGCGGACGAGTCGGCCTATCGGTGACGGGAGGAGCTGACCGGTGAAACTTACCGCGCAGCTCACCCAATGGATGGCGCTGGTGTTCGCCGTGTTGTGCGGCGCCTACGGTGTCTACGGCATGATCGCAAGCGGCGCCCTCGCTGAGGGCGCCGTTCGCGACGATGCGCGCGGCTTCGCGGGGTTCTGGCTGTTTCTGGCGGGCGTCGGCGTCGTGCTCGCCATCGTCTCGTGGCTGATGGCCCGCGGAAAGCTGGGAACGACCGACGCTTGAGTGGGGGTTGAGCCCCCGGCAGTACAAATTACTTCTGTAGGGTCAGCAGTTCGCGCGTGCGCTCGACCAGCGCGCGCGCGACATCGCGGTCCAGTTTCTTTGCCAGCGCCTGCGAGTAGTCCGGCAGCAGCGGCTCCAGGTCGGCGAGCGTCGCACATCGTTCCAACCGCAACGTGAACAGGAACGCGCGAATGCCGAGCGCATCGACGATCGTTTCGTTCATGAACGCCTTGGCCAGCCGGAACTGGGCCACCGGATCTGCGATGTTGGCCGGCGCCGGTTGACCGGGACTGCCGCTCACTCCGGCGGGTGTCACATACCCGGCGTTGATCAGTTGCGCCAGCGAATCCTCGGGTGCCCCGATGAGCCGGATCTGGCGCTGGATTTCCTCGGTTCTCTTGCCCGAGTCGACCAGGAACAGCACCGTGCGCAACTTGCCTTTCAGTGCCTTCCTGCCCTGGACGATTTCCTCGTGTCCCTTGATTGTCCGTGCAAGCCGTTGACCATCCATTTGTGTCGAGTGTCGCCACGAACCGGGATTTTGAATACCGGGGGAACCCCCAGTTGTTGCGAATGGACTTGCATCAGCTTGCAGGCAGCGGGATCCACTCGGATTCGCCGTCGATCTTTCCCATCCTCTGGAGCGCCCAGTCGTCCTTGGCGCGCTCGATGCGCTCCTTGCTGGACGAGACGTAGTTCCACCAGATGAAGCGCGGGCCGTCGAGCGGCTCGCCGCCGATGATCGCGCAGCGCGCGCCTTGCGGCGCCTCGATGCTCACGGTGGTGCCGGGCGTCATGACGGCCAGCGTGAACGCAGGGACCGGGACACCGTCGACCACAAGGGAATGGTCGACGCAGTAGATCGCTCGCTCGCCGTTTCCATCGGACGGGAATGCGAGCGTCGCGCCCACCGTCATCGCGACATCGAGATAGAGTGTCGGCGCGAACGTCGCGACCGGCGACTGCCTGCCGAAGGCGTCACCGATCAGCACGCGGACATGCGCCCCGGGCAGATCGACCGTGGGAATGGCCTCGGCCGGCGTATGGAAGAACGCCGGCGTGGTTTCCTCGAACGCTTGCGGCAACGCGGCCCACAATTGCAGTCCATGCGCGACGTGCGTCGATCCGCGCAGGTCCGGCGGCATGCGCTCGGAATGCACGATGCCGCGTCCCGAGGTCATCCAGTTGACCGCGCCCGGCTCGATGCGCTGCACGGAACCCAGTGTGTCACGGTGCATCATCGCGCCTTCGAACAGGTAGGTGACCGTTGCCAGGCCGATGTGGGGATGCGGACGCACGTCGTGGTTGTCGCCGGGATGCGTGGTGACCGGGCCGAAGTGGTCGAAGAAGATGAACGGCCCGACGGCTTGCCGTGGAAACGAAGGCAGCAGTCGGCGCACGGTGAAGCCGCCGCCTAAGTCCTTGTCGCGCGCGCGCAGTTGTTCTTCAATGGGCATGATTAGTACCTAATTGAGTACCTAAATGAGTACCTAATTGAATACCTGAATGAGTTCCTGAATGAGTT
>JANMCH010000105.1:0-39262 GCA_031361045.1 Betaproteobacteria bacterium | reverse complement strand
CCGTTCGACCTGCGCGAGTGCGTGGAATCCGCACTCGACCTGGTCAGCTCCCGTGCCACCGAAAAACACCTGGACATCGCGTATGTCTACGAGGGCGACGTGCCACCCGCCATCGTCGGCGACGTCACGCGGCTGCGCCAGATCATGCTGAACCTGTTGTCCAACGCCGTGAAATTCACGGAACGCGGCGAGGTCGTGCTGACGGTGACTTCGCAACAGGCTGCCGCCGGCCACGCTGCGCTGACCTTCGCCGTGCACGACACGGGCATCGGCCTGTCCGAAGACGCGATGGGCCGGCTGTTCCAATCCTTTTCGCAGGCCGACTCCTCCACCACGCGCAAGTACGGCGGCACGGGTTTGGGTCTGGCTATCAGTCGGCGCCTCGCGGAACTGATGGGCGGCAGGATGTGGGCAAAAAGCGACGGCCCCGGCAAGGGCTCGACCTTCATGTTCACGATCGAGGTCCTGACGTCGGCGACTTCGCCGACGCGCACGCGCGACTTTGTCGGACTGCAGCCGGAAATACAGAACAAGCGCGTGCTCATCGTCGACGACAACGCCACCAACCGCCGCGTGCTGGTACTGCAGACGGGCAAATGGGGCATGCAGTCGCGCGCCACCGAATCGCCGCTCGAAGCACTGCGCTGGCTCAAGGACGGCGAGACCTTCGACCTTGCGATTCTCGACATGCACATGCCCGAAATGGATGGCCTCACGCTCGCGCGACAGATTCGCGATGCCCATCCGACGTTGCCGCTGGTGCTGTTCAGCTCGCTCGGACGGCGCGAAGCGGGCGACACCGAGGGCCTTTTCAGCGCCTACCTCGCCAAACCGATTCGCCAGTCGCATCTGTTCGACACGCTGGTCAGCCTGCTCGTCAAGGACGCCGCGCCGCGCGCGGTAACGGCCGCCAAGCCCACACTCGACCCGCAGATGGCCACGCGTCACCCGTTGCGCATCCTGCTGGCCGAGGACAACGTCGTCAACCAGAAGCTCGCGATGCGGTTGCTGCAGCAGATGGGCTACCGCGCCGATCTCGCATCGAACGGCCTCGAAGCCGTCGAGTCCGTCAAGCGCCAGGCCTACGACGTGGTGCTGATGGACGTGCAGATGCCGGAAATGGATGGCCTGGAGGCATCGCGCCAGATCTGCGCTCGGCACAAACCGACACAGCGACCGCGCATCGTCGCCATGACCGCCAACGCGATGCAGGGCGATCGCGAGATGTGCATGGAAGCCGGGATGGACGACTACGTCACCAAGCCAATCCGAGTGGATGCGCTGGTCGAGGCACTCAACAACGTAACCGCCCGTTCCGAGCGCTGACATGCCGAAGACCGCAAAAGTCGCCACGCCGAAACTCCGCCGCAAAGCTGCGCCTGCCGCGCCGCGCGCCTCCGTTCGGTCCAAGCGCGAACCGATGCGTTCGTTGTCGGGCATCGCGAAGGTCATCGCCGAGATCGATGAGTTGACATGGACCGGGCATCCCGTGGCGGCCATCGCGCGTGCCACCACTGCCCTCGCCTCCGCGAAACTGACCGCAGAGCAGCAGTCCCAACTATTGGACTTGCGCGCCGAAAATCATTGGGTCATTGGCGACATGGACCGTTGTGCGGCCGATGCCGATGCGATGACGGCGTTAGCGAAGCGCGGCCGCAGCGAAACACTGAATGCGCGCGCGCTCGGTCGCCAGGCGTTCCTGCACTGGCGCCGCGGTGACATGGCCGCCGCATTGGCGACGGCCCATGCGGCATTGGAGGCCAGTCGTCACGCAGGTTCCGAGGAACTGGAAGCCGGTGCGCTGTTGCTGCTCGCGAACGCGCTCAACGCCCAGTTCACCGACCTCGACGTCGCTCTCGACTATGCGCGCCGGGCCGATGCGGTGTTCCTGCGGCTGGGTCGGCGGGGGCTGCGAATCCGCGCACTGCTCGCGCAATTCGCGATGCTCAGTTCAAAAGGGCAGATCGACAGGGCTAACGCCGTGGCGGCCGAGGCACTGGTGTTGGCAAGGCAGTGCGGCGATGTCTCGGGCCAGGGCCAGGCGCTGAACTTGCTGACGTTTCACGAATCAGACCAGGCCAAGAGTCTGCAACTCTACCAACAGTCGCTCGCCGCTTTTTCCGCCGGTGGTGCGGTGAGCGGCAAGGCGATCGTCATCGGCAACATTGGCATTACCTACCAATCGCTGGGCTTGTTCCACCGGGCAAGGCGCCTGCTGCTGGAGTCGAACCAACTGCATCGGCAGCTTGGCAACAAGATGGCAATGCTGAACACGCAGTGGGGATTGGCCGAAGTCTCGCACGTGATGCGACATCCGGACGCAGCACGCACGGTGGCGGAGGCCGAAGCGCTAACCCGGGAGCTGGGTGCGCGACGTTACGCGGGATATGCGTCGCATAGCGCCGGAATGATCGCCATGGTGGATGGGCGCCCGGCCGATGCGGCCATTCATTTCGACCGCGCTTGCGAACTGGAGGGTGGCGACGACGGGCAGAGAATGAGTTTCCTCAGTCACTCCGCTCGCGCACACCTCGCGGCGGGACACAAGGCCGAGGCGCTGGCGTCCTCGCGTCGCGCCACCGAACTGCACCGGGCCAAGGGATATGCCCAGATCGACGGCTCCGATCCGCCCGCGATGTGGTGGTGGCATCGCGAAGCCCTGCTCGCCAACGGCAAGTCCGTGGAAGCGCGCGACGCGCTGTCGCGGGCGTATCGCTTCGTGCTCGACTTCGTGTCGGGCTTGAGCGACGAGGGCCTGCGCCGAAATGCACTCAACAAGCGAGCGGAAGTTCGCGTCATTGTGCGCGCATGGCTGGCCCATGCGGCGCAACGGAAGTTGTCAAAGGCAAAGCGCGAGGCGCACCTGGCCGGAGCCGCCAACCTGCGCGAACCGTTCGAGCGGCTGGTCGACACCGGCTTGCGCCTGAACGAATTGCGCAGCGCGGAAGAATTGCAGGCATTCCTCGTCGATGAGGCAACCGAGTTGACGGGCGCCGAGCGCCTGTTGCTGGTGCTCGAATCGCCTGCTGGTCCACGCATCGCAGGTTGGGTGTTGCCGGACGGAGAAAAACCGGAGGCGCTGTTGCAGTCGATCCTGCCTTCGCTGGAAGCGGCACGTCACAACCATGCCGTGGGATTGCACTACTCGCCCGACGATGCCGCCGCCATCGTCCAGCGTTCCCATCTCGTCGCACCGCTGGTGGCGCAGAACAAGCTGCTGGGTTTCCTCTATGCGGACATCGACGGCGCGTTCGGCCGCTTCCACGATACCGACCGCGACCTCGTGGGCATGCTCGCCGCGCAGGCCGCCGTGGCGCTGGACAACGCGCGCTTCGCCGAAGGCCTGGAGCGCAAGGTGGAGGAGCGCACCGCCGAACTCGAGCAGCGCGCAGGCGAGCTCACCATCATCAACAGTATCCAGCAGGGCATTTCGGGCTCCCTCGACTTCAAGGGCATCGTCGAACTGGTCGGCAACAAACTCCGCGAAGTGCTGAAAAGCGATGACATCGGTATCACTTGGCTCAACCATGAGGCGCGGAAATTCCAGACCCTGTATGTGGTCGAGCACGGCCTGAGGCTGATTTTGCCCGACCAGGCCATCGACTCCGAGGAAAGGTGGGCCAAGGTCCTGTGTCGTCGCGATCCGTTGGTGTTCAACACGAGCGCCGACGCGATCGCTGCAGGCAATGCCGCGCTGCCTGGCACCGACCAGGCCCTGTCGATGGTCAGCGTACCCATTGTCGTCGGCGACCAGCGCGTCGGCACCATCGACATGGAGAATCACAAGAGCGAATACGCGTTCGGCGAGTCCGAGGTGCGGCTGTTGACCACCATCGCCTCGTCGATGGGCGTGGCTCTGCAGAGCGCGCGCCTCTTCGACGAGACGCAGCGGTTGCTCAAGGAAACCGAGCAGCGCAACGCCGAACTGGCGGTCATCAACAGCATCCAGCAGGGATTGGTGGCGCAACTCGATTTGATGGCGATCGTCGACCTCGTGGGCGACAAGCTGCGCGAAGTGTTCGACAACGGCAATGTGAACATCGCCTGGTTCGACGAGCAGACCTATGTCGTCACGCCGGTCTATGTCTACGAACACGGACAGCGACTGACCGACGTTCCTGCGCAGGAAATGGCCCGTGGCAAGAGGAACCTGCGCGTGATACAGGAGCGCGTGGCGGTGGCGCAGAACACCATGCCCGCGGGGGCCAAGGCGTATCCGGGAACCACTTTGCCGAAATCCGATGTGCGGGCGCCCGTCGTTGCCGCAGGCCGGGTCATTGCGTTGGTGAACCTGGATAACTACGAACGCGAGAACGCCTTCAGCGACGACGACGTGCGCCTGCTGACCACGGTTTGCAACTCGATGGGCATGGCGCTGCAGAGCGCGCGCCTCTTCGACGAGACGCAGCGGCTGCTGAAGGAAACCGGGCAGCGCGCGGCCGAAATGGCCATCATCAACAGCATCCAGCAGGGCATCGCGGCGGAGCTCGATTTCCAGGCCATCGTCGACCTGGTCGGCGACAAGTTGCGCGAGGTGCTCAAGACTCAGGACATCGGCATCCGCTGGAACGATCCGAAGACAGGCCTGGCCCACTATCTATACGAATACGAACACGGCCAGCGCCTGCAGTTGCCGCCCACCTTGCCGACTCCGGGCGGGCCTGTCGAGAGGATGCGCAAGACGCGTGTGCCGGTTGTCTTCAACACACCCGCCGAACTCGACGCATCCGGAATGGGTGTCGTGCCGGGGACTGATCGCGCCCTGTCCGTCATCATCGTCCCGATCCTCTCCGGCGACCAGATGACCGGCTCGCTGCTGCTCGAAAATCACGAACGCACGCATGCCTATGGCGAGGCCGAAATCCGCCTGTTGACCACGGTAGCCTCCAGCATGGGCGTCGCACTGGAGAACGCGCGCCTGTTCGACGAGACACAACGCCTGCTCAAGGAAACCGAACAGCGCAACGCCGAGATGGCGGTCATCAACAGCATCCAGCAGGGCATTGCCGGTGAGTTGAGTTTTCAGGCGATCATCGACCTCGTCGGCGACAAGCTGCGCGAGGTGCTGAAGACTGACGACATGGCCATCGATTGGTATGACGAGAGCGCGAACCTGCTGCACCATCTCTACGTCTACGAGCACGGCCAACGTCTCAAGTTCCCGCCCAACGCCCCGCGTCCCGGTGGCGAATTCGAGACGATCGCGCGAACTCGCACCGCCGTCGCCCACGGTACGGTCGCGGAGCAGCTCGCCGCGGGCGCCTACGCAATGCCGGGCACGGACCAGTCCATCTCGGCAGTGGCGGTTCCGATCATCGGCAGCGATCGCGTCCTCGGTGTGCTAGGTATGGAGGACCACAAGCGCGAGTACGCCTACGGTGAATCCGAGCTTCGCCTGCTCACCACGGTAGCCGCGAGCATGGGCGTCGCGCTGGAGAACGCGCGGCTGTTCGACGAGACGCAACGACTGCTCAAGGAAACCGAGCAACGCGCTGCCGAGATGGCGGTGATCAACAGCATTCAGCAGGGCATTGCCGGCGAGCTCTCGTTCCAGGCCATTGTCGACCTGGTGGGCGACAAGATGCGCGAGGTGCTGAAGTGCGAGGACATCGCCGTCTCGTGGATGGAGACGCAAACCGGACTGATCCACCGTCTCTATTTCTACGAGCGCGGGCAACGGATCATCGTGCCGCCGCAACTGCCGGTCCCGAGCGGGATGTGGGAGAAGATGGTCGTGACGCGGCGCGAGCTGGTCTACAACACGGTGGCTGAGCAGGTCGCGGCCGGACTGTCGCTCGTCGACGGTACCGAGCAGGAGTTGTCGATGGCCGCGGTTCCAATCGTCGGCAGCGACCGCGTGCTCGGCATCCTAAGCATGTCGAACTTCGAGCGCGAGAATGCCTTCGGCGAATCCGAGGTCCGCCTGCTCACCACGGTGGCGTCCAGCATGGGCGTGGCGCTGGAGAACGCGCGCCTCTTCGAGGAAATCCAGCGCCGTACACGTGAAAGTGCCGCGTTGGCCGAGGTGGGCCGCGACATCTCGTCCACACTCGACCTGGCCACGGTGATGGACCGCATTGCGCACCATGCGCGCGAATTGCTCGCTGCCGACGACAGCGCGATCTTCCTGCCGCAGGAAGGCCGGGAGGGCACCTCGCCAACCTTCAAGGCCATCGTTGCGGAAGGAGCCAGTGCCGCACAACTGAAGGACATGGTGATCGTCGCAGGCGAAGGCATCATTGGCAGCATCATCGACAGTGGCCGAGCGCAATTCGTGAACGACGTGGATCACGACCCGCGCGCGGTCGAAATTCCGGGCACGACGCAGGAAAGCGGGGAACGGATGATCGTAGCGCCACTGCGCGCGGGCAAGACAGTGAAAGGAGCGTTGGCTGTGTGGCGCACCGGCGGCAAACCATTCCAGGAAACGGAGCTCGAGTTCCTGGTGGGCCTGTCAATGGCCGCCACAGTGGCCATGGAAAACGCGCGCCTCTTCGCTCAGGCACAGCAACGCGCGGCGGAACTCGACACGGTCAACACGGTGTCGCAGCAACTTGCCGGCAAGCTCGACCTGTCGGCGCTGATCGCACTTGTCGGGGAGCAGATCAACGCGCTGTTCAAGCCCGACATCGCGTATGTGGCGCTGCTCGACCGCGCAACGGAAACAATCAACTTCCCGTACCGGCATGGCGACGTGAGCAAATCGCGGCGGCACGGCGAAGGCCTGACCAGCAAGATCATCGACAGCGGCGAGGCTCTTCTGCTCAACAGCGATGTCGGCGGCCGAGCGGAGGCGATGGGCACCAAGCGCCTCGGCAGGGAGGCCAAGTCGTACCTGGGCGTGCCGATCACCGTGGACGGTCGGGCCGAGGGCGTAATCAGCGTGCAGAGCACGCAGCGCGAGGGAGCCTACGGCACCGACGATCAGCGCCTGCTGGAGACCATCGCAGCCAACGTCGGCGTGGCGTTGCGCAACGCGCGGCTCTTTGCCGAGGCGCAGGAAGCGCGCGCGCTGGCCGAAACCGCCAACGAAGCCAAGAGTTCGTTCCTGGCCACGATGAGCCACGAGATCCGTACGCCGATGAACGCGGTGATCGGCATGAGCGGCCTGCTGCTCGACACGCCGTTGAATGACGAGCAGCGCGACTATGCCGCGACGATCCGTGATTCCGGCGACGCGCTGCTGACCATCATCAACGACATTCTCGATTTCTCGAAGATCGAGGCCGGGCGCATGGACATCGAGGCGCAGCCTTTCGACCTGCGCGAGTGCGTCGAATCGGCACTTGACCTGATCGGCACGCGTGCGGCACAGAAGCACCTGGACCTGGCCTACCTGTTCGAAGGCGACGTGCCGCCGGCCGTCAGCGGCGACGTGACGAGGCTGCGGCAGGTCCTGCTCAATCTGCTGTCCAACGCAGTGAAGTTCACCGAGCGCGGCGAAGTCGTGCTGACGGTGAGCGCATCCACGGTCGACAACGCCGCCGGACTCACGTTCACGGTGCGCGACACCGGCATCGGGCTGTCCAAGGATGCCATCGGACGGCTCTTCCAGAAGTTCAGCCAGGCCGATGCCTCCACCACGCGCAAGTACGGTGGCACCGGCTTGGGGCTGGCCATCAGCAAGCGTCTCGCCGAATTGATGGGCGGCACCATGCTGGCGGAGAGTGACGGTGCCGGGCGCGGATCCACGTTCTCGTTCTCGATCAAGGCGCCGGTCGCGGCGCTGCCGGCGCAGGGCCGGCGCGAATTCATCGGCACGCAAGCGCCGCTGCAGCATCGCAATGTTCTGGTGGTAGACGACAACGCCACCAACCTGCGCGTACTGAGCCTGCAAATGGCGAAGTGGGGGATGACCTCGCGTGCCACCGCGTCCCCACACGAGGCGCTGCGCTGGCTCGGGGACGGCGAAGCATTCGATCTCGCCATCCTCGACATGCACATGCCGGAGATGGACGGAGTCGCGCTGGCGCGGCAGATCCGCGAGCGGCGCGCACAATTGCCGCTGGTGCTCTTCAGCTCGCTCGGACGCCGTGAAGTCGGCGAGGACGAAGCACTGTTCAACGCGTTCCTGGGCAAACCGATCAAGCAGTCGCACCTGTTCGATACGCTGGTCAGTCTGCTCGTCAAGGACGCCGCGCCCAGGACCGTCGAGGTGGTCAAGCCCACACTCGACCCGCAGATGGCCGTGCGGCATCCACTGCGCATCCTGCTGGCCGAGGACAATGTGGTGAATCAGAAACTCGCGTTGCGCCTGCTGCAGCAAATGGGATACCGTGCGGACCTCGCGTCAAACGGCATCGAGGCCATCCAGTCCGTCAAGCGGCAGACTTACGACGTGGTGCTGATGGACGTGCAGATGCCCGAGATGGACGGCCTGGAGGCTACTCGCCAGATTTGCGCGACGCACAAGCCCAGCGGGCGGCCGCGCATTGTCGCGATGACGGCCAACGCGATGCAGGGCGATCGCGAAATGTGCATGGAAGCCGGCATGGACGACTACATCACCAAACCGATTCGCGTCGACCGGCTGGTCGAGGCACTGAACCAGGTCCCCGCACGCAAGGAACGATGACATGGCCTCCCCAACGATCGATCCGGTCACCTTCGAAGCGCTGCAGGAGACCGCCGGCGCCGACTTCACAGGCGAACTGGTGGATACCTTCCTGGAAGAAGCGCCGGTGATGATGGCCGAGTTGCGCGACGCGCTGGCGGCGGGCAATGCCGACACGTTTCGCCGCGCCGCGCATTCGCTCAAGTCGAACAGCCTCACCTTTGGCGCGCTCACGCTGGGCGCGATGGCGAGGGACCTCGAGTTGGGCGGACTCGACAGCGTGCGTGCGGCCAACGCGAAGCCGCTGGACGCACTGGCGAATGAGTATGCGCAGGTCGCCGCGGCGCTTTCGGAACTGCGCAATGGATGAATCGCGCAACGGCGCCGCCCGCCTGCTGGTGGTGGACGACAACAAGGTCAACCGGCTGCTGCTGACCCGAAGCCTCGAATTGCAGGGACATCGCGTGTCCACCGCCGAAAACGGCCGCGTCGCGCTGGAAATGCTGCACAAGGAAGCGTTCGACCTGATGCTGCTCGACATGGAAATGCCGGAGATGGACGGCTTCCAGGTGCTCGAGCAGCTGTTCAACGATCCGCAGATGCGTGACCTGCCCGTCATCGTCACGTCGTCGCTGGAGGGTGTGGACAGCGTCGTGCGCTGCATCGCGCTTGGCGCAGCGGACTATCTGTCGAAGCCGGTGAACCCGGTGCTGCTCAAGGCGCGCATCGGCGCCAGCCTCGAGAAGAAGCGTCTGCAGGACCAGTTGAAGGAAATGGTGCGCCGGTTTGCAACGCCCGAAGTGGCACAGGACCTGCAGCAGTCCGGCTTCTCGCTCGGCGGCAAGCGCGTGTATGCCACCGTGATGTTCTCGGACATCCGCGACTTTACGCCGCTCGTTGAATCCCAGACGCCCGAGGAGACAATCGACCTGCTCAACACCTACTACACGCTGATGTTCGACGCGATCAACAGCCACGGCGGCGTCGTCAACCAGATGATCGGCGACGGCCTCATGGCGATCTTCGGCGCGCCGCTGCCTCTGGCCGACCACGAGGCGAGTGCCGTCAACGCGGCGTTGGAGATGATCGAGCTGGTGGAGATGTTCAACATGGAGCGCGCCGCTGCCGACAAGCCGCAGATCCGCATCGGTGTCGGCATCGCATCAGGTGAAATGGTGGCGGGCTACGCCGGCACCAGCAAGCGGGCGACCTACACGTGCATCGGCGACACAGTCAACCTTGCGGCCAGGCTCGAGACGCACACCAAGGTCGCGAAGCAGGCCATCCTTGTCGACGGCGCCACCCGCAATAAATTGAGCGACCAGATCGCGGTCGTGGCGCTCGGCGCGATCGAGATCAAGGGCAAGGCCAACGCTGTCGACGTCTACTCGATCACCGTTAAATAAGCAGGGTCAGACTCGACTTATTTGCCAACCAGGTGCGGCAGCCACAGCGACACCGCCGGCACATAGGTCACGATGAGCAGCGCGGCGCACATGGCGCCATAGAACGGCCATAGCTCCTTCGATACCTCTTCGATCGTCACCTTGCCGATCGCGCACCCGACAAACAGCGTCGGCCCCACGGGCGGGGTGATGAGCCCAATGCCGGAGTTGACGAGCAGGATCATTCCGAAATGCACCGGGTCGATCCCGAACTTGAGAATCACGGGCAGCAGGATCGGCGTGCAGATCAGGATCATCGGCGCCATGTCCATGAACGTGCCCAGCGCGATCAGCATGATGTTGATCATCAGCAGCAGCACGTACTTGTTGCTGGCGACGCCGACGAAGAACATCGTCGCCTTGGCCGGCACCTGCATCAGCGCCATCATGTAGCCGAACGCGGCCGAGAATCCGATCAGCATCATCACCATCGCGACCATCTTGGTCACGCGATGCAGCAGCATCGGCAGCTCGGCCCACCGGTAGTCCCGATAGATGAACATCGTGACAATGAACGCGTACAGGCAGGCCACGGCCGCGGACTCGGTCGGCGTAAACACCCCGGACAGGATTCCGCCCAGGATGATGAAGACCGTGACCAGCCCCCAGAGTGCCTCGACCGCAATTTTCCCCGCCTGCCGCAGCGTGACCGACTCACCCTTCGGATATCCGCGGCGATAGGAGAGGAGAACGCATAATCCCATCACGCACGCACCGAACAGCAAGCCGGGCATGACCCCGGCCATGAACAGCTGGGCCACGGAAATCGTGCCGCCCGCCGCCAGCGAATACAGCACAGCGTTGTGTGAAGGCGGAATCAGCACCGCCTGCACCGAGCCGCAGATCGTCACGTTCGTGGCAAAGACCTTCGGGTAGCCCTTCTTCACCATCTGCGGAATCAGGACCGAGCCGATCGACGCGGTATCGGCGACCGATGAACCGGACACGCCGCTGAAAAACGTCGACGCGATGACGTTGACCAGTGCCAGCCCGCCGCGGATCGAGCCGACGAATATCCGCGCCAGGTTGACCAGCCGAACGGCCATGCCGCCTTCGGCCATGATCGCACCGGCCAGCACGAAGAACGGAATCGCCAGCAACGAGAAGCTGTTGACTCCACTGGAGATCTGGATCATCACCGCTTCCAGCGGCACGTCGATCCACAGCGCGCCGATGATCGCGGCAAGGCCGAGCGTATAGGCCACCGGCATGCCCATCATGCACAGCACGAAAAAGGATCCGAGCAGGACGAGGATTTCAACCATGGCGATTCCCGCTCATTCCGCCAGAGGCTGGTCGCGATACATGATTGACGTCGGCGGTGGCGGGCCGACCCAGAGGCGTTCGATGATGAACAACAGCGTGAACAGGCCACCCAGCGGGATAGGCAGGTAGGTGATGCCGACGGAGAGCTTGGGAAACTCCGCGATGGTCTGGTTCCAGGTGATCTGCACCAGTTGCGCGCCGTAGATGAGCATGAACAGCGAGGTCGCGACCATGCACAGGTCGGCGAGCTTCAGCAGCCAGCCGCGCATCGCCGGCTTGACGGCGTCCGTCAGCATCTGCACGCAAATATGAACGTTGGCGCGATACGCCGCGGCACCGCCGAGGAACGAGAACAGCACCATCGCCAGCACCGAGAACGGCTCCGGCCAGCTGGACGCCGACTTCATCACGTAGCGCATGAACACGCCATACGGAATGACCAGCGTGATCAGCACCAGCGATGTGGCGGATACGAGGATGCACGCCAGGTACAACGACTCCATGGCGCGCGAATACCAGGCTTTGACAGTCATGGGGATCTACTCAGAAAACCGCACGAAACGCGCACACCAACCAGCCCAATATGGGCCATCGAAAAATTTCCGGTGTCATTCCGAGAAGCGCAGCTTCGAGGAATCTGCCGGCAACAGATTCCTCGCTTCACTCGGAATGACACCTGAAACCTTCGTGGCCGCCGATTCCAAACAGCTTGATGCCTGTTTGGACAGGTCTACTTGGTTTCCTCGATGCGCTTCAGCAGTTCGGCGTACTTCGCACCGTACTTGTCGCGGATCGGCTGCGTCGCCTTGTAGAACGCGGCTTTGTCGGCAACCACGAACGTCACGCCCTTGGCCTTCAGCTCGGTCTCGGCAGTGAGCGTCTTCGCGTCCCACAGCTTGCGCTCGACGAACTGCGTTTCGCGCGAGACCTTCTTCAGCAGCGCCTTGTCTTCCGGCGACAGGCCATCCCAGGTGCGCTTCGAGAAGATGAAGATTTCCGGGATGATCAGGTGGCCGGTCTCGCTGTAGACCTTGCTGACCAGATAGTGATTCTGGGCGAGCAACGTCGGCGGGTTGTTTTCCGCGCCGTCCACCACACCCGTTTCGAGCGCGGCGTACAGTTCGTTGAAGCCCATCGCGACGCCGTTGCCGCCCATTGCGTTCATGGTCTCGACGAAGATCGGGTTCCCCATCATGCGGATCTTCTGGCCTTTCAAGTCAGCGGGAACCTTGACCGGCTTCTTGCCATAGACGTTGCGCACGCCGGCGTCCATCCAACCCAGCGCGACGATCTTCGACCGCGGATCGTTGTTGATCTTGTCGAGCAGCTCCTGTCCGATGGGACCGTCGATGACTTTGCGCATGTGCGCTTCATCGCGGAAGATGAACGGCAGGTTGAACACGTTGAGCTCGTCAACCACCGGACCCATCGCGCCCACCGAAATACGGGCGATCTGCAACGCACCGACCTGGGCCTGCTCGATCATTTCCTTTTCGCCGCCCAACTGCATCGACGGATACATCTGGATCGAGATGCGCCCGTTGGTCTGCGCTTCAAGCGACTTGCCCATCAGCATGATGGCCTCGACGGTCGGATAGCCTAAGGGATGGACGTCGGATGCCTTCCACACGACCTTGTCCTGGGCGGATGCGGGGATGGCGATGCCGGCGGCGCCGAGTGCCAGCAATGTGGCGCAGAGCCGCGTCAACGTGCGTGGGTACATGGGGTTTCCTCCTGGTGAACGGGTGTGAAGCTACAGCTTGGAATTATTATTCTAGTTGGGGCGAAAATAGTATAAACGTTCTAAATCGCATTGGGTAGTTCAGTATTGGGTAGATCAATTCAGGTAGCGCCGGAACGGGCGCCCCCAAACATTCTCGCAGAGTCCCCCCGCCGGCGTCGACAACGGCTGTCGCCCGCCCTGCTCCAGCGGCCGGCGCGCCAACGCCCGGAACCGCACGACCCGGGCGGGACGATCAGCTTTTCTGCTTGTAGACCGCGGGAACGCTCCACGGGCGGTTTGCCGCGGCCTTGGTCGGCCGCGTGCCCGTTACCTCGATCGGGGGCAGCGTCACGACGTCGGGCGGCGCTTCGACCGCGATCACGGGCGCGGTCACCGGCGCAGCCGCAACCGTGGGTGCGTGTGTGCGTGCCACCGATGGCGCAAGCTGCGACGGCAGCAGCACGGCAATGCTCATCGTCACGGCGGCGGCCACAACCGCGGCGATGCCGAGCAGCGGCGACCGGTCCTGGTTGAAGTTGCGATTCATCGTGGCGTAAGTCATGGTGTCTTCTCCTGTGGTCAATCTTCGTCCCTGCTGACCCTTGGATGCGCCGAACGGAAGGTTCGGATTCACCAGAGTCCCCAGCCGGGCTGTTGCCGACAGGACGCATCGTAGTCAGCGCATATGACATCCTCAAGAAGCAGGCGACGAAGCGTGATAAATCCAGCGCGAGCGTGCGGGCAACGCGATGGAATGCCGGGCCTCCGGTGATTTGACCGCACCTGCGCGCTGCGCGACCATTGCCTTTTCCCTATGCACGAAGCCCAAGGAACGAAGTGAGCCTGGCTGCTCGTACCGGCATCGTCGCGTTCCTGTTCACCGATATCGAGGGCAGCACGCGCTTGTGGGAACAGCACCCCGACACGATGAGCGTGGCGCTGGCAGCCCATGACGCCATCGCAACCGATGCGGTCATGCGTCACCATGGAACCGTCGTGAAGTTCCTGGGCGACGGTCTCCACGCGTCGTTTGACGACCCGCTGGACGCGCTCGAGGCCACGCTGGCCCTGCAGTTGGCGCTTGCCAATGCAGCGGCAACCGGCGGCATCGCGCTGCGGGTTCGTTGCGGACTTCATGTCGGAGTCGTCGAGCACCGCGACAACGACTTCTTCGGCAGCGCTGTCAATCGCGCCGCCCGCATCATGGGGATGGCACACGGTGGCCAGATGCTGCTCTCCGATGCGGTCGCCGTCCACATCGAAGGACGCCTGCCTGCCACTGTGTCATTGCGGGACCTGGGTCACGTGCGACTGCGCGACCTGACGGATCCCGAGCACATCTACCAGGTCCTGCATCGCGACCTCCGCGCGGACTTTCCGGCACTGCGGTCGCTGCAGTCGACACCCAACAACCTGCCGCAGCAGATGACGTCGTTCCTCGGCCGCGAACGGGAGTTGCAGGAATTGAAGGTCATGTTGATGCAGGCGCGCCTGTTGACGTTGCTGGGGACCGGCGGCATCGGCAAGACCCGGCTTTGCCTGCAGCTCGCCGAAGACGTCCTCGATACTTTCCCGGACGGCGCGTGGTGGGTCGATCTCGCCTCGGTCACGGACCCGGGACTGGTACCGAATGCGGTGGCGCATGCGCTGGGGCTGACCGAGATACCCGGGACGCCGTTCATCGCGACCCTCCGCCGCCATGCAGCCGGCCGCCAGATGTTGCTGCTGCTCGACAACTGCGAGCACATGCTCGAAGCCTGCGCGGAACTGGTCGACGGATTGATCACCGCCGCGCCCGCGCTGCGGATCATCGCCACCAGCCGCGAGCGCCTGCGCCTGCAAGGTGAGCAGACCTACATGCTGCCGACGTTGTCGCTCGCGGCGGTGGACGCCGACCTGGCGGAGTTGACGCGTTCCGACGCGGCGCAGCTCTTCATCGATCGCGCGCGCTTGCGGGACCCGCATTTCACCGTGCACGAAGAACGCGCGCCGGTCATCGCCCGAATCTGCGCGCAGCTCGACGGCATTCCGCTTGCGCTCGAGCTGGCCGCCGCGTGGGTCGGGATGCTGAGCCTCGAGGCCATCGACGCGCGGCTGGACGATCGTTTCCGCCTGCTGACGCACGGCACGCGAACTGCCCTGCCCCGGCAGCAGACGCTGCGCGCACTGATCGACTGGAGCTTCGACCTGCTCGACGCCGACGAGAAGAAGCTGTTCGCGCGCCTGTCCGTGTTTGCCGGGGGGTGGACGCTCGATGCCGTGGAGGCCGTCTGTGCCGCGGATGACCTCGCCCGTTCTTCCATGCTCGACGTGCTCGACCGCGTGATCCAGAAGTCGCTGGTGCTCACGGAAGAGGGAGGCGATCGCTATCGCATGCTGGAGACCCTGCGCGCGTACGGTCGCGGCAAGCTGTCCGAAAGCGGCAGCGTAGACCTTATCCGCCGCCAGCATCACGAATACTTCCTTGCCCTGGCCGAGGCTTCCGAACCGGCGTGGCTCAATCGGGAAAACGAGGCCGAGTGGCTGTCCCGGCTCGACCTGGAACACGAGAATATCAAGACAGCGCTGCGGTGGAGTCTCGAAGCGCGCGAACGATTCGACAGCGCCCTGCGCATCTGTGGTGCGATGGGACACTTCTGGCGGGTGCGCGGACATTGGCGTGAAGGTCGCACGTTCTGCGCCGCGGCTCTCGCCGGCGATGCCGCGTCCGGGTCCCGCGACGTGCGGGCCAAGGCGATGCTCACGGCGGCTTTGCTGACCAACCGGCTGGGCGAGTCCCGCGAAGCCGAGTCGTTGCTGCGCCAGTCTCTCGCGCTGACACGCGCGACCGGCAACCGCGCGCTGGAGGCAGGCGTGCTCAACAATCTCGGCAACATCCTCGCCGACCACGGCGACATTCCGCAGGCGCACACGTTGCTGGCAACCGCCGTTGCGATCAATCGTGAACTGGGCAATCACGCGTGGGAAACGATCAATCTCGGCAATATCGGCGAGTTCTTCGTCGGTGAAGGCAACTTTGCCGCGGCGCGCCCGCCGTTTGAACGCGCGCTTGCGCTGAGTCGCGAACTCGGGAATCGCTCGCTGGAGGCTGCGGCGTTGAGCAATCTCGGGCTCCTGGCCGAGCGGCTGGGCGACTACGGCGAAGCGAGCAGTCTCGCCATCCAATCGCATGCGATCTACCGGGAACTGGGGGCGCCCGCGCAGGAGGCGGATCAGCTCGGGCGAGTCGCATCGGCCGCCGCAGGCTGCGGCGACCTGGTCACGGCCGCGCACCATTTCGCTGACGTGCTGCGGGCGAGCCAGAAACTGGGATATCGCCGCAGCATCCTGCACTGCTTCGAGGGCATGGTCGTGCTGGCCAGCAAGACGCAGGATTGGGAACGCTCGGCTGTGTTGTGGGGCGCCGCCCAGGCGCAGCGCACGGCTACGGGAGTGCAGGCCACGCCGTCCGAGGCCGCTTACTACGGCGCCTATCGCGACCAATGCCGCGCCGCGTTCGGCGATGCCGCTTTCAATGTGGCGGAAACCGCCGGGCGAGCGATGTTGCCGGAAATCGCGATCGCCGCCGGAATCGATTGGCTTGCCGCGCTCTCGCGGTCCCTTCCCGTCGCGACAGACGTTGACAAACCGGCATCGCGTGCGCAGCATCCGTAGCGCGCGGTGCGTGCCGGACAAATCGACGCGCGGCGAGTCCACAACGGGAGATCGCGATGGCCAAGGGACAGAATCTGGTCGTGCTGGGGAAAGACGGGAAGATCGTGGTCGTCGGCTGCGGCGGAGACGTCAAATGCGATGACAACGAAAAACTCAAGACGAAAGTCGCCGGGTTGATCAGCAAGCGCCAGAAAGCCGGCATCGACATCAGCAAGGCCCTCGAAAAAGCCGGGTTCGACGTCTGCGCGACGCAGGAGAGTTTCGTGCTTGACGCGGTGCCCGCCAAGCAGGCATCGGGCAAGAAATCATCGCGCAAGAAGAAGTGATCCCGCGCCGCCGGATAGAGAAGTGATCCCGCGCCGCCGGATAGGGCCCTGTGGCGATGGTCCGCCGCGCGCTTGACCTGGTTGCCGCCGCTGCCTCAGCGGCCTCAGTTGACTCCGTCGACCTCGGTGGCACGATCCGGGAGTGCGACGCCGCGTCCACGCTGGCGCGCACGCGCGATGTGTTGCGACCGCTGGGCATTACCCGCGTCGCGAATGTCACCGGGCTCGACCACGTGGGCGTTCCCACCTGGGTGGCCGTGCGTCCGTTGGCACGGTCGCTCAGCGTTGCGCAGGGCAAGGGCCTGACCCACGAGCTGGCCCGCGTGTCGGCCATCATGGAGTGCATCGAGCTGCACCATGCGGAGCACTTTCTTCCCCGCGGCCATGTGCAGACTCTGGCGGCGGCAGCCGGGGACGCGAGCTACGCCGATCCGCTGCTGTTCCCGGTCGATCCCCACGCATCAGTGCATCCAGCGTCGGCCGTCGAATGGATCGAGGGCAACGACCTCATCGGCGGCACGTCGCGGTGGCTTCCGCGCGACTGCATCGACATCGACTCGGTTTCGGCGAGCGCCCATACGCGCGTCTACGTCGGTTCGTCCAACGGACTCGCCTCCGGCAACACGCGCAATGAGGCCACGCTGCACGCGCTCTGCGAAGTCATCGAACGGGACCAGCAGTCGTTCTGGCACGCGCGCAAGCACCTTGCGCTCGACGAGCGGCCGAGCCGCGTGCGCCTCGATTCCGTCGACGACACGCATTGCCGCCGGCTGCTCGACCGGTGCCGCGATGCCGGTCTGGATATCGTGGTGTGGTACGTCACGCAGAATCTGGTGCTGCCGTGTTTCGTGTGCACGATATTCGATTCGCAGGCCAACACGCTGTATCCGCAACGTGCCTCGGGCGCCGGCTGCCATCCGTACCGCCGCGTCGCGTTCGCCCGGGCCGTCACCGAAGCGCTGCAGAGCCGGCTGACCCATGTCGTCGGCGGCCGCGACGACATGCACTGGTCGCTTTATCGCGGCGGGTTGAATGTCGACGATGAGAAAGGGCGCAACTGGGGCAATGCGCTGCTCGACGAACCGGAACGCGTTGCCTTCGCAGACGTGCCGCAGGCCGCGGCGATGCCGGGAATCGACGCGCTGCTCGACTGGGTGCTGGCGACGCTGCGCTCGCAGGGTTTCGCGCAGGCCATCCTCGTTGACCTCACGCAGGCCGGCATCGGCATTCCCGTTGTCCATCTGAGCGTGCCCGGCCTCGAGTCGTCCATCGCCACGCCGCAATACACGCCCGGCCCGCGTATGCAGCAACTGGTCGAAGGCAGGATCGCCTCATGAAGGCCTGCATTTTCGCGGGTCCGTCTCTTTTCGGCGCGCAAACGCCACCTGGACTGAAGCGATTCGGACCCGCGGCGATGGGTTCGGTATTCCGCGCCGTCGAGGCGGGTTACCGGAGAGTTGGCATCGTCGACGGCTGCTTCGGCAACGTGCCGTCGGTCTGGCACAAGGAAATCCTGTTTGCGATGGCCGAAGGTGTGGAGGTGGCTGGCGCGGCCAGCATGGGGGCGTTGCGCGCATCCGAGTTGTCGGTGTACGGCATGGTCGGCGTCGGCCGCGTCTATCGTCTTTATCGCAGCGGCCGCCTGACCGATGACGATGAGGTCGCGGTGATTCACGCGCCAGGCTATCTGGGCTTCCGCCCGCTCTCGCACGCAATGGTCAACATCCGGTATACCTTGCGTCGCCTGGTGCGGGCAGGCACCCTCGACCGAGGAAACGCTGGGGCGCTCGCACAACGAATGAAGGACAGGCATTTTTCGCTGCGCACCGACCAGGCGCTTGCCCAGGACATTGCCAGCCTCCGCGAGGCCACTCACATCGACGCAGATCAGTTGTTGCCGGCGTTTGCGTCGGACTATGTCGACGCCAAGCACCGCGATGCACGGGCTTTGGTGGACTACGTCGTACGCGAATCCCGACCGGTGATGACCGCGCCATCCTGGACTTTTCCGTCGACCGCGCATTGGCGGCGGCAGTTCATCCGCGACCTGGCCGACGTCCCGCAGCTTGGGGAGCCTCTGTAGGCGAGGGAATCAGCGGGACGAACGCACGACCTGGTCGATGGCGCCGAAGATCGTGACACCGGCCGCGTCGAACATCTCGATGCGCACGCGGTCGCCGAAGCGCATGAACGGCGTCGATGGCTTGCCGGAGAGAATCGTTTCCACCGTGCGCTGTTCGGCAATGCACGCGTAGCCTAAGCCGCCCGCCGCGACCGGTCGACCCGGCCCGTCGCCCTCCTTGTTGGACACCGTGCCGGAGCCCACGATGCTGCCGGCCTCGAGCTCGCGCGTCTTCGCCACATGCGCAATCAGCGTATCGAAGTTGAACGTCATGTCGGTGCCGGCGTGGGGCTTGCCGAACAAAGCGCCGTTGAGATGGGACACCAGCGGCAGATGCACCTTGCCGTCGCGCCAGGCGTCGCCCAGCTCGTCCGGCGTGACCGCCACCGGCGAGAACGCCGATGCGGGCTTCGACTGGAAGAAGCCGAAGCCCTTGGCCAACTCGGCCGGGATCAGGTTGCGCAGGCTGACGTCGTTGACCAGCATCAGCAGGCGAATGTAACCGCGTGCGTCGGCGGCGGTCGTCGCCATCGGCACGTCGCCGGTGATCACCGCGACTTCCGCCTCGAAGTCGATGCCCCACGCCTCGTCGCCCTGCACGATGTCCTCCCACGCGCCGAGCATGTGGTCGGACGCGCCCTGGTACATCAGCGGGTCGGTCCAGAATTCCGGCGGCATGGTGGCGCCACGCGCACGGCGCACCAGCTCGACGTGATTGACGTACGCCGAGCCATCGGCCCACTGATAGGCACGCGGCAACGGCGCCCTCGCGTGCGCAGGATCGAAGCTTTGCGCGTCCGGCATGCGCCCCGCGTTCAACTCGACGTAGATCGCATGCAGCGCCGGCGACGCGGCATGCCACTGGTCGAGCGCACCCTGCAGCGTGCGCGCGATCTCCGGCACACTCACGCATCGTGTCAGGTCGCGCGACACGACGACCAGCTGGCCGTCGCGTGTATGGTCGTTGCGCGTCGCAAGTTTCATGAGTTCACTCCCGACCCGGCCTTGAGCCGCTTCAGCTTGTAGCCCTGGCCCAGGTCTTCCATCTCCCAGCCCGCTGCGGCAAGTTCCGCGCGCAACCGGTCGGCCTCGGCCCACGCCTTGCCTGCACGCGCCGCGGCGCGTGCATCGGCCAGCGCCCGCACTTCGGGAGGCACGACCTCCTCCGTCGGCTGCCATGCGGCGAGCCGCAACCCGAACACGTCGTCGAACTTGAGCAACGTTGCCCGGCGGATCGCGGGAGGTAGATCGCCGCGAAGCACCTCCCATGCCACGGCCAGCGCGCGCGGGGCGTTGAGGTCGTCGTTGATCTGCTCGGTGAAGTGGGCCAGGTACTTGGCATCTGGCTGTGCCGAGGCATCGGCCGGCAGCGCAAAAATGCCGTTGCGCAGGCGATCGAGCGCCGTGGTCGCGGCGTCGAGCGCGTCCCATGAAAAGCTCATCTGCGTCCGGTAGTGCGCGGTCAGGCACAGGTAGCGATAGGCGAGCGGGTCGTAGCTTTTTTCCTGCAACAACGCGATACGCAGGAAGTCGCCGGAGGACTTTGCCATCTTGGTGTCGTGGGTGGTCAGGAAATAGCCGTGCATCCAGAAATTGGCGAGGCGCGTGCCGACGCGCGCCTCGGTCTGCGCGATTTCGTTGGTGTGATGGACCGGAATGTGATCCTCACCGCCACAGTGGATGTCGAAGTAGTCGCCCAGGTACTTCTGGGCCATCGCCGAGCACTCGATGTGCCAGCCCGGATAGCCGCGGCCCCAGGGACTGTCCCACTCCATCTGCCGCTGCTCACCCGGCAGCGAGAACTTCCAGAGTGCGAAGTCGGTCGGATTGCGCTTGTCGCCCACATCAACGCGCTTGCCGGCTTCCTGGCCCTCGACGTTGAGCCGCGCCAGGTAGCCATAGTCCTTCTGCCTCGCGGTGTCGAAGTAGACACCGTCCGCGGTGACGTAGGCAAAGCCGTTCTTCTCGATGTCGGCAATGAAGTCGATCTGCTCGCGGATATGGTCGGTCGCCCGGCACAGGATGACCGGATCCTCGATGTTGAGCAGTGCCAGGTCGGCCACGAACGCGTCGGTGTAGAGCTTCGCGATCCCCCACGCCGTCTTGCCGGTGCGGCGCGCGCCCTTCTCCATCTTGTCCTCGCCGGTGTCGGCATCGGACGTCAGGTGGCCCACATCGGTGATGTTCATCACGTGCCGGACCGCGTAGCCGTTCCATTCGAGGACGCGCTTCAGCACGTCCTCGAACAGGAACGTGCGGTAGTTGCCGATGTGCTGGTAGTCGTAGACGGTCGGGCCGCAGGTGTACAGCCCAACCGGACCGGGGGGGGCCACGAGGGGCTCGAAGCGGCGCAGCGAGCGCGTGTAGTTGTCGTAAAGCTGCAGGGGTGCGGTCATCGGTACATTTGATAACCGATTCGCCACCGACCGTCAACGCAGCCGGCCCAAAACTGCGTCGGGTCGAGGCCCCAAGGTAGAATGCGAAGCTGTTTTTCCGTCCGACCGTACCCTCCCATCGCGATGCTCGCCTCCCTTCCCCGTTCTGCCTGGTGGCTCATTGCATTGCTGCTGCTGGTCACCTCGTTCGCAGGGATCGGCGTGCGCAAACTGCAGCACCCCGATGAGGGACGCTATGCCGAAATCGCGCGCGAAATGGTCGTGTCGGGCAACTGGGTCACGCCCAGGCTGAACGGCCTCAAGTACTTCGAGAAGCCGCCCTTCCAGTACTGGGCCACCGCGGCAGCCTTCAGTACCTTCGGCGTGCGCGAATGGACAGCGCGGCTGGCGCCCGCGCTGGCCGGCATCCTGGCGGTGCTGATCGTCGGACTGACCGCGGCGCGGCTCGATGGACGCACGACCGGGGCGTACGCCGCGGTGGTGCTGGCCGGCAGTGTCTGGCCTTTCGCGCTGTCGCAGTTGCTCACGCTGGACAGTGTTTTGAGCGCATGGCTTGCCGCGACGCTGTGCGCGTTTCTGCTGGCGCAACGCGATCACCTGTCGCCGCGCGCGCAGCGCACCTGGATGCTCGTCGCCTTCGCCGCCGCGGCGGGTGCGACGCTGACCAAGGGGCTGGTGGCGCTGGTGATCCCGGGCGGGACGCTGGTTCTCTATACGCTGCTGACCCGCGACACCGGTCCATGGAAACGGCTGCACCTGATACAGGGCCTTGCGCTCTACCTGCTCATAACCGCACCGTGGTTCCTACGGGTCTCGCAGGACAATCCGGAGTTCGCGCAGTTCTTCTTCATCCACGAGCACGTCGAGCGCTTTCTCACCACCGAACACCGCCGCGAAGGCACCTGGTACTACTTCGTGCCGCTGCTGGCAGCGGGCCTGCTGCCGTGGCTGCTGATCTTCGCGTGGACATTGCAGCGCAGCTGGCGCAACGCGAATGCGGGCGCAAACAATTTCTCGTGGCCCAGGTTCTGCCTGACCTGGGCCTTGTTCGTATTCGTGTTTTTCAGCGCGTCCGGTTCCAAGCTTCCGTCGTACATCCTGCCGCTGTTCCCCGCATTGGCACTGGTCATCGGTGCGCAGTTGAAGGCGATGTCATCGCGAACGATTGCGTGGCTGGTCGCGCCGCTGGTCGCACTGTCCGTGCTGGCGTTCATCGGCATCGTCGTCGCGGCCAACGTATTGGGCCTCTCCCTTACGGACGAGTACACACCCGTCGAAGTCTTTCGTGCGTTCGCGCCGTGGGTCATTTCGGCCGCGGGTCTCATGGCTGCCAGCGGCATCGCCGCGCTGTGGCTGTTGCGCCGTGGTTCGCCGGCCGCAAAGACCGTGGGTATCGTCATGTTGGCACTCGGATCGATGGCCGGCATGCAGATCGGCATCATCGGCTATGACGCGTTCCGCGCAACGCGGTCGGCCTACGATCTCGTCCAGACAGCGGTAGCGACCGATGGTGGCCCGCGCGACCTCGCGGTGCCGGTTTACCAGGTCCGCACCTACGACCAGACGCTGCCGTATTATCTCGGGCGAACGACAACGCTGGTGGCGTACCGCGACGAGATGGCGCTCGGCCTCGACGTCGAACCCGAGCGTGGAATTGCCACGGAGGCCGCCTGGATAACCGCCTGGAACGCGCTGCCGCAGGGCTACGCGTTGCTCAAGCTGGATGACCATGCCGCATTGGCTGCACAATCCGTTCCGATGCGGGTGATCGCCCGCGACCCGCGCCGTGTATTCGTCGCCCGCAGGTAGCGTCAACAGGCCCTGACCATGACTTCATCCGCCTTCGCGTTCCTCCTGACCGGCGTGCTGCTCAATGCCGGCGCGCAACTGCTGCTCAAGGCCGGCACCAATGCACTCGGCGTCATCTCGCTGACCCGCGAGAACTGGTGGGACATGCTTTGGAAAATGGGGACGCAGGGCCACTTCGTCGCGGGTGTCGCCTGCTACATGGTCAGCCTGCTGGTGTGGATCATGGGCCTGTCGCGCGTGCCGGTGTCGGTGGCTTACCCGATGCTGTCGCTGGGCTACGTGATCAACGCCGTCGCCGCCTACTACCTGTTCGGCGAATCGGTCACCATGACGCGCTGGCTGGGCATTGGCTTCATCGTGCTCGGCGTCTGGCTCGTGGCCAAGACCTGAACAACCGGCCCCTGCGGTGAGCGAATTGCCCTATCTTCCCTTCGCGCGTCCGACACTGGACGAGGCGACGATCGCCAGCGTGGCCGACGTGCTGCGCTCGGGCTGGATCACCAGCGGACCGAAACTCAAGGCGTTCGAAGCCGCGTTGTCCGAGTATGTGGGTGGACGTCCGGTGCGCTGCGTGTCGTCGGCCACCGCGGCGCTCGAGTTGGCGCTCAATGTATGTGGCATCGGTCCCGGCGACGAGGTGATCACGCCGGCGATGACGTTCTTTGCCGCGCCGAACATGGTGGTCAAGGTCGGCGCCACGCCCGTGTTCGTCGACGTCGAGCCGGGCACGCGCAACATCGATCTCGCGCAGGTGGAGGCACGTATCGGCCCGCGTACGCGCGCCATCCTGCCCACGCACTTCGCCGGCCTGCCCTGCGCCATGGACGACCTGTACGCGCTGGCCGCGAAGCACAAGTTGCGGGTCATCGAGGACGCGGCGCTCGCCATCGGTTCGTCGTGGCGCGGCAAGCGCATCGGCAGCTTCGGCGACATCTGCATCTTCAGTTTTCACCCGAACAAGAACATCACGTCGATCGAGGGCGGTGCCCTGGTGTTGCGCGACGAGCGCGACGCGCGCCAGATCGAAGTACTGCGCTTTCACGGCATCACCCACCTGCCCGACCGCACGCGCGATGTCGTGGTGGCCGGCGGCAAGTTCAACCTGCCCGACGTCAATGCCGCCGTCGGCGTGGCCCAGTTGGCGCAATTGCCGCAGTTCAATGCCAAGCGAAGGGCGCTGGTGGCCCGCTATTTCGAACGCTTCCGCACCCAGCCGGCGTGCGAGTTGCCCCATCCGGGGTACACCGGCGACGAGGCGGGCCACAGCTGGAACATGTTCGCGCCGCTGCTGCCGCTGGCCCAGCTCACCATTTCGCGTCGCGAGTTCCGCGACGCGCTGGAGAAGCGCGGCATCGGCACCGGCATGTCGTACGAAGCCGCACACCTGGCCACGCTCTACCGGCGCTTCGGCTATCATCGCGGCAGCCTGCCCCACACCGAGCACATCGCTGACACCACCGTGACGCTGCCGCTGCATCCCTCGCTCACCGACGCCGATGTCGACCGCGTGTGCGCAGCATGCGCGGAAGTCCTGGCTGCGCACGCCCGCTGATGCGGAGTTGACGGGAAGCCAATGTCCGCGCCGAAACTCTCCGTCGTCATCCCGGTCTACAACGAGGAGGCAGGCCTCGCCGCTCTGTTCGCACGCCTGTACCCGGCACTGGATGCGCTGCAGGTCAGCTACGAGGTCCTCTTCATCAACGACGGCAGCCGCGATACCTCGGCCGCGCTGCTCAAGGACCAGTTTGAAGCGCGCCCGGACGTGACGCGCGTCATCCTGTTCAACGCCAACTACGGGCAGCACCTGGCGATCATCGCCGGCTTCGCGCACGTGCGCGGCGAGCGCGTGGTGACCCTCGACGCCGACCTGCAGAATCCGCCGGAGGAGATTGGCAAGCTGCTGGCTGCGATGGATGCCGGCCACGATTACGTCGGCGGCGTGCGCCGTACGCGCGAGGACGCGTGGTGGCGACGCGTGGCCTCGCGCGCGATGAATCGCGTGCGTGAACGCATCACGCGCATCAAGATGACCGACCAGGGCTGCATGCTGCGCGCGTACAGTCGCGACATTGCGGATGCGATCGCCGATGGTCCGGAGGTCAGCACGTACATCCCCGCGCTTGCATTCACGTTCGCGCACAACCCGACCGAAGTCGAAGTGGCGCACGAGGAACGCGCGGCCGGCGAGTCGAAGTACTCGCTCTACCAATTGATTCGCCTCAACTTCGATCTCGTCACCGGATTTTCGCTGGTGCCACTGCAACTCTTCTCGGTGTTCGGCATGCTGGTGTCGTTTGGCGCGCTCGCCACCTACCTGGGCGTGATCGTGTACCGGCTGCTGGTCGGCGAATGGCACCAGGCAATGTATGCGTTGTGGGACCGCGACATCCTCGCGTTCTTCCTGATCGGCATGGTGCTGTTCGGACTGGGCGTGGTCGGCGAGTACGTCGGACGCATCTACCAGCAGGTGCGTTCGCGGCCGCGCTATACGATCCGCGGCTTGCTGGAGCGCAACACCGTGGAACGCAGCATCGTGGAACGCAATGTCGCGGAACGCAACGACGGTCCATGACGTCGGCTGTCGTCTTCGCCTATCACAACGTCGGCGCGCGCTGCCTCGAGGTCCTGCTGCGGCACGGCGTCGCGGTCCCGCTGGTGGTCACGCATAACGACGACCCCACCGAAACGATCTGGTTCGACCGCGTCGCTCAAGTTGCGGCAGCGCACGGGATTGCCTCCATTGCACCGGCCGATCCCAATGCGCCGGATGTCGTTGCGCGCGTCCGGGCCCTGCATCCCGACTTCCTGTTCAGTTTCTACTATCGCCGCATGCTGTCGCCCACGTTGCTCGCGTTACCGATCCGTGGCGCGCTGAACATGCATGGCTCGCTGCTGCCCAATTATCGTGGCCGGGCGCCGGTGAACTGGGCGGTATTGCATGGCGAGAGCGAGACCGGCGCCACGCTGCACTACATGGCGGAGAAACCGGATGCCGGCGACATCGTTGCGCAGACGGCGGTGCCCATCCTTCCCGATGAAACCGCGCGTGACGTGTTCGACAAGGTGACCGCGGCGGCCGCCACAACGCTGGACCGGGTCCTTCCGGCGCTGCTCGCCGGCACCGCGCCGCGCATCGTTCAGGACTTGTCGAAGGGTTCGTATTTCGGCGGCCGCAAGCCCGCCGATGGCCGCATCGACTGGCGGCAATCGGCGCGGCAGATCCACAACCTGGTGCGCGCCGTCGCGCCGCCCTTCCCGGGCGCGTTCACCACCATCGATGGCGACGAATGGCGAATTCTGCGCACGCGCGTGGTGGACGAGAGCGCGCCCTCCTGCCACGCGCGCCTGCGCGTCGACGGCAACCGCCTGCTCGCCGACTGTGCCGGCGGTGGCCAGCTGGAAATCGTGGCCGCCGTTCGCGCCGGACAAACGATCACCGCCCGCGACTTTCCGGGAATCGCCACACTCCAACTGGCGTAGACCGCTCCAGCGACACTTGAGGCCGGCAGTAGTCCAGCGTAGTCTCGCGCCATGGCGGACGCCACGCACGCCGTTGCACGAGTTCTCGCCTTTCGCACATGGGCGGTGCTGCTATCGGCACTGGGGTTCGCGCTGGGTGCAGTGGGTGCCTTCGCGCAGCCTGCCAGGCAAGCGCCGCCCAAGTCCGTCCTCGAGATCCAGATCAGCGAAGCCAAGCGCACCGATGAACGCTTCCTGGCCTACATCGCGCGCTTCAAGGCGGCGCTCGTTGCGCGCGATGGCGGCGACCCGCTGCTGCTGATGTTCAAGGCGTCCGAAGTCGAAGGTGAGGCACTTGTCGTGCGGCCCGGCGCGCCACCCGAACACATCATCTGGCAGGAAGGCAAATGGATTTCCAATGATGGTCGCCAGTTGCGGGCATGGGCCAGGCCCGATGTCGCCACCGCCAACGCGTTCCATGTAACGGAGGTGCGCGAGGCCGTCATTCGCGACACCCTCCGCGCGTATCGCACCCGGCCGGGCAAGGCCTCCGACTGGATCGGCGATCTCACGATGGGCTTCGATCCCGATGCGGTCGCACTGGTCGCGCAACTCGTGGTGGGCAGCATGACCGGCGCCGGACTCGGCAACTTTACCTTCGACCCGGTGACCGGCAAGACCGTCGTGATCGCGCGGGCACCGCCGCCGGTGGCGCCCAAACCGCCCCCTCGCCTGACCGATGACATGCGCCACGAGATTCCGCGCGCAATCGCGGCAGTTCGGGCCGCGGCGCCCGACGCGCGACTGGGCGCCGTGCGCATCACGCGGCAGCGCATCGACGTCACGTTGGCCGATCGCTCGGCCTTTACCTTCGATCCGACGTTCGTGTTGACACCGGCCAACCGCTACGACGGGACATGGCTGTGCGAAAAGGGCTTCGCCGCGGACGACATCGACTGGCTGCGGCTGCACGAATTTGCACGTCTCGCAGTGGTGAACGGTCGCCTGGACGAAGAGGACGAGGTACACGCGAGATTCACGATCGACCGTTCGCGGGATTGCGGCCCGGTGGAGATCGAGGTCGTCTTCGACAACTACAAGATCCCCCAGCCCTGGGTCAAGTTCGACGCCACCGGACGCTACAAGGGTAAATCGCGTTGATGCAGGTAAAATGGCGGATCGCCCGTCTGCTGCAATCTGCCATCCCTCATGAAACGCATCCTCATCCTCGGCGTCAACGGCTTCATCGGCCACCACCTGTCGCAGCAGATCATCCGGTCCACGGACTGGGAGATCTACGGCATGGACATGCAGACCGACCGCATCGCCGATCTGCTGGACCAGCCGCGCTTTCATTTCTTCGAAGGCGACATCACGATCAACCGCGAGTGGATCGAGTACCACGTCAAGAAATGCGACGTGGTGCTGCCGCTGGTGGCCATCGCCACGCCGGCGACCTATGTCAAGGAACCGCTGCGCGTCTTCGAACTCGACTTCGAGGCCAACCTGCCGATCGTCCGCGCCGCGGTCCGTTACAGGAAGCGCGTCGTCTTTCCATCGACGTCGGAGGTCTACGGCATGTCGCGCGACGCCGAGTTCGATCCCGAGACGTCGGAACTCGTGCTGGGCCCGATCAACAAACCGCGCTGGATCTATTCGTGCGCCAAGCAACTGATGGACCGCGTGATCCACGCCTACGGCATGCAGGAGGGCCTCGACTACACGCTGTTCCGCCCCTTCAACTGGATCGGTGCCGGACTCGACTCCATCAACACCGCGAAGGAAGGCAGCTCGCGCGTCATCACGCAGTTCCTCGGTCACATCGTTCGCGGTGAGCCGATCAAGCTGGTCGACGGCGGAACCCAGAAGCGCGCCTTCACGTATATCGACGATGGTATCGGCGCGCTGATGAAGATCATCGCCAACAAGGACGGCATCGCCAGCGGCAAGATCTACAACATCGGCAACCCGGCCAACAACTGGTCGGTACGCGAACTCGCGGAGAAAATGCTTGCGCTCGCGAAGCAATATCCCGAGTACGCCGAGAACGCTGGCTTGGTCACCATCACCAATACGACCGCCACCGAATACTACGGCGCCGGTTACCAGGACGTGCAGAACCGCGTGCCGAAGATCACCAACACCTGCGCCGATCTCGACTGGAAGCCGATGGTGGGCATGGACGACGCTCTCACGCGCATCTTCGAGGCCTATCGCGGACAAGTTGCGCAGGCGCGGAACCTGGTCGACTAGCAAAGACCGCTGAGTCCCGATGTATCTTGCGCTGAAAGTTGACGTCGACACGCTGCGTGGCACGCGCGAAGGCGTGCCCAACCTGGTCGAACTTCTCCGCAAGCACGGCGTCACGGCAACCTTCCTGTTCTCGCTGGGCCCCGATCACACCGGACGCGCGATCAAGCGCGTCTTTCGCCCAGGCTTCGTGGGCAAGGTGCGCCGCACCTCGGTGGTCAAGCACTACGGCGTGAAGACGCTGCTGTACGGCACGCTGCTGCCCGGCCCGGATATCGGCCGCCGCGCCGCCGACGTGTTGCTGGGCGTGCGCGATGCCGGACACGAGACCGGCATCCACTGCTGGGACCATATCCGCTGGCAGGACGGCGTCCCCACCGCCGACGCGCAGTGGACGCTCGACGAAATGCAGCGCGCGTGTTCGCGCTACGACGACATCTTCAAGGCGCCGCCCACCACCCACGGCGCCGCCGGATGGCAGATGAACCGGCACGCGATGCGCTTGACGCAACGACTGGGCTTCGACTATTGCTCCGACGGCCGCGGCACGCATCCGCATCTGCCGGTCTGGAATGCCGAACCGATCCGCTGCCCGCAGTTTCCGACGACGCTGCCCACGTTGGACGAATTGATCGGCACCGCTGACGTCACCGAGGACAACGTCGCCGCGCACCTCCTCGAGCGCACGCGCGAACCCGCGCCCGCGGGTCACGTGTTCACGCTGCACGCCGAACTGGAAGGCATGCGGCTCGCACCGGCCTTCGAGCAGCTGATCGTCGGCTGGAAAGCTCAGGGCTGGACACTCGGACCGACGCGCGCGTTGTTCGACGCCGTGGAGCCGATGGCGCTGCCGCGCTGCGTGACGGGGCCTGGCAGCGTTCCCGGCCGCACGGGAACGCTGCTGGTGCAGGGTCCCGAATTCCTGGCCGACGTCGATCTGGCGGAAGCCGCGTAGTTTGCGCCGAGTCAAAATTGAGGGACGGCGCAGAGAAATGACGGAGACGACGATGCTCGGAAAGAGAGTGGCCGCGTTCACTGCGCCCGCCACCGGCGGCGACTTCAAGCTGTCGGACCACAAGGGTGAAGCGGTCGTCCTCTACTTCTACCCGAAGGACAACACGCCCGGCTGCACGACCGAAGGCGAGCAGTTTCGCGATGCCTACGCCAAATTCCGCAAGGCCGGCGCGATCGTCGTCGGCTGCTCGCGCGATTCGCTAAAGTCGCACGAGAATTTCAAGGCGAAGATGGGCTTTCCATTCGAGCTCATCAGCGATGCCGACGAAAAGCTGTGCGCGCAGTTCGACGTCATCAAGATGAAGAATATGTATGGCCGACAAGTCCGCGGCATCGTGCGCTCGACGTTCCTGATCGACGGCGCGGGCAAGCTCGCCAGCGAATGGCGCGGCGTCAAGGTGCCCGGACACGTCGACGACGTGCTCGCCGCGGTCAAGGCGCTGGGATAGCCGTCGACCTGACCTTGCACTGACCGCGCGACGCGGCCGGCGACACGGCTGGTTACAAACCCGCCGTCACTTATTCGCCTGTCGAGCCGTTAGGGTTCCTGGAGCCCTTTTTTCCGGAACCCGATGAAGCCACGCGTCGAAAGCCTGCGAATTCTGCGCAATGCGCTGTTGCTGCTCGGGATCGGGCTGGGGCTCGACGCTGGAAGCAGCCATGCCGCCGGCAATGCGACCACCGGCCAGGCGTTGTACCAGACGTGGTGCACCGGTTGCCACGGTCCCGCCGGCAACAACCAGAACGACATCCTGCTGGGCGCCAACAACGCGGCGGCCATCCAATCGGCGTGGGCCACTTTCACCGAAATGCAATATCTGCAGACGGCCATTCCCGATGCCGCTCAGGCTGCCACCGACATTGCCGCGTATCTCGCCACCATTCCCGGCGCCACCGGCGGCCGACTGCAGATGCAGGGCGCCGCCAGCCTGGGCCAAGTCACCGTCAGCCAGCAGAGCACGCCCACGACGCTGGTCTTGACCAACACAGGTACCGCGGCGGCGATCGTAACGTCGGTCATCAGTACGGTGCCGACACAGTTTCCGATCCTCGCATCGTCCTGCAGCGGCAGCGTCGCGCCGGGCGGTCAATGCAAGATCGCGATTACCTTCCTGCCAGTGGCCACAGGAAGCGCCTATGCGGGAATCACCATAACGAGCACGGGCATCGGCAGTCCACAGACGGTCATCGTTTCGGGCGTCGGTGTGGCCGCAGGCAGCGGCCCCGCGGTATCGACCGTCGTCGAGTTCTACAACGCCGGCCTCGATCACTATTTCATCAGCCCATTGCCCGAGGAGATTGCGGATCTCGACGTCGGCAATTTCTTCCTCGGCTGGGTACGCACCGGACTGACGTTCAAGGCGTATCTGCCGGCGACCGCCGGCGCCTCTCCGGTGTGTCGCTTCTACCTGCCGCCACCGTTCGGCGACTCGCATTTCTATGGTCGGGGCACGCTCGAATGCACGCAGACGGCGCAGAACAATCCGGGTTTCATCGAGGAGACGACGGAAGTGATGGCGATGTTCCTGCCCACCGAGGGCGTCTGTCCGGTCGCGACCATTCCCGTCTATCGCGTCTTCGACAACCGTCCCGACGTGAATCACCGCTATACGATCGACCGTGCGGTCCGTGACCAGATGGTGGCCAAGGGCTGGGTCGCCGAAGGGGGTGGCCCGGACCTGGTCGTGATGTGCGCACCGCCCTGACCTGTTCTCTTTCCACCACAACCGGTGGCCGTCCGGCCCGACGCCGACCACTAGGGCTTGTGTCCCCGGCTTTGCTTGAGGCAGCATAAGGACGAGTCGCCCGATTCCCGACCCATCTTTGGAGGCCCATGGTCGAACGCAAGCTGCGCCCCGCCCCATCCACGCTGCACCTCCTCCCCTCCCGCAAGACTGCCAAGACCGGTTCTGCGTCCGCGACGAAACTCTTCGTCCTCGACACGAATGTATTGATGCACGATCCGACGAGCCTCTTCCGGTTCGAGGAACATGACATCTACCTCCCGATTTTCACGCTGGAGGAACTCGACAACAACAAGAAGGGCATGACCGAGGTCGCGCGCAACGCCCGGCAGGTGAGCCGCTTCCTGGACGAACTGGTGACGGCGCTGGGCGAAACCAGCGAAGCCATTGCCAAGGGCATTCCCCTCACCGTCAAGTCCAATGGCGCAGCGACGGGACGGCTCTTCCTGCAGACCGAGAACATCTCGACCGCTTTGCCGTCGTCGCTGGCCGGCGGCAAAGCCGACAACCAGATCATCGCCGTCGTGATGCACCTGGCGCAGAACCAGCCCAAGCGCAGCGTGATCCTGGTGTCCAAGGACATCAACATGCGCATCAAGGCGCGTGCGCTGGGCATGGCCGCGGAGGATTACTTCAACGACAAGGTGCTGGAGGACACGGAGCTCCTCTACTCGGGCACCAGCGAATTGCCGGGCGACTTCTGGGACAAGCACGGCAAGGGCATGGAATCGTGGCAGCAGGGTGGACACACGTACTACCGCGTCACCGGGCCGCTGATCAATTCGCTGCTGCAGAACGAGTTCCTGTATCAGGAGAAAAAGGACGAGGCGCCGTTCTACGCGATCGTCAAGGAAATCACCGGCAAGACGGCGCTGTTGTCCACGCTCAAGGACTACACGCACCAGAAGAACAACGTGTGGGGGATCACGGCGCGCAACCGCGAGCAGAACTTCGCGCTCAACCTGCTGATGAATCCGGAAGTCGACTTCGTCACGCTGCTGGGCCAGGCCGGCACCGGCAAGACGCTGCTGACACTTGCCGCGGGCCTCATGCTCACGCTGGAGTTCAAGGTCTACACGGAAATAATCATGACCCGGGTCACGGTTCCTGTGGGCGAGGACATAGGATTCCTGCCCGGCACGGAAGAGGAAAAGATGAATCCGTGGATGGGCGCGCTCGAGGACAACCTCGACGTGCTGAACAAGACCGACGACGAGGCCGGCGAATGGGGCCGCGCCGCCACGCGCGACCTGATCCGCTCGCGCATCAAGGTCAAGAGCCTGAACTTCATGCGCGGCCGCACGTTCATCAACAAGTTCCTGATCATCGACGAAGCGCAGAACCTTACGCCGAAGCAGATGAAGACCCTGATCACGCGCGCGGGACCGGGCACCAAGGTCGTGTGCCTGGGCAATATCGCGCAGATCGACACGCCTTACCTGACCGAAGGCAGTTCGGGACTCACCTATGTCGTCGACCGCTTCAAGGGTTGGGGACATTCGGGCCACGTCACGCTGCAGCGCGGCGAGCGCTCGCGCCTGGCGGATCACGCGGCGGAGGTGCTCTAGCGAAGCGCCGGACGCTGGGCGGCGACGCGGCCGCGCAAGTCCGTCCTTGTCGACGGCTTGTCGCTGCCGTTCCCCTGCTTGTCGCCGCCTTTGTCCTACTTGGTGCTGCCTTTGTCCCGCGGCACCGTGTAGGTCATGTCGAACGACCAGACCGGCTTGGTCGCGACTTTCGCCGCCGGCAACAACCAGCGCACACGCTGGGCATGCTCCTGCATCCGCCGTCCCCAGCGCGGATGCCCCGACCAGCGGGTGGCGATGTCGGCGATTGCGGCAAGTTGCGCGGTCGCGTCGCCCTCATTGCCGGCGACGCGATGGCGGGCGAGCGCCGCAAAACACGGCGCGAGCAACGGATCGAGGGGAACCGGCACCGAGCCATTGGCCAGGGCCCGATCCACGCCGCCAGGATCCATCATGTCGGCGCCGTATTGGCGGCGGATGTATTGCGCATATCCGTCGAACACCGTCTGCGCGGCCGCGAAGTGCCCGTGCGAGAAAAGTTGCTCGATCATCAATGGCACACGCCCCTCGGCCAAATCCGGCCCGACGATGGCAAAGCCGTTTTCCCTGCGGCACAGCCCGCCCTCCGCGGCCATCTCCGCATACAGTCGCGCGCCGGTGGCGAAATCCCCGCGCAGAAAAGCCAGGTCCGCCAGCGCCATTCGCGCAGGCCACAGCAGCGAAATCGCGTCGAGAAAGAAGATCGACCCGATCCGGCACGCTTCGAGTGTGGTGTCGACGGCGCCGCGGAACAACTTCTCCGCGCGCGCCAGGTCGCGATCGACATATTGCGCGGTCGCGCCGAGGTAGAAATAGAACCCCGGCAGGAAGTACGGGATCGCCTTGCCCACATCCGCCATTTCGTTGCACCCTCGCAGCAACGCGAGCGCCGCGTCGGGGTCGCGGACATCGGGGCCGTACGCAGTCGCGATGGCGTCGAGCAATCGGTTGCCAACTTCACCCGCCGCAGCGAACCGGCTCTCGTTCACGGCGTTCTTGACCGATCGATACGCGAAGCCCTGCCAGACCGGTGACGTGCCGTCGAAGGCCGCGACGTGTGCGTCAAGATAGCGGAGAAAGCCCGCGTGCATGCCTTCGGGCGCGGGGTCGACCGCCAGCGGCGCGCGCGACGCCCAGAGCATCTGCCGCTCATTGAATTGCCGCACGTCGACATGCGTGAAGCCGTTGCGCCGGGCCGCGTCGCCAAAGGCTTGCGCAGAGAGCAGGAAGCCGTGGAAGCCCGGCGACAGCGCCGCATGCAGGGTCGGGGAATGATTGGCCTGCTGCACGAACGCCACGCTGGGCGTGGTCAGGACCAGTACGCCATCGTCCGCGACGAATTTCGCCAGCAGCGCGACAAACGCATAGGGGTCGGGAACGTGCTCGATCACCTCCGACGCGTAGACCACGTCGAAGCGGCGCCCCGCGAGCTCCGGGATGTCCTGCAGCATTCTGTTGTGCACGGTGATGTCCAGCAGCCGCGCGCCGACCTGGCCGTAGTCCGCCAGCTCGACGCCCACGGCATCGCCCTGGCCGGTCCGCTGCCAGTAGTCGACCGCGAATCCGAATCCGCAGCCGACATCGAGCAGCGACCGGCGCCCGCTGCGCCGTTCGGCGAGGGTGGGCCAGATCGTTTCCCACACGCCGCCACCCACTTCGACGTAGAAGCGCCAGAAATCGTCGCCGTTCTGGCCAAGGTCGGAGAAGCTGGTGATGCCCGGCGGATCGAAGAATCCGCTGGCGCACCCGGCGCAGCGAAGGAAGGTCAGCGCGACGTGCGGCGGCGACATCGAGGGCGCGTCGAGCACCGGCGTATGCGGTCCCATCGCGCCGCAGATGGGGCACGCGACACGGCGCGCCGTCGCTTCGCGGACAGTAATCCAGTGGAGGTCGTCGGGTGTGTTCATTGCCCGGCCAATATCAGTTGCCGCAGCGACTCGGCATCCAGCATGCCACCCATGCCACCCTTCAGGATAGCGTGGATGAACGACATGCCCCAGGTCGCCGTCGCAGGCGCAAAGGGATTCGCTGGCTGCGCGACGTTGCGTGCCCACGCAATGTAGTCACGGCAGACCTGATGCGCCTCGGCGCGGACCGGACCGGCCGCCTCGCTGATGGTGTTGGCGCCATGCAGGCGATAGCAGTAGAGGCGCTCCGCGACGAACACCGGTTCGTCCAGTTGCAGCGCGCGCAGGCACCAATCCCAATCGTGGTTGTAGCGATAGTCACGGAAGTCGCCCAGCCGTTCGCACAGTGCGCGCGCCGCAAACAGGTTGCCCGTGGACACGGCAACGTTCTGCGTGAGGAACGCCCGGCCCACCGTCGCGCGAAACGGGATCTTGGCAATTGAGCAGACGATGTCGAACGCATGTCGATTGTGCATCGGGTCCACGGGCGCCCCGTGGTCGCCGTGGATCGCCACCGCGGAGAATCCCCATGTGCTGCCGGTATCGGCGACCTCGGCCACCATGCGGGCGATCCGGTCCGGCATGAACCAGTCATCGGAGTTATGAAACTGGACATAGTCGCCCTGCGCCAACGCGCGCCCTTCGTTGAGCGTTGCGGGCGCACCGCGATTCCCGCGCGTCACGAAGCGGTGCGCAAACGGGGAGTCGCGCAGGCAGTCGCGCATCACGGTGGCGGTGGCGTCTTGCGAGCCGTCGTCGATGGCGATGATCTCGATGCCACGATAGGTCTGCTCGTAGATCGACCGCAGCGCGCGCTCGACGTAGCGGGCGTGGTTGTAGGCAGGCACAACTACGCTGACCAGTGGGTTCGTCGCTCGGCGCCGCGCCTGCCGCTCGCCGAGAAATTCCGAATAGCGGGAGCGCAACGCGTTCAGCCCCGCGATCTCGGTGGTCGCAAGCTCTTTCGACAGCACCAGGCCCAGGTTCTGGCGAATGGCGGTGATCCGCCATGCCGTCAGGTCCAGCGCGCGCACGATGAGCGACTTGGCCTCGGTCAGGTCGCCGCGCTCATACCGGATCACGCCCAGCATGTGCAATGCATCGGGTTCGTCGGGCACCCGTGCCAGCGCCTCGCGGTACAGTTGTTCGGCATCGGCCAGTCGTCGCGCCTGCTGGTGCGCGAGCGCCTCGGCCATCAGCTGCCGGCACGTTGCTTGGGCATCGGACAGCGGACCCGCGGCCACGGCATCGCCCACCTTGCCGTGGCACTCCTTGTACCTCTTGCCGCTGCCGCAGGGACACGGCTGGTTGCGTGACGGTTCGCTCATGCGATGCCCGCATCGCGGACGGGTTCGGCAACGAGGGCCGCGAAGCGTGTTCCGGTCAACCGGAGATCGCGATGCGCCCGCATGTCGGCATAAGCGGCTGCGGCAATGTCGCCGCGCAACGCTGGCGCTTCGATCAGGGTGGACAGCGCCGCGACCCACGCCTGCGGGTCCGCATCGACCAGCACACCCGTGCGGCCGTCGTCGACCGCCTCGGTGTACGGCGACACGCGACTGTAGACGCCGGGAATCCGGAACGATGCATATTCGCGATACTTGACGTCGGTCTTGAACGATTCGAAGTGCGCGCCGATCAGGGGCGCCAGCCCTACGTCCCAGCCACGCGACAGAACATGCGCCAGGTACTGGTCGTATTCCTGGATTTGCGGCGTGAGCGTGACGTTGCGGGTGTCCTGCAAGGCGTCGGGCATCCACCCGACGAATTCGAATTGCACGCGATCCGCGTACCGGGTGCCGATTTCGCGCACCACGTCCGTCAGGAGTTGAGCAACGCCGGGCCTGCGCGACGTCGGATAGCCAATCCGGATGATGTCATCGTTACCGGTGGATGGGGCCGGCCGCAGCGTCTCGATCTGCGCAAGATCGACACCGCTGGGAACGAAGACTACCCGCACCGCGGGAAAGCGCGCGGCCAGGTATCCGCGCAGTCGTTCCGACCAGACGAGCACGGTCTCGGCGCCCACGATGAAACGCTCGAGCGTGGCCAGCACCGCCGGATGGTTGAAATAAGGTGCGACGTGAACGTCGACGTCCGCGGTCAGCTCCCAGAAGTTGTCGTCGAGCAGATAGGTGTAGCGCAGGCCACGCTCGCGCAGGTAGTCGGGAATCCAGGACAACTCCGGAAGGCACAGGCGCGAGATGATGACCGGCCGCCCGGCGAACTCGGTGCCGAACAGGGTTTCCGGCACGCGCACTTCGACGCGCGGAAACACGACGCCGAGTTCGCGCGCCACCAACCGCGTGGTGGGAATGTCGCCGTCGGCGACAATCAGCGGGATCTGCAGATCGCTCGACTGCATACGTTCAGTCTAGCAGGCCATGCGGGAGCAAATTCAGCGCGCAGCGACACTACCGCATCGGGCAATCAGTACGACCCCGCCGTCGCGAAATTCTCGAACCGCGTGTGCTCGCCCAGGAACGTGAGGCGCACGGTGCCGATCGGCCCGTTGCGTTGCTTGCCGATGATGATTTCGGCCACGCCTTTTTCCTGCGTCTCGGGGTTGTAGACCTCATCGCGGTAGATGAACAGGATGACGTCCGCATCCTGTTCGATCGCGCCCGATTCCCGCAGGTCCGACATCACCGGCCGCTTGTTGGGCCGCTGCTCGAGCGAACGATTGAGCTGCGACAGCGCCATCACCGGCACCTTCAGTTCCTTGGCCAGCGACTTGAGCGAGCGCGAGATTTCCGAGATTTCGGTGGCGCGGTTCTCGCCGGTCGACGACGCCTGCATCAGCTGGATGTAATCGACGATCACCAATCCAAGCTTGCCGTACTGCTTGGCCAGCCGCCGCGCACGCGAGCGCACCTCGATGGCGTTCAACGCGGGCGTCTCGTCGATCAGCATCGGTGCTTCATTGAGGCGGCCGATGGCGCCCGACAATTTTTCCCAGTCGTCAGGCCCCAGGCGGCCCGTGCGCAACTTGTGCTGGTCCAGCTTGCCGACGGAGCCGATCATGCGCAGCGCCAACTGCGACGCGCCCATTTCCATCGAGAACACGGCGACCGGCAACTTGAGATTGAGCGCGACGTTTTCGCCGATGTTGAGCGCCAGCGCCGTCTTGCCCATCGACGGCCGTCCCGCCACCACCACCAGGTCGCCTTCCTGCAATCCGGAGGTCATGCGATCGAGGTCGGCATAGCCGGTTGCAACACCGGTGACATCGGAGGGGTCGTCGCGGTTGTAGAGGGTCTCGATGCGGTCGACGACATTGATCAGCAGGTCGCCCAGCTTCTGGAAATTCTGCGCGCCGCGCGAGCCCTGCTCCGCGATGTGCAGCACCTTGGCCTCGGCTTCATCGAGCACGGCCTTGGCGCTGCGTCCCAGAGGATTGTAGGCCGTATCGGCGATCTCCCCGGCCGTCGCGGCGAGCTGGCGCAGGATCGAGCGCTCGCGGACGATATTCGCGTAGTGACGAATGTTTGCCGCCGTCGGTACGTTCTGCACCAGCGCGCCGAGGTACGCGAGGCCGCCGACGTAGTCGAGCTTCTGTACCGAAGCCAGCGACTCGGAAAGCGTGACGACATCGACCGGCTTGCCTTCGCCACCCAGCTGGTTGACGTGCCGGAAGATCAGCCGGTGCGCCTCGCTGTAGAAGTCTTCCTCGCCGACGACGTCGCCGACGCGGTCCGCGGCCTCGTTGTCGAGCAGCAGCCCGCCCAGGATCGACTGCTCCGCCTCCAGCGAATGCGGCGGCAGCTTCAGGGCTTCGAGTTGGGGATCGTCAGGCATGGATGGCACAGCGGGCGAACCATCATTTTACTGCGCTGACCCGCTCCGTGCTCAGTTGCCGTGTAGCGCGGCCCGGGCCATCCGCTTCGTCGGTCGCGCGGAACAGGCCATCCGCTCCGTGCTCAGCCGTCGCCAGGCAGTGGGTTGCGTGCGTGGTACGGCGCGCGGCGGGCAGTCAACCCACGACTACCGGCGCCGCGCGCCGCACGCACTGCGCCGACGGCGACAG
>JANMCH010000103.1:0-30364 GCA_031361045.1 Betaproteobacteria bacterium | reverse complement strand
CGCAGCGGACGAAGCAGCAGTCGGGCAGCTGACGTGCAGTTGAAGGGGGAACGGTGAACGGCATCAACATCGCGATTGCGGCGTTCGGTCGGACGGCAGGTGTTGCTGCCGCGCGTAACGCATGAACAATGGGCTCGCGCCCAACCCGACCGCGCGCCAAACTGGCGCGCTTGCTGAATATCTTGAACCCCTGCTGGCCAAGCGCCGGGCGACGCTCGATGCGGCGCAATCCGTCGCGCTCGACCGCCTGCAGCGGCTGTGCGGCGAGCTGACGGAATTCCGCGCAGCAAGGCAATCCACGCTCACACGCATCTTCAACGCGCCCGACGTGCCGCGCGGCGTCTACCTGTGGGGAGGCGTGGGGCGCGGCAAGAGCTTCCTGATGGACAGTTTCTTCGCGACGGTGCCCATCAAGCGCAAGGCCCGCATCCACTTCCATGCGTTCATGCGCAATGTCCACGCCGACCTCAATACGCTGAAGGGCGAAGAGGATCCGCTGGCGACCGTGGCGGCGCGCATCGCCAAGCGTTGGCGTCTCATCTGCTTCGACGAGTTCCACGTGTCGGACATCGCCGACGCGATGGTGCTGGGCCGGCTGCTGTCGGCATTGTTCGACGCGGGCGTGGTGTTCGTGATGACGTCCAACTATCCGCCGTCGGGGTTGTGGCCGAATGGATTGCTGCGCGAGCGTTTCCTGCCGGCCATCGCACTGCTCGAGCAATGGCTCGACGTGCTCGAAGTCGACGGGGGAATCGACTATCGGCTGCGCACGCTGGAGCAGGTCAAGACTTTTCATGTTCCGGCCGGGCCGCTGGCCGACGCCGCGCTCGAGCGCGCCTTCGACGCGATGGCCGCGGGACCGGACGAGGACGCGAAATTTTCCGTCGATCACCGCACGCTGGTTGCACGCCGCCGCGCGGGTGGCGCCGTGTGGTTCGAGTTCGCCGCGCTGTGCGCCGGCCCCCGCTCGCAGCGCGATTACCTCGAACTGGCGCGCCGCTTTTCCGTGATGCTGGTGTCAGGCATTCCGGTCATGTCGGACAGCCAGGGCGACCTGGCGCGCCGCTTCACGTGGCTGGTGGACATTCTGTACGACTATCGCGTCAAGCTGCTCGCCTCGGCGGAAGCACCGGCCGAAGAGCTTTACGTGGCCGGACCCAATGCGCGTGAATTTCCGCGCACGGTCAGCCGGCTGGCCGAAATGCGCACGCGCGACTACATGGCATTGCCCCACATCGCCGCCGACGCCGCCGCCGACACCGCCCCGACCTGAATCGAACGCTTCGCAAACGCTGACCCACCAGGAGACTGCCATGCACAAGTTCAAGGCTTATCGCACCTTCGAGGAGAACAAGGTCGTCTCGAGCCGGTTCGTGGAAATGACGGTCGATGAGCTCGACCCGGGTGACGTCACCATCAAGACCAAGTACTCGACGATCAACTACAAGGACGCGCTGTCGCACAACGGCAGCGGCAGGATCATGCGCAAGTATCCGACCAACGCCGGCATCGACGTCGCCGGCACGGTCGAGACCTCCGCCGATCCACGCTTCAAGGCAGGCGACAAGGTGATCGTCACCGGCTACGACTTCGGCGTGGCGCACGACGGCGGCTATGCCGAACACGTGCGGGTGCCGGCCGACTGGGTCGTGCGGCGGCCGGAGAGCATGACGGCGTTCGACGCGATGACGCTCGGCACCGCCGGCTATACGGCGGCGTTGGCGGTGCGCCTCATGGAGCACAACGGCCTCACGCCGGCCGCGGGTCCAGTGGCGGTGACCGGTGCCACGGGGGGCGTGGGCTCCGTTGCCATCGAGATCCTCAGCAAGCTCGGCTTTCACGTCGTCGCCATCACCGGCAAGCCGGAGGAGGCTGCGTACCTCAAGGACATCGGCGCGTCGGAAGTCCTGCTGCGGCAATCGCTTGACGTCACCAACATCCGGCCGCTGGGCAAGGCAACGTGGGCAGGCGTCGTCGACAACCTCGGCGGCGATCTTCTTGCGTCGCTGATCTCGATGATGAAGGTCGGCGGCACCGTGGCGTCCGTCGGACTGGCCGCCGACTACAAGATCAACACGACGGTCATGCCCTTCATCCTCCGCGGCGTGCACCTGCTGGGTGTGGACAGCGCGAATACGCCGATGAACCTCCGCCAGGCCATTTGGAACAAGTTGGCCGTCGACTGGCGCCCGGATCGCGTGCACGATCTGGTGCGCACGATCGACTTCGACGATCTGCCCACGCACTTCGATCCCTACCTCAAAGGCCTCGTGCGCGGCCGCACCGTAGTGCGCATCGCGCCCGATACGCACGGCGGCTGATGAGCGAGCCGGAGCGCCCGCCCGTGCCCAGCTACCAGGAGTTCCATCGACGATCGCTCGCCGACCGCGACGCCTTCTGGCGCGAGCAGGCGGCGCTGGTCGACTGGCACACGCCCTACACGCAGGTGCTCGACTATTCGCGGCCGCCATTCGCGAAGTGGTTCGTCGGCGGCCGTATCAACCTGTGCCACAACGCGATCGACCGGCATCTTGCGACGCGCGGCGACCAGGTCGCCGTCACCTACATCTCCACGGAGACCGGCGCGACGGCGCGCTACACCTATCGCGAGTTGTACGCCGAAGTGAACCGTTGCGCGGCCGTGCTCCTGAGCCTTGGTGCGGGCCGCGGCGATCGTGTGCTGATCTACATGCCGATGATTCCCGAGGCGATGTTCGCGATGCTCGCCTGCACGCGCATCGGCGCCGTCCATTCGGTGGTCTTCGGCGGATTCGCAGCCGCCAGCCTCGCCACGCGCATCGACGACGCGCGGCCGAAAGTGCTGTTCACGGCCGATGCGGGCATGCGCGGCGGCAAGGCCGTGCCGTACAAGCCGCTGGTGGATGAGGCGATGCGCCTTTGCACGCATGCACCGGCATCGGTGGTGATCGTGGACCGCGGCATCGACCGCGGCTTCGCGGTCGTTCCGGGACGCGACGTCGACTACGCGACATTGCGCGCGGCGCACAGGGACGACGTCGTGCCGTGCGCGTGGCTGGAGTCGAGCGAGCCGTCGTACATTCTCTACACGTCCGGCACCACGGGCAAACCGAAAGGTGTGCAGCGCGATACGGGCGGCTACGCGGTCGCGCTGGCGGCGTCGATGCGCCTCATTTTCGCCGTCGCGCCCGGCGAGACGATGTTCACCACCAGCGACCTGGGCTGGGTCGTCGGGCACTCATACATCATCTACGCGCCGCTGCTCAATGGCTCGACGACGATCCTGTATGAAGGCCTGCCGATCCGGCCCGACCCCGCGATCTGGTGGAAGATCGTCGCGGAGGAAAATGTAACGACGATGTTCAGCTCGCCCACCGCGATTCGCGTGCTGAAGAAGCAGGACCCGGCTTTCATGCGCCAGCACGATGTGTCGAAGTTGCGCCACCTGTTCCTCGCCGGCGAACCGCTGGACGAACCCACGGCGCGCTGGGCTTCGGACGCGCTCGGCGGCGTCGCCATCGTCGACAACTATTGGCAGACGGAGTCGGGCTGGCCGATCCTGTCGGCGCAACCCGGGGTGGAAGTCACGCCGCGCAAATTCGGCAGCCCCTCGTTTCCGGTGTATGGCTACGACATCCGGTTGCTGCATGAAGGCACCGGCGCCGAGGTCGCGGCCAACGAAAAGGGCGTGCTGATGATCATGCCTCCGTTGCCGCCCGGATGCATGACCACGGTATGGGGCGACGACGAGCGCTTCGTGAACACCTATTTCTCGACGTTTCCGGACAAGCTCGCGTATTCGACGTTCGACTGGGCGACGCGCGACGACGAAGGCTACTACTTCGTGCTGGGCCGCACGGACGACGTGATCAACGTGGCGGGCCATCGGTTGGGCACGCGGGAAATCGAGGAAGCGGTCCAGGCGCATGTGGGCATAGCTGAAGTGGCCGTTGTCGGTCGGGCGGATGCGCTGAAGGGGCAAACGCCGGTGGCGTTTGCGGTCGTCAAGGATCCGACGCAGATCGCCGACGCGGCGGGCATCGCGCGGATGCGCCAGGAAGTGATGGATACCGTCGATCGCCAGCTCGGTGGCATCGCGCGGCCCGCCGCCGTGTACTTCGTGACGATGTTGCCCAAGACGCGCTCGGGCAAGCTGCTGCGCCGCTCGTTGCAGGCTCTGGCGGAAGGGCGCGATCCGGGCGACCTCACGACCATAGAGGATGCGGGCGCACTGGAACAGATCAAACTGGCGTTGGCCGAGAAGCATTGACGAAGCCCAAGGAATACGATGAACCGGCGTGAAACCCTCATGGCCCTGGCTGCTGCTGCCGCGGCCGGCCTATCCAACGCTGTCATCGCCCAATCGTCGGGCAAGGTATGGCGAATCGGGTTCCTGGGCCCCACTGTCGACGATGCCCCGCACTTGCTCGCCGCCTTTCGCGAGGGACTCCGCGAGGCCGGCTACGTCGAAGGGCGAAACATCGTCATCCTGTATCGATGGACTACCCATCGTGGCGTGGTGATCGACGCCAACTCGATGACGGCCAGTGCGCAAGAACTGATCGACCAGAGAGTCGATGTCTTGGCGGCGTCGATCGATCCACCGATCATCGCCGCGAAGAAGGTTGCCGGACACACGCCGATCGTCATGCTCAATGTCAGCGATCCAGTCGCGCTCGGGCTGGTGTCGAGCCTTGCGCGTCCGGGAGGCAACATCACCGGACTGACGCGCCTCAGTCCGGAGCTCGTCGGCAAGAACGTGCAATTGCTGGTGGAACTGGTTCCTGGCGCCCGGCGTATCGCGTTGCTGGCGAGCACGATCAGCGCGATGACTCCGCTGATGACGCGCGTCACCCGTGAAGCGGTGACTGCGCGGGGACTGGAATTTCACGTCGTCGAGGTGCGCGGCGTCCCGGAACTTGACGATGCATTTGCGGCGGCCAGGCGTGCACGTGCGGATGCCGTGTTCGTGCCGGGCGACGGACTGTTCTTTGTCCATCGCGCGCAACTGGCCGAAACCGCGCTGGCACAGCGGCTGCCGGCCGCATTTTCCTATACCGAGAACGTGGAGGCCGGCGGGCTGCTTGCCTATTCACCCAGCTCGACTGAAAACTATCGCCGCGCGGGCGGATTCATCGACAAGATATTGCGCGGCGTGAATCCTGGCGACATTCCAATCGAACAGCCGACGCGGTTCGAACTGGCGATCAATCTCAAGACCGCAAAGGCTTTGGGAATTACGGTGCCGCAATCGTTGCTGGTTCGCGCCGATCGCGTCGTGGAGTAGTGAATCGGCGCATTGCCATGCGGAAGCAGTCTGTCCGCGGATGGTTGCTACCGCTTGCTGCGCTCCTGGAGCGACCAGCCGGTAGCCTGCAGGCCCTCGCGAGCGCGTGTGGAGGCAAGCCCCGTGACGAGAATCCTGCGCTCGCCGACCTTCAGGTTTTTCTTCTGCGCAAACGCCTTCACCGGTTCGGTCCACACGACGTAGTCGATGGGTGCCGGCACGACCATGCGGCCGCTGCGCGTACGGATCACCACGATGCGGCCCGCGAGTTCGAGCGTGACGACGGGGTCCTGATCAGTGCCGACCTGCTTCGCCATGCTGACCACGTTCAACATGTAGCGCGCCTCGGTTTCGCTGCCGACATTGGCTGCCAGCGCAACCACGGCGGCGCGACCCTTGGCACTCTTCATCTGCGCCAGGTGTTCGACGAACGGAACGGATAGCGTTGGCGTGAGCCAGCGATTGGTGACAAAGGTGCGGATGGTGTCGGAAGCAACACCCATTTCGGTCAGCCGCTGCTCGTTGAGCGAGCGAATGTCCTCCGGCGATTTTTCCCACACCAGGTTGCTGACCGTTGCCGTCGCGGATATGGCAGTTCCCACGCCGGCGGTCGTGACCGCCAGCGCCACATCGAGCGAGATCCCGCCCGAGAACGCTGCCACGGCGAGGTCATTGAGTTGCTTGGCGAGCACCGGATTGGTCGTATAGGGGTCGGCGCCGACTTCGCGGGCGATCCTGCGCAATGCGCGATTCACGCCCGAAGGGGAAGGGACACCTGCCCCGGTCTCGGTCGCGCGGCTGAACGTCGTGGTGGCCGATTGAAAGAGGCGTCCGAGGCCGGCGGGGATGCCGGCAACCGTGGTCACGGGATTCATGACGGCCTGGCCGATGGCGTTGCCCGTCCTCATCGCCGATGCGGCGAGCGCGTCGGCGAACACACCCGAACGGCTCATCTGGCTCAACTGGGCGATCGCCGCCAGTTCGCGCACGCGAATGGCCAGCATTTCGCTGCCGTCCGCCGGAAAGGTCCCTGCCGAAGCGCGGAGCGTGAACTGGCCCAGGTAACCGACGACGGGTACCTTGGGATCGATCGTGTAGTCGCTACCTTTCAGCAATTCGGCCGGGGCGAGCAGGGCCGCCTCGAGCGTGGGCATGGGTTCGATGGACGGCAGCGGGGCCGCGGAAAGGATGGGTGCGCCAAGCAGGAAGCCAAGCACGAGCAGTCGATGTATTTGCATGGTCCAAGGTTATCACGCGAGCAACAATCTTCTGGCGGAAGCCGTGGTTGCGCCAACCAGTTTGTGCTTCTCCGCAGCCCCGAGTCGCTTGATGGCGGCCTCCATCCGACTTGCTTCCGATTGATTTGCGCAGCGAAACTTCACCAGCAGCCGCACGGGGGGATTGGCCCGCGTGTACCGCGCGCCGGTGCCGGCTGCATGCTGCGCATAGCGGGCCGCCACATCCCTCGCGATGCCGGTATAGATAGCCCCGCTGCGGCAGGCAATGAGATAGACGTACCAAGGCTTGCGCGCGCGCGTGGCGGCAGCCAATGCGCGGGGCGTAACGGGCGGCGGCGAACTGGCTTTGCGAATTCGATTCACGGTCGTTCCACGAAAGGCATCAGTTTCGCAGGCCTTTCGCCAATCGCATTGTCCTTTGTCGGAACCATCGGACCCCGGGGCTATATTGGGATCGTGCCGCTGATCACCGGGTTCATCGGCGTTTGCCCGGCCTGTTCGCTGCTGGGCTTCAACAGCGGTTCGGCGCGACAGCGATAGCGACCTGACCTGCGAATCGGTGCAGCGGGCGACATGGTATGCAACCAAGTAGGCGATAATAAGCGGTTATCTTCGCCGGTTTCGCCTCCGTGTCCGCCCCGAATTCACAAATTCACTCCGCTGCGCTTGCCCATGTTCCGCTGACCACCGTCCATCGCGGCGGCACGGTCGAGAGCACGCATATGGGCTCGGTCGCCGTCGTCGACCGCGATGGACGTCTGCTGTTCTCGGCCGGTGACCCCCAGACGCTGACGTTCACGCGCAGCGCACTGAAGCCGTTGCAGGCTTTGCCCTTCGTCGCGGGCGGCGGCATCGAACGCTTTGGCTTTTCGCAGCCGCAGGTGGCGCTGCTGTGCGCCAGCCACTCCGGTGAACCGCGCCATGTCGAGGCCGCGGCGGACATGCTGGCGCGCGCCGGCAACGCCGTTGCCGATCTGCAATGTGGCACGCATGCGCCGTCGTACTTCGAGTTGCGCGGCGACGTCCCGCCGCCGCCGCCGTATTCCCCGCTTGCGCACAACTGTTCCGGCAAGCACAGCGGCATGCTCGCGTTTTGCGTGCAGTGCGGACACTCCAAGCACGACTACCTCGCCTTCGACCACCCGCTGCAGCAGGCCATTCGCGGTTCGGTGGCGTGCTTCACCGGCACGCCCGAAGTGCATCTGGTGGCCGGCGTGGACGGCTGCTCCGCGCCGAATTACGCGGTTCCTCTGTCCGGCTTGGCGCGGGCCTTCGCGCGGCTCGCCGCTGCCTCCGACGACCCGGACTATGGGCGCGCGCCCAAGGTTCTTGCCGATGCCATGACCGCCCACCCGGAAATGGTTTCGGGCGAGCGCCGGAACGACCTCGCGTTCATGCGGGCGGGGCAGGGCGACTGGGTCACCAAGGTCGGGGCCGAGGGCGTGCAGGCCATCGGCATCCGCAGCCGCGGCTGGGGCATCGCCATCAAGGTGGCGGACGGCAACACCCGGGGCCTGCACCCGGCGAGCGTCGCCGTCCTGGGGCAACTGGGGCTGCTCGACGAGGCCGCCGCCCACGCGCTGGCCCGTTGGGGTCACCCGATCGTGAAGAATTACCGCAACATCGAGACCGGCGACATTCGAGCTGCGGTTGTCTTGGACAAATGTCAAGGCTGACGCTGTCCAGGGACGAACCATGCTCGCCAATGAACTAAACCCCTTGCCGGGAGTCTGTTACGCCAAGCGTGCACTTCGCCTGGGTCCCAGGCGCCCGCGCCGGAAGTTCGCTGTATCCGGCTGCAGAACCTGCCTTTTGGCAGGATAAAAACTAATGTTCCAGGGACAAGTCGTCAGTGGGTGACCGCGAAGTCGATCAGGAGCTGGTGGAACGGGCGCAGCGCGGTGACAAGCGTGCCTTCGAACTGCTGGTAATGAAGTACCAGCGCAAGCTGGGGCGGCTCTTGTCGCGGTTGATACGCGACCCGGCCGAGGTCGAGGACGTGTCACAGGAGGCCTTCATCAAGGCCTACCGTGCGCTCCCGAGCTTCCGGGGCGACAGTGCGTTCTACACGTGGCTGTATCGCATTGGTATCAACACGGCGAAGAACTACCTCGTCGCGCTCGGCCGGCGGGCGCCGACGTCCACCTCGTTCGACAACGAGGAGGCCGAAGGATTTGAAGATGCGGAACAGTTGCGCGACAGCGCGACGCCGGAAGACGAATTGATCGGCAAGCAGATTGCCGAGACGGTGAACAAGGCAATGGATGCACTTCCCGAAGACCTGCGCACGGCAATCACGCTGCGTGAGATCGAGGGCCTGAGTTACGAGGAAATTGCAACGGTGATGAATTGTCCGATCGGTACCGTGCGTTCGCGAATTTTCCGCGCGCGCGAGGCGATCGCCGCCGAATTGCGCCCGCAATTGGGCACTGATGAAACCCGGAGATGGTGATGAACGAGAACATTTCACGCCTGATGGATGGCGAGGTCGATGCCCAGGAATTCGACCGGATCTGCGCCGACATGAAGGCACCGGGCGCGCTCGACACCTGGGTTTGCTACCACGTCATCGGCGACCAGATGCGCGGCGAACACGGCATCTCGACGCGCTTCTCCATGCGCTTCTGCGCGGCGCTGGCTGCGGAACCGACGGTGCTGGCACCCGCGGCCACGTCTCGCTCCGCACCTCCGCGGCAGGCGCAAATCGCGACGGCAGCCTGGGCGATGGCGGCAACGCTGGCGGCCGTCACCGTGGTCGGCTGGACCGCGTTCTCGATGGTCGATGCGCCGCCCACGGCGGTAGCGCGCGCGCGCGAAGCCGCAACGGTACGTGCCGCGCAGGTCAAACCGGCAGGCGACATACCCGCGGACTACCTGATCGCGCATCAGGAATACTCGCCGTCGATGGTCGCGCAGGGCGCGGGTCCTTACCTGCGCGCCGTGGCCGTCACGGGCAGCGAACCGCGTCCGTGACCGCACATTCGATGGCGCATTTGGCTGCCCGGTGGACTGCTCGGTTGGCAACTCAGTTGCCATCACAGTTGCCCGCTCAGTTGGCTCCCCGCTTGCCGGGAACCCGCGAATGATCGTCGCCGTACTTCGCGTGCCGCAGTCGCCGAAGCGGCCGACCTGGAAGTCGGTCGCCGGCACGCTGCGCATGACCGCAATCACGGTGGCGCTGGCGATCACTGCGGAAGCCTCTGCGGACGATGGCGCGCGCTGGCTCGAACGCGCAGCGCAGGCCGCCAGGACGCTCAACTACGCGGGCACCGTCGTCTACCAGCACAACGGCCACGTCGAGACCTCGCGCCTGGTGCACATGGTCGACGGCGGGCGCGAGCAGGAAAAGCTGTTGAGCCTGGACGGTCCGGCGCGTGAAGTCATCCGCGGCGGCGACGATGTCCGCTGCTACTTCCCGGACGCGAAAGTGGTCCGCATCGAGCCGCGAACGTTCCGCAACGTGTTTCCGTCGCTCTCGCCCGAGCAGCTGCGCAACCTGTCGCAGTACTACGACGCGAAGATGGTCGTCAGCGAGCGCGTCGCCGGCAACTGGACGCAGGTGATGGTCTTCGAGCCCAAGGATGGCCTTCGCTACGGTCACAAGTTCTGGGCGGATGCCAAGACGGGGCTTTTGCTCAAGGCGCGGCTGGTCGATGGGCGAGGCGAAGCGGTCGAGCAATTCGCGTTCACCGATGTCGCGATCAACGACAAAGTCGACCTCGACATGGTCAAGCCGTCGTGGCCCCGCACCCCCCCAGACTGGCAGGTGAAGCAGGGCTCGTTCGGCGAGGTCGCGCCCAAGGATACGGGTTGGGTCGTGGGCAAGTTGCCGCCCGGGTTCCAGAAAATAGTCGAAGGCTATCGCACGCTCCGCGGTCGGCGCGAGCCGGTCATGCACCTGGTCTATTCCGACGGACTGGTCGCAATCAGCGTTTTCGTTGAGCCCGCGGTGCTGCCCTCGGCGCCACTCGGCGCGTCGCAGCAAGGCAGCATCAGCGTCTTCACGGCCAAGAGCGACGAATTCGTGGTCACCGTGCTGGGCGAGGCGCCCCCTGCCGCCGTCAAGCAGATCGCGCAGTCGGTGGCCCGGCGCTGATGTCCACCCCGGACGGCGGCCGAACCGCAATTTTCCCAGTAGAATCCGGCACCATGAAAAGGAACACCATGTCGAACCGCTTCTCCTCGCGCGCAAGCCGCTTTGTCGGCGCGATCGCAATGGCTGCAGCAATGATGGCGGCAATGGCCGCGCTGGCGCCTCCCGCGGCGGCACAAGGCAAGGCCGGGCTGCTCCCGGACTTCACCGAACTCTACGAACGCAACGGTCCCGCGGTGGTGTCCATCGACGTCACCCAGAAGGCGAAGCGCGGGCGGGGCGGCATGCCGGAACTCTCCGAGGACGACCCGTTCTACGAATTTTTCCGCCGCTTTGGCCAGGTGCCGCCGAACCCGCGCGGCCAGCAGCGCGAACCGGAAGCCCAGTCGGTCGGCTCGGGCTTCGTCATTGGCGCCGATGGCTATGTGATCACCAATGCGCACGTGGTGGACGGCGCGGACGAAGTGACCGTCAAGTTGAGCGACAAGCGCGAGTTCAAGGCCAAGGTCATCGGCGCCGACAAACGCACGGATATCGCGTTGCTCAAGATCGAAGCGCGCGACCTGCCGAAGGTCACGATCGGCGACCCGGACAAACTGAAGGTCGGCGAATGGGTCGTCGCGATCGGCAAGCCTTTCGGTCTCGAGAACACGATGACGGCCGGCATCGTCAGCGCCTAGGGCCGCGACCTGCCGCAGGAAAACCTGGTGCCGTTCATCCAGACCGACGTCGCGATCAATCCGGGCAACTCCGGCGGACCGCTGTTCAACATGAAGGGCGAAGTCGTCGGCATCAATTCGCTGATCTACTCGCGCACGGGCGGCTACATGGGCCTCGCGTTCGCCATTCCCATCGACGTCGCGATGAACACCGTGGGCCAGCTGAAGGACAAGGGCCGCGTCACGCGCGGACGCATCGGCGTGCAGATCCAGCCGGTGACCAAGGAAGACGCCGACGCGTTCGGCCTGGGCGCGCCGCGCGGTGCGCTGGTGAACGGCGTCGAGAAGGATGCGCCGGCCTCCAAGGCGGGCATCGAGATCGGCGACATCATCATCAAGGTCGATGGACGGGAAGTGAAGACATCCAACGAGCTGCCGCGGATCATCAGCGCCGTGCGTCCTGGCGCCAAGATCAATGTGACCGTGTGGCGCAAGGGAACGCAGAAGGACTTTGCGGTCACCGTCGCCGAGATGAAGGAAGACGCCGCGGTCGTGCCCGGTCGAGGCACGCCCACGCCGAAGGAAAAGGGCAAGCCCAACCGCATGGGCCTCGTTCTGTCCGATCTTACCGACGAGCAGAAGAAGGAAGCCGAGGTCAAGGGTGGCGTGCTGGTTGAGGATGTTGCGCCCAACGTACGCGGCAACATTCAGCCGGGCGACGTCATCCTGGCCATCGTCAATCGCGGCCAGTCCACGGAGGCCAAAAACGCGGCGCAGGTGAATGACGTGATCGCCAAGCTGGACAAGGGCGCCTCGGTCACGCTGCAATTGAAGCGCGGAGAGCAGCAGTTCTTCTCGGCGCTGCGCGTCACGAACGGCGAGTAACGTGGCCGACACGCCACGGCGTGGCCGCACGCTCCCCAAGGTGCGGCTGACGCTGCTCACGCGCGCGTATTGCCATCTGTGCGACACGATGCGCGATGCGCTGACGCCCATCGCACGCAAGCACGGCGCAACGATCCAGGAATTGGATGTCGACGCCGATCCCGTTCTGGAGGAGATGTATGGCGAGCGTGTCCCGGTGCTGCTGCTAGGCGATGTGGACGACGCGCAGGTGCTTTGCCACTACCACCTGGACCGTGCCCGGGTGACCGAAGCGCTGTCGACGGGATGAACCTTTTCCGATATAATTCAAAGCTTTCCGATGTCATCCAGCCGGGCACCTGTGGGTGCCTTGTTTTTTCCCGGGCCGTTTCCCCGGATCGGTTTGCCCACTAGGTTGCCCACCCGGTTGCCAACCAAGTTGCCAAACAAGTTACCCGACAAAGAGCCCGCGTGCGCCTGATTCGCAATTTCTCGATCATTGCCCATATCGACCACGGCAAGTCGACGCTCGCCGACCGTTTCATCCAGCGCTGTGGGGGCCTGGCCGATCGCGAGATGAGCGAGCAGGTCCTCGATTCAATGGACCTGGAGCGCGAGCGCGGCATCACGATCAAGGCGCAGACCGCCGCGTTGTCGTACAAGGCGCGTGACGGCGAAACCTACAGCCTCAACCTGATCGACACGCCGGGACACGTCGACTTCGCCTACGAGGTGTCGCGTTCGCTGGCCGCGTGCGAAGGTGCGTTGCTGGTGGTCGACGCGTCGCAAGGCGTCGAGGCGCAGACCGTGGCCAATTGCTATACCGCGGTGGAGCAGGGCGTCACGGTCGTACCGGTACTGAACAAGATCGACCTGCCGTCCGCCGATCCGGAACGCGTCATCGACGAGATCGAGGACATCATCGGCATCGATGCCACCGATGCGGTGCGCGCGAGCGCCAAGAATGGCATCGGCATCGACGACATCCTGGAAGCGGTGATTGCCAAGATCCCGCCCCCGGTCGGCGACCCGGCCGAGCCGCTGCAGGCGCTGATCATCGACTCGTGGTTCGACAACTACGTCGGCGTGGTCATGCTGGTGCGCGTGATGCAGGGCGTGCTTCGTCCCAAGGACAAGTTGCTGCTGATGGCAGGTGGCTCGATCCACAACTGCGAGCAGGTTGGCGTCTTTACGCCAAAGTCGGTCGCGCGCGAGCAACTCTCCGCGGGCGATGTCGGCTTCATCATCGCCGGCATCAAGGAAATCGACGCTGCCAAGGTCGGCGACACGGTCACGCTCGCCAACCGGCGCGCGACCGCGGCGCTGCCGGGGTTCAAGGAAGTGAAGCCGCAGGTTTTCGCGGGCCTTTATCCGGTCGAATCCAACCAATACGAAGCGCTGCGCGACGCACTCAACAAACTCAAGCTGAACGACGCCTCGCTGCACTACGAGCCGGAAGTCTCGCAGGCGCTGGGCTTCGGCTTCCGCTGCGGGTTCCTGGGCCTGCTGCACATGGACATCGTGCAGGAGCGGCTGGAGCGCGAGTACGACATGGACCTGATCACGACGGCGCCCACCGTCATCTACCAGGTGCTGATGCGCGACGGCTCGGTGCTGGAGATCGAGAACCCTTCCAAGCTGCCGGACTTGTCGCGAGTCGAGGAAATCCGCGAGCCGATCATCACCGCGACGATCCTGATGCCGCAGGAGTACGTCGGCCCGGTGATCACGCTGTGCACCGAAAAGCGCGGCACGCAGAAGAACATGCAGTACCTTGGTCGTCAGGTGATGCTGACCTACGAACTGCCGATGGCCGAGGTCGTGATGGATTTCTTCGACAAGCTGAAGTCGGTGTCGCGCGGCTATGCGTCCCTCGACTACGAGTTCCGGGAGTTCCGGGCGGCCGACGTGGTCAAGCTCGACATCCTGATCAACGGCGAACGGGTCGACGCGTTGTCGGTGATGGTGCATCGGTCGGTGTCGATGTATCGCGGCCGGGAAGTGGCGTCGAAGATGCGCTCGCTGATCCCGCGCCAGATGTTCGATGTGGCGGTGCAGGCGTCCATCGGCGCCAACATCATCGCGCGCGAGACGATCAAGGCGATGCGCAAGAACGTGCTGGCCAAATGCTATGGCGGAGACATTTCCCGGAAGAAGAAGCTGCTGGAGAAGCAGAAGGCCGGCAAGAAGCGCATGAAGTCTGTCGGCAGTGTCGAGATTCCGCAGGAGGCGTTCCTGGCCATTCTCCAGGTCGGCGACAAATGAGGCCGCGGCACAAGTCAAACCGATGAAGTGAAGCGCATGCCCTGAACGCACGACGAAGTGCGGAAACAAAGGGGCGGATGGCGGCCACGGCCGGCCCGCCGCATGCCACAATCCGCCGGCCCTGCGTGGACCGCTCCCGTCCCGCCCCCTCAACCAACCACAACAGCCGACACCATCGATACGCCAATGAATTTCGCCCTGATCCTGTTCCTCCTCACGCTTGCAACTGGCGTGCTGTGGCTGCTCGACCTGCTCGTGTTCCGCCAGCGGCGGCAGGCAGCGCTGGGCGCGTCGCTGGCAGCGTTCGACGAGAAGAATCGCGCCGCGCTTGGCCTCAATGAGGCCGCCGTGCTGGCGGAACGCGCGCAACTGGAAGAGCGGATGGTGCGGCAACCCGCGTGGGTCGAATACGCGGCCAGCTTCTTCCCGGTGCTGCTGGTCGTGTTCATGCTGCGCTCCTTCGTTGCCGAGCCGTTCAAGATTCCCTCGTCGTCGATGCGTCCAACGCTCGAAGTGGGCGACTTCATCCTGGTCAACAAGTTCATTTACGGTATACGGCTGCCCATCGTCGAAACCAAGATCGTGCCCGTGTCCGATCCCAAGCGCGGCGACGTCGTCGTGTTCCGCTATCCGATCAATCCTTCGCAGGACTTCATCAAGCGCGTCGTCGGCGTCGGAGGCGACGTGGTCGCCTATCACGACAAGACGCTCACGGTGAACGGCAAGGCGCTGCCGCAGGTTGCCGATGGCACCTACAGTTACCTGGAAAACATGCGCTTCGAGACGCTTGACCGAGCGACGGTCACCGCCGACACCGGCGAAGGCACCCATCCGTACACGATTGGCGTCAATCCGCGCGCACCGCCGGTCAACCCGCAGGCGGTCCGGCCGTTTCCGGGACGCGAGAATTGCGACTACAATGAGCGCGGATTCACCTGCAAGGTGCCTGCCGGTCACTACCTGATGATGGGCGACAACCGCGACAACAGCGACGACAGCCGGTATTGGGGTTTCGTTCCTGACGACCACATCCGCGGCAAGGCATTCTTCATCTGGTGGAACTGGGACGACATTTCGGGGTTGGCGTTCAAGCGTGTAGGCAGCGGCATTCGCTGAGGGGAGCAATCAATTGGACAAGCAAATGAATTTGCAGGCGAGCCAGCGCGGTCTCAGCATGATCGGCTTCCTGTTCGTGACCGCGGTGGTCCTTGGCTTGGCGCTGTTGAGTTTCCGCGTAATCCCGGCCTATATCGAGTTCTTTTCCGTGCAGAAGGCGCTGGAAGGCGCGCTCGCCGATTCCCCGGACCTTACCCGCGCCGATATCCTGAAGCGCGTCGAACGACGCCTCGGTGCCGATTACATCGACTCGATGAAGGCCAGCGACGTGAACATCACCCGCTCCGCCAACGTGACCACGGCCACGGCCAACTGGCAGAACAAGTTGCACCTGGTCGGCAACGCCAGCCTGTTGCTGGACTTCGAAGCCTCAGCGTCGCGCTAGCCGGACCTCACGCGGACCGGATGGCCGACCTGCTTCCGGACTACCGGTTCCGCCAGCCGGAACTGCTGCGCCAGGCGCTGACGCACCGAAGCTTCGGCGCACCCCACAACGAACGCCTTGAATTCGTCGGCGATGCCGTCCTGAATTGCGTCGTCGGCATGGCGTTGTTCGAGCGCTTTCCAGCACTTCCGGAAGGTGACCTGTCGCGAATGCGCGCAGGCCTCGTCAACAAGGACACGCTTGCGCAGGTCGCGCGGCAACGGGACATCGGCGCGCAAATCCGCCTGGGCGAAGGCGAAGTGAAGAGCGGTGGCGCCGACCGGTCCTCGATCCTCGCCGATGCGCTCGAAGCGCTGTTCGGCGCGGTGTTCCTGGATGGCGGCTTTGACGCTGCGCGGGCCGTGATCGTCGACTGCTACGCGGACGTGCTGCGCGATGCCGACCCCGCCTCGATCGGCAAGGACCCCAAGACCAAACTGCAGGAGTGGCTGCAGGCGCGGCGCCGGCCGGTTCCTGAATATGTCGTCATCGAAACGCGCGGCGAGGCCCACGAGCAGCAGTTCACCGTCGAGTGTCGCATTCCAGCATTGAAGGTCGTCGCGTCGGGCGATGGTCCCAGCCGCCGCGTGGCCGAACAGGCGGCGGCTGCGGCGGCAAGCGTGCTGGCCACTGCCGCCGAGCGCGAGGGCGCCTGACGTGAGCGGCGAACCGGCACAGGGCGCATTTCGCTGCGGGCACGTGGCCATCGTTGGCCGGCCGAGCGTCGGCAAGTCCACGCTCCTCAATGTGCTGGTCGGGCAGAAGATCAGCATCACGTCGAAAAAACCGCAAACGACACGCTATCGGATCACCGGAATCGCCACCGATGAGCACGCGCAGTTCGTGTTCGTCGACACCCCGGGCTTCCAGACCAAGCATCGCTCGCGCCTCAACGACCGGCTCAATCGCGCGGTCAAGGAGAGCCTGGCCGACGTCGACGCCGTGGTGCTGGTGCTCGACGCCACGCGCATCACGCCTGCAGATCTCGCGGTGGTCGCCTTGTTGCCCCGCGACGTGCCGGTCATCGCGGCCGTGAACAAAGTAGACACGCTGGCCGACAAGGCAGCGTTCATGCCGCGGCTGGCCGAGATCGCCCAGTTGCATCCGTTTGCGGCGATCGTGCCGGTGTCCGCGGAGAAGGGCACCCAATTGGAGGCGCTGCGCGGCGAAATCGCCAAAGTGCTTCCGGAGTCTTCTCCGCTGTATCCGGAGGACGAACTGACCGATCGCGACGAGCGCTTTCTCGCCGCTGAATTCATTCGCGAAAAAATCTTTCGACTGCTGGGCGACGAAGTGCCTTATGCCACGACCGTCGGCATCGACAAGTTCGAAGTGGACGGCAAACTGCGGCGCATTCATGCGACGGTCTACGTCGACAAGCCGGGGCAGCGGGCAATTCTGCTCGGCACGGAAGGTGGCCAGATGAAGGCCATCGCCACGCATGCGCGTTCCGACATGGAAAAGCTCTTCGGCGGCCCGGTATTCCTCGAGATCTGGGTCAAGGTCAAGAGCGGCTGGGCCGATACCGACGCGTCACTCGCGCGGTTCGGTTACTGACCGGCAGCGCAGTGGCGGCGCGCCAACCCACCGAACGGCGGGATGCCCAGGCGGCGTTCGTGCTGCACACCTACGCCTATCGCGAGACCAGTCTCATCGTCGAGGCGTTCACCGAAGAATACGGCCGCGTCGCGATGGTGGCGCGGGGCGCCAAGCGACCCCGCTCGGAAACGCGGGGATTGCTGCAGGCATTCCAGCCGCTGACATTGTCATGGATGGGCGGCGGCGAGCTCAAGACCCTGGTGAAGGCCGAGTGGGGTGGCGGCCTGCCGCTGCCGCGCGGACCGGCGCTGTTGTGCGGCTTCTACCTGAACGAGCTGTTGCTGAAGCTTCTCGCGCGTGAGGATCCGCATGCAGCGCTGTTCCGCGATTACCACGACGCACTCGCCGCACTGGCCGAATTGACGGCGGCGGCGGCGCAGGGTGCGGTATTGCGGCGCTTCGAGCTGCGGCTGCTGGCGGAGTTGGGCTACGCGATGCCCTTGAGCCATGATGCGGACACCGGCGCCGCGATCGATCCGGCTGCGCGCTACCATTACGACTTCGGACGCGGTCCGCGCGCGGCCAATGCAGCGCGTGAACCCGGCGTTCGCTATCCGAAAATCCGTGGCGCCACGCTGCTGGGGCTCGCGGCGAACGAATTCCCCGATGCCGAGACGGCGGCCGAGGCGAAGGCGCTGATGCGCGAGATCCTCGACCACTATCTCGACGAGCGACGCATCTTCAGCCGCCGTGTCGTCCAGGACCTGCAGTCCATCGACGAAGAAAGCGAATCATCGTGATTGAGCTAGGCGTGAACATCGACCACATCGCCACACTGCGCCAGGCGCGGCGGACCTACGAACCCGATCCGGTGTGGGCCGCCGCCGAGGCGCATCTGGGCGGTGCGGATGGCATCACCGTGCATCTGCGCGAAGACCGCCGGCACATCCAGGATGAGGACGTGCGCCGCTTGCGCGAACTGGTCCACATCAAGCTCAACCTCGAAATGGCCGCGACGGATGAGATGCTGGACATCGCGTGCAAGCTGCGCCCCGAGATGGCGATGCTGGTGCCCGAGGGTCGGCACGAGATCACGACCGAGGGCGGGCTCGATGTTGCCGGGCAGCAGGGCAAGCTCAAGGCCGCCGTCGCGCGGCTTGCCGATGCCGGCATAGTCACGTCGGTGTTCATCGACGCGCTGCCCGCGCAAATCGACGCGGCGGCGCGCATCGGCGCGAAGGTCTGCGAAATCCACACGGGACCGTACGCGCATGCATTCCATGCCAAGGGCCGCGACCCGGAAGGCGCCGCCGTCGTGGCCGAACTCGCGAAGATTCGTGCCGCGGGGGAGGTGATTCGTGGACATGGCATGCGCTTCAATGCCGGCCACGCGCTCAATTACTTCAATGTGCAACCCGTTGCCGCGCTTCCCGGCGTGCGCGAGCTGCACATCGGCCATGCCATCGTGTCGCGCGCGGTGTTCGTGGGATTGCGCGAGGCGGTGCGTCAGATGAAGGCTTTGCTGCGCGAGGCGGCGGCGTCCGGCGACATGGCAAAGTCGACCGCCCGATGAGCGCGATTGAACTTCCGCGTGGACCGGTGGTGCTGGGCATCGAGGGCACTTCGCTCACTGCCGCAGACCGCGCGCGGCTGATGCATCCCCTTGCGGGCAGCGTGGTGCTGTTCGCGCGCAATTTCGAGAACTGCGCGCAACTGAAAGCGCTGACCGCGTCAATTCGCGCGCTGCGCACCGCCCCTTTGCTGATCTGTGTCGACCACGAAGGCGGGCGCGTGCAGCGCTTCCGTGACGGATTCACGGCCATCCCGGCGATGCGCACGCTCGGGGAATTGTGGGACAACGATGTCACGCGGGCGGCGGCGGAAGCCCATCGCCTCGGCGAAGTTCTCGCGCGCGAGCTGCGTGCGCACGGCGTGGACTTCAGTTTCACGCCGGTACTTGACCTGGACTTTGGTGCCAGCACGGTGATCGGGAATCGCGCATTCCACGGCAACCCGAATGCCGTCGCCCATCTTGCATCGGCCTTGCGCCGCGGCCTGAATGCGGGTGGCTGCGCCGCGGTAGGCAAGCATTTTCCCGGACATGGCTTCGTCGCGGCCGATTCGCACGTCGACTTGCCGGTAGATGAGCGCACTCTTGAAGCGTTGCTGGCTGACGACCTCATTCCGTTTGCGGTGCTGGCGGCGGAAGGGCTGGAGGCGGTCATGCCGGCTCACGTGATCTATCCCGCGGTGGACAGCGTTGCCGCCGGATTCTCGCGCATCTGGTTGCAGGACATCCTGCGCGGACGCCTGGGCTTCGACGGACTCATCTTCTCCGACGACCTGGGCATGGCCGGCGCGCTTTCCGCGGGTGACATCGTCGAGCGCGCGCAAGCATCGTTGTCCGCAGGCTGCGACATGGTGCTGGCGTGCAACGACCACGCCGCAACCGACGACCTCCTGTCGCGCTGGACGCCCGGTGCACAATCGGAACTCGCGCGGCGCATGGCGCGGATGGAAGGTAATTAGGGTCAGACTCGAATTTCCATTTCGGGCGCGCAGTTCGAACTTATTCTGCGGAAATTCGAGTCTGACCCTAATTACCTGAGTCGGCATTTTCGCACTATGGTGTTACGTGCCTCCCCCGCGGCCGTGCGGCCACTTCCCGCCGAGTCGGCGTGACAGCTCCTCGGCCGTATGCGCGACAAGCGGCCCGAACTGCTTGATGCGCTCGTCGGGCAAGCGCGACGACGGTCCCGCCAGCGATATCGCGCCCAGTGTCTCCGCGTGCTCGTCGTAGATAGGCGCGCCGACGCACCGCGTGCCGATCGCATGTTCCTCGTCGTCGAACGACCAGCCACGCTGCCGTATGACGCGGATGCTCGCCCACATGGTCTCCGGCGTGGTGATCGTGTTGCCGGTGATGCGCGGCAATCCGCGCACCTTGAGGATGGCGTCGATCTGGTCATCAGGCAGCGAGGCGAACATGGCCTTGCCCACGCCGGAGGCATGCAGCGGCGCGCGACTGCCGAGCTTGACGATCGTGCGCATCATTTCGCGGCACTGAACCTGGTCGACGAACACGGCTTCGGTGCCGTCGAGTATGGCGAGGTTCACCGTTTCGCCCGATTGGTCCATCAGCCGCCGCATGAACGGATGGCTTTGGGCCACGAAGTCACGGCTGGACAGGAAGCTCGAGCCCACCGTGTACGCCTGCAGCCCGACGTACCAGCGGCCAAGTTCGCCGGCCTGATAAACGTAGCCCATCTTCTCGAGCGTGGCGAGCAGCCGGTGCACAGTCGACGGCGGCAGCTGCACGCGCTGACCGATGTCGGTCAGCGTCAGGCCGCCTTCCGCCTTGGCCAGACATTCGAGGATCGACAGGCCGCGCGTCAGGCTCTGCACCTGGCCGGTCAGGTCGGCTGCTGACTTGTCGCCCTTTGGCAATGGAGTGGAGGGACGATTGGTCATGGCGCGGCCAACTTCAGTGACTGAGGATCTTCGACAGGAAATCGCGCGTGCGCTCGCTCTTCGGATGCGCGAAGAATTCCGTCGGCGTGTTCTGCTCGACGATCTGCCCCTGGTCCATGAAGATCACGCGATCGGCCACCGAACGAGCGAAGCCCATCTCGTGCGTGACGCACAACATCGTGATGCCCATGCCGGCCAGCTCGATCATCACGTCCAGCACTTCCTTGATCATCTCGGGGTCCAGCGCCGATGTCGGCTCATCGAAGAGCATGATTTTCGGCGTCATGCACAGCGAGCGCGCGATGGCCACGCGCTGCTGCTGGCCGCCGGAAAGCTGCAGCGGATACGTGCCCGCCTGCTCCGCGATGCGCACGCGTGCGAGTTGCGCCATCGCCCGCTCGTCGGCCTCCTTCTTCGGAACCCGGCCGACCCACATCGGCGCCAGCGTCAGGTTCTCGAGCACCGTCAGGTGCGGAAACAGGTTGAACTGCTGGAACACCATGCCGACGTTCTTGCGCACCGCCTCGATGGCTTTCACGACGTCGGTGATCTCGATGCCGTCGACGGTAAGCTTGCCTTCCTGATGTTCCTCCAGCGCATTGATGCAGCGAATCAGCGTCGACTTGCCCGAGCCGGAGGGGCCGCAGATGACGATGCGCTCACCATGCGCAACCGCGAGGTTGATGTCGCGCAGTGCATGGAAGTCGCCGTACCACTTGCTGACCTTGTCGAAGACGATGATGGGTTCGGACATTGCGGGCCTTGTGATAGGTGCCGAAGTCAGCGTGCGTAACCGACGTTAAGGTGCCGCTCGACCCACTGGCTGTAGCGCGACATCGAAAAGCAGAACAGCCAGTAGATCGCGCCGATGAAGAGATATCCCTCGAGATAGAACTGGCGCCAGTTGGCGTCGCCGCCCAATGCCAGTGCCAGCGATCCGGTGAGGTCGTACAGGCTGACGATGGTCACGAGCGATGTATCCTTGAACGTGCTGATGAAGCTGTTCATGATCGACGGCACGACCATGCGCAGCGCCTGGGGCAACACGATCTTGCGTTGCGTTTGCCAGTACGAAAGCCCCATCGCGGCCGCGGCTTCGTGCTGGCCTTTCGGGATGGCCTGCAGGCCGCCGCGTACGACTTCGGCGAGGTAGGCCGCCGAAAACAACGTGATGCCGACCAACACGCGTATCAACACGTCGACGGTAATACCCGGCGGCATGAACAGTGGAAACATGAACGACGCCATGAACAGCACGGAGATGAGCGGCACGCCACGGATCAGCTCGACATAGACGATGCACAGCGCACGGATCGCGGGCAGGTGCGAGCGTCGCCCAAGGGCCACCAGTACGGCAATCGGGAAGCCGGCCGCAATGGACAGCGTGGACAGCAGCATGGTGAGCGGTACGCCGCCCCAGCGCGCCGTCTCCACGGGCGTCAGCCCCCAGATGCCGCCGCGCATCAGCACGAAAAAGACCGCCAGCACCGCGATCCACGCCACGATGAGCCAACGGCTCCAGAGGACGCGCGTGCAGCTCGCGACGAGCATCGCGACCATCAGCAGCGTGGCCACCAGCGGACGCCACTGTTCGTCGAACGGGTAGCGACCGAACAGGATCAGTCGATACTTCTCGGCGATGACGCCCCAGCAGGCGCCCGTGTGCTCGAGCGCGCGGCAGGCATCGTTGTCGGGCGTGGCCACCGCGCGGACGATCGCCCAGTCGACCAGCGGCGGCAGCCAGTAGACGAGCATCGCGCCGACCGTCAGCGTCGCCAGCGCATTCTTCCAGTCGGCGAACAGGTTCTTGCGCAGCCACGCGAGCACGCCCACGTGATGCGCAGGTGGCGGGCGCGCAATGACGGGCGTGTGGAGGGCAGTATCCATGGGTGACGTGGAAAATGAGTTGGAAACGCGTCAGCGCTCGCGAATCGCCGAGCGCGCGTTGTACCAGTTCATCAACGCGGCGGTGAGCAGCGACAGCGTGAGATAGACGGTCATCAGCACCGCAATGCATTCCACCGCGCGGCCCGTCTGGTTCAGCGTGGTGTTGGCGATGGAGACCAGGTCGGGGTAGCCCACCGCGACGGCGAGCGACGAATTCTTGGTGAGGTTCAGGTATTGATTGGTCAGCGGCGGGATGATCACGCGCAGCGCCTGCGGCAGCAGCACCAGTTTCAGCGATTGGCCGCGCGACAAGCCGAGGGCGCCGGCGGCTTCGGTCTGCCCCCAGGGCACGGATTGGATTCCGGAGCGCACGATCTCGGCGACAAACGCCGCCGTGTAGACCGAGAGTCCGATGGCCACGGCGAGGAACTCGGGCGTCACCGCGCCGCCGCCGGAAACATTGAGTTCGTTGCGAATCGGCATCTCCAGCGCGGTGGGCGAGCCGCCCGCGACCCAGCCCAGCAATGCGCCAATGATCACGATGGCCAGCGCGGGCCAGAACATCGGCCGTGGTATGCCGGTGCGAAGGAAGGCCGCCCCGGCCCATCGCCGATAAAGCCACGCGGCGGCAACGCCCAGCGCCAGGCCGCCAAGCGTCACCAGGTGGCCGTGTTCCCATTCCGGTACCGGAAACGACATGCCGCTCTTGCTCAAGAAGATCCCGGGAAAGGGATTGAGTGCATCGGCCACGGGGGGCAACCACTCGTTCAGCACGAAGTACCACATCAACAGCTGGATCAGCACCGGGATGTTGCGGATCAGCTCGACATAGCCGGTGCACAATTTGCGAATGAGGAAATTGCGCGACAGGCGACCGATGCCGATCAGCGTGCCGAGGAGGGTGGTGAGCACGATGCCTACCAGGGCCGCGCGCAGCGTATTGGACAGCCCGACCAGGAACGCCTTCCAGTACGGATCGGCGGAATCGAAGGCGAAGATGCTCTCGCCGATGTCGAATCCCGCGGGTTGCGTGAGGAACCCGAAGCCACTCTGGATCCCGCGCACACGCATGTTTTCCAAGGTGTTGTGCGCGAGAAACCAGATGGCGGCGGTGATTGCCGCCACCGCCACCAGTTGGTAAATCAGGCCACGGACCGCCCGGCTGCGCCAGGACCAGTCGCGACGCTTGGAGCGCACCGTGGAGTTGCCTTGCGTGTCAGCGCATCAACGAATCAGCGAATGGGCGGCGCGTATTGGAGGCCGCCCTTGTTCCAAAGGTTGTTCAAACCGCGGGGCAACTTGAGCGCCGACGTCGGCCCGACGTTGCGATCGAAGATCTCGCCGTAGTTGCCGACCGCCTTGATCTCGCGATAGGCCCACTCCTTGTCGAGGCCCAGCAGCTTGCCGGTATCTTCCGACGTGCCGAGGATGCGCTGGATGGGCGGCTCGGTGCTCGACTTCATCTGGTCGACGTTGGCCTGCGTGATGCCGTATTCCTCGGCTTCGAGCAGCGCGTAGATCGCCCACTTGACGATGGTGAACCACTCGTCGTCGCCGCGGCGGACCATGGGGCCCAGCGGTTCCTTGGAGATCAACTCCGGCAGGATCAGGTAGTCATCCGGTTTGGCGGCTTCCTTGTTGCGAATCGACGCCAGGCCGGACGCGTCGGTCGTGTACGCCTGGCAACGGCCGGCGAAGAACGCCTTGACGCTGGCCTCGAAGCCTTCGAACACCACGGGTTTCATCTTGACGTTGATCGACTTGAAGTAGTCGGTCAGGTTCTTCTCCGTCGTGGTGCCGGACTGCACGCAGATCTCGGCGTTCTTGAGTTGCTTGGCGCTGGTGATCTTGCTCTTCTTGGCGACGATGAAGCCCTGGCCGTCGTAGTAAGTCACCGCCGTCATGAAGAGGCCGAGCGATGCGTCGCGGGTCAGCGTGAACGTCGTGTTGCGCGACAGGATGTCGATCTCGCCCGACTGCAGCGCGGTGAAGCGCTGCTGCGCGTTCAGCGGAACCCACTTCACTTTCTTGGCGTCGCCCAGCACGGCGGCGGCAAGGGCCTTGCAGATGTCCACGTCGAGACCGTTCCAGTTGCCCTGGCTGTCAGCGGCAGAGAACCCGGCGAGCCCGGTGTTGACGCCGCAGACGACCTGGTCGCGCTGCTTGATGGCATCGAGGGTCTTGCCGGCGTGGGCGCTGGCGGCCAACAGTGCGCCTGCGGAAGCGAGCAGCGATGCGGCGAGGAGCTTGACTGTACGTTGACGCATGGGAAAATTCCTCCGAAGGAAGCGGGATGTTCCGAAAGGCCGTTCAGGCCGGATAATGACAAACCTTGCCTCTCAACACAAATGGAGACTTGACCATGGCTGAGCCGAAAATCATAGCGGTGTTGGGGGCAACCGGCGCACAGGGCGGCGGCCTCGTGCGCGCCATCCAGTCCAATCCGGCGGCAGGGTTCGTTGCCCGCGCCATTACCCGCGACGTCAATTCGCCCAAGGCCCAGGCCCTGGCGGCACTCGGCGCCCAAGTCGTGGCGGCGGATGTGGACGACGCCGCGAGCCTGGCGGGGGCCTTCGCCGGCGCGTACGGCGCCTATTGCGTGACGTTTTTCTGGGACCACTTTTCCCCTGAACGAGAGGTTGCCGAGGCGCGCAACATGGCGGTCGCCGCCAAGGCCGCGAAACTGCAGCACGTCATCTGGTCAACACTCGAGGACTCGCGCAAGTGGATTCCGCTGAGCGACGACCGCATGCCGACACTGATGGGCCACTACAAGGTGCCCCATTTCGATGCCAAAGGGGAATCCGACGCTTTGTTCACGGAGGCCGGCGTGCCGACGACGTTTCTGCTCACGAGCTTCTATTGGGAGAACTTCATCCACTTCGGCATGGGACCGAAACCCGGCCCGGACGGCAAACTGGCCATCACGATGCCCATGGGCGACCAGCCGTTGCCCTCCATTGCCACCGAGGACATCGGCAAGTGTGCGTTCGGCATTTTCCGCGCCGGAATTCCGCACATCGGCAGAACCGTCGGCATTGCCGGCGAGCATTTGACCGGGGCACAGATGGCGTCTGCCCTTTCGCGTGCGCTGGGCAAGGAGATCGGCTACAACGCCGTAACGCCGGCGATGTTTCGCAGTTTCGGGTTTCCCGGCGCGGACGATCTCGGCAACATGTTCCAGTTCAACGCCGAATTCTCCGATTACTTCACCGGGGCGCGGGATCTCGACATGACGCGGGCGCTCAATCCGCAATTGCAGACGTTTGACACCTGGCTTGCAGCCAACAAGGACCGCATTCCACTGGGCTGAAGCTCGCGTCCCTCAGCCAAGTTTCATGTGCGGCGTCACGGCGTACGTGACGCCGGCGATGTCGATCGCGTAGTGCGCCGCGAGGATCCGCTCATCCGACAAAGGCGGCTCGGCAGCACCAGCGCGCGCATAGCCCATGGCGATCGCGCGACCGTGCTTGCGGCTGTAGCCGGCGGACGTGAGTTCGCCGACGTTGCGCCCGTCCATCAGAATGGGCTCGCCACCCCAGGGGAAAGCCGCCGCATCGTCGAAGGTGAACATGACCAGCCGCTTGCGCACGCCGGCGTCGCGCTGCTTGACGAGCGCAGCGCGCCCGATGAAGGGCGCGGCCTTGTCCATCTTCACCGCATAGGAAAGTCCGGCTTCCCACGGCGTTTCGTCCGGTGATAATTCCGGTCCCCACGCGCGGCGGCCGGCTTCGATGCGCAGCGCGTCGATGGTGTAATAGCCGGCATCCTTGAGGCCGAACGGCGCACCGGCGTTGCACAGCGCGTCGTAGAGCGTCACGCATTGATCCGTGGGGACGACCATCTCATAGCCGGGGCCGCCGACGTAGCTCATGCGAGCAGCGCGTACGCGGGCGTGGCCGACGTCGATCTCGGCGGTCATCGAGAAGGGCAATCCGTTCCTGGACAGGTCGTCGGGCGATAGTTGCGCAAGCAGTGCTTCCGATTTTGGTCCCATCAACGAAATCACCGAATACGCGCTGGTGACATCGACGAGGGCTGCGAATTCGGTGGCGTCGATGTGCCGCTCGATCCAGGATGCGTCGCGCGTGGCTTGCCCGGAGCCGGTCAGGATGAAGAAGGTGTCGGGCGCGAGCCGCGTGATCGTCAGGTCGGACTCGAAGCCGCCGCGCTCGTTCAGCATCGCTGTGTAAACCATCTTGCCGATAGGCACGCTGATGTCGTTGGCGCAAAGCCGCTGCAGCACGGCGAGCGCATCGCGGCCCTTCAGGACGAATTTTGAAAACGACGTCTGATCGAAAACGACGACATCCTCGCGGCACGCGCGTTGTTCCTCGAGAATGATCGGCAGCCAGCCCGGCGTGTCGAACGTGTACGGCGAAGGTTCGGCGCCCGGCGGCAGGAAGTAATTGGCGCGCTCCCAGTTGAGCTTGGTGCCGAATACGGCGTTCTTGGCGCGCAGGCGGTCGAACAGCGGCGAGCGGCGCAGCGGACGCACCGTCTGCAGTTCCTCGCGCGGCCAGCGCATCGCGTAGTGCAGGCCCAGCGATTCCACCGTGCGGTCGGCCAGGTGCTTGCGATTGGCGTGGAAAGGTGCGAAGCGCCTGATGTCCACATCCCACAAATCGAGCGGCGCTTCACCGCCGATGATCCACTCGGCAATCAACCGGCCCGCGCCGCCTGAATTGGCAATGCCCGCGGAATTGAAACCGGCGCAGACGAAATAGCCGGCGAGTTCCGGCGCCTCGCCCAGGATGAAGTTGCCGTCGCCGGTGAAGCTCTCCGGGCCGTTCAGCAGCATCTTGATCTCGGCCGTCTCGAGGCACGGCGTGCGATGGATGGCGTTCTCCATCAGGATCTGGAACTGGTCCCAGTCCTCGGGAAACAGCTGGAACTCGAAGTTGTCCGGGATGCGCGGCGGATTCCATGGCTTGGCCACGGGTTCGAAGCCGCCCATGACGAGGCCGCCGACTTCTTCCTTGTAGTAGATGAAGCCATCCGGGTCGCGAATGACGGGGAGGGCGGGAGTGACCCCCGGAATGGCCTTGGTGACGATGTAGAAGTGTTCGGCGGAGTACAGCGGCACGTTGACGCCGGCCAGCCGCCCGAATTCGCGCGCCCATTGTCCGGCGCAGTTGACCAGCGATTCGCAGGTAATTTCACCTTCGTCGTCGGCGCTTTTCCAGGCGAGGGCCGTCACGCGACCGCGCTCGGTGCGCACCGCGGTGACTTTCACGCCCTCGAAAATCTTCGCGCCGCGCATGCGCGCGCCCTTGGCCAGCGATTGCGTCAGGTCGGTCGGATTGGCCTTGCCGTCGTCGGGAATCCAGACCGCACCTTCGAGATCGTCGGTGCGCAGGATCGGCGCGATCCTGGCGGCCTCCGCGGGCGAAACGTAGTCGAACGCGATGCCGAAGCTTTTCGCGCGCGCCATCTGGCGCTTGATGAGCTGCATTCGCTCCGGCGTCTTGGCGACGTTGAGGCTTCCGCAAGCCTTCCAGCCGGTGGCGAGCCCCGTTTCCTGCTCCAGAGTCGAATAGAGCTCGATGCCGTATTGGCTCATCCGGGTGGCGTTGCGCGTCGCGCGCGTTTGCCCGACGAGCCCGGCGGCGTGCCATGTCGTGCCGCAGGTGAGCTTGCCTTGCTCCAGCAGGACGACATCGGTGATGCCCATCTTGGCGAGATGGTAGGCAGTCGACGCGCCGGCGATGCCGCCGCCAACGACGACGACCCGAGCTTGTTTCGGAATATCAGGCATAGATAAGCAGCGTCACGATAATTAGGATGATTAGGGGCAGACTGGATAATTAGGGTCAGACTCGAATTTCCGCATCGGGCCCAATTTTGCGACGCGCTCCCGGGAAATTCGAGTCTGACCCTAATTATCTGACCCTACTTACAGTTTCAGGGTTGCGACACCGATCACCACCGTGGCGGCTCCCGCCAGGCGCGCCAATCCAAAGCCTTCCTTCAGCCACAGCGCACCGATGAGGGCCGCGAAGATGACCGACGTTTCGCGCAGCGCCGCTATCGCGGCCACGGGTGCGCGGGTCATGGCCCACAGCACGATGCAATAGGCCGCCACGCTGCAGAAGCCGCCGACCAGGCCGCGTCGCCATTGATTGCGGAGATAGCCCACAGCAGGTTCCCCGCGACGTACGCGTATCCAGCCCAGGAAAAAAACGCCTTCGATGAACGTGAGCCACGCCACGTAGCTTACTGCGTTGCCGGAGGCACGCGCGCCGGTGCCATCAACCAGCGTATAGACCGCGATGATCGCCGCATTGGCAAACGCCCAATACGCCGCGGCCGGCGGATGATGGGCGCGGCGCGCGAATGCGATGCTGATGATCCCGATCGAAATCAGCAGGATGCCGACCATCACGTGGAACTGCGGCAGTTCGCGCAGGAATACTGCGCCCAGCACGGTGACGAGCAGCGGCGCGGTGCCACGCATCAACGGATAGGCGAACGAGAGGTCGCCGGTGCGGTAGGCCTGCGCGAGAGTCAGGTAGTAGCCGAAGTGAATGAACGTGGACACCGCAATGAACAGCCATGAACTGGCGTCCGGCAGCGGCAGGAACGGCAGTGCCACGGCCGAGATGAACGTGGAGCCGGCGACGACGGTGGCGGTATCGAGCAGCGGGTCGCCACCGCCTGCGGACTTGAGCAGTGCGTTCCAGCCGGCATGCAGCATCCCGGCGCCCAGGACGGCGAGCGTCACGCCTAACGTCAGTTCCACGGACGCTGCGCGTTTTCGAGAATCGCGACGAAATGGGCCAGAGGTGGCGTGGGCGCAGCGGGGACCTTGGCCAGGTCGTCCCACAGCCGGACTTTCACCGCGTCCTGCGCGAACGGTTGCGTGATGAAGGCATCCGCCTGCTCGCGCGCAAAGACGCCCCCCTGCAGCACGAGGCTGCGCTTCGAATCCGCTGACAGCGCCTCCAGGTAGCCGTCGTGCGCCGAGCACAGGTAGCGCTTGGCGTCCACGTGCAGCTGGATGGGTGTCAGCACGGCGTCGGGAAACAGCGGCCGCAGGAACGGCAGCGCCGCGAATTGATGCAGATCGTCGACGCCGCGCAGCGTCGGCGATTCGCCCTGGTCATTCAGCAGATGCCCCAGGTCGTGGAGCAGGGCGGCGGCGATCAGCGCGGGCGTGGCCCCTTCATCCTCCGCGCGCGTGGCGGTCTGCAGCGCGTGCTCCAGTTGGGTGACGGGCTCGCCGTCGTACGCACGGCCGCCTTTGCGCGCAAACAGGACACAGATATCGGAGATCGACAGGGCCATGATCAGGCGGTGCGCGGTTTGCGCTTCTGCCATTCAGTTCCGTTGCCAGCCTTGTTGCCGGCAGGGAGGGGATCGTCGTCGGGAGCGACTTCGGGCTCGGGTTCCTTGAGTCGGGTGCGCGCCAGCACGCCGGCTTCCTCGAGGATCGGGTAGGCCACCGAGCAGATGTGCGAGTTGATGCGCTTCAGGTCCGAGATCAAGTCGAGATGCAGCGAAGAGGTTTCGATGCTCTCGACCGTGTTGCCCGCGAGGCGC
>JANMCH010000092.1:0-15533 GCA_031361045.1 Betaproteobacteria bacterium | reverse complement strand
CGGGCTCCAGTTGGGCGGCATCATCGCCTTCGCGATCGTGACCGAGACCGTCTTCCAGTGGCCCGGCCTGGGCCTGCTGTTCATCCAGTCCGTATATTTCTCGGACATTCCCGTGATGGCAGCGTACCTATGCTTCATCGCGCTGATCTTCGTCATGCTGAACCTCTTCGTCGACCTCATGTACTACGCGGTCGACCCCCGCCTGCGCATCGAAAGGACTGCTGTCGCCTGATGAAACCGAACGAACATATCAAGCACTGGCTCGACGAGTTCACCGCCATCCGCCGCGATCTGCATGCGCATCCGGAATTGGGCTTCGAGGAACACCGCACCGCGCGCATCGTGCAGGAACGCCTGGCGCAGATGGGCATCGAGCACCACACAGGCATCGGCAAGACCGGCATCGTCGCGGTGATCAAGGGTCGCAGCAACGAAAGCGGGCGCAGCGTCGGATTGCGCGCCGACATGGATGCGCTCCCGCTCCAGGAAGAAAACGAATTCACGCACAAGTCGCGCTATGAGGGCCGCATGCACGCGTGCGGGCACGACGGACACACGACGATGCTTCTGGCCGCCGCGCGGTATCTGCACGAAACGCGCAATTTCGACGGCACCGCCTACCTCATCTTCCAGCCCGGCGAAGAAGGCTATGCCGGAGCCAAGGCGATGATCGAGGATGGCCTGTTCGTGCGCTTTCCCGCGGAGCAGGTGTTCGCGCTGCACAACTGGCCGGGCTTGCCGCCCGGGCGCATCGGCATCACGCCCGGCCCGGCGATGGCCGCGGCGGACCGCATCGAGATCACCATCGACGGCCGCGGTGGACATGGCGCGCATCCGCACACGGTGATCGACCCGGTGCTGGTCGCCGGGCACATCATCACGGCGGTGCAATCGATCGTCAGCCGCAACGTCAGTCCGATCGATACGGCAGTCGTCAGCATCTGCGCGATGCAGGCGGGCCACCCCGGCGCGATGAGCGTCGTGCCGTCGCACGCGAAGCTGGTCGGCACCGTGCGTACCTTCCGTGCGCCGACGCAGGACATGATCGAGAAGCGCCTGACGGAACTGGTGCACTCGATCGGCGCGGCATTCGGCGCAGTGGCGACATTGAAATACGAGCGCATCTACCCGGCAACGTTCAACCACCACCGCGAGGCGATGTTCGCTGCCGATGTCGCCGAGGCGATGGTCGGTGCGGAAAATGTGGTGCGCAACCTCGACCCGTCGATGGGCTCCGAGGACTTCTCGTTCATGCTGCAAGCCAAGCCGGGCGCGTTCGCGCGACTGGGACAGGGCGGCGCGGAAGGCGGCTGTTTCCTGCACAACAGCAAGTACGATTTCAACGACGCGGTCATCCCGCTCGGCGCCGGCTACCTGGCCGCGCTGGCGGAAACGGCGATGCCGCTGGGCACATCAACATGAGCAACCAAGCTCCGCCTGGGGCTCTCTCGTTGCGCCAGGCATGAATCCCGTTCCCCACTTTGCGGATACCTACGTGCAGGCGCGCGACAAGTTCGTCGCTGCCGCAGCCGCCAACGGCCTCGAGATGACTCGACATGTCCATCCGGTCGCGCGCGGCGTGGCCGGGGAGGAGTTGTCGATCGACGTGGCCGTGCTGGGTGATCGGTCGGCAACGGCGATGCTGCTGCTGTTGTCCGGCACGCATGGCGTGGAGGGTTACTGCGGCTCCGGGTGCCAGGTGGCGCTCCTGCACGATGCGGATTTCATGGCCGCTGCACGCGCGGCGAATGTCCAGGTGGTCTTCCTGCACGCGCTGAACCCGTACGGCTTCTCGCACTTGCGCCGCACCAACGAAGACAACGTCGACATGAATCGCAACTTCCGCGATTTTGCGGTGCCCCCGGTCCCTAGCACCGCGTATGCCGCGGTCCACGATTTCATCGTACCTGCGACCTGGCCGCCCGATGCGCCAACCCAGGCGAAGGTGGCCGCCTATGCCGCGAAACACGGTGAGCGCGCGCTGCAGCAGGCCATCACGGGGGGTCAATGCGAGTTCCCCGACGGACTCTTCTATGGTGGCGTGCGGGCGGCGTGGAGCAATGGCGTCCTGCGCGGCATCCTGCGCGAACACGGCGCGCGCCGCGAGCGCATGGGATGGATCGACTTCCACACCGGACTGGGGCCGCGCGGACAGGGCGAGATGATCTTCGCCGGACGCGATGTCGCCGCCGACCTTGCGCGGGCCCGCGCCTGGTGGGGCGACGATGTCACCTCGTTCCATGACGGGTCGTCCGCATCGGCGACGCTGACCGGCGTCAACTACAACGCGGTGTACGACGAGTGTCCCGGCGTGGCTTACGCGGGAATCGCGCTGGAATACGGCACGCTCCCGCTGCCGCAGATGATTCACGCGCTGTGCGCGGACCAGTGGTTGTCCAATCATCCCGAGGCGAGCGCCGCGACGTACGTAACGATCAAGCGGCAGATTCGCGACGCGTTCTATTGCGACGCCGACGACTGGAAGTCGACCGTTTATGCGCAGGCGCGCGCGGCGAGCCTCGAGGCGCTGACCCATCTCGCCGCGCGGCCGAACTGAAGCGGCCGCGACTCGACAACCATGTCCACGATCCCGATTGCCGTCCCACCCCGGCCCACGTTGCGCAGTCGACTGGCCAGCGCCTGGAACGGCGATGTCATGTGGAGTTTTCGCCATTCGCCGGTTGCGATCGGCGCGTTCGTCGTCCTGTTCATCTGCCTGGCCGCGGCGTTTGCGGCGCCCATTCTGGCGCCCTACGATCCATTCGACTTGAAGACGCTCAACCTCGGCGACGCCTTGTCGCCGCCAAGCTGGCTCGCCAGCGGCAACGCGGCCTTTTTCATCGGCACCGACGACCAGGGGCGCGACCTGCTGTCGGCCATCATGTTCGGCGCGCGCATTTCGCTGTTGGTCGGATTGGGCTCGGTCGCGCTCGCCATGGCACTCGGCGTCTCGCTCGGATTGCTCGCAGGTTACGTGGGCGGTCGCCTGGATGCGTTCATCATGCGCGTGGCCGACGTGCAGCTGTCGTTCCCGGCAATCCTGATTGCTCTGCTGATCGATGGTGTCGCGCGCGCCGTGTTGCCGCACGAGGCCCACTCCGGCGCCGTGCTGCCGGTGCTCATTCTGGCGATTGGTTTGTCCAACTGGGTGCAGTACGCGCGCACCGTGCGCGGCTCGACGATGGTGGAGAAGAGCAAGGAATACGTGCAGGCGGCGCGCGTCATCGGCCGCTCGCCCTTGCAGATCATGGCCCGCCACTTGTTGCCCAACGTATTGGGACCCGTGATGGTCATCGGCACCATCAACATCGCCTCGGCGATCCTGACCGAGGCCGCGCTGTCGTTCCTGGGGGTCGGCATGCCGGTGACCGAACCGTCGCTGGGAACGCTGATCCGCGTCGGCAACGATTTCCTGTTTTCCGGCGAGTGGTGGATCACGATATTCCCGGGCGCCGCGCTGGTAGCGATGGTGCTGTCGATCAACCTGCTCGGCGACTGGCTGCGCGATGCGCTGAATCCGAGGCTGCGGTAGTGGTGGCGCTCCTCTCCGTTTCCAACCTGCGCGTGGAATTTCCGACGCGCCACGGAACGCTGGTGGCAGTGCACGACGTGTCCTTCGATATCGCACCGGGCGAAGTCCTGGGCGTAGTCGGCGAATCCGGCGCGGGCAAGTCGCTGACAGGCGCGGCGATCATAGGTCTCATCGACCCGCCGGGAAGAATTGCCGCGGGAGAAATTCGCCTCGCGGGACGGCGCATCGACAACCTGCCCGACGGCGCCATGCGCGTGATCCGCGGCCGCGAGATCGGCGCGGTGTTCCAGGATCCGCTGACGTCGCTCAATCCGCTGTATACGGTCGGCCGTCAGTTGACCGAGACCATTCGCGCCCACCTCGACATGGACGAGGCCGCAGCATTGAAGCGCGCGATCGGCCTGCTCGATGAAGTCGGCATTCCCGCGGCCGCGCGCCGCATCGACCAGTATCCGCATCACTTTTCCGGCGGCATGCGGCAGCGCGTCGTCATCGCGCTTGCACTGGCGGCCAATCCCAAGCTCATCGTCGCGGATGAACCCACCACCGCGCTCGACGTGTCGATCCAGGCGCAGATCATCCAGTTGTTGAAGCGCCTGTGTCGCGAACATGGAACGGCGGTGATGCTCGTCACCCACGACATGGGCGTGATCGCGGAAACGGCCGATCGCGTGGCCGTGATGTATGCGGGGCGCATCGTCGAGATCGGCCCCGTCGCCGACGTGATCCACCGGCCGCAGCACCCCTACACCATCGGGCTGATGGGCTCGATTCCGTCGATCGTCGAAGAGCGCGAACGCCTGACGCAGATCGAAGGCGCCATGCCGCGGCTGACCGCGATTCCCAAGGGATGCACGTTTCATCCGCGTTGTCCGCAGGCTTTCGATCGCTGCCGCAGCGATCGCCCCGAACTGATGGACGCGGGATCCACGCGCGCGGCCTGCTGGTTGCGCGCCGCGGGTGCGCCGTGACCGCGCAGAACAATCCGGTGCCCGACGTACTTCTTGAAATGCGTGGCGTCACGCGCCATTTCGATGTGTCCGCGCCGTGGCTCAACCGCGTGCTCGAACGCCGTGGGCGCGCCAGCGTCAAGGCGGTCGAAGGCGTCGATCTCTCCATAGCGCGAGGAGAAACGCTCGGCCTGGTCGGCGAATCCGGTTGTGGCAAGTCGACCGTCGCGCGGCTCATCGTCGGGCTCTATGCGCCGACCCGCGGCACCATTGCGTATGACGGCGTGGCCATCGCGGGCGAGGGCGCGGTGGGAGGCGCGTTGCAGCGGCGCACGCGGCAGGGCATGCAGATGATCTTCCAGGACCCGTATGCGAGCCTCAACCCGCGCTGGCGTGTCGCCGACATCGTCGCGGAGCCGATTCGCGCGCTGCGCCCGGAGACCCCGGCGAACGCATTGACTTCGCAGGTGGGCGCGTTGCTCGAACAGGTTGGCCTCAATCCGGCCGACGGGATCAAGTTTCCGCATCAGTTCTCCGGCGGACAGCGGCAGCGCATCTCCATTGCCCGTGCGCTGTCGACGCAGCCCTCGTTCCTGGTCTGCGATGAGCCCACGTCTGCACTCGACGTGTCGGTGCAGGCGCAGGTGCTGAACCTGATGCGCGACCTGCAGCGGCGGCTGGGTCTCACCTACCTGTTCATCTCGCACAATCTCGCGGTCGTGCATCACATCGCGGACAGGGTCGGCGTCATGTACCTGGGACGCATCGTCGAGATGGCGCCGACGCACGTGCTGTTCAACGATCCGCAACATCCCTACACCCGAATGCTGCTCGACGCGGTGCCCGACCTCGAAATGTCCGGCAAGTCGCGCACGGCGGTGGCAGGCGAAGTGCCCAACCCGCTCGACCCGCCGAGCGGTTGCACCTTCCATCCGCGCTGCCCGTTGGCCAACGAGCGTTGTCGCCAGGAGAATCCCGTGCTCAAGGACGTGGCGGCCGGGCGCGAGGGCCAGGTGGCTTGCCACGCCGTCGAGGAAGGGCGACTGCCGCCACGCCGTATGGTGGCGATAGCGACCCTGCCCGCGTGAGCGCCGCAAGCGGCGCGGGCAAACACCGCTTTCCGCTATAATTCGACGTTTGGGCGCGCCTCCTGGCGCGCGTTTCCTTTCCGTCGCACGCACTTGGTGAAAGCCGAGTGATGAACCGAGCGAAGCACTGAGCGAAGTCACCCTTGCGCCTCACCCAAATCAAGCTCTCCGGCTTCAAGTCGTTCGTCGACCCGACCACCATCGCCACGCCGGGCCAGTTGGTCGGCATCGTCGGTCCCAACGGTTGCGGCAAGTCCAACGTCATCGATGCGGTGCGCTGGGTGCTGGGCGAATCCAAGGCCTCGGCGTTGCGCGGCGAGTCGATGCAGGACGTCATCTTCAACGGTGCCGGTGAACGCAAGCCTGTAGGCAGGGCTTCGGTCGAGCTTCATTTCAACAACAACCAGGGACGGATCGGCGGCCAGTGGGGCCAGTACGCGGAAATCTCGATCAAGCGGGTGCTGACGCGCGACGGTGACTCGACGTATTACATCAACAACATTCCGGTACGTCGCCGCGACATCCATGACCTGTTCCTGGGCACCGGATTGGGCCCCCGCGCCTACGCGATCATCGAACAGGGAATGATCTCCCGCGTCATCGAGGCCAAGCCGGAAGAGCTGCGCATTTTCCTCGAGGAAGCAGCCGGTGTTTCCAAGTACAAGGAACGCCGCAAGGAAACGGAAGGCCGGATGGCCGATGCACGCGAGAACCTGGCGCGCGTCGAGGACATTCGCCAGGAATTGGGCAGCCAGCTGGCTCGCCTGGAAACGCAGGCGCGGGTGGCCACCGAATATCGCGAGCTGGAAGCGCGGGCCAGGCAGTCGCAACACCTGTTGTGGTACGCGAAGCAGCAGGACGCGCTGCGCGTACGCGAGAAGTGCGCGACGGAAATGGCCACGCTGACGGTGGCGCTGGAATCGCTGCAGGCCGAGTTGCGTTCGGCCGAAAGCAAGCTCGAAGCATTGCGCACCAGCCACTACACGGCCGGCGACGCGCTGCATGAGAAGCAGGGCGCCTTCTACGCGGCCAATGCCGAAGTGACGCGCCTCGAGCAGCAATTGTCCTTCGTCCGCGAATCGGAGACGCGCCTCACGCAGCAGGTCGCGCAACTGACCGAGGCGCTGGGCGCCATCGCCGGGCAGGAAGCGGCGCTGGCCAGCGACCGCGGCAATGCGGAACGCGAACTCGAAGCGGCGCTCACCGCGCGCGAAAGCGCGGCGGAAGGCGAGAAAACGGCGCAGGCGATGTTGCCGGCACTGGAACAGACGGTGGCGGAGACGTCGCGGGTGCTGGCCGAGCTGGTCCAGAAGATCGCGCTGACGGAGCAGGATGTGCGCGTGGCGGAGACCCGCCGCGACAGCATCGGCGCCACGTTGACGCAGCTCGCCCTGCGGCTGGAGCGCCTGCAGCAGGAAGCCGCCGGCATTCGTGCGCCAACGACCGACCCGCTGCGCGATGTCGAAGAACAGCTTGCGACGGAGAATCGCGATCTGTCCGGCAAGCAATCGGCGTTGGCCACGCTCAAGCAGACCGTCGAGGCGCTGCAACAGCGACAGCGCGACACGGCCGAGGATTGGCAGCGCGACAGCACCCGCCTGGGCGAACTCGAGGCTCGCTCGCAGGCGCTGTCGGCATTGCAGGCCAGGATCGGTCATGGCCAGGATATCGACGATTGGCTCGCCGGCAGGAATCTGCGCAGCGCGCGGCGATTGTGGCAGTCGCTGGACATCGAGCGCGGCTGGGAAGATGCGCTCGAGGCCGTGCTGCGCGAACGGCTGGACGCGCTCGAACTCGCCCGGCTCGACGACGCCGCAGGCTGGGTGAACCACGGCGCGCATCCGCCGCGTCGGATCGCGGCTTTTGCTCCCGCGACGGCACGGCATGCACCACCGCACGGTCCGGATTCGTTGCTGGCCAAGGTCAAGCTCAAGCTTCCGGGGGCCGGGCGGTTGCTCGCCGACGGACTGCATGGCATCCGCTGCCGACCGGATTTCGCGACTGCACTCGCGGACCGCGAAGCCTTGGGCGCCGGCGAGTCGTTCGTCACGCCAGAGGGACATCTGGTCAGCGCGCAAGGCGTGACGTTCTTCGCGCCGGATGGCGAATTGCACGGCGTCATCGCGCGGCAACGCGAACTCGATGAGCTGGCCACGCTGATCGTCACGGCGACCACGGTCGCCGCTGCGGCGCGCGAAGCGCGTGACGCCGTCGACCAGGAACTGACCCAGAAGCAGCAGACGTGGCACGCCGAAGGCCTGGCGGTCAGTTCGCAGCAGCGGCGGGTGCACGATCTCGAGCTCGAACTGGTGCAACTGAAGCAGGCAGCCGAGGCTGCTGAGCGGCGCCGAGCGCAGATCGCCCAGGAAACGTCCGACCTTGCCGCCCAACAAGCCGGTGAACAGAAACAGCGCGACGCCATCGTCGCCCAGATCGCCGATCTGCAATCGCGGATGCACGACGAAATCACCGCCCGCGAAGCCGCGCGGCACACGCGCAACGAAGCCGAGGTCGAGCTGGCGCGTGGCCGCGAGCGCGTCCGTGCCGCGGAGCGCGCGGCGCAGGAAGCCGGCTTTGCCGAGCGTAGTTGCCGTGATCGCCTGACGGAACTCGAGCGCCGCCGCGAATCGCTGACGGCGCAGGCTGCGCAGCAAAAGGGGTTGCTGGCGCAATTCACCCGCGAGCAGGCGGCCATCGACTGGACGCCCGTCGAAGAGGCGCTGCAGCGGCAATTGACGACGCGCGGCGAGGCCGAGCAGGCGCTGGCGGCAGCGCGCGATCACGTCGAGTCGCTCACCGCGGAACTGCGCGCAGGGGACGAGACCCGGCTCGTGGCCGAGCAGAAGCTGGAACCCGCACGCGTCAAGATCCAGGACATGCAGTTGAAGGAACAGGCGTCGGTGCTGGCCGAACAGCAGTTCGCCGAGCAGCTGGCCGAGGCGCAGGCCGACGTAACGGTGTTGCCGGACGCGCTCAAGGCCTGGGGCAGCTGGCGCACGCTGCCGGCCGAAATCGAGCGCGTGGCCACAGCCATCGCCGAGCTGGGTGCGGTCAATCTCGCCGCGCTGGACGAACTGGCGCAGACCACCGAGCGCAAGGACTATCTCGACCGCCAGGCCGCAGACCTCAACGAAGCGATGACCACGCTCGAGACCGCCATTCGCCAGATCGACCGCGAGTCGCGCGAACTGCTGCAGCAGACCTTCGCTGCCGTGAACGCCAATTTTGCCAAGCTGTTCCCCACGCTCTTCGGCGGTGGGCAGGCCCGGCTGGTACTGACGGGCGAGGAGATCCTCGACTCGGGCGTGCAGGTGATCGCGCAGCCGCCCGGAAAGCGCAACACATCGATCCACCTGCTGTCGGGTGGTGAGAAGGCGCTGACGGCGATTTCGCTGGTTTTCGCGCTGTTCCAGCTGAATCCGGCGCCGTTCTGCCTGCTGGACGAAGTCGACGCGCCGCTGGATGACCCCAACACCGACCGCTTCTGCACGATGGTCCGCGCGATGTCGGCGGACACGCAGTTCCTGTTCATCTCGCACAACAAGATCACGATGGAGATGGCGAATCAGCTGGTGGGCATCACGATGCCCGAACCCGGCGTTTCGCGCGTCGTGGCCGTCGACATTGCCGAGGCGCTGTCGCTGGCCGAGAGCGCAGCTTAAGGTCAGCTATTGCCAACCTTCGCGCTATAATCATCCCTCATGGCGCGAGAGGTAAATTTGAGCAAGCCCGTGGTGACCTGGCCTAGCCCATGCACATGAGTTCGCTCCAGCTGGGGCTCATCGTCGCCGGCGTCCTGCTTGTCGTCGGTGTACTCATTTACAACGCCTGGGCCGAACGGCGCATCCGCCGCCGGATCGCCTCCGCATTCAATCCACGTGACGCGGCGCCACCACAGCAGGCCACCGGCAATCGCGTCGAGCCGACGATGCGCGGTGTCGCTGGCGACGCTGATGTCGCCGCTGCCACTGATGCCGAACATCATGTCCCTGAACAGAATGCCGTAGCGCCGCCGGCCGCCGATCCGGACGCAGTCGTCGAGGACACGCCGCCGTGGTCGCCGCCAGTGGAAGTCGTCGTACACGTGGAGCAGCCTGACCTGCCGCCGGAAGAATTCCGCGACAACGCGATGGCCAACGCCACCGACGATGCGTCGCCAGCCACCGAAGATCTCGCGCTGCCTGCAGTCACCGACGGTCCGCTCGACGCCAAGGGTCCGCAACCGGACCGCGACATCGAATGCATCGCCATCCTGCAGCCCGCCAAGCCGCTCGGCGCCGGCGCGCTGGCCGCAGGCCTGCACGCGCGGATGGGCAAGCGGCTGCGCTGGTTCGGCCGCAGCGCACCCGGCTCGCCGTGGGTGCTGCTCAATTCCGCGACGCCCGGCGAATTCGTGGAATTGTCCGCGTGTCTGCTGCTGGCGGATCGCAACGGCGCGGCCAGTCATGCGCAGGTCGAAACCTTCGTGCGGGTCATCAGCGAACTGGCGCCCATGTTGCCTGCGGCGCTTTCAGTACCCGATGTCGCGGCGGAAACCGACCGCGCCGAGGCACTGGACCGGCTCTGCGCCGATGTCGACGTGCAGGTCGGCCTCACGATATTGAAAGCTGAGCCAGCCAGCATCCCGGGAACGAAACTGCGCGGCGTGGCCGAAGCCGCGGGATTCAAGCTCGCCACCGGCGGCCGCTTCGAGTACCTGCACGAAGAAACCGGCGCGGTCCTCTACACGATGCAGAACGTGCGCAACGAACCGTTCACCGTCGACACGCTGCGCGCATCGGCGACCAACGGAGTCGTGCTGGTGCTCGATGTGCCGCGCGTCGCCGACCCGCAGCGGGCTTTCGACCAGATGAAGCTGGCCGCGAAGCGCTTCGCCCACACGCTCGATGGTGAGCTCGTCGACGACAACCGGCGCCCGCTCGACGACGCGGCGCTGGCCGCCATCCGGCAGCAGGTGCAGTTGGCGGCCGATGCGCTGAAGGCATGCCACATCGAACCGGGAAGCCCGCGCGCCCGCGCGCTGTTCGGCGCCTGAACGTGTCCAGTGCGCGATCGGCCACGCCGGACGTGCCCGCTGCGTTGATCGCGCGGGTGAAGCATTTGCGCGACGAAATCGCCGCCCACGACCACGGCTACTACGTTCTCGACGCGCCAAGCGTCAGCGATGCCGTGTACGACGGGCTGTACCGCGAACTGTTGGCACTCGAGGCCAGCCATCCGTCGCTGGTGACGCCCGATTCGCCCACACAGCGGGTGAGCGGCGCACCGTCCGCGGAATTCGCACCCGTCACGCATCGCGTGCCGATGCTCTCGCTCAACAACGCGTTTGCCGACACCGAAGTGGAAGCGTTCGATCGGCGAGTGCGTGAGGCGCTCGGCGTCGGCAATGGGGCCGACGCCGTCGATAGGGTCGCCTACTCGGTCGAGCCGAAGTTCGACGGCCTCGCCATCAACCTGACCTACGAGCGCGGCGTGTTCACGACCGGATCCACGCGTGGAGATGGCAGCAGCGGCGAGGATGTCACCGCCAATCTGCGTACGATCGCGTCGATTCCACTGAAGCTCGAAGGCGGCAAGGTGCCGCCGCTGCTCGAAGTGCGAGGCGAAGTACTGATGCTGAAGCGCGATTTCCAGGCGCTGAACGACGCGCAGGCGGCCAAGGGCGACAAGGCGTTCGCCAATCCCCGCAACGCGGCCGCGGGCGGCTTGCGGCAACTGGACCCACGCATCACGGCCGCGCGCCGCCTGACGTTCTTTGCCTACGGACTGGGCGCGGTGGAATGGGATGGCGTCGCGCCACCGGCCACGCACAGCGCCACGCTGCTGTGGCTGTCCAAATTGCGGATTCCGGTGACCGCCGAGCGGGCCGTCGTGAAAGGGCTGTCCGGACTGCTCGGCTATTACCGCGCAATCGGCGACAAGCGCGCCGGCCTGCCGTACGAAATCGATGGCGTCGTGTACAAGGTCGACAGCCTCGCGTCGCAGCAGGTGCTGGGCTTCGTGTCGCGCGCGCCGCGGTTCGCGATTGCGCACAAATTTCCGGCGGAGGAGATGCCCACGCAGGTCGTGGCCATCGATGTGCAGGTGGGCCGCACCGGTGCGATCACGCCGGTCGCGCGACTGGCGCCGGTGTTCGTCGGCGGCGTGACGGTCACCAACGCCACGCTGCACAACGAGGACGAGGTGCGGCGCAAGGACGTGCGCATCGGCGACACCGTCATCGTGCGCCGGGCCGGTGACGTCATCCCGGAAGTCGTGCGCGTGCTGCAGGAGCAGCGCCCGGAGAATTCACGCCAGTTCGTGATGCCGGTGGCCTGCCCGGAATGTGGGTCGGCCATCGCGCGGCTGCCCGATGAGGCCATCGCCCGCTGCACCGGCGGTCTCGTCTGCCCGGCGCAACGCAAGCAGTCTCTGCGGCACTTCGCCAGCCGCCTGGCGCTGGATATCGAAGGCCTGGGCGAAAAGCTCGTCGACCAGTTGGTCGATGCCGGTCTGCTGCATACGCCGGCCGACATCTTCCGGCTCGACCTGGCCCAACTGTCCGGACTCGAGCGAATGGCGGAAAAAAGCGCTGGCAATGTGCTCGCGGCCATCGCAAAGAGCAAGCGCACGACGCTGGCGCGTTTCATCTACGGCCTGGGCATCCGCCACGTCGGTGAAGCCACCGCCAAGGACCTGGCGCGCCACTTCGGCGGCCTCGACGCGCTGCTGGGCGCTACGGAGCAAGACCTGCTGCAGGTCAACGACGTCGGGCCGGTGCTGGCCGAGGCCATCGTCGACTTCATCGGCGAGCCGCACAACCGCGAAGTGGTCCAGCAGTTACGCGATGCGGGCGTACACTGGCCCGAAAGTGAACCGGCAAGGATGAATGAGGGCGCGCCCGCGGGCGCGCTGGCCGGACGCGTCTTTGTGCTGACTGGAACGCTGCCCACACTTGCCCGCGAAGATGCCAAGGCGCTGATCGAGGCCCGCGGCGGCAAGGTCGCGGGCAGTGTATCGAAGAAGACGAACTATGTCGTTGCCGGCGCGGACGCCGGTACCAAGCTCGCGCGAGCGGAGGAGCTGGGCGTGGCGATCATCGACGAGGCGCAACTGCGCGCGCTGCTGGCTGAATGACCGTTCCATCACCCACAAAATAATGCAAAAAATAACCAAAGCCATCTTTCCGGTCGCCGGACTCGGCAGCCGCTTTCTGCCGGTCACCAAGGCCAGTCCCAAAGAGATGCTGCCGGTCGTCGACAAGCCGCTCATCCAATATGCGGTGGAGGAGGCCGCTGCCGCCGGTATCACCGACATGATCTTCATCACCGGCCGCAACAAGCGTGCGATCGAAGATCACTTCGACAAGGCGTATGAACTGGAGACCGAGCTGGCACTGCGCAACAAGGCCGAGCTGCTGGAAGCGGTGCAGGCCGCGACACCTCCTGGCATCAACTGCATTTACATCCGCCAATCCGAGGCGCTGGGACTGGGGCATGCGGTGCTGTGCGCGGAACCCGTGGTCGGCGACGCGCCGTTCGCGGTCATCCTGGCCGACGACCTCATCGACGCGCGCGTACCGGTAATGCAGCAGATGGTGGCGATGTCGTCGCGGATGAATGCGTCGACGATCGGCGTCATGGACGTGGCCTCCGAGGATGTCGGAAAGTACGGCATCGTCGAGACCGAGCCGGCAGGGGAACGGCTGGGACGGATCACGCGCATCGTCGAAAAGCCGAAGGTCGGCACCACGACGTCGACGCTCGCCGTGATTGGCCGGTATGTGCTGTCGCCGCGCATCTTCGCCCACCTGCGCACCATGCCGGCCGGAGCGGGTGGCGAAATCCAGTTGACCGACGGCATTTCGCGCCTGGCCGCCGAGGAAGCCGTCTACGCGTTTGCCTTCGACGGCCGCCGCTACGACTGCGGCAACAAGCTGGGGTATCTCGAGGCCACGGTGGATTTCGGATTGAAACACCCGGAGACCGGCGCCGGTTTCGCGAAATTTCTTGCGCAGCGACGGCGCTAGCCGGCTTTGCGATGACCCTCACCGAACTGCGCTACATCGTCGCGGTTGCCCAGGAACGCAGCTTCGGCCGTGCGGCCCAGAAATGCTTCGTCAGCCAGCCGGCGCTTTCCGTCGCGATCCAGAAGCTGGAGGAAGAGCTGGGCACTCCGCTGTTCGAGCGCGGCAAGAGCGAGGTCACGGTGACACCGGTCGGCGAGCGGGTCGTGGAGCAGGCGCAGAAAGTGCTGGAGGAGACGGCCCGCATTCGCGAGATCGCGCAAGTCGGGCGCAACCAGCTGGCCGGGACGCTGAAGCTCGGCGTCATCTATACGGTCGCGCCCTACCTTCTGCCCGACCTCATCCCGGCGCTGCACGCGCTGGCTCCGCTGATGCCGCTCGACATCGAGGAGAATCTCACCGAGAACCTCGAGTCCGAACTCAAGTCGGGGCGCATTGACACGGCGATCATCGCGCTGCCGTTTGCCCCGCCCGGCGTGGTGTGCGAGTACCTGTACGAGGAACCGTTCCAGGTGGTCGTGCCGGCTGGCCACAAGTGGGCCAAGCGGCGGTCGATCGCGCCGTCGGAACTCACCGGCGAACACACGATCCTGCTCAACGTCGGCAACTGCTTTCGCGCGCAGATCCTCGATGCGTGCCCGGAACTGAATCGCGGCGATGCGCACGTCAGTCGCACCAACTCGCTGGAAACCGTGCGCAACATGGTCGCCTCCGGGCTTGGCATCTCGGTGCTGCCGCGCGACGCGCTGACGCCCAAGTACCACAGTCGACTCGTGGTGCCGGTTCCATTCACCAAGCCGGCGCCGTCCCGCCGTATCGCCATCGCCTATCGCAAGAGCTTTCCGCGGCCCGCCGCCATCGCGGCCATCCGCGATGCCGTCGCCGTCACGCGCAAGGGTGGCGCGGTGACCACGGCCGCGAGCGAAGCGGCAGGCTAGCCCCGCGCATCCCCACTTCATCCATTATCATCGGACTTCACGCGGACTTTCACTGGAGCAGCAAATGATCACCGATCTCAAGGGCAAGGTAGTCCTCATCACGGGCGCATCGACGGGCATCGGCGCGGCGGCAGCGCTGGCATTCGCCAAACTCGGCAGCAAGCTGGTCGTCCACTACAACGAAAGCCGCAAGGCGGCGGAGGATGTGGCAGCGCAGGTCAAGGCGCTCGGTGCCGAAGTGACCCTGGCCGGCGGTGACGTGATGCAGGAGGCCAACATCAAGCGCATCGTGGCCGAAACGATGGCGGCCTATGGCCGCATCGACGTGCTGATCAACAACGCCGGCGGCATGCTGGGCCGGGTGAAGATCGAGGACTACACGGTCGAGCAGATCAACCGCGTGCTGATGCTCAACTGCACGCAGGTGGCACTGTTCATGCGCGAGGTCATCCCCGTGATGCGCAGGCAGAAATCCGGCAACGTGATCAACGTGACGTCGATTGCGGCGCGTCACGGCGGCGGCGGCGGCGCCATCCTGTATGCCGGTGCGAAGGGATTCGTGTCGACGGTAACCCATGGTTGGGCCAAGGAAGTCGTCGGCGACGGCATTCGTGTCAACGCGGTTTCGCCTGGCGTGATCACTACGCCGTTCCACGACCGGTATTCAAATGCCGACCAGTTGAAGGCGATGCAGGCCATGGTGCCGATGAACCGGCTGGGCAGTGCCGATGAATGCGCCGGGACATTCGTCTATCTCGCGTCAGATGCACTGAGCAGCTACGTGACGGGACAGGTGATCGAGGTCAATGGCGGACAGTACATGCCCTAGGCGCTGGAAATGGGGTCTGACCCCATTTCAAGGCATGACCCCATTTCAAAGCGCAAAAAAAAGAGGGGTTACACTTGCGCGTAACCCCTTGGTTCAGTGTGGTGGGCATTGCTGGGTTCGAACCAGCGACCCCTCCCGTGTGAGGGGAGTGCTCTACCGCTGAGCTAAACGCCCCGCGAACCCAGACAGGA
>JANMCH010000067.1:0-11104 GCA_031361045.1 Betaproteobacteria bacterium | reverse complement strand
GATGGTGATGCCGGGAGACAACATCGGGTTGACGGTGACGCTGATTGCGCCGATCGCGATGGAAGAGGGCCTGCGCTTCGCGATTCGCGAAGGTGGCCGTACCGTCGGCGCCGGCGTCGTCGCCAAGATTCTGGAGTAATGATGAACAACCAACGCATCCGCATCCGTCTCAAGGCGTTCGACTACAAGCTGATCGACCAGTCGGCACTCGAGATCGTCGAGACGGCGAAGCGCTCCGGCGCGGTCGTCAAGGGTCCGGTGCCGCTGCCGACCAAGATCGAACGCTTCGACGTCCTGCGCTCGCCGCACGTCAACAAGACGTCGCGCGACCAGTTCGAAATTCGTACGCACCTGCGGCTGATGGACATCATCGACCCGACCGACAAGACGGTCGACCAGTTGATGAAGCTCGATCTTCCCGCCGGGGTGGATGTGGAAATCAAGCTGCAATAAGCGAGGTTCAGCAAGCGCTGTAAACAATGCCCGGCGGTGTCGCCGGGGAAACTGGCAACCCTCGGTCAATCGTAATCGAGGGTGTTGAAAGGAAGTCAAAATGAGCCTCGGACTAGTCGGGCGCAAAGTGGGCATGACCCGCGTCTTTACCGATGATGGCGCCGCCATCCCGGTGACGGTGCTGGACGTCGCCAACAACCGCGTCACGCAGATCAAGACTCCCGAGACCGACGGCTACGCAGCCGTGCAGGTCACCTACGGCAAGCGTCGCGCGTCGCGCGTGACCAAGGCCCAGGCGGGCCACCTCGCGAAGGCGGGCGTGGAAGCAGGAACCATCCTCAAGGAATTCCCGATTCCGACGGACGACCTGGCGAAGTTCAAGCCGGGTGATGTCGTTGGCGCGGATACGTTCACTGTCGGCCAGTTGGTCGATGTGACCGGTACCTCGAAGGGCAAGGGATTTTCGGGCGCAATCAAGCGCCACCACTTCAGCTCCAACCGCGCGTCGCACGGCAACTCGCGTTCGCACAACTCGCCGGGCTCCATCGGCATGGCGCAGGATCCGGGCCGCGTGTTTCCGGGCAAGCGCATGGCGGGCCAGCTGGGCAACGTCACGCGCACCACGCAGCTCCTGTCGGTCGTTCGTGTCGATGCCGAACGCGGCCTGCTGCTGGTCAAGGGTTGCGTGCCTGGCGCCGACGGCGGCCACATCGTCGTCCTTCCTTCGGTGAAGACGCCGATCAAGAAGGGGGCATGACCATGGAACTCAAGATGATCGACGGCAACGGCAAGGCGGGCGCAAGCGTGAATGCGTCCGACGACCTGTTTGGCCGTGAATACAACGAAGCGCTGGTGCACCAGGTCGTCGTCGCCTACCAGGCGAACGCGCGGCAGGGCACGCGCGCGCAAAAAGGCCGTGCCGACATCAACAAGTCGCACAAGAAGCCCTGGGCGCAAAAGGGAACGGGTCGCGCACGTGCCGGTCAAGCCAACAGCCCGTTGTGGCGTGGCGGCGGCAAGATCTTCCCGTCCTCGCCCGACGAAAATTTCTCGCACAAGGTCAACCGCAAGATGTACCGCGCAGGGTTAGCGTCGATCCTGTCGCAGCTGGTGCGCGAGGAGCGGCTGGCAGTGATCGACGACCTGTCACTCGATTCGCCCAAGACCAGGCAGTTCGCGCAAAAGATCAAGGCTTTCGGCCTGACCGGCAATGTGCTCGTCGTCACCGATAACCTCGATGACAACGTATACCTTTCGTCGCGCAACCTGCACGACGTGCTGGTGCTCGAAACGCGCGAAGTCGATCCGTTGAGCCTCGTTCGCTTCAAGAACGTGCTGGTGACCCGCGGCGCCGTGGCGCAATTCGAGGAGATGCTGGCATGAGCACCCCCAACGGCAACGTTAAGAAATACAACGCGGAGCGCCTGATGACGGTGCTGTTGGCCCCGGTCATTTCGGAAAAGGCCACGTTCATTGCGGACAAGCATTCGCAGGTGATCTTCCGTGTCGCCCCTGACGCGACCAAGCCCGAAGTGAAGGCGGCGGTCGAACTCATGTGGAAGGTCGAGGTGGACACGGTCCAGATCTCGGTCGTCAAGGGCAAGGAAAAGCGCTTCGGCCGATTCATGGGCCGACGCAAGAGCTGGAAGAAGGCGTATGTGAGCCTTAAGCCAGGCCAGGAAATCAATTTCGCGACGGAGCCCTGACATGCCCCTCGTCAAAGTAAAGCCGACCTCCCCGGGTCGCCGCGCCATGGTGAAGGTCGTCAATCCCGGCCTGCACAAGGGTGCGCCGATTGCCGCGCTCGTCGAGCACCAGAAGCGCGGATCGGGCCGCAACAACAACGGCCACATCACGATGCGCCACAAGGGCGGCGGTCACAAGCAGCACTACCGCATCGTCGATTTCAAGCGCAACAAGGACGGCATTCCGGCAAAGGTCGAGCGTCTCGAATACGACCCGAACCGCAGCGCCAACCTGGCCTTGCTGCTGTACACGGATGGCGAGCGCCGCTACATCATTGCGCCGCGTGGCGTGGCTGTCGGCACGCCGCTGATGTCGGGCATCGAAGCCGCCATCAAGCCGGGCAACTGCCTGCCGCTGCGCAACATTCCGGTCGGCACCACGGTGCATTGCATCGAGATGCAGCAGGGCAAGGGCGCGCAGATCGCCCGCTCGGCCGGCACCTCGGCGCAGCTGCTCGCACGCGAAGGCATCTACGCGCAGTTGCGGCTTCGCTCCGGCGAAATCCGCAAGGTGCACGTCGACTGCCGCGCCGTCATCGGTGAAGTGGGCAACGAAGAGCACAGCCTGCGCTCGATCGGCAAGGCCGGCGCCAATCGCTGGCGCGGCATCCGCCCGACGGTGCGCGGTATCTGCATGAATCCGGTCGACCACCCGCACGGTGGACGTTCCAACGGTGGCGGCCATCCGGTCTCGCCGTGGGGCACGCCGACCAAGGGCTACAAGACGCGCAGCAACAAGCGCACGGACGTGATGATCGTCCGTCGCCGCCACGCGACGAAGGGATAAGCGAACATGTCACGGTCACTCAAAAAAGGTCCGTTCGTCGACGGCCACCTGCAGGCCAAGGTGGAAAAGGCGCGCGCGGTCAACGACAAGAAGCCGATCAAGACGTGGTCGCGCCGTTCGACGGTCACGCCGGATTTCGTCGGCCTGACCATTGCCGTGCACAACGGCAAGGCGCACATCCCGGTCTATGTGTCGGAAAACATGGTCGGTCACAAGCTGGGCGAGTTCGCGCTGACGCGCACCTTCAAGGGCCACTCGGCCGACAAGAAGGTGGCCGCCCCCGCGCCGCCCCGGAAGAAGTAAGGAGCACTGACGATGCAAACCACTGCCACGCTGAAAGGCGTTCGCCTGTCGGCCCAGAAGGGCCGGCTGGTCGCCGACCAGATCCGCGGGTTGCCGGTCGACCGCGCGTTGAGCGTTTTGGCCTTCAGCCCCAAGAAGGGCGCCCGGATCATCAAGAAGGTGCTCGAGTCGGCAATCGCCAACGCCGAGCACAACGACGGCGCCGACATCGACGAGCTCAAGGTCACGACCATCTACATCGACAAGGCCGAGACGCTGAAGCGCACCAGCGCGCGCGCCAAGGGTCGCGGCAACATCATCGGCAAGCAGAGCTGCCACATCCACGTCGTCGTTGGCGACGGAAACTAAGGGATCAATAGGTCATGGGTCAGAAGATCAATCCGACCGGTTTCCGTCTTGCCGTCAACCGGAACTGGACGTCGAAGTGGTACGCGAACAGCAAGAACTACGGGCCGACGCTGGCGCAGGATATTCGCATCCGCGAATACCTGGGCAAGAAGCTGTCGCACGCCTCGGTGTCGAAGATCACCATCGAACGCCCCGCCAAGAACGCCCGCATCACGATCCACAGCGCGCGTCCTGGCGTGGTCATCGGCAAGAAGGGCGAGGACATCGAGACGCTGCGCGCTGACTTGAAGCGCATGATGGGCGGCGACGTCGGCCTCAACATCGAGGAAATCCGCAAGCCGGAAATCGATGCGCAACTGATCGCCGACTCGATCGCGCAGCAGCTGGAAAAGCGGATCATGTTCCGCCGCGCGATGAAGCGCGCAATGCAAAACGCCATGCGCCTGGGCGCGCAGGGGATCAAGGTCATGTCGTCGGGCCGCTTGAATGGTGCGGAAATCGCGCGCCGCGAGTGGTATCGCGAAGGCCGCGTTCCGCTGCACACGCTGCGGGCCGACATCGACTACGGTTTTTCCGAGGCGCGCACGACGTACGGCGTCATTGGCATCAAAGTCTGGGTGTTCAGGGGCGAAGTGATGCCGCACAACGGGGAACCCGCGCAAGTGCCGGCACCGGCACCCGCGCCGACGCGTCCCCGTCGCGCAGGACCAGGAGCGAAGAATGCTGCAACCAGCTAGAAGGAAGTACCGCAAGGAACAGAAGGGCCGCAACAAGGGCGTGGCGACCGTCGGCAACAAGGTCAGCTTCGGCGAGTTCGGCTTGAAGGCGGTCGGCCGCGGTCGGCTGACGGCGCGCCAGATCGAGGCAGCGCGCCGTGCCATGACGCGCCACATCAAGCGCGGCGGCCGCATCTGGATCCGCATATTCCCGGACAAGCCCATGTCCATGAAACCCGCCGAAGTGCGCATGGGCAACGGCAAGGGCAACCCGGAGTTCTACGTGGCAGAAATCGTGCCCGGCAAGGTGCTGTACGAAATGGACGGCGTTGAAGAGGCATTGGCTCGCGAGGCGTTTGCGCTGGCGTCGGCCAAGTTGCCGATCAAGTGCACGTTCGTGCACCGGCTGATTGGCGGCTGAGGATATACATCATGAAAAAGACCGACACCAGGAAGTCGCTGACGGGCAAGACGCCGGCGCAATTGCAGACTGAACTCGAGGCGCTGTTGCGCGAGCAGTTCGGCCTGCGCATGCAAGCCGCCACCCAGCAGTTGCAGGACACGTCCAAGCTCCAGACCGTCCGCCGCGGCATTGCCCGCGTGCGTACGCTGATGGGCCAGAGTGTGAAGAGCGAGAAGGCGACGAACCACAAGGTGCAAGCATGAACGAGCAGACCAATACGCCGGCAGCCGACGCGCAGCCGGTCAAGAAGGCGATCATCCAGACCCTGACGGGCCGGGTGGTCAGCGACAAGATGAACAAGACGGTGACCGTGCTGGTCGAGCGTCGCGTCAAGCACCAGCTCTACGGCAAGATCGTCATGAAGTCCGCCAAGTACCACGCCCACGACGAGGCCAACGAGTGCAAGGAAGGCGATCTGGTCGAGATCTCCGCCACGCGCAAGTTGTCCAAGACCAAGGCCTGGCGGGTCTCCAGCATCCTGGAAAAGGCCCAACCGGTCTGATCCGTACCAAGGCAGGAGTTGTGCGGTGCAGCGCCAGGTAACCTGAAGTTGCGCAAATGCCCGATTCCTGCCATACTTACTGTTTTCGCCCGTCGCGGACAACAGTTTTGCGTCCCGCGCAGGGTCTTCCCCGTACGGGGTCCAAAACTGCCCGTCAGCAACGCCGTTTTCTAGCGTTCGACCAAGCAAGTTGGAGATGCAGCAATGATCCAGATGCAGTCGGTATTGGACGTCGCCGATAACACCGGCGCGCGTGCGGTGATGTGTATCAAGGTACTTGGCGGCAGCAAGCGCCGGTACGCCCACATCGGTGACGTGATCAAGGTCTCGGTCAAGGATGCGGCCCCGCGTGGACGCGTGAAGAAGGGCGAGATCTACAACGCCGTCGTCGTGCGCACCCGCAAGGGCGTTCGCCGGCCGGATGGCGCGCTGATCCGCTTCGACAAGAACGCCGCCGTGCTGCTCAACGCCAAGCTCGAGCCGATCGGCACGCGCATTTTCGGGCCCGTCACGCGCGAACTGCGCAACGAACGGTTCATGAAGATCGTGTCGCTCGCGCCGGAAGTGCTGTAGGTCACGAGCGCACGCAGGAGAACATTGACATGCAGAAAATCAAAAAAGGCGACAACGTCGTCGTCATCGCGGGCCGGGACAAGGGCAAGCGCGGCGACGTGGCGCAGATCGTGGATGACCGGCACGTGATCGTGAACGGCGTCAACACGGTGAAGAAACACGCCAAGCCGAACCCGATGAAGAACCAGCCGGGCGGCATCGTGACCAAGGAGCTCCCGATCGACGTGTCGAATGTCGCGGTCTGGAACCCGGTGACGCAGAAGGCCGACCGCATCGGCCTCCGCCTGCTCGAAGACGGCCGCAAGGTCCGCTTCTTCAAGGGCAACGGCGAGCAGCTGGTCTAAGGATACGAAAATGGCCCGCCTCAAAGACATCTACACCAAGGAAGTCGCGCCCGCGCTGGTCAAGCAGTTCGGGTACAAATCGCCGATGGAAGTGCCGCGGCTCACCAAGATCGTCCTCAACATGGGCGTGGGTGAGGCGATCGGTGACAAGAAGATCCTGGATAACGCCGTGGGCGACATGCAGAAGATCGCCGGCCAGAAGCCCGTCGTCACCAAGGCGCGCAAGGCCATCGCCGGATTCAAGATCCGCGAAGGCTATCCGATCGGCTGCATGGTCACGCTGCGCCAGGCGCGGATGTGGGAGTTCCTCGACCGCTTCGTCACGATCGCGCTGCCGCGCGTCCGCGACTTCCGCGGCATCTCGGGCCGGGCATTCGACGGCCGGGGCAACTACAACATCGGCATCAAGGAACAGATCATTTTCCCGGAAATCGAGTACGACAAGATCGACGCGCTCCGGGGCATGAACATTTCGATCGCGACCACCGCGAAGACGGACGCCGAAGCCCGGGCGCTGCTCACCGCGTTCAAGTTTCCGTTCAGGAACTAAAAAGGCCACCATGTCCAAACTGGCTCTGATCAATCGCAACGAGAAGCGCAAGAAGCTCGTCAAGAAGTTCGCGAAAAAACACGCGGCGCTGCAGTCGATCGTCGACGACGCCAAGGCCTCGGAAGAGGTCCGCTTCGCGGCGCGGCTCAAGATCCAGGCGTTGCCCCGCAACGCCAATCCGACCCGCGTGCGCAATCGCTGCGCGCTTACGGGTCGTCCACGCGGCGTGTACAGCAAGTTCGGCCTGGGCCGCAACAAGCTGCGCGAGTACGCGATGCGCGGTGAGATTCCCGGCATCGTCAAGGCCAGCTGGTAGTGAGCCAAATGATACTCAGCCGTGAAGCGGCTGAGTGGGACGCTTGGACGTAATCGAGACGCAACTGAGACGGAACTGACTTATGAACATGACAGATCCCATCGCCGACATGCTGACCCGCATCCGCAATGCGCAGATGACGGAAAAGGCAACGGTAGTGATGCCTTCGTCGAAGGTCAAGATCGCGATCGCCAAGGTCCTCAAGGACGAAGGCTACATCGACGGTTTCCACGTCGCGGGCGAGGAAGTGAAGCCGATGCTCGAAATCGCGCTCAAGTATCACGCCGGACGCGCGGTCATCGAAAAGATCGAACGCATCTCCACGCCCGGCCTGCGCGTCTACAAGAGCAAGGACGACATTCCCAAGGTGATGAATGGCCTGGGGATCGCCATCGTCTCGACGTCGCATGGCGTCATGACGGATCGCAAGGCGCGCGCCACCGGTGTCGGCGGCGAAGTCCTTTGCATCGTGGCTTAACGGGAAACTCAGGGAAGCACTGATATGTCACGCATCGGCAACAATCCGGTCAAGCTGCCGCCCAAGGTGGAAGTCACCCTGGCCGCAGGCGAGATCACGGTCAAGGGTCCGCTCGGCTCGCTTACGCGCAAGTTCGGCGAGACAGTCACCATCGAAAAAGACGGAGAGCAGCTTGTATTCAAGGCGCTCAACGCCGAAGCGAGCGCGATGCAGGGCACGCTGCGCGCGCTGGTCTCCAACATGGTCAAGGGCGTCACCGACGGGTACCAGCGCAAGCTGACACTGGTCGGCGTCGGCTACCGCGCGCAGGCGGCGGGAGACAAGGTCAACCTGTCGCTGGGCTTTTCGCATCCGGTCGTCCACAACATGCCCAAGGGCATCAAGGTCGAGACGCCGGTGCAGACGGAAATCATCGTCAAGGGCATCGACAAGCAGGCCGTTGGCCAGGTCGCTGCGGAAATCCGCGCCTACCGTCCGCCCGAGCCGTACAAGGGCAAGGGTGTGCGCTATTTCGACGAGCGCGTGATCATCAAAGAAACCAAGAAGAAGTAAGGATCATTCATGGACAAGAAGCAAGCTCGTAGCCGCCGGTCCCGCAAAACCCGGGCGCGCATTGCCGAGCAGCTCGCGACACGGCTGGTGGTCAGCCGCTCGAACTGCCATATGTACGCGCAGATCATTGCGCCCACAGGTGACAAGGTGCTTGCCAGCGCCTCGACACTCGAAGCCGATGTGCGCAAGGACGGCAAGAGCGGTGGCAACAAGGCCGCCGCCGAACTGGTGGGCAAGCGCATCGCCGAAAAGGCAAAGGCGCTGGGTATCGAAGCAGTGGCATTCGACCGTTCCGGATTCCGCTTTCATGGCCGCGTCAAGGCGCTGGCCGAAGCCGCCCGCGCTGGCGGTCTGAAGTTCTAAGCGTCGCTCACGAGAAAAACCATGGCCCAACAACGTTCGAATTCGAGAAATCAGCAGCAGGACGACCGCGGCGACGGCTTGAAGGAAAAGATGATCGGGATCAACCGCGTCACCAAGGTGGTGAAGGGCGGACGGATCCTGGGCTTCGCAGCGCTGACGGTCGTTGGCGACGGCGACGGCCGCATCGGCATCGGCAAGGGCAAGGCGAAGGAAGTGCCGGTTGCCGTGCAGAAGGCCATGGAAGAAGCGCGCCGCAAGATGGTCAAGGTCAGCCTCAAGAAGGGCACGCTGCATCACGCCGTTGAAGGTCGCCATGGCGCGACCAAGGTGTTCATGCAGCCCGCCGCGGACGGTACCGGCGTCATTGCCGGTGGCCCGATGCGCGCCGTGTTCGAAGTGGTGGGTGTCACCAATGTGCTGGCCAAGTGCCACGGCTCGACCAACCCGTACAACCTGGTCCGCGCCACGCTGAACGCATTGCAGAACTGCAGCGCGCCGTCCGATATCGCGGCCAAGCGCGGCAAGACGATCGAAGAAATTCTGGGAACGTAGAAATGGCCGACCACAAGAAAATCAAGCTGACGCTCGCCAAGGGCATCGCCCGCACGCGCCAGGATCATCGCGACACGGTGCGCGGCCTGGGGCTCAAGTGGACGAACCACTCGGTCGAGGTCATCGATACGCCGTGCAATCGCGGCATGATCAACAAGGTCAGCTACCTGCTCAAGGTCGTTGAGCAGTAACAGGCAACTGAGCAGCTTACGGACAGGAAATCGCCATGCGACTCAACACAATGAAGCCGGCCGACGGCAGCAAGAAGAATCGCCGCCGCGTCGGGCGCGGTATCGGTTCCGGCCTGGGCAAGACCGCCGGCCGTGGCCACAAGGGCCAGAAGTCCCGTTCGGGCGGCTTCCACAAGGTCGGCTTCGAAGGCGGCCAGATGCCTCTGCAGCGGCGCTTGCCGAAGCGCGGCTTCGTGTCGCTGGCCAAGAACCACCACGCGGAAATCCGCTTGTCGGACCTGCAGAAGCTGCCGCTCGTCGAAATCGACGTGCTGGCGCTGCGGGCGGCCGGGCTGATGCCGGTCGTGGCCAAGACGGTCAAGGTCATCCTGAGCGGCAAGATCGAGAAAGCCGTGAAGTTGACGGGCATTCTCGCCACCGCAGGTGCCAAGGCAGCGATTGAAGCCGCCGGCGGCAGCGTGGCGTAAGCAGCACGATTCTCCGATACCGAATTCGACGCAACTTTACTCACCGAGCGGAACAACGACGTGGCCACAGGCAATCCGGCACAAAAGAGCGGCGACAAGTACGGCGACCTCAAGCGACGCTTGTGGTTCCTGCTGCTCGCGCTCGTCGTTTACCGCATCGGCACGCACATTCCCGTGCCGGGCATCAACGCGGGCGTGCTGGACGACCTGTTCAAGTCGCAGAAGGACGGCATCCTCGGCCTGTTCAACGTATTCTCGGGCGGCGCGCTGTCGCGGTTCTCGATCTTCGCGCTCGGGATCATGCCGTACATCTCCGCGTCGATCATCATGCAGCTGTGCACGGTGGTCGTGCCCACGCTCGAGGCGCTGAAGAAGGAAGGCGAAGCCGGTCGCCGCAAGATCACGCAATACACGCGTTACGCGACGCTGTTCCTGGCGTTCTTCCAGGCGTTGGCGATTTCCGCGGCGCTCGAGGCGCAGGCGGGCCTGGTGCTGGAGCCGGGTCCGATGTTCCGCATGCTGTCGGCAATCACCCTGGTCACCGGCACGATGTTCCTCATGTGGCTGGGCGAGCAGATCACCGAGCGCGGCCTGGGCAACGGCATTTCGTTGATCATCTTTGCCGGCATCACGGCCGGGCTGCCCAATGCCATCGGCCTCACGCTGGAGCAGGCGCGCACGGGTGCCTATTCGATTCCGCTGGTGCTGGGACTGGCCGCGCTGATCGTCCTGGTCACGGCGTTCGTCGTGTTCGTCGAGCGCGCGGTGCGCAAGATTCTCGTCAATTACGCGAAGCGCCAGGTGGGCAACAAGGTCTACCAGGGACAGAGCTCGTTCCTGCCGCTCAAGCTGAACATGGCCGGTGTCATTCCGCCGATCTTCGCGTCGTCGATCATCCTGTTCCCGGCTACGATCGCGCAATGGTTCGGCTCGGGCGAGAACACGATCTGGCTACGCGACATCGCGGCTACGTTGGCGCCGGGACAGCCCGTGCATGAGCTGCTGTACGCGGCCGCCATCGTCTTCTTCTGCTTCTTCTACACGGCGTTGCAGTACAACCCGAAGGAGACGGCCGAGAACCTGAAGAAGAGCGGCGCCTTCATCCCGGGCTACCGTCCGGGCGACCAGACGGCCAAGTATCTTGAAAAGATCACGCTGCGCCTCACCTTGCTTGGTTCGATGTACCTGGTGATCGTGTGCTTCATCCCCAATTTCCTGATCGCATGGAAGAACGTGCCGTTCTACTTCGGTGGCACCTCCCTGCTGATCATCGTGGTCGTGACGATGGACTTCATGACGCAGGTGCAGGCGTACCTGATGTCGCAGCAATACGAGAGCCTGCTTCGCAAAGCCAATTTCAAGGGCGGGCTGCCGACGCGCTGATGTCGAAAGAAGAAACGA
>JANMCH010000064.1:0-18213 GCA_031361045.1 Betaproteobacteria bacterium | reverse complement strand
CTCCAATGCGAGCGAGAACAACAGTAGTCCGATGATGAGCGGCGTGAACGGCTCCACGGCCTGCCGCTGCAGCAGCGCGTGAATGCCGTGATAGAGATTGATGCCGCAGCCGATGAAAAACACGCTCACCGCGGAGACCAGCGCCCAGAAGAATTTTTCCTGGCCGCGCCCAAAGGGATGTATTTCGTCCGGCGCGCCTTGGCCACGGATTTCCCCGACCTTGAGCAACACCTGGTTGCCAACGTCGGCGATTGAGTGGACCATCTCGGCGAACAACGTCGGCGAAGCCGTCACGAACCAGCCGAAACCCTTCGCCACGGCGATCGCCGTATTGGTCGCAATGGAGATCGATACCGACGAAGACACTACGTCCGGACCTGACCCGTGCCGAGCACGACCCACTTCTGGCTGGTGAGACCTTCGAGGCCGACCGGCCCGCGCGCATGCAGCTTGTTGGTGGAGATGCCGATCTCCGCGCCCAGGCCGTACTCGAATCCGTCAGCGAAGCGCGTCGAGGCGTTGACGAGCACGGAGCTGGAGTCGACCTCGCGCAGGAAGCGCATGGCGTTGGCGTGATCTTGCGTGACGATCGCGTCGGTGTGCTGCGAGCCGTACTTGGCGATGTGAGCCATGGCATCGTCGAGCGAGTCAACGACGCGTACCGCCAGGATCGGCGCCAGGTATTCGGTGTACCAGTCGTCTTCCGTCGCCGGCTTCATCGAGGGCGCAATGGCGCGCGAGCGCTCGCAGCCGCGCAGCTCGACCGACTTGCCCGCATAGATTGCGGCCAGCGGCGGCAAAACGCGCGCCGCGATTCCCCGGTGCACGAGCAACGTCTCCATCGTGTTGCACGGCGAAAAGCGCTGTGTCTTTGCGTTGTCGGCAATGCGAATCGCCATGTCGGCGTCGGCCGACGCGTCGATGTAAACGTGGCACACGCCATCGAGGTGCTTGATGTCCGGCACCTTCGCCTCTTTGGTGATCCTTTCGATGAGGCCTTTGCCACCGCGCGGGACGATGACATCCACGTGTTCGACGTCGGCGATCAGGTGGCCGACCGCGGCGCGATCCGTCGTGACGATGACCTGCACCGCGCGCTCTGTGAGGCCGGCGTCATGCAGTCCCTGATGCACGCAGACCGCAATGGCCTGGTTGCTGCGCACGGCCTCCGATCCGCCGCGCAGGATCGTGGCATTGCCGGACTTGAGGCACAGCGCTGCCGCGTCCGCGGTGACGTTGGGCCGCGATTCGTAGATGATGCCGACGACACCGAGCGGCACGCGCATCTTGCCGACCTGGATGCCGCTGGGCCGGAATTTGAGGTCGGTGATTTCGCCGACCGGATCGGGAAGCGCGGCAATCTGGTCGAGGCCGTCCGCCATCGCGGCCACCGCCTGCGCTGTCAGCGTGAGCCTGTCGACGAAGGCCGCATCCTGTCCGGCGGTTTTGGCGGCCGCCACGTCCTGTGCATTGGCGGCCAGCAATCGATCTGCGTCGCGCCGCATTGCGGCGCCCATCGCGCGCAATGCGGTGTTTTTGCTGTCGGTGCCGGCGCGCGCGAGTTCCCGCGCGGCGACGCGCGCGGATGCGCCGACTTCGCGCATGTACGCAGCGACATCGGCGACTTGTGTGACGCCCGGGACGTTCAGGTTGGACATGCGGACATTCTACCGCGGGCGTGCCGGGCGCCCCCAACGGTCAGCCTGGCGTGATCGACTTCACGCCGCCCGCGGTCCCCATGAGAATGACGTTGGCGCCGCGCCGCGCGAACAGGCCCACTGTTACCACGCCGACGATGCCGTTGATCGTCGCCTCCAGCGCGACCGGATCGACGATCGACAGTCCCGACACGTCGAGGATCGCATTGCCGTTGTCGGTGGTGAATCCCATGCGCAGCGCGGGTTGCCCGCCCAGCGCGACCAATTCGCGCGCGACGTAGCTGCGGGCCATGGGGATCACTTCCACCGGCAGCGGAAACTTGCCGAGCACGCCCACCAGTTTCGAGTCATCGACGATGCACACGAACTTGCGCGCTGCCGCGGCCACGATCTTCTCCCGCGTCAGGGCGCCGCCGCCGCCCTTGATCATCGCGCCGTGCTCGGTCACCTCGTCGGCGCCGTCGATATAGACGGGCAGGTCGTCGACGTTGTTCAGCTCCTCGACGTCGATACCGTGCGACTTCAGGCGGTCGGCGGTCTTGACGGAGCTGGCCACCGCGCCCTTGAACCGGTGCTTGATCCTGCCCAGCTCGTCGATGAAGAAATTGGCGGTGGAGCCCGAGCCAACACCGATCCACGCGTTGTCGACGACGTACTTGATCGCCTCGCGCGCGACGGCCTGTTTGAGTTCGTCCTGGGTCATGGTGGAACGCCGATGAATATCAATCAGCTATCGTAGCAGCGTTAGCGCGTTGGGGTGACCTGTGGTGAGGGCACGACGGCCTTGAACTTCCAGTTCTTCCATGGTCGCGGGTTCATCGGTTCAAAGGTCTGCGTGCCCGGATTGCGCATCCACGGCGGCTTGTGTGAAGAGCAGTCGCCGCGCCGCGAACCAGCCGCCGGCCGGCATAGGCTAAAAACATATCGGGGACCGACGTGTTCGCATATTTTGGCAACGTTTGCAGCGCGAGGTAACGCGAAATGAGCTCCTGGTTCGCGTCCGTCATCGCCTGCAATTTCCCGGCCGCCGCAAGGGCAACGGGAAGGCAAGGTCGCTCGATCGGGTCGCAGAGTATCAAATGGTCGCCCACGAACAGCAGGCGACCGTCACCCGGTCCCGACGGAAACAATGGCGAGCCCCTTGGCCACCTTCAGTGCGATGACGAGTGCGCGGCGGGAGGTGGCAGATTTCTCGGGAACGGTGTCCATTGCGCCCGGCGGGGCTATTTTTTGCGCGGCGGCGGCAGATCCGTGCAGACGCCTTCGTAGGCCTCGGCCGCAAGCCCGACCGATTCACCCAGCGTTGGATGCGGATGAATGGTCTTGCCGATGTCGACGGCGTCGGCGCCCATCTCGATGGCCAGCGCCACTTCGCTGATCAGGTCGCCTGCATGCGTGCCGACAATGCCGCCGCCGATGATGCGATGCGTCGTTTCGTCGAAGATGAGCTTGGTGAAGCCTTCGTCGCGGCCGTTGGCAATCGCGCGGCCCGAGGCCGCCCACGGCAGCACGCCCTTGCCGATCTTCATGCCCTTGGCCTTGGCTTCGTCTTCGGTCACGCCTACCCACGCCACCTCCGGGTCGGTGTACGCCACTGACGGAATCACGCGTGCATCGAAGTACGACTTCTCCCCCATCGCCGCTTCCGCCGCGACGTGGCCTTCATGCACGGCCTTGTGCGCAAGCATCGGGTTGCCGACGATGTCGCCGATGGCGAAGATATGCGGCACGTTGGTGCGCATCTGGTTGTCGACTGGTACGAAGCCGCGATCGGTGACCGCGACGCCGGCCTTTTCGGCGGCAATCTTCCGGCCGTTGGGGCTGCGACCCACGGCGAGCAGCACCAGGTCGTACGGTTGGGGGCCGGCGGGCGCCTGCTCGCCTTCGAACGTCACGTAAATCGCATCCTTCTTCGCCTCAACGGCAACGGTCCTGGTTTTGAGCATGATGCGATCGAAGCGCGGCTTGTTCATCTTCTCCCACACGCGGAAGAGATCGCGGTCGACACCCTGCATGAGGCCATCGAGCATTTCCACGACATCCAGGCGCGCGCCCAGCGACGAGTACACCGTTCCCATTTCCAGGCCGATGATGCCGCCGCCGATCACCAACATGCGCTTGGGCACCGAACGCAACAACAGCGCGCCGGTGGAGTCGACGATGCGCGGATCATCGGGAACAAACGGCAGCTTTACCGACTGTGATCCTGCGGCGATGATGGCCTTCTGGAACTTGATTACTTTCCTGGTGCCGGTCTTGTTCTGGCCCGTGCCGTCGGTAACGTCGACTTCGACGTGATGCGGATCGAGGAACACGCCGTAACCGCGCACAATGTCCACCTTGCGTGCCTTGGCCATGCCCGCCAGGCCGCCGGTCAGCTTGCCGACGACCTTGTTCTTCCAGCCGAGCAGTTTCTCGAGGTCGATTTTCGGTTCGCCGAACGTGATGCCGTGTTCCGCGAACGCCTTGGTCTCATCCATTACGGCGGCGATGTGCAGCAGCGCTTTCGACGGGATGCACCCGACGTTCAGGCACACGCCGCCAAGCGTTGGGTAGCGCTCGACCAGCACGGTCTGCATCCCCAGGTCGGCCGCGCGGAACGCGGCGCTGTATCCGCCAGGACCCGCGCCCAGCACGAGCATTTCGCATTCGATGTCCGCCTTGCCGGTGTACGTTGCCGCGCCGGGGATGGCGACCGGCGGCGCATTTGGCGCTGCGGGCGCGGCGGGTTTCGGGGCGGCAACCGCCGGTGCGGGCGCAGTTGCTGCTGCCGCAGGCTTGGCGTCGCCTGCCGCGGCGCTCTCGAGGATGACGATGACGCTGCCTTCGCTGACCTTGTCGCCCAGCTTGACCTTCAGTTCCTTCACCACGCCGGCGGCAGGTGAGGGCACGTCCATCGTCGCCTTGTCCGACTCCAGGGTGACCAGCGAATCTTCGGGCTTCACGGCGTCGCCCGGCTTGACGAAGATCTCGATGACCGGGATGCCCTTGAAGTCGCCGATATCCGGAACTTTTACTTCGAGGGTACTCATAGCGTGACCCGCCGCATGTCGCCCAACAACCCTGCGAGATAGGCGGTGAAGCGCGCGGCGGAGGCGCCGTCGATGACCCGGTGATCGTAGGAAAGCGACAGCGGCACCATCAGGCGGGGCGCGAAGTCCTTGCCGTTCCATACGGGCTTCATCGCGCTCTTTGACACGCCGAGTATCGCCACTTCCGGCGCATTGATGATCGGCGTGAAGGCAGTGCCGCCGATGCCGCCGAGCGAAGAGATCGAGAAGCAACCGCCGGACATGTCGGCCGGACCCAGTTTGCCTTCGCGCGCCTTCGCCGACAGTTCGGTCATGTCCTTGGCGATCTGCAGCACGCCTTTCTGGTCGGCGTTCTTGATGACCGGCACGACCAGGCCGTTGGGCGTATCCGCCGCGAAGCCGATGTTGAAATATTTCTTGAGGACCAGGTTGTCCCCGTCGAGCGAAGCGTTGAAGTCGGGGAATTTGCGCAGTGCCGCGACGGATGCCTTGATCATGAAAGCGAGCATCGTGATCTTGATGCCGGCCTTCTCGTTCTCCTTGTTCATCTGCACGCGGAACGCTTCGAGGTCCGTGATATCGGCCTCGTCGAACTGCGTGACGTGCGGGATCATCACCCAGTTGCGGGCAAGGTTGGCGCCGGAGATCTTCTTGATGCGCGACAGCGGCTTGGCTTCCACCGCGCCGAATTTCGCGAAGTCGACGGTAGGCCAAGGCAACAGGTTCAGTTGACCGCCACCGCTGATTCCACCACCAGCACTGCCCGCCGACGCGCCGCCGCCGCTCAACGCCTGCTTGACGAAATTCTGGACATCTTCCTGCAGGATGCGATCACTGGGGCCTGTCCCCTTGACCTTGGAGAGATCGACGCCCAGTTCGCGCGCGAACTTGCGCACCGAAGGCGACGCATGCGCGCCCTTGAAGGCCTCGTCGTCGATCGGAGCGGCAGCCGTGGCCGGCGCAGTTGCAGCGGCCGGCGCAGTTGCAGCGGCGGGCGCAGTTGCAGCGGCGGGCGCAGGCGCCGCGGCGGGGGACGGTGCGGCAGAGGTCGCGGTAGCGGCGGGAGCTGATGGCGGTGGGGAAGTTGCGGTCGCGGGCTTGGCGCTGCCGGCCGCCGCAGGCTCGAGCGTCAGGATCAGCGTGCCCTCGCTGACCTTGTCGCCCAACTTCAATTTCATTTCCTTGACCACGCCGCCCACCGGCGCCGGCACATCCATCGTGGCCTTGTCCGATTCGAGCGAGACCAGCGAATCCTCGGCCTTCACCGAGTCGCCGGCCTTCACGAAAATTTCGATGACCGGAATATCCTTGAAGTCGCCGATGTCGGGGACTTTGACTTCGATCGTGCTCATCGCTGCCTCGTTAGGAAATCGTTACGATCGAAACGCATCTGCACATCAAACCGTCCACGGCGCGGGCTTGTCCGGATCGAGGCCGTACTTCTTGATGGCCTCGGCCACTTTCGCGACCGGTATCGTGCCGTCGTCAGCCAATGCCTTCAGCGCGGCGACCGTCGTGTAATAGCAGTTCACCTCGAAGAAGTGGCGCAGCTTCTCGCGCGTGTCCGAGCGCCCAAAGCCATCGGTGCCAAGAACCACGTAGCGGTTGCGCACCAGAGGCCGGATCTGCTCGGCAAAGAGGCGCATGTAGTCGGTGGTGACGATCACGGGGCCAGCGGCGTCCTTCAGGCAGGCTTCGACGTGCGACACGCGCGGCTTTTCCGTCGGGTGCAGCGTGTTCCAGCGCATCACCGCGTTGCCGTCGCGCGCGAGTTCCGTGAACGACGGGCAGCTCCAGATGTCCGCGTCGACCCCCCAATCCTTCTTGAGCAGGTCGGCGGCGGCGATGGCCTCGCGCAGGATCACGCCCGAGCCCATCAGTTGCACGCGCGGCGATTTTCCCTTTGACGGCGAGCCATCGCGCAGCTTGTACATACCCTTGAGGATGCCCGGCGCCGCGCCTTCCGGCATCGCGGGCTGCTGGTAGTTCTCGTTCATCACCGTCAGGTAGTAGTAGATGTCCTCCTGCTCGGCATACATCCGGCGCAGGCCATCCTGGACGATGACGGCGACCTCGTATCCGAATGTCGGGTCAAACGACAGGCAATTCGGAATCGTGGCCGAGATCATGTGCGAGTGGCCGTCCTCGTGCTGCAGCCCTTCGCCGTTCAGCGTCGTGCGTCCGGCAGTGCCACCCAGCAGGAAGCCGCGGCAGCGCATGTCGCCTGCAGCGTAGGCCAGGTCACCGATGCGCTGGAAGCCGAACATCGAATAGAAGATATAGAACGGAATCATCTGCACGTTGTGCGTCGAGTACGACGTCGCGGCGGCCATCCAGTCGCACATGCCGCCGGCCTCATTGATTCCCTCCTGCAGGATCTGGCCGTCCTTGGTTTCCTTGTAGAACATCAGCTGGTCGGCGTCCTGCGGCGTATACAGCTGCCCCTGCTGGTTCCAGATGCCGAGTTGCCGGAACATGCCTTCCATGCCGAACGTGCGCGACTCGTCGGGCACGATGGGCACGATGTGGCGGCCGATGTTCTTGTCGCGGACGAGCATCTGCAGGATCTGCACGAACGACATCGTCGTGGAGACTTCACGGTCGTCGGTGCTCTTCAGGAACCGTTCGAATGCGGACAGTTCCGGCACGACCAGCGGCGCGGCCTTGCGCCTGCGCGCAGGCAGGAAGCCGCCCAGTTCCATCCGTCGGCCCCGCATGTATTCCAGCTCGGGCGATCCGTCCGCGAACTTGACGTACGGCACTTCCTCCAATTGCTCGTCAGTGACCGGAATCTTGTAGCGATCGCGAAATTTGCGCATCGATTCGGTCGACATCTTCTTCTGCTGGTGCGTGATGTTCTGCGCCTCGCCCGACTCGCCCATCCCGTAACCCTTGATGGTCTTGGGCAGGACCACCGTCGGCTGGCCCTTGTGATTCGCTGCCGCATGGAACGCTGCGTAGATCTTGTGCGGGTCGTGACCGCCGCGATTCAGGTGCCAGATCTCGTCGTCGGACCAGTCCGCGACCAGCGCCTTCAATTCCGGCGTGTTGAAGAAATGCTCGCGCACATACGCGCCGTTCTTGCTCTTGAACGTCTGGTATTCGCCGTCGACGCATTCCATCATCCGCTTGATCAGGATGCCCTTCTTGTCGCGCGCGAACAGCGCATCCCAGTGCGTGCCCCACACGACCTTGATCACGTTCCAGCCGGCGCCGCGGAATTCGCTTTCGAGTTCCTGGATGATCTTGCCGTTGCCGCGCACAGGACCATCCAGCCGCTGCAGGTTGCAGTTGACGACGAAGATCAGGTTGTCGAGGTTCTCGCGCGACGCCATGCTGATGGCGCCCATCGATTCCGGCTCGTCCATCTCGCCGTCGCCCATGAACGCCCACACCTTGCGGCCTTCCGTCTGCGCGAGGCCGCGGTCCTGCAGGTACTTCATGAAGCGCGCCTGGTAGATGGCCATCAGCGGACCCAGGCCCATCGACACCGTCGGGAACTGCCAGAAGTCCGGCATCAGCCACGGGTGCGGATACGACGAGATGCCCTTGCCGTCGACTTCCTGCCGGTAGTTGTCGAGCTGGGCCTCGGTCAGGCGACCGAGCATGAACGCGCGTGCATAGACGCCCGTCGAAGAGTGGCCCTGCACGAAGATCAGGTCGCCGCCATGCGCCTCCGATGCCGCATGCCAGAAATGGTTGAAGCCGACGTCATACAACGTGGCCGCGGAGGCAAAACTGGCGATGTGGCCGCCGACGTTGGTGTCCTTGTTCGCGCGCAGCACCATCGCCATCGCGTTCCAGCGCACAAACGACCGGATGCGGTGCTCGATTTCCTGGTCGCCGGGAATCCTGACCTGCGCGGAAGTGGGGATCGTGTTGATGTAGGCTGTATTCGCCGAGAACGGCAGGTACGCGCCGGACTGGCGCGCCGCGTCGATCAGGTTTTCGATCAGGAAGTGCGCGCGGTCCGGGCCTTCAGCGGCGAGCACGCCCGCCAGCGCGTCCAGCCATTCGCGGGTTTCCTGGGGGTCGGCATCGCTTTTCATCATATCCATGGAGTTCTCCGGAGCGCGCGTGAATCCGCATCTCATGCAAGGGGGGTCAATCCTACCTGCGAAGCGCTGCGCCTGCATTGCTGCAACGCGGAAATCCTGACTGGAACGTCGCGCGGCATTCGCGCGTTTGCGTCAGCGTGGTTTCGTCGCGCGTGTGCGCAGATACAGTGCCAATGCGGCAACGAGGCTGATGGTCGCCATCATCAGGTAGCCGGCGCGGAAACCGCCGGTCAACGCGGTCAGCGCCGCAAACGAAGGTGGGCCCAGCACCACGCCGAAAAACGTGATGAATCCGGCCGCACCGGTAACGGATCCGGCGCTGCCCGGCGGCGATTGCCGGGCCAGTTCGGACAATTGCACGCCGTTCCAGCCAATGGCCGTGGCGCCGAAAAGCGCCACCATCGGGAAGACGATCCAGGCGGGCCACGCCGGCGTGGCAAACGCCGTCAGGAGCCCGCACAGCCCGGCCAGCAACCCGATCAAAACCAGGGCCCGGCGCGGCGCCAGGAGCCGATCCGCAACCGCGCCCCAGGCTATACGTCCAATTACACCGCCGATTGTGGCGACAGTAAGTGCTAACCCAGAAGCCACCAGCGTCCACTGCAATCCATTGTGCAAATAGACGACCAGGAAGCTGGTCAGGCATACCTGGACCGCGCCGTAGGCAAAGCTCAGCGCGGCCAGTTCGGCCAGCGCCGGCGACCTGGCCACCTGCCGCAAGCGACCGAGGGTGGCCGCCAGCGTGAACGAAAGACGTGGCGCGCGCTCGGTGTCGAGAGTGCGTCGTGTCGACTGGGCCGCGGCCACGACCGCCAGCCCCAGCAGTCCGACCGCCACCAGGGCCGTTCGCCAGCCGAGCAACAGCGCGACGATGGGCATCAGGGCTCCCGCCAGCGCCGTGCCGGCCGGGACTCCCGTCTGCTTGATCGAGAACATCAGCGCCATTTGCGCGGGCGGCGTCGTGCGCACGAGGATCTGCGACGACGCAGGCGTGATCGGTCCATAGCCCAGCCCGATCAGGACGGCGACCGCGATCAGGAGCAACGCAAGCGAAGCCGGCAGCAGGCCGACGAAGGCAATCCCGACCGCACACAACAGCACGCAGACCTGCGACACGCGAATGGCGCCGTAACGCTCGATGAAACTGGCCGACAGCAGGCTCGCCACCATCGCGCCGGCGTAGATGAAGCCGACAAAGACGCCGATCCATTGCGGTGCGACGCCCATCGCCTGCGCGATCTCGGGCGCCAGCACCGACGGCGCGGTCGCGGCCAGCGACGTGAACATCTGGATGGCAAGTGTGGCCGCCAGCGCGACCAGTGCCGTGCGCCGGTTGGGGGAACCCCCACGCTCACTACGTTCGCTGCCCCCCGAGGGGGAGCCATTCGCGCCTCGGGACGGCCCGTCGGCGCTCATGAACGACCCCCACGCTCACTATGTTCGCTGCCCCCCGAGGGGGAGCCATTCGCGCCTCGGGACGGCCCGTCGGCGCTCATCCCTTCGACGCGGGGTAGGTTCGCGACTCCGTGACGATGCGGTCGACATAGAGGTCGTGCGCGGCGGCCGGAATGTGCGCGGCAATCTGCGCGTCGAAGGCACCGGCAATGCACGGTGTCCCTGGCGCAAGCGTGGCCATCAGGCGGTCGTAGAACCCGCCGCCGTAGCCCAGGCGTCGCCCGTCGGCGCTGAACGCGACCCCTGGCACCAGCACCCAGTCGATCCGTGCCGCGTCGATGCGCGGCAGCGTGGACAGGGGCTCCGGAATCCCGCGAAATCCCGCGGTGATCTGGCTCGCAATGTCGCCGACGGCGTGCAGCTCGAGCATCCGGGTCACATTGTTGACGCGCGGCACCACCAGCGTCTTGCCTGACGACAGCACGATCCGCGCGATCGGTCGCGTGTCCCACTCGCTGCCGAATGGAAAGGTCACCAGCACGACGCGCGCCGCCACAAACGACGGCAAGGCCTGCAGGCGCTCGCCGATCGTGCGCGATGCGGAGGCACGCACTGCGGGTTCGAGCGCATCGCGTGCCGCAATCATTGAAGCCCGCAATTCCCGCTTGGCAGCGTGCAGCGCCGCGCCGGTCAGCGCACCCTCGGGACCTGCGGCATCGGGCTGCATGGGTCGATGGTAGCGGAGATTGCGGGCGAAGCGCCATGGCGGCCACATGGCAGCAGCATGGCAGCAGCATGGCGGCGCGGACGTATAATGCGCGATCGTTCCGAACGCGAAGATGCCCATGAAAAATTCTCACCAATTCTATCGGGCACGCCGTACGGCGGTCCTGGCGTCGATGCGCGCGCATTCCGGCGGCGGCCTGGCGTTGGTGCCCACGGCGCCGGAAGTGACGCGCAGCCGCGATTCGACGTTCCCGTTTCGCTTCGACAGCTACTTCTATTACCTGTCCGGCTTTCCGGAGCCGGAGGCGGTCGTCGCGCTGATCGCCGGGCCAGAGGGCGACAAGCACGTGCTGTTCTGCCGCGAGAAGAACGCCGAGCGGGAGATCTGGGACGGCTTCCGTTACGGCCCCGATGCGGCCAAGGAAATCTTCGGCTTCGACGAAGCCCATCCCATCTCGGCGTTGTCCGAAAAATTGCCGGAACTGGCGTCGGACCGGCCTGCGCTGTTCACGCCGCTCGGGTTGTTCGACACCTGGGACAAGCAGGTCACGCAATTGCTGAACGAGGTGCGCAACCGCGCGCGCGCCGGCGTCGCAGCGCCCGACGACGTCGTCGACGTCCGTGGCGCCATCGACGCGATGCGCCTCATCAAGGACGATCACGAACTCAACTTGATGCGGCAGGCGGCGACCATCTCCTGCGCCGCGCACAAGCGCGCCATGGGCGCCACGCGGCCGGGCTGGCACGAATACCAGACCGAAGCCGAACTGCTGCATGAATTCCTGCGCAACGGCGCGCAGGCGGTTGCGTATCCGTCGATCGTCGCCTCCGGCCCCAACGCGTGCGTGCTGCATTATCGCGACAACGACCGTTTGATGGCCGACGGTGACTTGCTCTTGATCGACGCCGGCTGCGAATACCGCGGCTATGCGTCGGACATCACGCGCACGTTTCCAGTGAACGGCAAGTTCACGGGTCCGCAGAAGGACATCTACGAACTGGTGCTTGCCTCGCAAATGGCATGCCTGGCCGTCGTCAAGCCGGGAACGGAATTCCACGAATATCACAAGGCGGCCGAGCGCGTACTGGCGCAGGGTTACATCGATATCGGCCTGTGCAAGGGCTCGCTGGACGAGGTGCTGGAGAACGGCAGCTTCAAGCAGTTCTACATGCACCGTGCCGGTCATTGGCTGGGCATCGACGTGCATGATGCCGGCCTCTACCAGGTCAAGGGCGCGTCGCAGTCGCTGGTGCCCGGCATGGTGCTCACCGTGGAACCCGGCACCTACATCCGCCCCGCTGACAATGTCCCGGAACATTTCTGGGACATCGGCGTGCGCATCGAGGACGACGTCCTGGTCACTGCCACCGGTCACGAAAACCTGACCGCCGCCGCGCCCAAGACGATCGCCGACGTCGAAGCCGCCTGCAAGCGCTAGTCGACAGGTAGATCCGATGCGCGATGTCGTCATCGTCGGCGCAGGGCCGGTCGGCGGTGCGCTGGCGCTTGCGCTTGCGGACACCGACCTCGACATCGTCGCGCTGGACGCCCGCGCCGAGGGCACCCTGTTGCGGGGCGACCGGTCGCTGGCACTGTCGCACGGCGCGCGGCTGATCTTCGAACGCCTCGGTGTCTGGCCGCGCCTGTCATCGGTGGCCGGCGCGGTCACGTCGATCGTCGAGATCGACATTTCGCAGGCCGGAGGATTCGGCGTCACGCGGCTGACGGCGGACGAGCAGGGTGTGCCGGCGCTGGGTTATGTCGTGTCGTATCGCGCATTGCAGGGTGCCATCGACGACGCGCTGGCGCGCACGAAGGTCGAGTTGCGCTTCGGTGCCGCCGCGGCAGCCGTGGACGCGACACCGGCGCGCGCTGCGGTGAGGCTGGCCGGCAATGCCGGAGAATCGATGCTCGCGCGCCTCGCGGTCGTCGCCGACGGCACCGGTACCACGGTCGCCGGCATCGCGCGCGAAAAGCGCGACTACGGACAGGTCGCGCTGATTGCCAGGCTGCGCATGGCACAGCCCCACAAAGGCGTTGCGTTCGAGCGCTTCACGTCCCACGGTCCGATGGCGCTGCTGCCCGAAGGCGGGGACCAAACTGAGCACTACGGGTTGGTCTGGACGATGACGCCGGCGAAGGCGGAGTCCGTGCTCGCGTTGCCCGATGACCGGTTCCTCGAGTCGCTCGCGCACCACTTCGGAACACGCGTGCGCGGTTTCGCGCAGGTCAGCGACCGGCGCACGTTTCCACTGCGGCTGGAATTCGCGCGGCCCACGACGGCAACGCGCAGCGTGGTCATCGGCAATGCGGCGCAATCGCTGCATCCGATTGCCGGACAGGGATTCAACCTCGGCGTGCGCGACGCGTGGGAATTGGGCCAGTCGATCATCCGCACGCCGCGCGACGCGCTGGGCGACAGTCCGATGCTGGCGGCCTTCGCGTCGCGGCGCAAAGCCGATCGCTACGCGGGCATCGCGTTCACGCATGGACTCTCGCAATTGTTCGCGAACGATGCCGCGCTGATCCGCTGGCCGCGCGGTTTGGCGCTCACCTTCCTCGATGCGGTGCCGCCATTGAAGAGAGCGTTCACGCGCGCAATGCTGTACGGAATTTCCTGAACGTGCGTTCGCTCAGCTGCCGCGCTGCAAAGCCGGTATAATTCGCCCCCCGTTCCCGTCTTCAAATTTCACTCGTTCCGTCTGCTCCGATCATGCGCATCGGTCCCTACATTTTGCCGAACAATCTTGCCGTCGCGCCGATGGCGGGCGTCACCGATCGCCCGTTTCGGCAGTTGTGCAGGCGACTGGGTGCCGGTTACGCGGTGTCGGAAATGGTGGCGTCCAATCCCCTGCTGCGCGGCACCGACAAATCGCGGCTGCGCACCAACCACGACGGCGAAGTGGCGCCCATCGCGGTGCAGATTGCCGGCGCCGATCCGTTGTTGATGGCCGACGCCGCGCGCTACAACGTAGAGCAGGGCGCGCAGATCATCGACATCAACATGGGTTGCCCAGCCAAGAAAGTTTGCAACGCTGCTGCCGGCTCTGCGCTGCTCGCCAACGAGAAACTGGTCGCCGCCATCCTGGAAGCCGTGGTTGCCGCGGTCACGGTGCCGGTCACGCTCAAGATCCGCACCGGCCCCAGTCCGGCATTACGCAACGCGACGCGTATCGCGCGCATAGCGCAGGATGCGGGCGTGGCTGCGCTGACCGTGCATGGCCGCACGCGCGCCTGCGCGTTCGTCGGCGCCGTCGAATACGACACCATCGCCGCGGTGAAGCAGGCGGTGGACATTCCCGTCATCGCCAATGGCGACATCGGTACGCCGGAACACGCGTTGGCGGTGTTGCGGCATACCGGCGCCGACGCACTGATGATCGGCCGCGCGGCGCAGGGCCGGCCGTGGATCTTCCGCGAGATCGCGCACTTCCTCGCGACGGGCGAGCATCTGCCGGCACCGACGGTCGCCGAGGCGCGCGCACTGATCGTCGCGCACCTGGCGGATCACTACGATTTCTACGGGGAAATTGCCGGCGTGCGCATCGCGCGCAAGCACCTGGGTTGGTACACCGAGGCGTTGGAAGGGGGAGCGCAGTTGCGTCGCGAAGCAAACGCAGCGATCACGGTAGCCGAACAAACCCACGCCGTGCAGAGGTTCTTCGACCAACTTGCGCAATGCGGCGAGCGGCTGGAATATCTCCATGAAAACGAGGGCAGTGCGATCGCTGCCCTGGCAAGCCGCAAGGCGACATCACAACAAATAACGAGCAATGCAAACCGGGCCGGGGAGGCCCTCGCGGCGTGACCAGAAAACTTAAACTCAATGGCAGCAATGAAATCTGCCGGAGCGTCGAGCGCTCGCTCGATGAATATTTCCGGCGCCTCGATGGCGAGACACCGACCGGCGTCTACGACATGGTGATTGGCCACGTGGAGCGCGCCATGCTCGCATCCATCATGGATCGCGCGCAGGGCAACCAGACGCAGGCTGCGGACATGCTGGGCATGAACCGCAACACGCTGCGCGCGAAGCTCACCCGCTACAAGTTGCTCTGATGGCAGCAAAGGTCGCGCAGGCGCTGTTGTCGGTCTCCGACAAGACCGGCGTCGTCGAATTTGCGCGGCAACTGTCCGCGCGCGGCATCAAGCTCCTGTCCACCGGCGGCACCGCCAAGGCACTGGCCGATGCCGGGCTCGCCGTAACCGATGTCGGCAGCTACACCGGCTTTCCAGAGATGCTCGACGGACGCGTGAAGACTCTGCATCCGAAGGTGCATGGCGGCATACTCGCCCGCCGCGACATGCCGGAACACGTGGCGGCGCTGGCGGCGCACGGCATCCCGACGATCGACCTCGTCGTCGTCAACCTGTATCCGTTTCGCGCGACGGTGGCCAGGCCCGATTGCACGCTCGACGACGCCATCGAGAACATCGACATCGGCGGCCCGTCGATGGTGCGCGCCGCGGCGAAGAATTGGCCGCACGTCGGCATCGTCGTCGATCCGGCCGACTACGCGGAAGTGCTGGCTGAATTGGACACGCACGACGGCACGCTCGGCGACGCCACGCGCTTCCGGCTGATGCGCAAGGCCTTTGCGCACACCGCGTCCTACGACGGCGCCATCGCCAACTGGCTGACCGCGCGCGGACCCGATGGCGCTGCCGCCGACTTCCCGGACTCGTTCCACTTTTCCGGCGCGAAAGTGCAGCAGATGCGCTACGGCGAAAATCCGCACCAGTCCGCCGCGTTCTATCGCGACGAAGCACCGGCGCCGGGCTCGCTCGCCACCTACCGCCAGCTGCAGGGCAAGGAACTGTCGTACAACAACGTGGCCGACAGCGATGCCGCGTGGGAATGCGTGAAGACCTTCACGGAACCGGCCTGTGTCATCGTCAAGCACGCGAATCCTTGCGGTGTCGCCATCGCGGCCGATCCGCTCACGGCGTACCAGCGCGCGCTGGCCACTGATCCGACGTCGGCGTTCGGCGGCATCATCGCGTTCAATTGTCCCGTGGACGCGGCCACGCTCGAAGCCGTCTCCGCGCAATTCGTGGAAGTGGTCATCGCCCCGGCCTACACCGCCGATGCGCTGTCGGTGATCGCGAAAAAGGTCAACGTACGCGTGCTTGTAGTGCCGCTGCCTGCAGCGGGCACAACTGGCAACGCGTGGGACTGGAAGCGAGTCGGTGGCGGGTTTCTCGCGCAGTCACCCGATGTGCGCAACGTCGCGGTAGCCGAATTGAAGGTGGTGACGGCCCGGGCGCCCACGCCGGAGCAGTTGGTCGATCTTCTCTTCGCCTGGCGTGTCGCGAAGTTCGTGAAGTCGAATGCCATCGTGTATTGCGGCGGCGGGCGCACGCTGGGCATTGGCGCCGGTCAGATGAGTCGCGTGGACTCGACTCGCATCGCGGCGATCAAGGCGCAGCACGCCGGGCTGTCGCTTGCCGGTTCGGTGGTGGCCTCCGACGCGTTCTTCCCGTTCCGCGACGGCCTCGATGTCGTCGCCGACAACGGCGCGGTGGCCGTGATCCAGCCGGGCGGCAGCATGCGCGACGCCGAAGTGATCGCCGCCGCCAATGAGCGCGGCATCGCGATGGTCTTCACCGGCATTCGCCACTTCCGGCACTAGGCCTGCGCTTTCCATGTCGAGGACCACGCCTTGAACATCCTCGTCGTCGGTGGCGGTGGCCGCGAACATGCACTGGCGTGGAAGATCGCGCAAAGCCCGCGCGTGGCCAAGGTCTTCGTGGCGCCGGGAAACGCCGGCACCGCACGCGATTCAATGCTCACCAACGTGCCGCTGACCGCCATTCCTGATCTCGTCGCGTTCGCCAGGCGCGAACACGTCGTGCTGACGGTTGTTGGCCCCGAAGGTCCGCTCGCCGCCGGCATCGTGGACGCGTTTCGCGCGGAAGGACTGAAGATCTTCGGACCGACGCAAGCCGCCGCGCAGCTCGAAAGCTCCAAGGATTTCGCAAAGTCGTTCATGGCGCGTCATGGCATTCCGACGGCCGAGTACTGCACGTTTTCCGATGCGCAGGCGGCGCATGCCTACATCGACGAACGCGGCGCGCCGATCGTGGTCAAGGCCGACGGTCTCGCCGCCGGCAAAGGCGTGGTCGTCGCCATGACGCTGGGCGAGGCGCACGCCGCGATCGACGCGATGCTCGTCGACAACGCGATGGGCGATGCCGGTGCCCGTGTCGTCGTCGAGGAATTCCTGGCAGGTGAAGAGGCGAGTTTCATCGTGATGGTCGACGGCAGGAATGTGCTGCCGCTGGCATCGTCGCAGGACCACAAGCGCTTGCAGGACCACGACGCCGGGCCCAACACCGGCGGCATGGGCGCGTATTCCCCGGCACCCGTGGTCACGCCGGAATTGCACGCGAAGATCATGCGCGAGATCATCGTGCCGACCGTGAACTGCATGGCGGCCGATGGCATCCTGTTCACCGGCTTTCTCTACGCCGGCGTGATGATCGACGCCGCTGGCCAACCGAAGACGCTGGAATTCAATTGCCGGATGGGCGACCCCGAAACGCAGCCGATCATGGCGCGGCTCAAGTCGGACTTCGTCGACCTGGTGGAACACGCGATCAATGGCACGCTCGACACGATCGACGCGGCATGGGACCGGCGCACGGCGCTGGGCGTCGTGCTTGCGGCCCAGGGTTATCCGGACGATCCGCGCAAAGGCGACGTCATCGAAGGCCTCGACCGCGTCACGCCGGATGCGCATCCGGATGTAACGGTATTCCATGCGGGAACCGCCCTCGCCGACGGCAAGGCCGTCGTCAGTGGCGGCCGTGTGCTGTGCGTTACCGCCCTCGCGGATTCGGTGCGGCAGGCGCAGCGCGGTGCCTACGCCGCAATCGCCGACATTCACTTCGCCGGCATGCAGTTCCGCACCGATATCGGTTTTCGCGCGCTGTTGCCGCGCAAGTGACCGCATGAACACTGCTGCGGTCAGAGCCTGGCTTCTCGATTTGCAATCGCGCATCGTGGTCGGTCTCGAGGCGATCGGCGGCGAGCCGTTCCAGCGCGATGAATGGACGCGTGCGGAGGGCGGCGGAGGACTTTCACGGCTGATCGAGAACGGGCGCGTGCTCGAGCGCGGCGGTGTGCTGTTCTCGCACGTGACCGGCGAGCGCATGCCGGCGTCCGCGACGGCACATCGCCCGGAACTTGCGGGCCGTTCGTGGGAAGCGATGGGCGTGTCGCTGGTCCTGCACCCGCGCAATCCGTATGCGCCGACCGTGCATCTCAATGTGCGCTCGTTCGTCGCGCGGAAACCCGACGCGGATCCGGTCTGGTGGTTCGGTGGCGGCATGGACCTGAC
>JANMCH010000030.1:0-43912 GCA_031361045.1 Betaproteobacteria bacterium | reverse complement strand
GTCGACGCCGATGAAGGAGGTCAGGCTCGCCACCGCGGGGTCTTCCAGCACCACGGCGGCCAGCGCCTGCTGCCGCTCGGCCATCGCGGCGAAGGAAATCGTCTGCGGCGCCTCCGAGATGCCCTGTATTGCCCCGGTATCCTGGATCGGGAAAAAGCCCTTCGGAATGACGATGTACAACGCGACGGTGAGCACCAGTGTCAGCACAGCGACGACCAGCGTTGCCGCCTGCCGATCCAGCACCCAGGTAAGCATGCGACCGTAGCGGCCGATGACGCGCTCGAACACATCGCCGCTCCAGCGATAGAAGCGCCCCTGTTTCTCCGGCGGGGTATGGCGCAACAATTTGGCGCACATCATCGGCGTCAACGTCAGCGACACCACGGCGGAAATGAGTATGGACACGGCCAGCGTGACCGCGAACTCGCGGAACAGGCGGCCCACGACGTCGCCCATGAACAGCAGCGGGATCAGCACGGCGATCAGGGAGAACGTCAGCGAGATGATCGTGAACGCGATCTGCTGCGTTCCCTTGAGTGCTGCCTGCAGCGGTGATTCGCCGTCCTCGATGTAGCGCGCGATGTTCTCGATCACGACGATGGCGTCGTCGACGACGAAGCCCGTCGCGATGACGAGTGCCATCAACGTCAGGTTGTTGATTGAGAAGCCGGCCAGGTACATCACGCCGAAGGTGCCGACCAGCGACAGCGGCACGGCCACGCTGGGGATGATCGTCGCCGGCACATTGCGCAGAAAGAGGTAGATGACCATCACCACCAGCGCCACGGCCAGCAGCAGCTCGAATTGAACGTCGCGCACGGAGGCGCGGATGGTGACGGTGCGGTCGGTGAGCAGCACGACGTCCACGGCGGCCGGCAACGATGCCTGCAACTGCGGCAGCAGTGCCTTGACGCGGTCGACCACTTCGATGACGTTGGTGCCGGGCTGGCGCTGGACGTTGATGATGATCGCCGGCGTGGTGTTGGCCCATGCCGCGAGACGCGTATTCTCGGCCGCGTCGATGGCGTCGGCGATGTCCTGCACGCGAATCGGCGCGCCATTCTTGTAGGCGACGATCAGTTGCCGATATTCATCCGCCGATTTCAACTGGTCGTTGGCGTCGATCGTCGATGCGCGCGTCGGGCCGTCGAAACTGCCCTTGGCCTGGTTGGTGTTGGCATTGGCGATCGACGTGCGCACATCCTCCAGCGACAGTCCATAGGCCGCCAGCGCCTTGGGATTGACCTGGATGCGCACGGCAGGTCGCTGGCCGCCGCTGATGCTCACCAGCCCGACGCCGGGCAATTGCGAAATTTTCTGTGCGATTCGCGTGTCGGCCAGGTCTTCCAGCTTGGGCAATGGAAGCGTTTGCGACGTGAGCGCCAACGTGATGATCGGCGTATCGGCCGGATTCACCTTGTTGTAGATCGGTGGGTTGGGCAAATCGGCGGGCAGGAAACTCCCCGACGCATTGATTGCGGCCTGCACCTCCTGCTCCGCGACGTCCAGCGATAGTTCGAGGCCGAATTGCAGCGTGATCACCGAGGCGCCACCCGAGCTCGTGGATGACATCTGATTGAGTCCCGGCATCTGGCCGAACTGCCGCTCCAGTGGCGCGGTCACGGATGACGTCATCACATCCGGACTGGCGCCGGGGTAGAGCGTCACCACCTGGATCGTCGGATAGTCAACTTCGGGCAGCGCCGACAGCGGCAGCACGCGATACGCGATGAAGCCGGCCAGCAGGATCGCGACCATCAGCAGCGTGGTCGCCACCGGGCGCACGATGAAGAGGCGCGACGGATTCACTGCTTTTGCGGGCGGTTGCCAGGCGGCCGGCCACCTTGTCCGCCACGGCGGGCGCCGTCGGACGCCGGCACGGGCGACGCATCGCGCGTGACCATTTCCACCTTTGCGCCTTCGCGCAATTTGTCGGTGCCGTCGACGACGACGAGCTCACCCGGGACAAGTCCGCTGGCGATGGCGGTGGTTTCGCCCTGGATCGGCCCCAACTTGACCGGACGCACGGTGACGCTCTTGTCGTCCTTGACGACGTAGACGAATGTTCCCGGCGCACCGCGCTGGATCGCGGCCGAGGGGATCAACGTGGCGTCCGGCAATTCCGACAGCAACATGCGCACGTTCACGAACTGATTGGGGAACAGCGCCGCGTTGTCGTTGGCGAATTCCGCCTTGAGCTTGATGGTGCCGGTGGCCGTATCGATCTGGTTGTCGGCGGTCAGCAGCTTGCCCGTCGCAAGCTTGACCTTGCCGTCGCGGTCCCACGCCTCGACGGGGACCGTCTCGCCGACCTGCAGCCGCTTCAGTACGCGCGGAACATTGTCTTCCGGCACCGGAAACACGACCGTGATCGGCTGCAACTGCGTGATCACCACAAGTCCCGTCGCATCCGACGCGCGGACCACGTTGCCCGGGTCGATCTGGCGCAAGCCGACGCGGCCGCCGATCGGTGCCGTGACGCGTGCGTAGGTCAATTGCAATTTCGCGCTGTCGACCGCGCCCTGGTCCGATTGCAACGCGCCTTCGTACTGCCGGAGAAGTGCCGCCTGCGTGTCGACCTGCTGCTTGGAGATCGAATCCTGCGCGAGAAGCGTCCGGTAGCGTTCGAGATCGAGCCGCGCATTCGTGAGCAGCGCCTGGTCCCGGGCCATTTGTCCGACGGCCTGCGCCAACTGCACATTGAAGGGGCGCGGATCGATTTCCGCCAGCAGGTCGCCCGCCTTGACCACCTGGCCTTCGGTAAACGTGACGCGCATCAACTGGCCGTCGACCCGTGGCTTGACCGTCACCACGTTGCGCGGGGTCACCGTCCCCAGAGCGCTCAGTGAGACGTCGATGCTGCCCTTTTTCGCCGCGGCCGCGACGACCGGAAGCGAACGCGCGGCCGGGTCGAACCGTCCCTGGGGCGTGGCCACTGGCGCAGGCGCCGATGTACTCCAACCGTAATACGCACCAGCGGCCAACGCTGCGACCACCACGAGGGCGAACAGCCTTCGTCGCCAGCGGCGCGTTCTTGCCTGCGGTGCGTGTTCCGGCGGTGGGCCCGCCGCTGAGTGCGCTGTGGAAGGGCTCGCTGTCATCGTAATCGTTGCTTTCGGCTCAGGACCGGGATCCGTCCGGGATTATCGAACAGGTGGACACTAACGGACACCGAGGCAGGCAATTCGTCCTGAATTGCAGGCATCCGGTTGGTAACAGGATGTTTCCAAGTGCGCCGCCGGCGTGCGTGTGGTATCCGGCGCCGGACGGGGGTGCGAGGGCTGCATGGCATAATACGCGGCTGTCCCAGGATCTTCCGATGCCCAACACATTCAAGTCCCTCGTCCTTCTGCTTGCCCTGCCGTTCGTGCTTGCCGGCTGCAAGATCAACAGCATCAACTACTTTCCGCCGACACCGGCCAACGTGCGCATCGTCAACGTGCTCTACCCGCCAACGCCGGTCGATGTCACGGCGAACAGCGTCGCCGCATGGTCCGGGCTCGCCTTCGAAGGCATGACCGGGTATCAGGAGTTCACCAACACCTCGACCAAGTTCTCGGTCACGCTGGCGGGCACGAGCGTGGCCCTGATCGACCAGACCTACAACCTGGCGGGCAATCAAAGCTACACGCTGGTCATTTACGGTTCGACCTTGGCGCCGCAGATGGGGCCAATGGCGGATGTGACGCAGCAGCCGCCCAACGGCAAGTCGGACATCAACCTGTTAATGGCGGCGCCAACTTCCAACGGCACAGCGCTCGGCCTGTATCCGATCGACATTTACTTCCTGCCGCAAGGGCAGGCCATCGACACGACGTCGCCCACCTTCACCAGCGTCAATTACACCAACTCGAACATCTTCGGATCGTTCACGTCGGGGCCTTACCAGCTGGTGATGACCGTAGCCGCGACCAAGACCATCATCTACGACTCCGGCCCCATCACGCTGCCCAACCAGACCGCGACCGACGTGATCGTCTACAGCAGGGGCAGCTCCATGCTCACCAACGTGCTGCTGAACGAAATCGACGGCGCGTCGCAGCAGATCATCGCCAACAACAAGCTGGCGCGGCTCAAGGTCGTCAATTCCGCGCTGCAATCGGGCCCGGTCAATCAATTCCTCAACGGCAATCCCGGCATTTCCAATCTGGCGTACCAGGCCGCGTCTGCCTATCAGTACATTCAGGCGGGAACTGGCACAGTGACCTTCGAGGCAACGTCGGCGCCCGGCGCGACCATTGCGACGCTGTCGAACTCGTTCGGCCCCGCCACGGACAATACTGTTTTCGTCACCGGTTTTGCGGGCGCCACCACGGCTGTTGCGCTTAATGACAACAATTCGCCGCCGCTTGGCGGTTATGCGGCGGTGCGCTTCGTCAATTCGTCGCCCAATTCACCTCCGCTGAACATCTTCGTGAGCGGCACCCCCCGCGGGGCCACCGCGTTGGCCACCAACGCCGCCACCTCCGAGGTCCAACTCACGCCCGGCGCGGCAACATTCACCTTCTTTGATTCGACCAATTCAACGCTGGTGTTGACGCTGACGAGTGTGCCACTGGTCTCCGGACAGTCGTCCACGATCTACGTCCAGGGCGCCGCGGGAACGCTTTCCGGACTCGTCACGTTGGACACGCCCTAGCGGGGCCTGATCTACCCGCTAAATTGTAGTGTGTGGCAAATAGGTCTATAATATTCGGTCGTTGGTTTTGCACGGATCAACAAAAGTCCCGTTCAAGTTCCGCCCATCGAGTTTGCGTTCATTCAGGACTCACTTCAGGAGAAGCACAATGTTGAAGAAACTTGCATCGCAGTGGCTGTTGGCTTTGGGTTGCATCGCCGTATTCTCGACCTCGATGGCGGCCGATCCGGCCCCGTCGGGTACCGTAACACTGAGCAGCAAGGCTGTTGCCCTCGGCATCGGCGTGAGCTGGGGTGACGGCACGCTGACATTCGGCGGCAAGACGTACCCGTTCTCGGTCGAAGGTCTGAGCGTTGCCGATCTGGGCGTCTCGAACATCTCGACGTCCGGCGAAGTGTTCAACCTGAAGAGCGTCGCTGACTTCAGCGGCAACTTCATCGCTGGCGAAGCCGGCATTGCCATCGCCGGGGGTCCGACCGACCAGATCCTCAAGAATCAGAACGGCGTCGTCCTGCGCCTGCATGGCACGCAGACCGGTGCCCGTCTGACGCTGGCAGCGCAAGGCGTCAAGCTGACGATCAAGAAGTAAGTCGGAACGGAGCGGGGGGCATTGCTGCCGCCCGCGACTGTTTCGGGATGCATTCACGGCCTCGGCAATTGCTTGCTGGGGCCGTTTTAATTTCTGCGTCCGGCCGTGACTTAGCCGGGCTTGCGGGACGACCCACTTAGCGACCCGCCACAGCAGCGAACGATGGCCAGGAAGAAATCCAAGGCTCCGAAGAACGTAGCCGCTACCGCGCCTGCCGCCGCGCCGTCCGCCGGGCCGCCGCTCGTGCCACCGGAAGTGTCGAATGGGGCACTCGTTGGCAATGCGCTGCGCGGAAGGCGCACGCGCTGGATTGCGCTGGTCGCGGTATTGGTCGCGCTTGCCGTGGCATTGAGCCTCTACTTTTCCGACTCCGTGCGCTCGCGCCTGATGGCGCAAATCGCGCCTTCGAAATTCGACCAGCCCATCGTTGAAATGCATCACGTGGGAGGCGAAGTCTGCGCGGAATGCCATGCGGCCCAGCGGGCGGCATGGCATGGCTCCGACCACGACCTGGCCATGCAGGTCGCCGACGACAAGACGGTGCTCGGCAATTTCACGACGGGCAAGTTCAGCTACGCCGGAACGACAACGACGTTCTTCCGCCGTGGCAGCGGATTCTTCGTCAACACCGACGGTCCTGACGGCAAGTTGCACGACTACCAGATCAAGTACGCGTTCGGCGTGCACCCGCTGCAGCAGTACCTGATCGATTTTCCCGGCGGCCGCCTGCAGGCGCTGTCCATCGCCTGGGACTCGCGTGCCAAGGAGCAGGGCGGCCAACGGTGGTTCCACCTGTATCCCCGGCAGAACATCAAGGCGGGCGATTGGCTGCACTGGACGTCCGGCGGGCAGAACTGGAATTTCACCTGCGCCGAGTGTCACTCGACCAACCTGCGCAAGAATTTTGACGCGACGGCCGGGACCTACGACACGAAGTGGTCGGAACTGAACGTTTCGTGCGAGGCCTGCCATGGCCCCGGCTCCAATCACGTGACCTGGGCGAAGAAAGGCAACGACTGGCGCGCGTTCGAGGCAGGCAAGGGCCTGGCCATCGCGCTGGACGAGCGCCGCGGCGTGACCTGGGCGCCGGTTGCGGCAACCGGCAATGCGACGCGCAGCGCGCCGCGAACCAGCGCGCGCGAAATCGAGATGTGCGCGCGCTGCCACGGCCGTGCCAGCCGGCTCTCCGATGACTACGTGCACGGCAAGTCGCCGCTCGACACGCACCGGCTGGCGCTGCTCGAGGACAACCTGTACTGGAACGACGGCCAGATGCGCGACGAGGTCTACAACTGGGGATCGTTCGTGCAGAGCCGGATGCATGCGATGGGCGTGACCTGTTCGGACTGCCACGAGCCGCACTCGCTCAAGCTGCGCGCGCCTGGCAATGCAGTGTGCGCGCAGTGTCATCTGCCGGCAAAATTCGACAGTGCTGCGCATACGCATCACGCCGAAGGCACGCCGGGCGCCGCGTGCGCGGCCTGCCACATGCCGACGACGACCTACATGCAGGTCGACCCGCGGCACGATCACTCGCTGCGCATTCCACGCCCCGACCTGTCGGCCAGCCTCGGCATGCCCAACGCGTGCAACAACTGCCACACGAAGCAGACGCCGCAATGGGCGGCAACGGCCATCGAGAAATGGACCGGCAAGCCGCCGTCATCCTTCCAGAAATTTGCCGGCGCGCTGCATGCGGGATCCGCCGGCACGGCCGAGGCCCGCGGCGCGCTGCTGACTGTCATCGGCGACAAGACGCAACCGGCCATCGCGCGCGCCAGTGCCATCGCGCGCATCGGTCGCATGCCCACGCCGGTGACCATTGACGCCGTCTCGCGCGCGCTGAACGATCCGGAAGCGATTGTTCGACTGGCGGCGGTGGAGGCGCTCGCAGCGGCGGAGGCCACCGTGCGGCAGCGTTATCTGGTGCGCATGCTCGACGATCCAGTGCGCGCCGTGCGCATCGAAGCCGCGCGCGCGCTGGCCGGCGCGCCCGAGCAGGCATTGCCTGCGGGCGCCCGCCCCGCGTTCGACAAGGCCATTGCCGAGTACGTCGCGGTGCAGACCTACAACGCCGATCGCCCCGAAGGTCGGATGAACATGGGCAATCTCAATGCGCAACGCCATGACGTCGGCGGCGCGATCACCGAATACCGCAAGGCGATCGAACTCGATCCCGCATTCGTCGCCGCATACGCGAACCTGGCCGATCTCTATCGGGCAGGCGGCGTGGACGGCGAGGCGGAAAAGACACTACGCGAAGGCCTGTCCCGCAACCCGCGCGATGCCACGCTTCATCATGCGCTCGGTCTCGCACTGGTCCGGCAAAAGCGCATCGCGGACGGCCTGTCGGAACTGCGCACCGCAGCGCAATTGGCGCCGAACAACGGGCGCTTTGCGTACGTGTATGCGGTGGCGCTCAACTCCGACGGCAAGCCTGCTGCAGCCATCAAGGTTCTGACCGCCGCGCTTGCGCGCCAACCTTATGACCGAGACATCCTGTCGGGTCTCGCGTATTTCAACGCGCAGGTGGGCAAGCGCGACGTGGCGATGTCCTACGTCCGCCAGTTGCGCATACTCGATCCCGACAGCGCGGAGTATGCGCAGATGGCCAGGCAGATCGAGTCCGCCCCGAAACGCTAGCGCCGTCCGCCGCCCCCGCGGAATCCACCGCCACCGAAGCCGCCACCGCCACCAAAACGGTCGTCGCCGCCGCCGAAGCCGCCACCGCCACCAAAGCGGTCGCCGCCGCCACCGAAGCCGCCACCACCGAAGCCGCCACCACCGAAGCCGCCACCACCGAAGGAATGATCGGCGCCGGAAAAGCTGCTGGCGCGGTCATCACCGGTGCTGCGCGCCTGGGACTCCTTGTTGGCCCACGACGAGTCGCCCGACGCACCGTTCCAACCGCTGGACGAATGTTGCTCCCAGCCGTCGCCGGTGTTCTTGTAGACGTTGCCATTCACGTCGGCGTAGTGATTGCCGTTGACGCTGGCCGTGCCCCAGGTGTTGGTCTTGCCCGTATTGGCGTTGGTGGTGGATCCACCGCCGACGTGCGCGTTGCCTTCGGGTCCGCTGGTCGTCGCGCCGGCGCGATTGTAGGTGCTGCCGCCCGTTCCGGTGGCCGAGGCGGCGTTGGCCATCGACCGCTGTCCCGTGTACGTGTTGTAGTTCGTACCGCGCGCGACTTCGCCAGAACCCCCGTTGGCGCCATTGGCTGTGCGGTCGTAACCGCGCGTGTAGTTGCCCGTCCACGCGTTGTACTGCTTGCCCGCGTTGTAGCTTCCGGAAGTGCCGGTACGATTGTTGTAGTAGTTGCCGCTCGCTGTGGTTCCGGCTACGCCACCCCCCGCATACCAGGACCGCGTTCCGGAGTAGGTCGTGGCGCCCCAATGACCATAGACGTTGGCGCTGGCGGACGCGCAGCACGGGTAGCCCCAGTAGCCGGGGTGGTAGTACGCGCCGCCCCAGTACGGTTCCATCCAGGCCGCGGTGGCCAGTCCCAATGCAAAGCCATAGGTGAATCCGACGTAGGGATTGTAGATGGGCGCAGCCGCCACGCCGTACGTGTAGGGCGCCGCATACCAGACGCTGCCGACCCACGGCGAATATGCGTAACCGGTGCCGTAGACGACGGTGCCGTACGGCGCGACGACGGTACCGAGATAGCCTGGCGTGTAGCCGACGTAGACGACCGTGGGCGTGGCTTCGTAGATGCGCACGTAGGTGACGTAGTAGATCGGCGACGATGGCGGGATGCCGTAGATCGCCGCCGGCACTGACGTGGCGACGGACCAGGGGCCCGTCAACTGCGCAGCAGTAAACCAGACGCCCGCCGTGACCGCGAAGTACGCGTTGGGCGCGACCTGGATCAGCGGCACCGAGGAATTATTGACGTATGAAAGTGCGGTGCCCTGGATCGGCGAATATTGCGGGGGGCCGTCCAGGTTCGGCGTGAACGTGGGACCGTTCCTGAGCGGCACTGTGGCGGTCTGCGGAATCATGTTCTCGATCACGGCCACCTGCGCCTCCGGCGTGCCTGCCACCGTCGGCAGAACGGCGCCGGCCAATGACGACGCCGGAATCTTCGCGAATCCCGGTGGCAACGCGTTGGCGGCGACGAACGTCCACGGACCGGTCATCGCCGTGCCGCTGAACCAGCGCCCCGCGAGCAACACATAGTAGTAATTGTTGGTCGTGTCGATCAGTACATCGCTGGTCGTGTTGGACGCCCACAGCAACGGCGTGCCGACGATGGGGACGAAGTCCGGCTGGCCCTTGAACACGATCAGCTCACTTGCGACCTGCGGCGTGTAGATGGTCGGTATGCCGTTGGCCAGCGACGGCTTGGGGTTGGCCTTGGGACCGCCATCGAGCAGGTCGACCGTTCCGGCCTTGGACAACGTCCGCGCGATCTCGTTGGCGGCATTTTTTTCGAACGGGCCCAGCGTGGCCTGCGTCCAGGGTCCGGCGATGTTGCTTGCGGCGAGCCAGCCGTCGAAGACGTGAAGGTAGAAGTTGTTGCCTGGCCCGCCCTTCAGGATCAGCGCGCGCGTGTTGATCACGCGCTGCACCCGCGAATGATTGGGCACCGGCTTCAGCACCGGCGCGCCGTCGATGGGCACCAGGATGGCCGGCGAATAGCTGACGAGCACCTGCGGCGGCGAGTTGTTGACCGCCACTGAAGGCGGCTTGATGCCGGCCAGCGCCAGTGAGGATTGCAAACGATCGAGTGCGATCGTTTTCACATCGGCCGCGAATCGCGCCTGCAGTTCCGTGGCATAGGCCGCGCCGCGGTTGGGAAGCGTTGGAAAGTCGCTCTTGGTGATCTTGAGGTTCTCGAAGACCACGGTACGGGCAACCTTGTCCACCTGCGTGCGCGCGGTGGCGTACACCACACCGAAGGTTTCGTCCTTGGCGCCGGCCGGCTTGATCGCCAGCGCGCTGCGGAATTCGATCTGGTTGTCGACCCACTTGTCGACCTGGGGCTGGTACACCAGCACGGCGGCGTTGGACAGGCTGATGTCGCGCGGCCAAGGATCCGCAGGCAATTTTGCGCCAGGGGCTGCAGGCAATTTTGCGGCAGGGGCTGCAGCCGTTTGCTGCGCGGCGGCGACGACGGCCACGGCCACGGCGGGCGACAGGGCGATTCCGAGCAGCAAGACGCGCAATGCATGGGAAGGGGTCATGATGGCATTAACCTCATTTGGGAAACATGAACTGCATTTGCGCACGGACCTGCCAGTTGGCGCCGTAATCCGGGCGAACCACATTGTAGTAGGCCGAAACCTGTGCATTTACCGGGAGCTTGCCGATATGGAAGATCTTGCCGACGCCACCGCCCACCGGCACCGTCCATTTCTGGCTGTTCTCCGCTTTCCAGTTGATGTTCAGGATGGGGGCCGATGTGAGGTACACCCCGCCTGCGAAGTTGTAGTTGACGAAGGGCTGGATCAGGCCATTGTTGAACGAGCCGCCTTGCTTGTCGCCGGTCAATGACCAGACGTTGTTCACCAATGCGCCATAGACCCACGGGCTGCCCTTTGCAAGGTGCAGCACGACCGCAGACGGCCCGAGGCCCCAGTTCTTGTTGCCCAGCTCTTCGCGACTGTTGGTGGGAAGCTGGACGATCGGACCCGCACCCCAGATCCATTCGCCCGGATTGGCGGGCGAAAGGAAGGCGGTCAACTGGATGTCGCCCAAGCCACTGGTGGCGCCGGTATCCGGGCCCAGCGCCGGCATCCAGACGATGGGAACGATGGTCCGCGTGATCACATTCCAGTCCGGGTTGATCGAGATCGGGATCACCGGCTGGATGTTGAGGATGTCCTGCGTGCCTTTTTGCGGACCGTAATTGAAATTGGTGTTGTTCTGGAACGGCAGGCTGATCATGTTGCCGACGGGGTTTTGCGCGATCTTGGCCAGGTCTTCGGCGCTCAGCTCGGCGCGTACTGTCGTTGCCGCGCAAACGCAAATCGACACCAGGGCAATCGGTAACACGGTGGGTTTGATCAATTGTCTCTTTCGACTGTGATGTCAGTGATTGCCGCAAGCGTTGCGCGAAATGTCGTGGGGGCCGCTGCTGCAGGCAAAAGCGGATTTTAACGCCACGGACGTGGTTAGGCCGTCGCCGCTCCGAATCGGCGAAATCCGGCGGCGGTCGCGCCGCGACATATTTGCAACAAGTGGTTCCGCCACGGGTATAGTCGTCGCCGATCACCCGCCGCTCAAGATGCGGCCGCGACTCGACCAAGGACATGCCTGTGTTGGGACTGATGCAGGAACGGCCGCTGCTGATATCGTCGCTGATCGAGCATGCCAACGCCTGCCACAGCGCCGTCGGGATTGTCTCGCGGACCGTCGAAGGACCGATTCACCGCTGCACCTACGGCGACATTCATCGGCGCGCCAGGCAGGTGGCGAAGGCGCTGCTCGCATTGGGCGTCGAGCCGGGCGATCGCGTCGCGACACTGGCCTGGAACGGCTACCGGCACATGGAGCTCTACTACGGTGTCTCCGGCATGGGCGCCGTGTTGCACACCATCAATCCGCGGCTGTTTCCCGAGCAGATCACCTACATTGCGAATCACGCCGAGGACAAGTACCTGTTCTTCGATCTGAGCTTCGCGCCCATGGTCGAGAAACTGGCGCCGCTGATGACATCGGTCAAGGGCTTCGTCGCGATGACCGATCGCGAGCATATGCCCGCCATGGGCATTGCCAGCCTGCTGTGCTACGAGGAACTGGTCGACGCGCAGGACAGTGACTACCAGTGGCCGGTCTTTGACGAGAACACGGCTTCGTCGCTTTGCTACACATCGGGCACCACCGGCAACCCCAAGGGCGTGCTTTTTTCCCATCGTTCGACGGTGCTGCATTCGTACGCGGCATGCGCGGCCGATGGCCTCGCCATTTCCGCGGCGGATACGCTGCTGCTGGTCGTGCCGATGTTTCACGTCAATGCGTGGGGCATGCCGTATGCCGGCGCGATGGCCGGCGCCAAGCTGGTGATGCCCGGTCCCGGGCTCGACGGCAAGAGCGTCTATGAATTGATGCGCGACGAAAAGGTGACGTTGGCGCTCGGTGTGCCGACGGTCTGGCTGATGCTGCTGCAGCACGTGGCCTCCGCCGGACTCGATCCCAGGCAGGAATTGGCCGTGCGTCGCGTCGTGATCGGCGGCTCCGCGGCACCGCGTGCGATGAGCGAGAAATTCGAAAGGTTGTTCGGCGCGTTCGTCCTGCACGCCTGGGGAATGACGGAAATGTCGCCGCTGGGCACGGTCTGCACCCTGCTGAGCAAGCATCAGGGCTGCACGCTCGAGCAACGACTCGATATCCAGGCCAAGCAGGGTCGGCCGATCTTCGGCGTCGAATTGCGCATCCAGGACGAAGCCGGTCGCCGCCTTCCGCACGATGGCAAGGCGTTCGGTCACCTGCTGGTGCGCGGCCCGTGGATCACCTGCGGCTATTTCAAGGGCGAAGGCGGCGAAGTCATCGATGCGGACGGCTTCTTCGACACCGGCGACGTGGCAACGATCGATGCCGACGGCTACCTGCAGATCACCGACCGTTCGAAAGACGTCATCAAGTCCGGTGGCGAATGGATCTCGTCCATCGAACTCGAAAACGCAGCAATGGGCCATCCCGCAGTGGCCGAGGCCGCGGTCATCGGCATTGCGCATCCCAAGTGGCAGGAACGTCCGTTGCTGGTCGTCGTGAAAAAGGCCGGCCAGACCTTGACGCGTGAAGACATGCTGGCTTTTCTGGGGGCGAAGGTCGCCAAATGGTGGCTGCCGGACGATGTCGCCTTCGTCGCCGAATTGCCGCATACGGCCACCGGCAAGCTGCTGAAGATGAAGCTGCGGGAAACATTCAAGGATTACCGGCTGCCGGACCGAGTGGTCGACGCGCAGTCGCCGGGCACGGGGCAATAATTTAATCAGGGGAGGGCGGGATCATGACTGAACAAGCGACACCGGAACTGAGCAAGGCCGGCGGATGGGTCATCGTGTGGGGCGTGCTGCTGATGGTGGCGGGCATCGTCGCGATCGTGGAGCCGGCCATTGCCGCGATGGCGACCGCGTTGCTTATCGCGTGGCTGTTCGTCTTTGCGGGAATCGTCGAGCTGGTCTATGCGTTCCAGCAGCGCGCGCATGATGGATTCCCGTGGAAGCTGATCGCCGGCTTGGCCACTTTGGCGGCGGGCGTGTGCATGCTGATGTTCCCCACGGCCTCCCTTGCCACGCTCGTGCTGCTGATCGGTGCGTTGCTGATGGCCAGCGGCATCAGCAGCGTGCTGCTTGCCTTCAAGCTGCGGCCCAGGGCACGCTGGGGCTGGGTTCTGTTCGACGGCGCACTGTCGATCGTGATCGCCATCATGATCGCGTCGGGCTGGCCGCAAAACTCCATCGACTTCGTCGGGATACTGGTCGGCTTCTGCCTCATCTCCAACGGCGTCTGGCGGATCATGCTGGGTCGCGCGTTGCACGCGGCGCCCTGACAGGCTCAGGTTCTTCGCACGGCTGGGCTTCGCGCGGTTCAGTCGTGCGCAGCCTTGTCCGCTGCGGCGGAGGCCTCGCCCAATGCGCGCAGACCGTCGAGCGACGTGCTCATGGTCAGCGCCTGCGGGTCGATCTTCACGTGAATGAGCGTGGGGCCTGCGGCGGCCCGCGCGCGCTCGAATGCCGGTGCAAAGTCTTCGGTACGCAGCACCGTTTCGCCCACCGCACCATACGCCCGCGCAAGCGCTGCGAAGTCCGGATTGCGCAGCTCGGTGCCCGAGATGCGCGCGGGATAGGTCTTTTCCTGATGCATCCGGATCGTGCCGTACATGCCGTTGTCGATGACCACGAAGATCACCGCGAAACCATACTGGACCGCGGTGGCAAGTTCCTGTCCGTTCATCATGTAGCAGCCATCGCCATTCCACGAGACCACGATGCGCTTGGGATGGGCCGCCTTGGCGGCGACGGCCGCCGGAACGCCATAACCCATGGCGCCGGAATACGGTGCCAATTGCGTTCGGAATCCGCGATAGCGGAAGAGGCGGTGCATCCACGTCGCGTAATTGCCCGCGCCATTGGTGACGATGGCGTCCTCAGGCAGGTTCGCGTCCAGCCATAGCGCGATCCGCCACATGTCGACGTCGCCAGGCACGGGGCGCGGCGCTTGCCAAGCCGTATAGTCGGTGCGCGCCGCTTTGGTCGCCGCCCGCCATTCATCCCTCGCCTTGAGCGGCGCGGCAGCCATGGCGGCAAGAAAAGCACCCGGCGTCGCATTGATGGCGAGCGCAGGCTGATACACACGCCCCAGCTCGTCCGCGCCTGGATGCACGTGGATCAGCGTCTGCGCGGGCGTGGGAACGCTCAGCAGCGTGTAGCCGGACGTCGTCATCTCGCCCAACCGCTCGCCGATCACCAGCAGTACATCGGCGTCGCGCACACGCGCGGCGAGCTTCGGATTGATGCCGATGCCGACGTCGCCGGCATAGCTTTCGTGGCGGTTGTCGAAGAGGTCCTGATGACGAAACGCGCAGGTGATTGGCAGACCTGAGTTTTCCGCGAATCGGCGCAGCGCGGCGCAGGCTTCGGCATTCCAGCGGCTGCCGCCGACCAGCACCAACGGACGCGCGGCGCGTCCCAGCAGGTCGAGCACGGCGGCCACCTGGCCTGGGTCAGGGGTCGTGACGACCGGTTCGATGCGCGCAATGTCGGCGCATTCGGCCCGCGCAATGAGCATGTCCTCCGGAAGCGCCAGCACCACCGGTCCGGGACGGCCCGACATCGCGATCCGGTAAGCGTGCGCCAGATATTCGGGAATGCGTTCGGCGCGGTCGACCTGGGCGGCCCACTTGGCGACGCTGCCGTACATCTGTCGATAGTCGATTTCCTGGAAGGCCTCGCGGTCGGTCATGTCGCTTCCGACCTGGCCCACGAAGAGAATCATCGGAGATGAATCCTGCGTGGCCGTATGCACGCCGATGGCGGCATTGGTCGCGCCCGGACCACGGGTGACGAAGGCCAGCCCGGGGCGGCCGGTCAGCTTGCCGTGGGCTTCCGCCATGTAGGCGGCGCCACCTTCCTGCCGGCAGATGATGAAGCGGAAACGCTCGCGTACGTCATAGAACGCGTCGAGGACGGCGAGATAGCTCTCGCCGGGGACGCCGAACGCCAGGTCGGCGCCTTGTGCGAGCAGGCCGGCGACGAGAATTTCGCCGCCTGTGCGAAGAGTCATGTTGGGTATCGGAAAACGGGAGGTCGTGGGTTCGTTGGGGAAGATTCTACGCGACGGGCCGCTAAGGCTCTCCTATAATCGCCGGCAACGAAGTCCACGACTCGCCCGCATGCCCGGCTACGACACCATCCACGACGCATCGCTGTTCGCCGCGATTGGCCTCCTTTTGGCCATCATCACGATGCGGCGTGCGCGCCCGTTCCGCAAGGGGATGGTCACCATGGTGGTGCTGCTGGCGCTGGGCCTGGGCGGCCTCGTGCTGCTGTCCCGGTATGGCAGCGGGTTCGACAGCCGTACGCTGGTGGTGGTGCTGCGCGAACTGGCGCTGCTGGTGATCACCTTTGCGCTGGTCCGCATCAGCGTCATCTTCCTGTTCGAGGTGCTGCTGTACAAGGCCGAAGTGCCGCGGATGATGGCGGACGTCCTGCTCGTCGTGACGCTGCTGATCTACGCGATCTTCCGCATGAACGAGATCGGCGTGAATCTCGCCAGCCTCATCACGACGTCCGCGGTGCTGACCGGCGCCATCGCATTCTCGATGCAGGCGATGCTGGGCAACCTGTGGGGCGGCATCGCACTGCAGGCCGACAATACTTGCCGGATCGGCGACTGGATCCGGGTCGACGGCGTGGTCGGGCAGATCATCGGCATCCGCTGGCGCTGCCTGGCGGTGGCGACCAACGACGGCGAGACCGTGATGATGCCCAACGCGCAGCTGGTCGCCAGCCGGGTGACGGTGCTGGCGCGACGGGGCGACGTCAAGATTCCGTGGCGTCGCGCCGTCGAGTTCTTCGTCGACTACGACGTCGCGCCGACACGGGTGATCGCCGCGGTCGAGGCTGCCCTGGCGCGCGCCGAGATTCCGTACGTCGCGGCCGAGCCGAAAGCAATCTGCACCTGCCGCGCGTTCGACGATAATTCGGTCCGCTACGCGGTCCTGTACTGGCTGACCGATCCGACATTCGAGCAGGTCACCGATTCGCAGATCCGCGCCCACGTGTTTTCCGCGCTTGCCCGGCAGCACATGAACATACCGCTGCCGCGCCGCGTGCTGCTCACGCCCGAGGCCGTGTCGGCGCAGCAGGACGCGACCACCACGCGCGAACTGGCGAGCCGGATCGACGTGCTGTCGCGGTTGTCGCTGTTTGCCGAATTGACGGAAGGCGAGCGCCGCGCGCTTGCGGCCGAGTTGAGCGATGCACCTTATGTGGCAGGCGACGTGATCTCGCGCGAAGGCGATGTGTCGGACTCGTTGTTCATCCTCGCCTCCGGCCAAGTCGAGATTCTGCGCGAAGGCAACGATACGTCAGGCGAGCGCAAGAAGCTCGCCGACCAGACCGCCCCCAATCACTTCGGCGAAATGGGACTGCTGACCGGGCAGGCGCGCATGGCCACCGCGATCGCGCGCGATGACGTGCTGTGCTACCGGCTCGAGAAGCGCGGCTTCGACGCGATCCTCAAGGCGCGCCCGGAGATTGCCGAGGCAATGTCGCAGGTGGTGGCGGCCCGCCTGGCCGCCAACGACGCCACGCTGGCCGCATTGGACGATTTCGCGCGCAGCAAGCGCGCCTCGGGAACTGCCAGCGACCTGTTGCGGAAGATCCGCGTGTTCTTCGACCTGGCCTGACGAAAATCAGCGGAGCAGCGACTGCGGCGGATCAGCGACCACGGCGGATCAGCGGCCGTCGATGATGTCCTCGCGCTTGACCAGGAACACGCATTCGTCCGCACTCGCGGTTGCGAGCCACACGAACGGAAGACGCGGAAACGCCAGTTCGGCTCCGTCACGGTTGCGGCCGACTTCGACCACCAGCGTGCCTCCGGGATTGAGGAAGCGGGGCGCCTCCTTCAAAATCGTGCGCACCGCGTCCAGGCCGTCATCGCCGCCGGCCAAGGCCAATTCAGGTTCATGCCGATACTCGTCGGGCAATTCGTCCATGGCCATCGCGGTGACGTAGGGCGGATTGCTGATGATGAGGTCGTAGGTCTTTTCCGGCAGGTTGGCGAAGAGATCGGAGCGGATCAGATTGATGCGATCGGCGAGCGCGTAGTCGCTGACGTTGCGTTGCGCCACCGCCAGCGCGGCGGATGAAATATCCACCGCATCGACGTCGGCTTCAGGATAGGCATGCGCCAGCACGATGGCCAGGCAGCCCGAGCCGGTGCACATGTCGAGGGCCGTCTGCACCTTCAGCGCGGGGCCGACATAGGGTGCCAGGCCACCGGGCATCAACTCCGCGACGTACGAGCGAGGTATCAGCACGCGCTCGTCGACGTAGAACCGGAAATCGCCGAGCCACGCTTCGTGCGTCAGGTAGGCCGCGGGTACCCGTTCGTCGATGCGCCGCGTGAACAGCGCGCCGAGCGTGGCACGCTCCGCCTGCGTCAGCTTGGCGTCGAGGAAGGGCTCCAGCCGATCCAGAGGCAGGTGCAAGGCGTGCAGCAGCAGGTAGGCGGCCTCGTCGTACGCTTCCTCGCTGCCGTGCCCGAAATGCAGCTTCGCCTCGCCGAAACGCGACACGGCCCAGCGCAACCAGTCGCGAACGGTCTCGAGCTCCCCGGTCGGCACCGAACTCATTGCAGTACCCCCACGCTCACGGGCGCGCCACAGTTGGCACCTCCGGCGCCTTGGGGCGGCCCGGCGGCGCTCATTGGACCCCCAACGCTCACTTCGTTCGCTGCCCCCAAGGGGGCGGAATTCGCGCCTTGGGGCGCCCCGGCGGCGCTCATGTCAATAGCCGGGTCAGCATGCCGCGGTAGATGGCCGACAGCGGTTCCAGGTCGTCGACGCGCACGCACTCGTTCAGCTTGTGGATGGTGGCGTTGACCGGCCCCAGCTCGATGACTTCGCGGCAGATGTCGGCAATGAATCGGCCATCCGAGGTGCCGCCGGTGCACGAGAGCTCCGGCGTGCGGCCCGTGACCTCCAGGATGGCTGCGGAGGCGACTTCGGCCAGCTTGCCGCGTGGGGTCAGGTAGGGTTTGCCCCATCCGGTCCATTGCAGGTGGTAGTCCTGCAGATGCCTGCGCACCATCGATTCGAGGCGCTGCTGCAGCGACTCCCGCGTGCTGGCGGTCGAGTGCCGGAAATTGAACTGCACTTCGAGCGTACCGGGAATGACATTGTTGGCGCCGGTACCGGCATGGATGTTCGAACATTGCCACGTGGTCGGTGGAAAGTATTCGTTGCCGTCATCCCAGCGTGCGGCGGCGAGTTCGGCGATGACGGGTGCGGCCAGGTGAATCGGGTTGCGCGCCAGATGCGGATAAGCGATGTGTCCCTGCACGCCCTTGACCGTGAGCGTTCCGGAAAGCGTTCCGCGACGGCCGTTCTTGATCATGTCGCCCAGGTTGTCCACCGACGACGGCTCGCCAACGACGCAATAGTCGATCGTCTCGTTTGCCGCGGCCAGCCGCTCCACGACCCTTGCGGTGCCGTCGATCGACGGTCCTTCCTCATCGGAGGTGATGAGCAGCGCAATTGAACCGCGCGGGTCCGGATGCTCTGCCAGGAATCCTTCGATGGCGGTGACGAATGCCGCGAGCGAACCTTTCATGTCCGCCGCGCCGCGGCCGAACAGATGGCCGTCGCGCAGCGTGGGCGCAAATGGATCCGATTCCCACGCCGCGAGCGGGCCTGTTGGAACGACGTCCGTATGGCCCGCAAAGCAGACCAGCGGGTGCGCGGTGCCGAGCCGTGCCCAGAGGTTGGTCACGCCATTGCAGACCAGCGTGTCGCACTCGAAACCCAGCGGGAGCAGTCGCTGCGCCAGGAGTGCCTGGCAGCCGCCGTCGTCGGGCGTAACTGAGCGCAGTGCGATCAGTTGGCGGGTGAGAGCAAGGGTTGGCAAGGCGGCGGTGTCCATGCCGCGAATGGTAGCAAACCGGCTACAGCGTGTGGTCGAGCAGCTCGGTGTTGATGGTCATGGTCGCGAAGTCCGCGCCCACGCGCCGTTGTTCGGTCTTGGGGTCCGCCTCCATCGCATCAACGCGCGACGACGGACTGTTCTGGTTGATCTGCCAGGCGAGATTGGTCGGCGAATCGGACCCGCTCATCGCTTCGTCGTAGCTGATGACACCATCCAGGTACAGGCGGCACAGCGCCTGCTCGAAGGTCTGCGAGCCGGGGTAGAGCGACTGCTCCATCGCCTCCTTGATCTGCGAGAACTCGCCGTTCTTGATGAGGTCGGCGATGAGGGAGGTGTTGAGCAGGATCTCCACGGCAGGTTGCTGCTCGCCGTCCTTGTTGCGTATCAAACGCTGCGAAATGATCGCACGCAGGCCGATCGACAGATCCGAGAGCACCGCGGCCCGCGAATCGTGCGGGAACAGGTTGATGATCCGCGACAGCGCGTGATAGCTGTTGTTGGCGTGGATCGTGGACAGGCACAGGTGGCCGGTGAGCGTGTGCAGCAGCGCCTGCTGCATCGTCTCCTTGTCGCGGACCTCGCCGATCATGATGAGATCCGGCGCTTCGCGCAGCGCATTCTGCAGCGCGTTCATGTAGCTGACCGTATCGACGCCGATCTCGCGCTGGTTGATCATGCTCTGCTTGTGTTCGAACAGGTACTCGATCGGGTCCTCGATGGTCAGGATATGTCCCGAACGACTGGCGTTGCGGTAGTCGATCATCGCCGCCAGCGTGGTCGACTTGCCCGAGCCTGTCGCGCCGGCGACCAGCACCATGCCGCGCTTTTCCATGATCAGGTTGAGCAGCACCGGCGGCAGCTTCAATTGTTCGTAGGGCGGGACATTGCTGCGCACGTAGCGGATGACCAGCGAAATGGTCCCGCGCTGGCGGAAGATGTTGACGCGAAAGTTGCCGACGGCGCGATCGAGGTGGGAGAGGTTCATCTCCATCTCGTTTTCGAACTCGCGCGCCTGCTCCTTGGTCATCAGCTCGTAGGCGATGCGGCGGACGGTCTCGATGTCCATCGGCTGCGTCGACACCGGCGCGACCACGCCGTTGACCTTCATGTTGATCGGCGTGCCGCACGAGATGAACAGGTCCGATGCCTGCTTTTCGGCCATCAGCTTGAACAGTCGGTCGAGATACATGGATGCGCCTCGAAAGCTACAATGGGTGTCTGCGCGCGCTAAGGTTCTTGCGCGGCGGACCCTATGATAATGTCATGAAATGCCGCAGTTTTCCAGTTTTCAGAGGATTAAGCAAGTTCCATGCTCGCAATCATCGGTGGTACCGGCCTCACCCGCCTGTCGACTCTTCATGTAGCGCACCGTGAGGTCGTCCGAACGCCCTATGGCGACCCGTCGTCGGCGTTATTGTTCGGGCAGATCGCGGGCCGTGACGCCGTCTTCCTGGCGCGGCACGGGCATGGGCACACGATACCACCGCACCGCGTCAACTACCGCGCGAACCTGGCGGCGCTGAAGCAGCGCGGTGCCACCGCGGTTATCGCGGTGGCCTCGGTCGGGGGCATCACGTCGAGCCAGCCTGGCGAAATCGTGCTGCCGCATTCGATCATCGACTACACGTCGGGGCGCGCGTCGACCTATTTCGACGGCGGCGACCAGAACGTCGTCCACGTCGATTTCACGCATCCGTACGCGCCGGAATTACGGCAGTGCTGCCTGTCCGCGGCACACGCGGCGGGCATCGCGGTCAGGGACGGCGGTGTCTATGGCGCAGTCAACGGCCCGCGGCTCGAAACGGCCGCGGAGATCGACCGGATGGAACGCGACGGCGCAACACTTGTAGGCATGACCGGCATGCCCGAAGCGGTACTCGCGCGCGAGCTCGGGCTTCCCTATGTGGCCATCTGCGTCGTGGTCAACCATGCCGCGGGTCGCGGTGACAGTGCGAGTACGATTTCCATGGAGGGAATCAACGCCGTGCTCGAGTCCGCGATGGACAGGGTACGCACGCTGCTCGACCACGTCGCACCGCTTACCAATGAGTTGCCAAATAAGGCGCCGGAGGCGGCGTCATGATTCGCGACGTGCTGCGGATGGGCGACCCGCGCCTGTGGGAGCGCTCGGCCGAAGTCGCGCGTTTTGGAACGCCGGAGCTGGCGGCGTTGCTGGAGGATATGCGCGACACGATGGCGGCATTGAACGGCGCAGGACTCGCGGCGCCGCAGATCGGCGTGCAGCTGCGTGTCGTCATCTTCGGGGTCCAACGCAATGCGCGCTACCCGGATGCGGATCCCGTTCCCTATACCGAGCTCGTCAACCCGGTACTCACGCCCCTGGATACGCAGACCGAGGACGGCTGGGAAGGCTGCCTGTCGGTGCCCGGTTTTCGCGGCGTGGTACCGCGCTGGACGCGGCTTCGCTATACGGGATTCGATCCGCAAGGAGGGCGCATCGAGCGCGAATGCGAAGGTTTCCACGCGCGCGTCGTCCAGCATGAGTGCGACCATCTGGACGGCATCCTCTATCCGATGCGCATCACCGACATGCGGCAATTCGGATTCACCGACGTGTTGTTTCCCGACATGGTCGGCGTCGATGCCGACGAGTGATTGCGCCCGTCGCGCGGTCGACAACGCCGTTGACCTCCGTGGCCACCTATAGCCGCAGGTCCTCGAACAGCGCGGTTTCCAGCCGCAGCAGCGCCTGCTCGTCGTGCAGGCGCGCGCCATCGATCAGGAACACGTCTTCCGCGCGCTCGCCCAGCGTGTTGATCTTGGCGCTGACCACGTTGATGTTGGCGCGGGCGAGCGTGTAGGCGATCTTCGCCAGCAACCCGGGCCGGTCGCCCGCCACGACTTCCAGGATGTAATGCGTCCCCTTGTCGTCCGGAAAAATCTGCACCTCGGGCGTGAGCGGGAAGTGCTTCAACTGGCGTGAAATGCGGCCCTCGACCGGAACGTCCAGCGGCAATTGCTCGACCAGCAGCCGCGTCAGTTCGAACTCGACGTATTGGATGGTGTCGCGGTACGACGCATTGGGGTTCGACGGGTCGAGCACCGCGAAGGTGTCCAGCGCATAGCCGGCGCGCGTCGTATGGACCTTGGCCTCGAGAATGGACAGTCCGCAGCGCCCGAAGAAGCCGCATATGCGCGCGAACAGGTCCTTCTGGTCGGGCAGGTAGACGAGCACCTGCAGGCCCGTGCCGTCGCGCGCCAGCCGTGCCTTGACCACGGGTGCCGTGCCCGCGACGCGCCAATACAAGTGGCGCGCCTGCCACGCGATTTCCTCCGCGGTATGGCGCTGGAAATAGGGCGTGTCGAGGTGCCGCCACAGTTCTGCTTCCGCGCCGTCGGGAACAGCGTACAGACGAAGCAGGCGACGCGCGTCCTCGCGCCGCGCCTCGATGCTGTCCATGATCGTGCGCGTGGGCGCCTCGCCCGCGAGCGCCGCCCGCGCGCCGTGGTACAGGTCCTCCAGCAACTTCGCCTTCCACGCGTTCCACACTTTGGGACTGGTCCCGCGGATGTCGGCGACCGTCAGCAGGTACAGCGCGGAGAGCCGGCGCTGCGTGCGTGCCTTGTGCGCGAACGTGGACACCACGGCGGGGTCGGTCAAGTCCTGCTTCTGCGCGGTGGAGGACATCGACAGGTGCTCCTGCACCAGCCACGCGACCAGCTCACCATCTTCCGCAGCGAGGCCGTGCTCGCGACAAAAGCGCCGCGCGTCGCGCGCGCCCAGCTTGGAATGGTCGCCGCCACGGCCCTTGGCAATGTCGTGGAACAGCCCGGCGATGTAGAGCACCTCGCGCCGCTCGAAGTCGGCGATCAGCCGCGAGCAGGTTGGATATTCGTGCGCATGCTGCGCCTCGGTGAAGCGCCGCAGGTTGCGGATCACCATCAGGATGTGTTCGTCGACCGCGTAGACATGGAACAGGTCATGCTGCATCTGCCCGACGATGCGTCCGAACACGGGCAGGTATTGCCCGAGAATGCCGAACAGGTTCATCCGGCGCAATTCGTGCAGCAAGCCCTTGCCGATGCGGAACATCTCGATGAACCGCGCGCGATTCGCGGGATCGCGGCGGAAAGGCGCGTCAATCAGCTTGCGATTGCGCCACAGCGCACGCAGCGTGCGCGCAGTCATGCCCTTCAGCTCGCGATGCTTCTGCATCATCAGGAAGGCGTCGAGCATCGCCGCCGGCCGCCGCTCGAACAGGTCCTCGTCGCGCATGTCGAGCAGCTCGTCCACGGTCTGGAATTCGGTGTCGAAGGGCACGGGCGGCGATTGGGCCGGATGCAGGCGCGCATGCAGGTTCTGCAGCAGGATGATGTTGACCTGGCGCACGAGCTTGGCGGCGCGGTAGTAGCGCTGCATCAACTGCTCGCTGGCGCGTCGCGCCGGCGTATCGGTCAGCCCGAGTTGCCGGGCCAGCGCGGCCTGCTGGTCGAACACGAGTCGGTCTTCGCGCCGGTCCAGCAGGTAGTGCAGGCGTACGCGCATGGCGCCTATGAACCGCTCCTGCCGCGAAACGGCGCGCGCCTCGCCGATGGTCATCAGCCCGTGACGCGCGAGTTCGGCCCAGGTACATCCGAGTCCGGCTGCGCGGCTGATCCACAGCACCGTCTGGAGATCGCGCAAGCCGCCGGGACTTTCCTTGACATTGGGCTCGAGGTTGTAGACCGCGTCATTGCACTTCTGGTGCCGCTGCTGCTGCTCGAGCGCCTTGGCCGCATAGAACGCACGCAAGTCCATGCGCTCCGCAAACATGGCGCGGAAGTCCCGGGTGAGCTGGCGCGAACCTTCGAGGAACCGGTTCTCGAGAAGGCTCGTCCGGATGGTGACATCGGCCGCCATCTCGGTTTCGCATTGCGCGACAGTCCGCACGGCATGACCCAGCTCGATGCCGATGTCCCACAGCGCGGCAAAGAACTGCTCGATCTGCGCAGCCGGCGCGTCGATATTCGCGGGCAGCAGGATCAGGACGTCGACATCGGAATGCGGAAACAGCTGGCCTCGGCCATAGCCACCCACGGCCAGCAGCGCCAGCGTCGGCGGCATGGCGGATTCGCGCCATACTCCGCGCACGACGCCATCGACCAGGCGCGAATGTTCGCGCAGCAGTTTCGGCGTGTCGGGTCGCGCAAAGAACGCGTCGCGAAGTGCGTCACGTCCTCGCTGCAATTCGTGGCGCCACGCGGCGAGACGATCCGCCGCGTGCGATGGCGCCAAATCGTTCACGGGCGCTAGGAAACAGGCGGCGGCGCGGGCGCGCCGGCCGAAGTCGTCAATACGTCGACGCCGTCATCGGTCACGAGGACCGTGTGCTCCCATTGCGCGGACAGCGAGTGATCGGCGGTCACGATGGTCCAGCCGTCGGCAAGACTCCGGATGCCGGGCCTTCCCGCATTGATCATCGGTTCAACCGTGAAGATCATTCCCGGTTGCAGTTTCAAGCCTGTTCCTGCGCGGCCGTAGTGCAGCACCTGCGGGTCTTCGTGGAATTGCGTGCCGATGCCGTGGCCGCAGAACTCGCGGACGATGGAAAAGCCGTGGCTCTCGGCATACTTCTGGATCGTGGCGCCGATGTCGCCCAGGTGTCCGCCGGGACGCACGGCGCGAATGCCGCGCCACATCGCCTCGTAGGTGATTTCCGCCAGGCGCCGGGCCTGGATCGATGGCTTGCCGACAAAGAACATGCGGCTGGTATCGCCGTGGTAGCCGTCCTTGATCACCGTGACGTCGATGTTCACGATGTCGCCATCCTTCAGTTTCCTGTCGCCGGGAATGCCGTGACACACGACGTGATTCACCGACGTGCACAGCGAGGCGGGATAGGGGGTGTGGCCGGGCGGCGCGTAATTGAGCGTGGCCGGCACGGTCTTCTGGTGGTTGACCATGTAGTCGTGCGCGAGGTCGTTGATCGCGCCGGTGGTCACGCCCGTGGCCACGTGCGGCGTCAGGTAGTCGAGCAGCTCCGAGGCCAGGCGCCCCGCGGTGCGCATGCCGTCGATATCGGCGGCGGATTTGAGATGAACGGACATGATGTGTGGGCTAAATGAGCGGGCTATTCGCGAAGCAATTCGTTGATGCTGGTCTTTGAACGCGTCTTCGCGTCCACCTGTTTGACGATGACCGCGCAATACAGCGCACAGCCGCCTTCGCCTGACGGAAGGCTACCCGCGACGACGACTGAACCTGACGGAACCCGTCCGTAGCTCACCTCGCGCGTCGCACGGTTGTAGATCTTGGTGCTCTGGCTGATGAACACGCCCATGCCCAGCACCGAATTCTCCTCGACCACGACGCCTTCGACCACTTCCGAGCGTGCGCCGATGAAGCAATTGTCCTCGATGATCGTGGGGTTGGCCTGCAGCGGTTCCAGCACGCCGCCAATGCCCACGCCGCCGGACAGGTGCACGTTCTTTCCAATCTGCGCGCAGGAGCCCACCGTCACCCAGGTGTCCACCATCGTGCCCTCGTCGACGTAGGCGCCGATATTCACGAAGGAGGGCATCAGCACCACGTTCCTGGCGATGAATGCGCCGCGGCGGGCGATGGCGGTCGGCACGACGCGAAAGCCACCGGCCGCGAAGTCGGCCTCGGTGTAGTCCTCGAACTTGGTCGGTACCTTGTCATAGAACTGGGGCAACCGCGGGCCGCCGGGCTGCGATGACGCCGGAGACGACACGATGCGATTCTCCTGCAGCCGGAAGGACAGCAGCACGGCCTTCTTCAGCCATTGGTGCGTGACCCAAGCGCCACCGATTTTTTCCGCCACCCGCGCGCGTCCGGCATCGAGTTCGGCAATGGCCTGCGCCACCGCATCGCGCACCTCGGGCGTGGCGGTGGCCGGCGACAACTCGCCACGCCGCTCCCACGCGCCTTCAATCGTCTGTTGCAGATCGGCCATCGAAAACCCGCACAAAAGCCGCATTTTACCGCGAGTTGGCGGGTATCCCGGATTTGTACCGGCTCAAGTTGCCGTGAGTCACATCGCCTTGAAGCGGTACGCAAAGGTCCGCGAGACGGTCAGTTTCTCGTCGCGTTCGCGCAAGGAAATGACCGGCTGGTCGCGCCAGTCGCGTTCGACCTTCGCTATCGCGCGCAGGTTGACGATGGTTGCGCGATGGATCTGCCAGAACGCTTCGGGGTCGAGCTCGTCGAACAACTCCTTGATCGGCTTCTTGATGTGCGCGTCGCCGGCGGCCATCACCACCTTGGTGTATTTGTCCTCGGCCTGGAAGTACACCACTTCGTTCACGTCGATCAGCTTCATCGTGTTGCCCAGCGATGCGCGGATCCACTTGAGATAGCCGCCGCCCTCGTTGGCCGCCAAACGCGCAAGCACTGCGCTCAAGTCGAGCGGCGCGCTGGCGAGGCGCGATTTGAGGCGCGCGACGACTTTCGCGATGCGCTCGGGCGACACCGGCTTCAGCACATAGTCGACGGCGCCTTCGTCGAACGCCGCGATGGCATATTCATCGTAGGCCGTGACGAACACCGCATGGCACCGCCCTCCCAGCGCACGCGCCACTTCGATCCCGGTCTTGACGGGCATGCGGATGTCCAGGAAGACGATATCGGGGCGATGCATTTCATACATCGCGAGCGCCTCGGCGCCGTTGGTGGCCTCCGCAATCACGGCGAGCTCAGGCCAGGCGTCCGCCAGCCGCGACTTGAGGTGCGCGCGCAGCATCGCCTCGTCATCGGCAATCAGTGCGGTAGGCATGCGGGTCGTGACGTCGTTGCGATCAGGAAGGCTGCTCGAACGGTATCGACAACGTGGCGCGGGTGCCGGAGGGCAGCATTTCCGCAAGCGTAAACGACCCGTGCGCGCCGTACAACGCCGCCAGCCGTTCACGCACGTTGGCCAGGCCAAAACCGTTGCCTGCTTGCGCGGGCAGGGCCGCGGCACTGCCGCGTCCGGTATCGGTGACGTCCACCATGAGGTGGCTGCCTTCCCGGCGCGCTTCGACATGGAGGGTGCCGCCGTCGGCCGCCGGCTCGACGCCGTGCTTGATCGCATTCTCGACCAGCGAGATCAGCAGGTTCGGCGGAAACGGATGCTGCGCGAGCTCGGAAGGTACGTCGATGCTGAAAGCCAGCCGCGCGCCCATCCGCATCTTGAGGATGTTGAGATACGCCGCCGCAAGGCCGACTTCCTTGCCGAGCGTGGTCGAACTCGCCCGCAATTGCGGCAATGCGGCGCGCAGGTAATCGATCAGGTGTGACAGGAGCTTGCCGGCTTCGCGTGGATCGGTTTCCGTCAGGTACTGGATGGACGCGAGCGTGTTGAACAGGAAGTGGGGTTCCACCTGCGCCTGCATGAGCTTCAGTTCCGCCTCGAGCGCGTGTTTCGACATCAGATGACGTTCCGCTTCCGCGCGGTGCAGCGCCGTCGCCGCCCGCGCTTCACGGTGCTTCAGCAGGAAGAACAGGCTCACGAACAGTCCGAAGCTGAAAGCCGACATGGCCGTTCCGGCAAACCAGCCGGCGCGCTTCACGACATTGGCGATCACGTATTCCGGGTCGCCGATCACGACGCCCTTGATGAACACGATCAGGCAGGCGCCCACGACGGTTCCCATCGCCACGGCCGCGATCAGCCGCCCGAGGGGCTTGCGCCGGTCCCAGGGCGCCATGGCATTGACCGCGTAGGCGATGCACAACCCGAAAGTTTGCGCCGAGATGAACGGATGCCAGAAAGGTCGCGGATCTTCGCTCGACAGCATCGCGGCGACGCCCGAATTGATGGCGACCAGCAACAGCACGGTCAGCCATGACGACTTGAAGCCCTGCCGCAGCGCGGCGGGCAGGCCGGTGGGGCCGGTTGGGGAAGCGACGTAGGTATCCATGGCCAGGATACTAGTGTCGCGCAACGGCGCGCGACAGGGCTGTCCGACGGGACGCCCCGGAACGGGATGAAGCGCTGCCAGTGCCCTCGGGACGGATCAGCGCCGCTGCGCAAAAGCCACGACGCGGCCGATGGCTTCTGCACATTCGTCCCGGGAGGCGACCAGCGCCAGCCGGATTCGGCCTTGCCCCGGATTGGTGCCCTGGGCCGTCCGCGCGAGGTAGCTTCCGGGCACCACCGCCACATTTTCCTCAGCCAGCAGCTGCTGTGCGAACAGGGTGTCGTCGCCCGGGGTCCGGGCCCACAGGTAGAACGCGGCAGCCGGCATGGCGCAGGGCAGCGCCGGCGCCAGCAACGGCTGCAGGGAGGCGAACTTTGCCGCATATTCGGCGCGGTTGGCCACCACGTGCGCCTCGTCGTTCCAGGCTGCGATGCTGGCGGCGGCCACGGCCGGAGACATCGCTGCACCGTGATAGGTTCGATAGAGCAGGAATGCCTTCATCAGCGTGGCGTCGCCCGCCACATATCCGGAACGCAGTCCCGGCGCATTCGAACGCTTCGACAGGCTGCCGAACACCGCCAGTCGAGGGTAACTGTGGCGGCCGAGCGCGTGGGCCGCGGCGAGCGCACCCACGGGCGGGTGCGCTTCGTCGAAGTAGATTTCCGAATAGCACTCGTCCGACGCGATCACGAAGCCATGTTGGTCCGACAGCGCAAACAGCGTGCGCCATTCGTCGAGGTCGAAGACACGGCCGGTCGGATTGTCCGGCGAGCAGACGTAGAGGAGCTGCGTGCGCGCCCAGACCTCTGCGGGCACGCCGCGCCAATCGTGTTTGAAGGATGCGGACGGATCGGCATTGACACACCAGACGGCGGCGCCCGCCAGGAGTGCCGCGCCTTCATAGATCTGATAGAACGGATTGGGGACGACCACTGTCGCGCCTGATCGCGTGTCGTCGACGACGACTTGCGCAAACGCGAACAGCGCTTCGCGGCTACCCAGGACCGGCAACACCTGCGTCGCCGGATCCAGTGGCGGCAGTCCATGGCGACGCGAGAGCCAGCCGGCAATGGCCTCGCGCAGCGCGGGCGAGCCGGCGGTCATGGGATAATTCGCAAGTCCCGCGCTGCCCGCCGTCAATGCGTCGAGCAACAGGCGGGGAGTCGGATGCCGGGGTTCGCCGATCGACAGGCTGATCGCGCGATGCGCAGGATTGCCCGTCACGCCGGCAAACAGTGCGCGCAGCCGCTCGAACGGATAAGGTTGCAGCAACGCCAGTCTGGGATTCACGCGGAGGGTACGTGCCGGAAACGATCGATTATAGCGGCGCGCAAAACGGCGTTGGCGAACCACGGTGATGCGCAGCACCGTTGCCGCAGGACGCCATACGCTGACATGGCTCGGCGCGTTGGCGTTGCTCGCTGCGTGCGTACTGCTGGCGGTGGTGCTGGCGTGGTGGGGCTGGCGTGCGTTCGGTCCCGCGCCCCTGCCGCTCATGCCGGCCGCGCCGCAGGACCCGGCACTCGCGCTGCAGGCATCAGGATTGTTCGCGGCGCCCGCGGGAACTCCCACCGCCGTCGATGCGACCGTCCGCAGCGGCAATACGGACATTCGCCTGCTGGGCGTTCTGTCTGAGGAAGCCGACAAGGGTTTCGCGCTGTTCCGGCTGCCCGGAGGCCCGAAGCTGGTGGCGGCGGGTCGCGACATTACCGAAGGCACGCGATTGCTCTCGGTGCAGCGCGATGGTGTCACGTTGCGCGACGCTGATGGCGAACGCCGATTGCTGTTGCGCCCCAATGTCATTGCGGCACTCCCCAAGGCTGTGGCCAAGTCCGCGAGCAGGAACGCCGCCTGCGTGTCTCCGCCCGGGTTCCGCGGCGATGTGCTGCGCCTGAACGCGGAGCTGGTGGGCGGCATCGTCACACAGCCGGATACCTGGTCCGCATTGCTCGCCTCGGAGAGTGGCGCGTTGACCGTGCGCGACGACAGCGGTTTCTCGGCGATGCTCGCCATGAAGAAGGGCGATCGCATCGAACAAGCCAACGGCATCGCATTGCGCACGAGCGAGGACGTCGTCATTGCGGTGTTGCGCCCCTTGACTGCGGGACAGTCGGTGCGCATCTCGGGCTCACGCGGCGGCGCGCCTCGCGAGTGGTTGCTGCAGAACGCGGGAACCTGCCCCTAGCGCGCGTCAGGCAGCCAGTTCAGCAGGGCCAGCGGATCGGGAATCCACCCGGTCGCCGGCCATGTCTCGGCGGCAGCGCTGTCACCCATGTAGCCATACTGCGCGACGATGGTCGGCATGCCGGCGGCGTTGCCGGCCACGATGTCGCGCAAATCGTCGCCGACGTACATGCAGCGCGCCGGCGCCATGCCCATTTCGCGCGCGGCGTGAAGCAACGGCGCCGGATGCGGCTTCGGCGTCGGCGTCGTATCGCCCGACACCACGGTGGACGCGCGTTCCGCCAGCGCCAGGGCTTGCACTACCGGTCCGGTGAATCGCGAGAACTTGTTGGTGACGATTCCCCAGCGCAGGCCGCGCCGCTCGATGCCGGCCAGCAACTCAGCCACACCGGCGAACAGCACCGTTGTTTCGGCCAGGCAGGCCGAATAGTGCGTCAGGAATGACTCACGCAACTCCGCAAAATCGGGCGCATCGGGCGCGATCCCCATGCCGGCACCGAGCAATCCCCGCGCACCCGACGACGCGTGCGCGCGCAGCTTTTCCAGGGCGACCGGCGGCAGCCCGCGATCGGCACGCACGCGATTCAGCGCTGCCGCCAGGTCACCCGCGGTATCGGCCAACGTGCCATCGAGGTCGAACAGCACGGCGTCAACCGCCAGCGGACGTGCCGGGGGTCCCAACGCGTCAGCCGGCATGCGCCGCACCTGCATCTGGCTTGCGGTACGCCACCATGTAGTTGACCGACGTGTCCGCTTCGAGTCGGTACGCCCGGGTGAGCGGGTTGTAGGTCATGCCGATCAGGCTGGCGAGGTCCAGCCCGGCCCGGCGCGCAAATGTCGAGATTTCCGAGGGCCGCAGGAATTTCGCCCAATCATGCGTTCCTCTTGGCAACAGGCGCAGCAGATATTCCGCGCCGATGATCGCAAAAAGGTATGACTTCGGATTGCGATTGAGCGTGGAGAACACCACCGTGCCGCCGGGCGCGACAAGCGATGCGCACGCGGCGACGATCGCGCCGGGATCGGGCACGTGTTCGAGCATTTCCATGCAGGTGACCACGTCAAAGGCGGCAGGGGATTGCGCCGCAAGCGCCTCGGCGGATATCAGGCGGTAGTCGACGACTGCGCCCGACTCGAGCCGATGCAGTTCCGCTACACCGAGCGCCTTTTCGCCGAGATCGATGCCGGTCACCTCCGCGCCGCGCAGCGCGAGCGCCTCGGTCAGGATGCCTCCACCGCACCCGACGTCGAGGACGCGCTTGCCCGCGACGCCTCCGGCCATGTCGTCGATCCATTCCAGGCGCAGCGGATTGATTTCATGCAGCGGACGGAATTCGCTTTCCGGATCCCACCAGCGGTGTGCGAGTGCCGCGAATTTCTGGAGCTCGGCGGGATCGACGTTGCCGGTGTCATGGGTCGTGGCGTGGGCGGTCATGGTTGCGGTGGTCATTGGGCCAGTCGTTGTTGCCAGGCGCGAACGCGCGCGAGAAGGGAAGGTTCGTCGACCCGGGTCAGGCGACGATCGGCTACCACGTGCTCGCCGCCCACCCAGACATCGGTCACGCATTCGCGGCCCGCGGCATGCGTCAGGTGTGAAATCGCATCGTACATCGGTGTCGTTGCGATGCCTGCCAGGTCGATGGCAGCGATATCAGCGAGCTTCCCCACTTCGAGCGAACCCATTTGCGCATCGAGACCCAGCGCGGCGGCGCCGTTCAGCGTTGCCATGCGCAGCGCCGTGGCAGCCGGCACCGTCGACGGATCGCCGGTGGCGACCTTGGCGAGCAGGCTCGCGAGCCGCATTTCACCGAACAGGTCGAGCCGGTTGTTGGATGCCGCGCCATCGGTACCTAGCGCGACATTGATTCCACGCTGCAACATGTCCGCAACCGGCGCAATGCCACTGCCCAGCTTCATGTTTGACCCCGGGCAATGGACGACGTGGCAACGTTGTGCTGCCAGCAGCGCGAGATCGGAAGCATCGAGGTGAACGGCATGGATGGCTACGAACGCGGGTCCCGTCACGCCCAGCGCATCGAGCCGGGCAAGCGGTGTACCGCCCGTGGCCGCGCGCGCCTGATCGACCTCGAAGCGTGTCTCGGCCAGGTGCGTCTGGATGGGCAAATCGAGTTGGTGCGCAAACATGACGATCTTCGCCCACGATGCGTCACTGACCGTGTACGGCGCGTGTGGCGCCAGCGAGAAGGACAGGAGCGGCGAGTGCAGGAACTGGTCGCGGGCCGCCAGTCCCTGCTGCAGGCAGGTGTCGGCGTCGGCGGCATAAGGGGTCGGGAAGTCGAGCACCGGCAACCCGAGCATCGCGCGCATGCCCGCGCTTTCGTAGGCGCGCGCGGCCGCGTCGGGATAAAAATACATGTCATTGCAGCAGGTCACGCCGCCGCGCAGCATCTCCGCGGCGCCCGCCTGCGTACCATCGTGGACGAATTCGGGCGACAGGAAGCGCGCCTCCAGCGGCCAGATGTGGTCCTCCAGCCATGACTTGAGCGGAAGGTCGTCGGCGACGCCGCGCAGCAGCGTCATCGCCGTGTGCGTATGCGCGTTGACCAGTCCGGGAATCACCGCGTGTGCCGGCAGTTTGTGATGGTGCTGCGGTGCGTACGCTGCATCCGCCGCATGGGCCGGAAGCAGCGCGACGATGCGGCCGCCATCGACGATCAGCGCGTGGCCGGTGAGAACGCCCGGCGGCTCGACCGGGATGATCCAGCCCGCGTCGATGCGCAGATCAACTACTTGCGGAACGTTGGTCACTTCCATATCCCAAGTGTCGCATTTTCCGGCGGGTTGGCGAACGTCGTTGCATGACTTCGCTGATCGGCGCAAACGTTGACATTGCGCCGCGGCCCCCGGCCGCTAACGTCGGCCTGCGGGTTCCCGGCGCGCCCGCGCTCGTCAACACAAGACTTCGCTGATCGGCGCAAACGTTGACATTGCGCCGAGGCCCCCGGCCGCAAACGTCAGCCTGCGGGTTCCCGGCGCGCCCGCGCTCGTCAACACAAGACTTCGCTTGTCGCGCCACCCGCGACGGCCGACGCGACCGAAGGGCCATCGCGCAATGCCGACATTTGCGCCTCTGCGTCGCGCTGTCGCCTCGGTACCGCGACGATGGCGCGGGGCAGGCCATCCGCTCACGGGCGAATCTGGAGCCGTCGGCGTCGTGCGTGCGCCGTGGCAAGCGAAGTCTTGTGTTGACGAGCGTGGCCGCGGCGTATCACGCACCCGCATCACTGCGTGGCGACAGCTGAGCACGGAGCGGATGGCCTGCTCCGCGCAGATCAACGAGAATTCTCCTGCCCGATTGCTACAGACAAAAAAAAGGCCCCGCGCGAAGCGGGGCCCTTTTGCAGCAGTGACGCGTTACTTCTTGACGATGATCTCGCCCTTGACTTCGACTTCCACGCGACGGTTCGGCGCGAGGCAGGCGATCAGCTCCTTCGACATCTTCATGTTGCAGACGACGTTCGGAAGCGGTTGGGTCTTGCCCATGCCAAGCGTTTCGATCTTGTCCTTCGGTACGCCCTTGCTGACCAGGTAGTCGCGGACAGCATCAGCGCGACGCTCAGACAGCTTCTGGTTGTACTGTTGCGAGCCGATGCGGTCGGTATGGCCGGTGACCAGGACCAGTTCCAACTTCTGCACGCCAGCCAGCTTGGACAGGATTTCGCTGTCGATCGCAGCCTTGCCTTCGGGCTTCAGAACAGCCTTGTCGAAGTCGAACAGCGCCTTCGAGGCCAGCGTGATCTTCTGCACCTGCGGAGCCGGCGCCGGAGCGGGCGGCGGAGCAGGCGGCGGGGGCGGCGGCGGTGCGGCAGCCGGCGGCGGAGCGGGCGGTGGCGGCTTCGGCACGAGATCCGGGTCGCATTCGATGGTGGCCATCGAGGGCGCCCAATAGCCGGTGCGATAGCACAGGTTGCCGGAAAGACCCTTCGTGCCGTTGTAGACACCGCTCTTCACGGTGCCGTCTGTCGGCGTCGGATAGGCCGTGCAGGCATACCCCGTGGTGCAAGGCGCGGTACCTGAAACGTAGCCCTTTGGATCGGCCATTGTCTGCGCGCCGACGCTGCCGGCGAACGCCGCAGCCATCGCGCCAGCAACTGCACCGTACACGAAGCGTCGAGTCATTGTTTTACCCCTTTGGCTTTGGTTTTGAACAAGTTTTATACGAACTTGCGATTTTGCGCATCACGCTAAATGCATGACGCGACAAATGCTTTGTCTCCTTGGGAAATATAGCACACGGGTTTTCGCGCCGCAAAGAAAAGGGACTGTTGGACGCCTTGGGGTCAACAACTGTCGCGGCAATACAACGCCGTGATAAAATTGCGTCTTTTCAAGGGCCTCCGGAACGGAGTCGGCCCCAGTGCACGCCGCAAAACGGTGGCGCCACGGGCCTTCCAACCGGAAAAGCCCGCGTCCGCGGCCGATTTTTAGCTTCCCCGCTTCCCAACCCTGCTTTTCGCCGAAACGACACCAGAGCCCATGGAGCAGTTCGCCAAAGAAACCCTTCCCGTCAGCCTCGAAGCCGAAATGCGGCATTCCTATCTCGATTACGCCATGAGCGTGATCGTGGGGCGCGCCCTTCCGGATGTTCGCGACGGCTTGAAACCAGTGCATCGACGCGTGCTGTTCGCGATGCACGAGGCAAACATCGTCTGGAACCGTCCGTACGTGAAATGTGCGCGGGTCGTCGGCGATGTGCTCGGCAAATACCACCCCCACGGCGACAGCGCTACATATGAGGCGCTGGTCAGAATGGTGCAGGAGTTCTCGCTCCGGTATCCGCTGATCGACGGCCAGGGCAATTTCGGCTCCGTCGACGGCGATTCTGCGGCCGCTTACCGCTACACCGAGTGCCGGCTGCAGAAGATCGCCTCCGAGCTGCTGGCCGACATCGACCGCGAAACCGTCGATTTCGTCCCCAACTACGACGGCAAGGAGCTGGAGCCGTCGGTCCTGCCGTCGCGCCTGCCCAACCTGTTGATCAACGGGTCGTCCGGCATCGCGGTGGGCATGGCCACCAACATCCCGCCGCACAACCTGACCGAGACCATCGGCGGCTGCCTCGCGCTGCTCGCCAATGCCGACATCACCATCGACGAATTGATGGAGATCATTCCCGCGCCTGATTTTCCGACAGCGGGGATCATCTACGGCCAGGAAGGCGTGCGCGAGGGTTATCGCACCGGCCGCGGCCGCGTCGTGATTCGCGCTCGCACGCACATCGAGGACATCGAGAAGGGCGGACGCCAGGCGATCATCGTCGACGAAATTCCCTACCAGGTGAACAAGGCCAACCTTCTTATCCGCATCGGCGAGCTGGTTCGCGAAAAGAAGATAGAAGGCATTTCCGACTTGCGCGACGAGTCCGACAAGTCCGGCATGCGCGTGGTCATCGAGCTGAAGCGCGGCGAAGTCGCGGAGATCGTCCTCAACAACCTCTACAAGCTCACGCAACTGCAGGACAGCTTCGGGATGAACATGGTGGCGCTGGTCGACGGCCAGCCGCGCATCCTCAATCTCAAGCAGTTCCTCGAGTACTTCCTGATTCACCGCCGCGAAGTGGTCGTGCGGCGCACGCGCTTCGAGCTGCGCAAGGCGCGCGAGCGCGGACATATCCTCGAGGGCCTGGCGGTCGCGTTGTCGAATGTCGACGAGATCATCGCGCTGATCAAGGCCTCGCCGACGCCGCCGGAAGCCAAGGCCGCGTTGATGGCCAGGACATGGCGTTCGTCGATTGTCGAGGAGATGCTGCAGCGCGCCGCCGCCGATGCGGCGCGGCCCGACGGCCTGCCGCTCGAGTTCGGCTGGGGCAAGGAAGGCTACCGGCTGTCTGACGCACAGGCGCAGGCCATCCTCGAACTTCGCCTGCAACGCCTGACCGGGCTGGAACAGGAAAAGATCACCGGCGAATACCGCGAAGTGATGGCGCTCATTGTCGACCTGCTCGACATCCTCGCCAAGCCTGCGCGTGTCACCAAGATCATCGGCGACGAATTGACCGCGATCCGCGACCAGTTCGGCGACGGGCGCCGCTCCGAAATCGTCGCGCAGGGCGTGGACCTGTCGCTGGAAGACCTGATCGCGCCGGCCGACATGGTGGTCACGCTGTCGCATGGCGGCTACCTCAAGTCGCAGCCGGTCGCCGAATACCGCGCGCAGCGGCGCGGCGGTCGCGGCAAGCAGGCCACGGCCACCAAGGAAGACGACTTCATCGACCGGATGTTCATCGCCAATACCCACGACTACATCCTGTGCTTTTCCAATCGCGGCCGCGTGTACTGGCTCAAGGTCTACAACGTGCCGCAGGGTCAGCGGCAGTCGCGCGGCAAGCCGATCGTCAACCTGGTGCCGCTGGTCGACAACGAGAAGATCACCGCCATCCTGCCGGTCAAGGAATTCACCGAGGAACAGTTCGTGTTCATGGCCACGGCGATGGGCACGGTCAAGAAGACGCCGCTGTCGGAATTCTCCCGGCCACGTCCTTCGGGAATCATCGCGGTCGACCTGGCCGACGGCGATTCGCTGATCGGCGTGGCGCTCACCGACGGCACGCACGACGTGATGCTGTTTAGCTCCGGCGGCAAGGCGGTGCGCTTCGACGAGAACGACGTTCGTCCGATGGGTCGCAACGCGCACGGCGTGCGCGGCATGATGCTCGACAAGAAACAGCGCGTCATCTCCATGCTGGTCGCGGAAGACGAAACGCAGTCGGTGCTGACGGCGACGGAGAAGGGCTACGGCAAGCGCACGCCCATCGTCGAGTACACCCGCCATGGCCGCGGCACCAAGGGCATGATCGCAATCCAGCAAAGCGAGCGCAACGGCCAGGTCATCGGCGCGGCGCTGGTGCGGCCGGACGACGAGGTCATGTTGATCTCCACCGGTGGCGTGCTGATCCGCACCAGCGTGAAGTCGATCCGCGAAATGAGTCGGTCGACGCAGGGCGTGACGCTGATCAACCTCGATGAGGGCGAAAAGCTCGCAGGCCTGGAACGCGTCGCGGAGACGGACGACGAAGGCGACGAGGAAGCCGCTTCCTAGGATGAAACCCCCACGCTTGCCTCACATGCGTTCGTCATCGCTGCCCCCCGGGGGGGCGTGTCAGTTCCTTGGGTCGGCCCGGCGGAACTGACATGGCCAAGGCGGATGCTTCTGGCCAGGATGCGGAGCTCGCCGGCCATCGCGCGGCCATCGACGCGCTCGACCGCACGCTGCTCGCGAGCCTGAACGAACGCGCGCGACACGCGCAGGCCATCGGCAAGCTGAAGGGCGGCAATGCGGCGTATCGGCCGGAACGCGAAGCGCAGGTCCTGTCTGCGCTCGCGGCGAACAATGCAGGCCCCCTGTCCAACGAAGCGGTGACCGGTGTGTTCCGGCAGGTGATGTCGGCGTGCCTGGCGCTCGAGCAGAAGCTGCGCATTGCCTACCTCGGTCCTGCCGGCACGTTCAGCCATGCGGCGGTGGCGCGGCATTTCGGCGCGTTCGTCGAGGCCGTGCCACTGGCGACGATCGACGAGATTTTCCGCGCGGTGGCGAGCGGGCGGACGGACTACGCCGTGGTGCCGGTCGAAAATTCAACCGAGGGCGCCGTCGGCCGCACGCTCGACCTGATGTGCACCACGGACCTGTCCGTGTGCGGCGAGGTCAAGCTTCGCATCCAGCAGAACCTGATGTCCAATGCGGGGGCGCTGGACCGCGTGACGAAAATCTACTCGCACGCGCAATCGCTCGCGCAGTGCGTGCACTGGCTCGCCAAGCACCTGCCGACGGTGCCGCGCATCGCCGTGTCCAGCAATGCCGAAGCGGCGCGATTGGCGGCTGCCGAGCCGGGTGCCGCCGCCATCGCCGGCGAAAATGCGGCGGCCATTTACGGCCTCGCGATCATGGCGCCGCACATCGAGGACGAACCCAACAACACGACGCGCTTCTGGGTGCTGGGCCGGCAGAAGATCGGCGCCTCCGGCCGCGACGAAACCTCGCTGGTGATGTCGTGTCCCAATCGTCCCGGTGCCGTCTATGAGCTGCTGGAGCCGCTCGCGCGCCATGGCGTGTCAATGACGCGCTTCGAATCGCGCCCCGCACGCACGGGACTGTGGGAATACCTGTTCTTCGTCGACGTGGTCGGCCATCGCGACGACGCCAAGCTGTCGGCAGCACTCACCGAACTCGCGCAGAAGGCGCCGTTCCTGCGGTTATTGGGATCGTATCCCGCCGCGCTCGATTGACCGGCAACTCCATTCCCCGCCCATGACCGCCTCAGTTCCAACCCTTGCACCCGTTGCCCCCGACTATGTCCGCGAACTCGCACACTACGTTCCCGGAAAATCGATCGAGGATGTCGCACGCGACCTGAAACTCGATCCCGCGTCGATCGTCAAGCTCGCGTCCAACGAGAATCCGCGCGGCCCAAGCCCGGCTGTACTTGCTGCCATCGCGGCGACTGCGGCAGACATCACGCGCTACCCGGATGGCAATGGCTTTGCGCTCAAGGCAGCGCTGTCGCGCAAACTCGGCGTCGATCCGGCACAGATCGTCCTCGGCAACGGTTCCAACGACATCCTGGAGCTTTCCGCGCAGGCGTTCCTGCGCGCCGGCGACGAGGCCATCTACGCCCAGCATGCTTTCGCCGTGTATCCGCTCGCCACGCGTGCCCGCGGCGCCATCGGCGTCGAGGTGCCGGCGCTGGACTTCGGCCATGACCTGGCGCGGATGCGCGCGGCGGTCACGCCAAAGACGCGCATCGTCTTCGTCGCCAATCCGAACAATCCAACCGGCACGTTCATCAATGCGACCGCATTGGAGGCGTTCGTGGCGTCGATGCCGCGCGACGTGCTCGTGGTTCTCGACGAGGCGTACAACGAATATCTCGAACCCGCCGACCGCGTCGACAGCATCGCGTGGATTGCGCGCTACCCCAATCTCGCCATTTCGCGGACGTTTTCCAAGGCCTATGGACTGGCGGCATTGCGCATCGGCTACGGCATCATGGATGCTGGCGTGGCGGATATGCTGAACCGCGTGCGGCAACCGTTCAACGTCAATGCGCTCGCGCAGGCGGCGGCGGTGGCCGCCTACGCCGATACCGACTATGTCGACGCCAGCCGCAAGCTCAACCAGAAGGGACTTGCACAATTGGCCGCGGGTTTCGCAACACTCGGCATCGAGTCGTTGCCATCCCATGGCAATTTCGTGCTGGCCAAGGTGGGCGACGCGCCTGCGGTGTACCAGCGGCTGCTGGCGCAGGGCGTCATCGTCCGTCCGGTGGCCAACTACGGGCTGCCCGCCTGGCTGCGCATCTCCGTTGGACTGCCGGCGGAGAACGAACGCTTCCTGGCGGCGTTGCGCGTGGCAGTGGCCGGCTGACGGCGCGCCACGCTGCGGTCGCGCAAACGCGCTCATTCCGCGCCTTTCATCTCTCGCTCTTCACACTTCCACCGATCCCCGTGCGCATCGACAAGCTCGCCATCGTCGGCGTCGGCCTCATCGGCGGCTCCTGCGCGCTGGCGCTCAAGCGCGCCGGCGCGGTGGGCACGGTGGTGGGCATCGGCAGGACATCGGCGAATCTCGACGACGCGCTGCGCCTGGGGCTCATCGATCACGCTCTGCGCATCGATGAAGACTGGGCGAACGAATTGCGCGACGCCGACGTCGTGCTGGTCGCGACACCGGTGGCGCAATACCCGGCCGTGTTTGCGGCCATTGCACCGGCAATCGGACCGGATACGATCGTCACCGACTCCGGCAGTACCAAGCAGGACGTCATCGCCAATGCGCGTGCCGCCTTTGGCCCGAACTTCGCGCGCTTCGTTCCGGCGCATCCTGTGGCGGGCGCCGCGCGATCGGGTGCGGGCGCCGCGTCGGCCTCGCTGTATGACAAGCGCACCGTGATCGTGACGCCATTGCCCGAAACGGATTCGTCAGCGTTGGAACAGGTTCGCGCGCTGTGGCTGGCATGTGGCGCGCGCGTCGACGTCATCGACGCGGAAGCGCACGATCGCATCTTCGCGGCGATCTCCCATTTGCCGCACCTTCTGGCGTTCGCCTATATGGATGAGCTCGCCCAGCGTCCCGACGCGGCGCAGGTCCTGGCGCAAGCCGGCACGGGCTTCCGCGACTTCACGCGCATTGCCGCGGCGTCGCCCGAAATGTGGCGCGATATCGCGCTTGCGAACCACGGCGCGCTGCGTGTCGAACTTCGCCAATACCACGCAGCGCTGGAAAAACTGAGCGATGCGCTGGACGCCGCCGACGGCGCCGCACTCGAGCGGGTCTTTGCGCGATCGCAGGCCGCACGCCGCGAATGGGAAGCGACCTTCGGCAACACCAACACCGGCGACGAGTAGCGCCAATGTCCGCCTCATCACCATCGTCATCACCATCGTCGCCGCTGCTGTTGCATCCGGTCGCGCGGGCCGAGGGCATCGTTGCCCTGCCGGGCTCGAAGAGCATTTCCAATCGCATGCTGCTGCTGGCCGCACTCGCGACCGGAACGACTTCGCTGGCCGATGTACTCGCCGCGGACGACACGGAACGGATGATCGATGCGCTGCGGGCGTTGGGCGTCGCGGTGCGCGCAGGCGCTGGCGAGCACGCACTGGTGGTAACCGGTGCCGGCGGCGAATTCCCGATGCGCGCAGCGCGCCTGTTCCTGGGTAATGCAGGCACCGCGTTTCGTCCGTTGACGGCAGTGCTCGCGATGACGGGTGGAACGTTCGAACTCTCCGGCGTACCGCGGATGCACGAGCGGCCGATCGGCGACCTGGTTGACGCTCTCCGCAGCCTGGGCTCCGACATCCGCTATCTGGCGAATGACGGCTTTCCGCCGCTCGCCATCGGCGCTTCCGGCGCCAAGGCCGGTGGCAGCGTGGCCATCCGCGGCGACGTGTCCAGCCAGTTCCTGTCGGCACTGTTGATGGCGCTGCCCCTCGCGCGCGGCAGCACGACCGTGGCGACGACGGTCAACGTCGTCGGACCGCTCATATCGCGACCGTACGTGAACATCACCGTCAACCTGATGCGCCGCTTCGGCGTCGCGCTTGCCATGCCGGACACCCAGACTTTTGTCGTGCCTGCGGGTGCGCACTATGTCAGCCCGGGGGCATTGAGCGTGGAGGGGGATGCCTCTTCGGCGTCCTATTTTCTGGCAGCGGGTGCGATCGGCGGCGGACCGGTGCGCGTGACCGGCGTCGGGCGCGATTCGATCCAGGGTGACGTTGGTTTTGCCGACGTGCTCGCGCGGCTCGGTGTCGACATGCGGTTCGGCCCGGACTGGATCGAGGCGCGCCACGGCACGCATTTGGACGGCGGGAACATCGATTGCGTGGCCATTCCCGATGCCGCGATGACCCTGGCGATGACCGCGCTGTTTGCCGATGCCCCGACCACGCTCACGAACATCGGCAGCTGGCGGGTGAAGGAAACGGATCGCATCCACGCCATGGTCACCGAACTCGGCAAGCTCGGCGTGCAGGTCGAACATGGCGATGACTGGATGCGTGTCGTACCGCCGTCGGCTGCAGTTCCACTGCGCCCGGCAACGATCGACACCTACGACGATCACCGGATGGCGATGTGCTTTTCGCTGGCGGCGCTGGCCGGCGTCCCGGTGACGATCAACGACCCGGATTGCGTGCGCAAGACCTTTCCGGACTACTTCGGCGCGTTCGCGAGAATTGTCCGATGAGTGCCCGATGAGCGTCCGATGAGTGGAATGGCCTCCGCCCTGCCGCCGGTCGTCACGGTCGACGGTCCGGCCGCGTCCGGCAAGGGAACCCTCGCCGCCGGCGTGGCACGGTTGCTGGGGTTCCACTACCTCGACAGCGGTTCGCTGTACCGGCTCGTGGCGCTGCAGGCGATCCGTACGTCGACGCCGCTGGACGACGCGGCGCGCCTGGCCGCGCTGGCAGCGAACCTCGATGTCACGTTCAGCGGCGACCGCATCGTCCTGGAGGGTCGCGACGCCACGGACGCCATCCGCGACGAGGCCGTGTCGGCTGCGGCGTCGCAGGTGGCGGTTCATCCAGCGGTCAGGGGCGCCTTGTTCCAGCGCCAGCAGGCGTTCCGGCAACTGCCTGGCCTGGTGGCCGACGGCCGGGACATGGGCACCGTGGTATTCCCCGACGCCATGGTCAAGGTGTTCGTGACGGCCAGCGCCGAGGAGCGGGCGCGGCGACGGTATAAGCAGTTGATCGCAAAAGGAAACTCGGTTACAATGGAAAGTCTTGTGCGCGATATCCGCGAACGCGACGAACGGGACAAGGGCAGGGCGGCCGCGCCGCTCAAGCCCGCCGACGACGCGATTGTTCTGGATACCACGGACCTGTCGATCGACGCAGCCATCGACCGTGTGCGGAGCCTGTATCGGGCCGTCACGGGAGGATAGGACGTAACGGCGGGACGCAAGGCCGGCAGCTGAAATGAAATCTGAACCGCCGCGAACGGGCACTTTAGCCGGTGCATCGAACGCGGATTGACCCACCAGCCCGCCTGTCCGAGAAAAAGGGTTCTCGTGACCGGCGGCTTGAACATTGAAGGAACCAACCCCCATGGCTATCGCCACTGAAATGTCCACCTCCACGATGCCTGCCAATCCTCCGATGGAAGATTTCGCAGCCATGTTCGAGGAATCCCTGACCCGCCAGGAAATGCGTCAGGGCGAACTGATCACCGCCGAAGTCGTACGCGTCGAATTCAACGTCGTCGTCGTCAACGCGGGATTGAAGTCGGAATCGTTCATTCCGATCGAAGAATTCAAGGATGACAAGGGTGAAATCGAGGTCAAGGCCGGCGATTTCGTTACCGTTGCCATCGAAGCGCTCGAAGACGGCTATGGCGAAACGCGCCTGTCGCGCGACAAGGCCAAGCGTCTCAAGGCGTGGCACGACCTCGAAGCCGCGATGGAGCAGGGCCTTGTCGTGTCGGGCCTCGTCACCAGCAAGGTCAAGGGCGGCCTCACCGTCATGATCAACGGCATCCGCGCGTTCCTGCCGGGCTCGCTGGTCGACATCCGCCCGGTCAAGGACACCTCCCCGTTCGAGAACAAGGCGCTGGACTTCAAGGTCATCAAGCTCGACCGCAAGCGCAACAACGTCGTCGTGTCGCGCCGCGCCGTGCTCGAGGAGAGCCAGGGCGAGGTCCGCGAAAAGCTGCTGGCCACGCTGTCGGAAGGCGCCGTGGTCAAGGGCATCGTCAAGAACATCACCGATTACGGCGCGTTCGTCGACTTAGGCGGCATCGACGGCCTGCTGCACATCACCGACCTGGCATGGCGTCGCGTCAAGCATCCGTCGGAAGTGCTGGCGGTTGGCGATGAAGTCACCGCCAAGGTCCTGAAGTTCGACCAGGAAAAGAACCGCGTCTCGTTGGGCTTGAAGCAGCTCGGCGAAGACCCGTGGGTCGGCCTGTCGCGTCGCTATCCGCAGAGTACGCGCTTGTTCGGCAAGGTCACCAACATCACCGACTACGGCGCGTTCGTGGAGATCGAGTCCGGCATCGAAGGCCTGGTGCACGTGTCGGAAA
>JANMCH010000141.1:0-14869 GCA_031361045.1 Betaproteobacteria bacterium | reverse complement strand
CCGACGTGTGCCGTGGCCACGACGTGATCGTCGACGAGGCCGGCTTCAACGCGGCCATGGAAGCGCAAAGAGACCGCGCGCGCGCGGCCAGCACGTTCAAGTCCGGCGCGCAGCTGGAATATGCCGGACCGAAGACGGCGTTTCGCGGCTACGAGTCACTGTCGGAGGAGGGCCGCGTCGTCGCGCTGTACAAGGATGGCGCCAAGGTCGATGCGCTGGCGACCGGCGAGCGCGGTGTGGTCGTGCTCGACCGCACGCCGTTCTACGCGGAGTCCGGCGGCCAGGTCGGCGACCGCGGCGAACTGTCGAAAGGTGGCACGTGCCTGACGCTGTTCGCGGTGGAGGACACGCAGAAAGTCCAGCCCGACGTGTTCGGACACATGGGCGAGGTCAGGACCGGGGAGTTGCGCGTGGGCGACACCGTCGCGGCCAACGTCGACCATGAAGCGCGCGGCCGCACGGTGCGCAATCACTCGGCGACGCACCTGATGCACAAGGCGCTGCGTGAGGTGCTGGGCGCACACGTGCAGCAGAAGGGCTCGCTGGTCGATCCCGACAAGACGCGCTTCGATTTCGCGCACAACGCGCCGATGAGCGACGAAGAGATCAGCCGTGTCGAGCGGCTGGTCAACGCCGAGATACTCGAGAACCTGCCGACGCAGGCGCGCGTCATGCCGATCGACGCGGCGCAGAAATCCGGCGCGGTGATGCTGTTCGGCGAAAAGTACGGCGACGAAGTGCGCGTGCTCGACATCGGCACGTCGCGCGAATTCTGCGGCGGCACCCATGTGGCCCGCACCGGCGACATCGGATTTTTCAAGATCGTCGGCGAGGGTGGCGTCGCGGCCGGCATTCGCCGCGTCGAAGCGGTGACAGGCAAAGGCGCGCTGGAATACGTGCAGGCGCGCGATGCCGCGCTCGTCCGCGCCGCAGCGGTGTTGAAAGCGCCCGTGGGCGAACTCGAAGCGAAGCTCGCCCAGCTGCACGAACAGGCACGCACCGCCGAGCGAGAACTCAGCCGGCTGAAGGCGAAGGCCGCTGCCAGCGCCGGCGACGACTTGTCGAGCGAAGCCGTCGACGTCAAGGGCGCCAAGGTCCTCGCGGTGGCGATGGACGGCGCAGATGTGAAGGCGTTGCGCGAGACGATGGACAAGCTGAAGGACAAGCTGAAGAGTGCGGCGATCGTGCTGGCCAGCGTTGCCGACGGCAAGGTCACGCTGATCGCGGGCGTGACCAGCGATCTGACGGGCAAGGTCAAGGCGGGCGAACTCGTCAACCACGTCGCGCAGCAGGTCGGCGGTAAGGGCGGCGGACGTCCCGACATGGCGCAGGCGGGAGGCACCGATCCGTCGGGGTTGCCGGCGGCGCTGCAATCGGTGCGCGCGTTCGTCGAGCAGCGGTTGTGAAGCCGCCGAAGGCCACGGCGGCGCAATTCGCGAGCGACAACTGGGCCGGCGTGTGTCCGGAAGCGTGGGCCGCGCTTGCCGCAGCAAATGCCGGGCACGCGCCCAGTTATGGCAGCGACGACTGGACGGCTGCAGCCACCGCGGCAATCCGTGACGTGTTCGAGACCGACTGCGAGGTATTCCTCGTGTACAACGGGACGGCGGCCAACTCACTGGCGCTGTCCGCGATGTGCCGCGGCACGGACGCGATCGTCTGCCATGCCAATGCGCACATCAACGTCGACGAGTGCGGCGCGCCGCATTTCTTCAGCGGTGGTGCGCAAATGCTCACGGCCGAAACACCGCACGGCAAGCTGACGGTGGACGCGGTGGAACGACTCGCGGCAGCGCCACACGACGTGCATTCGGCGCGTCCACGCGTGTTGTCGCTGACGCAGGCAACTGAACTCGGCACGCTGTACACACCACTCGAAATGTGGGACCTGGCCGAATGCGCGCATGCGCTCGGCATGAAGGTGCACGTTGACGGCGCGCGCTTCGCCAATGCGGTGGCCGCGATCGGCTGCGCGCCGGCGGACATCGCGTGGCGCGCCGGAGTCGACGTGCTTTCGTTTGGCGGCACCAAGAACGGCCTGCCGTTCGGCGAGGCGGTCGTGTTCTTCGACAAGACACTTGCCGAGGAATTCGGACGCACGCGGATGCGCGGTGGCCAACTCGCGTCGAAGATGCGTTACCTCGCCGCGCCGTGGACGGGTGTCCTGGAAAACGGCGCATGGCTGCGACATGCGGAACATGCGAACGCGATGGCGCAGCGGCTCGCGTCCTGCCTGGAAGGCATCCCCGGCACGCGCGTCCTTGAGAAGGTCGAGGCCAATAGTGTGTTCGTCGATGTGCCGCTGTCCATGATCGCCGGGTTGCGCGAACGCGGCTGGCACTTCTACATATTCGTCGGCGCCACCGGCATCCGCCTGCTGTGCGCGTGGGATACACCCGAGTCCGCGATCGACGCATTCGTCGCCGACATGCGCGATCTGGCTTGACGGAGTTCGTCCCCGTGCCACTGCGACCTGGCGTCACCATCGAACAGCTGAACAAACGCGGACTGGGAAAGTTGCCCGGCCTCATCGGCATTCGCTTTACCGGGGTGGAGGAGGGCATGCTCGCGGCGGAACTGGAGTTGCGCCCCGAATTGCTCGCGCCGAATGGCTACCTGCATGCGGCAACGGTCATCGCGCTGGCCGACACGGCGTGCGGCTATGGTTGCCTCGCCCATCTGCCGCCGGGTGCCGAGAACTTCACGACCATCGAGCTCAAGTCCAATTTCCTCGGCACCGCACGGGAAGGCACGATCGTCTGCGTCGCGCGGCCGGCGCACCTGGGCAACTCCACGCAGGTCTGGGACGCGGTCGTGACCGACCAGGCCAACGACCGGACCATTGCGCTCTTCCGCTGCACGCAGATGATTCTCCGGCCCAAAAAGGCTTAGGCAGTCACCGCCGAAGCGCGGCCCCCTGCGCGGCCGCCTCATCCGAACGGCGCATCGCGTCGTTTGCGCAACTCCGCTAGAGTCGCCGCAGCCTGCCGTGCGCCGCACGCGGGCATTGCGATGCGCTCTCCTGTCGGCCTCATCCTGGTGGCATTCGCCTGCGGCGTCGCGTGGCTGCAGGCGTGTGCCGCGCTGCCGAGCCATCCGGCGTCGATGGCGGCCGTTGGCGCTATCGGGTCGGCCGTCGCCGCCTTCGCTCGTCCGCGTTTGCGTCCTGCAACCGCGCTGCTGTCGGCGCTGTGTGCCGCAACGCTTCTCGGTATCGGCTATGCGGCGTGGCGCGCGGAATGGCGGCTCGCGGAAGAACTGCCGCGCGATTGGGAAGCCGTCGATATCCAGATTGTCGGTGTGGTGGACGATCTGCCTGCAATTGCCCCGCAAGGCACGCGCTTCGCATTCGCCGTCGAACGGGTGCTTACGCCGCGCGCGTCCGTGCCATCGAAACTGTCGTTGGCGTGGTTCGCGCCGGTGAAACCTGCCTTCACCGATGAGGACATCCCGGTCGTACATGCCGGCGAGCGGTGGTACCTGACCGTGCGCGTCAAGCGTCCGCACGGCACCATCAACCCCGGCGGGTTCGACCTCGAAGCCTGGTTGCTGCAACAAGGAATCCGCGCTACCGGCTACGTGCACCCGGAAGGCTTCAATGCGCGCCGCGACCATTTCGCCGGACGTTTGGGCGACTACGTGCAGCGTGCGCGCGAGGGCGTGCGCCACAGGATCATGGCGGCGCTGACGGGCGCGCCCTACGCGGGCGTGATCGTGGCGCTGGCCATCGGTGACCAGCGTGCGATTCCCGAAGCCCAGTGGACGGTGTTCAACCGCACCGGCATCTCGCACCTGGTCAGCATCTCGGGATTGCACGTCACGGTGTTTGCCGCGTTTGCCGGCGGCCTGGCCTATGCACTCGTGCGCTGCTGCACGCGACTGACCGCGCGCATTCCCGCGCGCAAGCTCGCCGCCATCGTGGGGGTCGCTGCGGCGGGCGGCTACGTGCTGCTGGCAGGTGCTGAAATTCCCGCGGTGCGCACGTTTGCGATGCTTGCCATCGCGGCGATCGGATTGTGGTGCGGCCGGCCCGGCACGGCCGGCGTGGTGTGGCTGTGGGCGCTGGCGGGCGTCCTGGTTTGGGATCCGTGGGCAACGCTCACGCCTGGCTTCTGGTTGTCGTTCGGCGCCGTCGGATTGCTGCTCTATGCGGCGGTCGGTCGCCTGCGGACCAAAGCGGCATCGGGATGGCGCGCGCGCATGGGGGCAGCGCTGCGCGACGGCGCCCATGCGCAGTGGGTCGTCACGCTGGGATTGACGCCGATGACGCTGGCGCTGTTCCAGCAGGCGTCGTTGATCGCGCCCGTCGCCAATGCGGTGGCAATTCCAGTCGTAACCCTCGGCGTGGTGCCGCTGGCGCTGACGGGAATCGTGGTGCCGGTCGACAGGCTGTTCCAGGCGGCGCACGCGGTGCTGGCAGTGCTGATGCGCCTGCTGGAAACGCTCTCGGCATTGCCGGATGCCACGTGGCAGCAACACGCGCCGCTGCCGTGGACCGTCGCAGCAGGAATCGCGGGCACGCTTTGGCTGGTGGCGCCACGCGGAATTCCGGGACGCCGGTGGGGGCTCATCTGGCTGCTGCCGCTCTTTGTCGTGCGTCCTGAACCGCCGCCGCCCGGCGCGTTTCGCCTGACCGTGCTCGACGTCGGACAGGGGCTGGCCGCGGTGGTCGAAACGCATCGCTACACGCTGGTATACGACACCGGTCCGCGCTTTACCGAGACGACCGACGCGGGTGGACGAATCATCGCGCCGTTCATGCGCGCGGCAGGGTTGCGCCGCGCCGACGGCCTCATCGTCAGCCACGCGGACCTCGATCATTCCGGCGGTGCGCTGTCGCTGATGCACGCAACACCGGTCGGCTGGTATGCATCGTCATTGCCGGCTGAGCATCCGATCGTCGTGCGTGCGCAGGGAAATGGCGTCGCGATGGCATGCCTCGCGGGCCAGCACTGGACGTGGGACGACGTTCACTTCACCGTGCTGCATCCGACGCGTGCCGAGTACGACGACCGATGGGCCAAGACCAACGATCGCTCCTGCGTCGTGCGCATCGATTCGCAGTTTGGCAGCGCACTGCTTACCGGCGACCTGGAGGCCAAGTCCGAGGCACTACTGTTGCGCACCCATGCCGAAGCGCTACGCTCCGATGTGCTGGTGGTGCCGCATCACGGATCGCGCACCTCGTCCACGCCGGCGTTCATCAGGGCCGTGGCACCAAAGATTGCGGTGTTCGCCTGCGGTTATCGCAATCGGTTTGGCCACCCGCGCAAGGACATCGTCGCCCGCTATGAAGCGGAATCGGTCCTGATGTCGCGCACCGATCATTCGGGTGCAATAACGCTGTCGTTCGCGCCGGGTGCGCCGCTGGTGCCGGTCGCCGCGCGGGATCTGCGGCGACGATACTGGATGGACGCGCCGATTGATTGAGACGTAGACTTGATCGCAATGCGACTCTCTGCTCTTGCCGTGTTGTCGTGCCATCGCGCGATGCGCGTCATCGCGTGCGTCGGCGTGGCGCTCGTCGCGGCTTCTCCGTGGGCGCAGGAAAAAGCGGCAAAGGTCCCGGAAGTCCGCCTGTCGACAGCACTGGCGCCGTCGTATCCGCTGGGTGCCGCCGGTGAGCGATGGGCGCAACTGGTCAACCAGCGGGCGGGCGGTGCGTTCGAAATTCGGCAATATCCGGGAGCAACGCTCGCACTGCGCGATCCGGGACGTGAGTTCGGCGCGCTGCGAGATGGCGCGACCGACCTGGCCGTGGGATCGGCACTTGCCTGGTCGGCGCAGTTCCCGCCGCTGGCGGTCTATGCGATTCCGTGGCTGGCTGGCGAACCGCGCGAGCAGGCGGCGCTTGCCGCTGATATCCCATTGCGCGAGCGGCTGTTCGCGATGCTGGAAGCTTCAGGCGTGGTCGCGCTGGCGATCGCTCCTTTGGGCGAACATGTGCTGGCGACGGTAAAAGCACCCGTGACAACGGCCGCGGACAGCAAGGGATTGCGCCTGCGCGTGATGCCGCTGCGCCCGGTGCTGGATGTCTTCCTCGCGCTGGGCGTGGCGCCGCAGTCAATGAATTTCGTACAAGCGCAGGCTGCGCTCCTGGCGGGCACACTCGATGGCCAGGACGCGATGGCCACGACGCTGGTCGCGACACGCGCGCAGGCATCCGGCCAGAAGTTCGTCACCCGTTGGGGCGCGTTCTCCGATGTGATGGTGTTTGCCGTTCGGCAGGTGACCTGGAACGGTTGGAGCGAAGAGCGCCGGGCGTTGATTCGCAATGCCGCGCTGCAGGCGGCACGCGAGGCGAATGCGTCGGCGCGCGAGGAAGCGGCACTGGCCCAGTTGACCAAGGATGGCGTCACGATCGTCCGCCTGTCCACGACGCAGCGCGCTGCGTTGCGTGATGCAGCGCAGCCCGCCATCGAGGCGTGGATCAACTTCGTCGGCGCGGAATTGGCCGAAGCCGCCAGGGCGGCGGTCGCTTCCGCGGGGAAGTAGCCGACGGGCGTTACCTGGGCTTCGGCGGTACGTAGTCCGGCACCTTGTTGCGAACGGGCGGAATGGTCCTGAGATAAGCGAATATGAGCTTCAAGTCCGCTTCGCTCAGGTACTTGTACCAGGGCCAGGGCATCGGCGGCATGATGTCGCGCCCAACGCCCAAGTGCTTCCCCGTTTTGATTGCCTTGACGAAGTCCTGCTCGCGCCATTTGCCGATCCCGGTTTCGGGGTCCGGCGTGAGGTTGATCGTGTAGGTGGTTCCCCAGGGACCGAAGAACGCCGTATTGGTCGCCGAAGCCACGTTGTTCCACGCCTCGCTGAGCGCCGGTGGCGGCGGCATGACGAGCTTCTCCGGATGGCCGGACAACATCACCGCCATGTCGGGCTCCGGACCTTTCGGTCCCATCTTGAACGGCGTATGGCAATCATGGCAGCCATGAGTGAGTACAAGTTGCTCGCCGCGCTTGAGCGCCGGCGATGGGTCCGCCGCGAAGGACGGCAATGCGAAAAGTGCAAGAACTGCGGTGATCGATGCACGGCGAATCATGATCAGTTTTCTCCTTCCAAATCGGTGATGTTGCTGCGTGGGTCAGGATAATTCAGACGACACTCAGTTGAATCTCAGTTGACGTATCTGCCGATACGCACGGCGGTTTCGCCTTTTTTTGGGCGGCGCGTCGGCATGACCAGCACGCTGTCCTGGTAAGGGCTGCGCACCTCGGCATCGCCGTCGTAGGCCAGCAGCGTGCCGGCCTTGGGCACGACTTCGAGTCCGTCCACCGCGCGCTTGAACCGGAACTCGTCCGACGCGATGGTGACGACATGGGTGATCTCGATTGCGCGTTGTGCGGCTGGCGGCAGCGCAACGAGATGCGCATCGAGGAACGCGCTGTCGGCCATGCCAAAGTGGCGCAGGAAGCGCAGGCTGGCCTGCTTGGCCACTTCGGGCGCGGCGCGCTCCCAGTGCTGGCCGCACTCCACGAGCAGCGCATTGCGCGGACTTTGCGGATCGTCGAAGGCGGCATAGTCGCGCAGCCGGCGCCCGGCCTTGTGGCCGGCGTCGACGATGATGTGTTGCGGCACGCCGATGGCGAAGGCAAGTTCCAGCCCCTTGCGTTGCTGGCCGGCCAGCCCAAGCGGCACGCACGGATCGGTCATCGAATGCAGGTCGAGCAGGAATTCCGTCGCGTCGTACACCGGGCGCAGTTCGCGTGCGCGTACCAGATCGGCGGACTGTCGCGGGCCATCAAGCGTGTCCGCGGTCCACAGCCGGTTGAAGTCCTCGTCGACGCAGCGCGACGTGAACGGATCCGCGGCGTTGAACGACCGGTAGGCGTCCACGTTGGCGAAGGAGAGGGTCAGCGTGCCGCGCGTGGGTCGCACATTTTCGCGCAGCAGCCAGTCGTTGGAAATGGCGCCGCACACTTCGTTGCCATGGGTCAGCGCCTGGATCGTGACATGCGGCCCCGGACGGTCCGAAACGAACGTCCAGACATACGGAATGCCGGTGTTGCCGACCTGCCATCGCGCGATGTCCGGAAAGTCGATCTCGATCGGCGGCAGCGAACTGCGCGTGGCGACTGCCATCAGCTGGCGCACACCCGATCGACCAGGCTGCGCATGAAAGTCTCGCAGCGGGCGACCTGTTCGAGCGTGACCCATTCGTTGGGCTGGTGCGCCTGCGCGATATGACCCGGGCCGCAAATCACCGTCGGCACATTGGCATCATGGAACAGCGCGGCTTCGGTGCCGAACGAGACCTTGCCGAACTCATGCGTTCCGTTGCACGCACAGCCCAGCGCGATGATCTCGCTGCCTTCGTGCGTGTCGAAGCCGGGTGTTGCGGACAGCACGTCAAATTCGATGTGCGTTCCTTCCGCCACCGCCTGCATTGCGGGCAAAAACGACGAGGCATACTTCTTCACTTCGGCGAAAAATGCATCAGGGTCGTCGAAAGGCAGATGCCTGATCTCGAAGTCGAACGTGCAGTCGCGCGGGACGATGTTGAGCGCCGTCCCGCCGTGAATGGTGCCGACGTGCACAGTCGTGAATGGAACGTCGTAGGCGTCATCCTTGCCGCCGTCATCGCGGAATGCCCGCGCGCGCCGCGCGATCCAGGCGACGATCTCGCAGGCGATCTGCACCGCATTGACTCCATGCGGCGTCAGCGACGAATGCGCCTCGAAGCCGCGCACGCGACAACGCCAGGATTTCTTGCCCTTGTGCGCGACGACCAGCTCCATGCCGGTGGGTTCGCCGACGATGCAACCGGCGGGGGTGAGTCCCTTGGCCACGACATCGGCGATCAACCGCCGCACGCCGATGCAGCCGACTTCCTCGTCGTACGACAGCGCAAAGTGGATCGGCCGGGACAAGCCGCGCCGCACGAACTCCGGCACGAAAGACAATCCGACCGCCGAAAAGCTCTTCATGTCGGTTACGCCGCGGCCGTATAGCCGGTCGCCTTTCACCGTGACGTCGAAGGGATCGGTGTCCCATGGCTGGCCGTCGACGGGAACGACGTCGGTGTGGCCGGACAGCACGATGCCTCCGTGCGTGGCATTGCCGTCGCGCGCAGGGATAGTGGCGAAGAGATTGGCCTTGCCGCCACCGTCATCGAAGGTCAGCGTCGACGCGACGCCGTGTTCAGCGAAGTACGCGCGAACCCAGTCGATGAGCGCCATGTTCGAATTGCGGCTGGTGGTGTCGAAGCTCACCAGTTTCCGGATCAGCGCCAGCGATTGCAGGTCTTCAGCGCGCACCGGGCGATCGTCGGGCCGGACTTGAGCGGACGTGGCGGGAGCATTCATGGCCGTACCTTTGTTGCAAAGGGGCAGGATAGCACCGTGACGGCCGGTCCCAAAGTGCGGGAATTCGCACACGTCCGGGCGCGAGGCGCGACGGGATGGAGCGATTGCGCGACAATGCCGGGCACATGACGATCGAGCGCATCAATCCGATGACCCATTTTCGGCGCCGCATTCCATCGGCGGCATTCAGCGCACTGACTTGCCTGTTGCTCGCGTGCGCAGGGTCGTTGCCGTCCCAGGCAGCGGATCTGCCGCTGGGACAGATCAAGCTGCCGCCCGGGTTTGTCATCGAGTTGGTTGCGCGCGTTCCCAACGCGCGGGCCATGACCTACGGCGATCGCGGCACGCTGTTTGTCGGGTCGGCGGGGGCCGGCAAGGTCTACGCGGTGACGATGTCCCCGGCTGGCGCCGTGGTTCGGGTCGTGGCCAGCGACCTGCGCGAGCCGGCCGGCGTGGCGTTTCGCAGTGGGTCGCTGTACGTGTCGGCCATCAGCCGCATCCTGCGTTACGACGACATCGAGCGTCGCCTGGACCAGCCGCCCGCGCCGGTGGTCATCAGCGATGCCTTTCCCACGGACGGGCACCACGGGCGCAAGTTCCTGGCCTTCGGGCCGGACGGCAAGTTGTATGTGCCGGTCGGCGCGCCCTGCAACATTTGCGCGCCCGACCCCGAACGCTATTCGATCATTGCCCGCATCGACCCCGACGGCGGAGGACGCGAAATCGTCGCCCGCGGCGTGCGCAATTCAGTGGGATTTGCGTGGCACCCGGTGACGGGGGAATTGTGGTTCACCGATAACGGACGCGACAACCTGGGCGACGACGCGCCCCCCGATGAATTGAATCGCGTCACCCAAGCGGGGCAGCACTTCGGCTATCCCTATTGTCATGGCGGCACCCTTGCCGACCCTGAATTCGGCCGCCAGCGCGCGTGCGTCGAATTCGTGCCGCCGGCGCAAGTGCTGGGAGCGCATGTCGCGGCACTGGGAATGCGCTTTTACACGGGCGCCCAATTTCCGGCGGCGTTTCGCAACAACGTTTTCATCGCTGAACACGGTTCGTGGAATCGCAGCAGGAAAAGCGGCTATCGTGTTTCCCGGGTTCGTGTGGATGCCTCCGGTGTGGCGCAGTCCTACGAACTTTTTGCCGAAGGATGGCTCGACAACGAAACGCAGGTGGCCTGGGGCCGTCCGGCCGACGTTCTGGTCGCACCGGACGGGTCACTGCTGGTATCCGACGATACCGCCGGGGCCATTTACCGCATCAGCTATCGCGGCCCTCAATAGGACCCGGGCGCGTAATACGGGTATGAGGCCGGCGGTGCGTAGTAGGCCGGCGGCGCATAGTAGGTCAACGGTGCATAGTAGGTCGACGGTGCATAGTAGATCGGCGGCGCAACGACGATCGGACGATAAGCATACGGACGGTAGTAGGGCCGGTAGTACGGCCGCGCGACGGCAACATAGGGCGCCCTGTAGTGGCCGTGCCCGCCATAGTAGCCGCCACCGTAGTTGGCGGGTTGGCCTGCGGAAACGGCGAATCCGGGGCCGCCGACGGAAACACCCCAGGCGACGTTGCCGGCATGAGCCGCTGGAATAAGGGCGGCCGTGGCGGACAGTGCAACGGTGAATGCGATGGCGAACGTTGAGCGACGGTTCATGTGAATTTCTCCTCTTCGAAGGGCGACGCTGCGGGCAAATGCAGGAAACCAGGATTTGAAGAGCAGCGCGCCATGATTCCCACCAACGGGGTCGGCGGACGCCCGGTTGACGCGTTGGGCGGTGCCGGCAGTTCCTGTTACAAATGGAAACCCCTTTTGGAGTCCCCTACTGAAAACCTATTAAACTGAGGGTCTTCGGTGCATGTCCCGGCCCCTTTGGCTGCCCCCGAGTCGCGCCTGTGCCGCGGCACTTTCCTGGAGAATCCTTCGATGCATCGATTCAAACAGCTGGGACTCGGCGCTTGCGCCTTCCTGCTCGCCATGCATGTGCTGGCGACGGACCTGACGATCGGGCTGGCCACCGACGTCACGGCGCTCGATCCGCACTATCACAATGTCACGCCCAACAACAACGTGGCGGCACACATCTTCGGCACGCTGGTCCAGCGCAACGAAAAGTCGCAGCTGGAGCCGTCGCTCGCCACTGAGTGGAAGACCGTCGATCCGCTGACCTGGGAATTCAAGCTGCGCCGTGGCGTGAAGTTCCACGACGGCAGTGACTTCACCGCGGCGGACGTCGTCGCATCGATCGAGCGCGTGCCGACGGTCCCGAACAGTCCGTCGCCGTTCACGGCCTACAGCAAGCAGATCAAGGAAATGGTCGTCGTCGATCCGTATACGATCCTCTTCAAGACCGCCGCACCGTACCCGCTGATGCCGTCGGACATGACGCAGGTGGCGATCATCTCCAAGTCCGCCGCCAAGGCGTCGACCGAAGACTTCAATTCCGGGAAAGCGGCGATCGGCACAGGCCCGTACAAACTCACGCGCTACGCGAAGGGCGACCGCATCGAGCTTGCGCGCAACGACGCATGGTGGGGCGGCAAGACGCCGTGGGAAAAGGTGACGCTGCGCCTGCTGCCACAGGATGCGCCGCGCGTCGCGGCACTGCTGTCCGGCGATGTGCAGGTCATCGAAGGCGTGCCGCCCGCTGACGTCGCCAATTTGCGCAAGGACAAGCGCGTCAATGTCTATCGTACCGTCGCCGACCGCCTCATCTACCTCCATGTGGACAGCAACCGCGACGTGTCGCCCTTCGTGACGGACAAGGCCGGCAAGGCGCTGGACAAGAATCCGCTCAAGGATCCGCGCGTGCGCCTGGCCATTTCCAAGGCGCTGAGCCGTCCGGCCATCGTCGAGAAGGTCATGGAAGGCGAGGCGGTGATGTCCGGCCAGCTCGTCCCCGATTTCCTGTTTGGATCGACGAAGAACCTGAAGGTCGAACCGTTCGACGTCGCGGGGGCCAGGAAGCTGCTGGCCGAGGCCGGCTATCCTGACGGCTTCGGCCTGACCATCCACGCGCCGAACAATCGCTACGTCAACGACGCCAAGATAGCGCAGGCCGTCGCGCAGATGCTGTCGCGCGTCGGCATCGATACCAAGGTCATCGCGATGCCGTCCGCGACCTTTTTCGCGCAGGCCACCGACCTGAAGTTCAGCTTCATGCTGCTGGGCTGGAGCACCGGTACCGGCGAGGCGTCGTCGTCGTTGAAGGCGCTGCTGATGACGTACAACAAGGACAAGGGCTTCGGCACCGCCAATCGCGGCCGTTATTCGAACTCCAAGGTGGATGCGCTCACCGAGGACGCGCTGCAAACCGTCGACGACGTCAAGCGCGAGGCGTACCTGCAGCGCGCGACCGAACTGGCGATCGCCGATACCGGCATCGTGCCGCTGCATTTCCAGGTCAACCTCTGGGCAACGCGCGACGGCATCACCTATCTTCCGCGCACCGACGAAAACACGCTGGCGTGGAAATTCATCCCCAAGAAATCATGAACGCTCCTCGTCCGCAATGGCCGGTCATCACGACGCCGGCGCAACACTTCATCGGCAACCGCTGGCACGCGCCACAGGGGCGCGCGGAATTGCCGATGATCGACCCGTCCGATGGCGAGCCGTTCGCGTCCATCGCGCGCGGCAATGCGGCAGACATCGACGCGGCCGTACGCGCGGCGCAGGCCGCGCGCAAAGGCGCGTGGGGCAAGTTGTCGCCGGCGGAGCGCGGAAGGCTGCTGGGCAAGCTGTCGCGCGCCATCCTCGACCACGCGGAGGAACTCGCATTCACGGAAGCGCGCGACTGCGGCAAGCCGCTTACACAGGCGCGCGCCGACGTCGCGGCCTGTGCGCGTTACTTCGAGTTCTATGGCGGCGCGTGCGACAAGCTGCACGGCGAAACGATTCCGTATCCGGAGGGTTTCACCGTGCTGACATGGCGCGAGCCACACGGCGTCACCGGGCACATCATTCCGTGGAACTATCCGTTGCAGATCTTTGGGCGTTCGGTGGGCGGTTCGCTTGCGGCAGGCAACGCGTGCGTGGCCAAGCCTGCCGAGGATGCGTGCCTGTCGGTCCTGCGCGTGGCCGAAATCGCGGCCGGGATCGGCCTGCCCGCGGGTGCGCTCAACATCGTCACCGGCCTCGGCAATGAAGCGGGCGCGGCGCTGGTCGAGCATCCCGGCATCCAGCATATTTCGTTCACCGGATCCCCGGCCACCGGCACGTGGGTCGCCGCGACCGGCGCCAAGCGCCATTGTCCGGTGACGCTGGAATTGGGTGGCAAGTCGCCGCAGATCGTATTCGCCGACGCCGACCTGGATGCCGCGCTGCCGGCGCTGGTCAACGCGATCGTGCAGAACGCCGGCCAGACCTGCTCGGCAGGCAGCCGCTTGCTGGTCGAACATTCACGCTACGAAGAAGTGCTGGCGCGGCTCGGCGAGAAATTCTCGGCACTGAAAGCGGGGCCCGCGCTGGCCGACCTTGATTGCGGTCCGCTGATCCGCGGCTCGCAGTTGCAGCGCGTGCGCGCCTTCCTGGCCGGCGCGGCCAGGGACGGCATTGGCGTTGCGGGGCAAGGCACGATCGTGGCCGACGCGCCGGCCGGCGGCTTCTACGCGGCGCCGACTTTGTTGCGCGACGTGCCCGCCGACAGCACGCTTGCCTGCGACGAGGTGTTCGGCCCGGTGCTGGCCGCCATGCCGTTCACCGATGAAGCTGACGCAATCCGCCTCGCCAACGGCACCGACTTCGGCCTTGTGGCGGGCGTATGGACACAGGATGGCGCGCGGCAGATGCGCATGGCGCGCGCCGTGCAGAGCGGGCAGGTGTTCATCAACAACTACGGCGCGGGCGGGGGCGTCGAGTTGCCGTTCGGCGGCGTCAAGCACTCCGGCCATGGCCGCGAAAAAGGCTTCGAGGCGCTGTACGGATTCACGGCGCTGAAGACCGTCGTGTTCAAACACGGGTAGGCCATGCGACTGCCAAACAAGATAGCCATCGTTACCGGCGCAGGTTCGGGATTCGGGCGCGGCATCGCGCAACGCTTCGCCGCGGAAGGCGCCAAGGTCGTCGTCAACGACGTCAATGCCGAAAACGGCGAGCACACAGTGCATGACATCGTGGAGACCGGCGGCCACGCGCAATTTTGTGGCGGCGATGTCTCGAAGGACGCCGATGTGAAGCACCTGGTCGAATTCGCGCTCGCCGCGTACGGCGGACTCGACGTCGTCGTCAACAACGCGGGCACCACGCATAAGAACCAGCCGATGCTGGATGTCAGCGAGGAACAGTTCGACCGCATCTACCAGGTCAACGTCAAGAGCCTCTTCCTCACGGCACGGCATGCGGTCCCGTACTTCCGCACCAGGCATAACGGTGTGTTCATCACCATCGCGTCGACGGCGGGCGTCCGGCCGCGGCCGGGCCTCACCAGGTACAACGGCAGCAAGGGCGCGGCGATCGTGACCAGCCGGTCCATGGCCGCGGAATTGGCGAAGGACAACATCCGCGTCAATATCATCAATCCGGTGGCGGGCGAAACGGCGATGCTCGTCGACTTCATGGG
>JANMCH010000140.1:0-8577 GCA_031361045.1 Betaproteobacteria bacterium | reverse complement strand
CGGCGTCAACACCTTCCGGGCCAAGCACAGCGATGCGGCACCGCCCAAGGTCGAGTTGGCACGCTCCACCGACGACGAGAAGCAGTCGCAACTTTCGCGCCTTGCCGATTTCCACCAGCGGCACGCGGCCAAGGCGCCGGCGGCGCTGGCGAAACTGCAGCAGGTGGTCATCGAGGACGGCAATGTGTTCGCGGAATTGATGCAGACCGTGCGCGTGTGCTCGCTGGGGCAGATCACCCACGCGCTGTTCGAGGTCGGAGGGCAATACCGCCGCAGCATGTGACCTCCACGCCGACTTGAAGGGCCGATTTCTTGTAGGACAAGCCCCGATAGACGCAGCGCCCCGGACAGATTATGCTAATGTCATGAGTCCGGGAGTGTGGAGGCGGCAATGAACGTGTTTCAGTTGGTCACCAGGCAGCTCTATTTCGGCATCGACGCGATGCAGCTGCGCAATGCGAGCGAGCGAGTGCTGAATCGGGTGCAGGGCCAGCCAGCCGAGCGCGCTTCGGTCGGCCTGGATACGCTGGCGCACGACTTCCGCTTGAGCCCGCGGGACAGCCTGTCGATGGTCGAACAGATGGTGAACAGCGGCCTCCTGGAAAAGAAGCATCCGACCTCGGCCGAATACCTGATCACCGATAAATTCCGGCGTTACGCTGGCGCGCGGATTGTCGAGCCGTTGCCGCGGTCGCGCGCGCAGTTGCTGGTCACGCACATGGCCGAGCTCGCGGAACACTTCAACCGCAACGCCGCGCGCAACAAATACGAAATCGAAATACTCGCGGTCTACGGCAGGTTCATGAGCCGCGAACCGGAGTTGCCGTCATTGCCCGTCGCTGTCACAGGACGTCGTCGCGAATTGGCGGTCCGCCCGACCGTGGGTCGCGCCACGGTCCCCACCGATGGACATGAGCAGATCCGCAAGTTGTTCGAGGACTTGAGCAGCTTCGTGCACGTCCGCTTCTGCCGGCGCCCGGAGGAAATTCCGCGTCCGTTCAGCGTGATCTTCAAGGACGTGGGCTAGCGCGCTCCTGCCTTCTCCAACAGGGCAACCATCGCGACGTAGCCGCGCCCCTTCGCCATCGCGAGTGGCGTGACGCCGCTTCGATCGCCGATATTCACGTTTGCGCCCGCGTCGACCAGCGCCTTGAGCGTGGCGATATGGCGCGGGCCGCCGTCGCCGAGCACAATCGATTCGATCAACGCGGTCCAGCCGAGATTGTTGATGTGGTCGAGCGGCGCACCCGCCCGGATCAGTTCGCTCACGATGTCGGCATGGCCGAGATGCGCGGCGGCAATCAGCGCGGTGCCATCGTAGCGGCTGGTGATGTTGGTGGCGCGGTTGCCGATGGCCAGCGCAACTTTGAGCGTGGGCAGGTCGTTGGCCACTGACGCGATCGTGACCATGTCGTAGCGATCGTTCTCCAGCGCGTTCGGATCGGCGCCCGCGGCGGCCAAGGCGCGCATTGCAGCGTGCCGTCCGGCAAAAGCTGCGACGTGCAGCGGCGTGCGGCCGCGGCTGTCGCGCGCATTCAAATCCGTTCCCGCAGTAACGAGCGACGCGATCGATGCAGCGTCGCCGCGGTTCGCGGCCGCGAACAATCCGGCGTAGCGGGACATGTCCTGCGCCGACGGCGGCACCTGCGCCGAAGCGCTTCCGTGAAGTGCAAGCGCGCCGGTGACGATGAAGAGTGCGATGAGGTTGCGCATTTCTACCAGCGACATCCACCGTTGCCGACCGTGCTTGCCACCAGCGGCGCAATGGCGAGCAACCCCATGTCGGCGTACGCGGTGCGGCAGTCGGGTTTCGCGGCCTTGGCCATGTCTTCCGCCAGTTTATCCTTGCGCTCGACGGGTGGCGGAGGCGGCACGAGATTCAGCACGCCGCGCGAGCCTGAACCTTCGCGCGCGATTTCGCTCGCGCGCTTACGCAATGAATCGGCCGTGATTCCCGGTTTGCTTTCTGCGTCGGGAGATGGTGCGACGGCGTCGCGCCGGGATCCGAACACTTCCTGATCGACATCGGGCGCGCCCAGGCGCAGGCGCGGGAGTTCGCCGCCGGGGACGGTGCCTGAGCGCGACGGTACGGGCGCGACTTTCGCCGGAGCCGACGTCGTGGGCGCCACGGCCGCTGGCGCGACTGTGGCGGGTACGGCGGTGGCGGGTACGGCGCGTTCGCGGGCCGGCGCGGTCTCCACGGCGTCGCTGCGCTGGATGGCTTGCGGCGCAGGAAGTTCCACCGGCGGCGCCACCTGGCGTTCGATTCTCGCAGGCGCGACCGGTTCGAGTGGAACAGCGACCGGCATCGGCAATTCGCGCGGCTTGAATTCGATGGAGGGCGCCGCCTGTTGCTCGATCTTCGCGGGCGCCAATCTTTCCATCGGCGGTGCGGAGGGCAGCACGATTTCCCGTGGTGGCGCGGGCGCAACCAGCGGTTTGTCCACTTCAACCGGCGCACTGCGGTCGAGTTTTGGCAATGTCTCAGCGGGTGGCGGACGATTCGACAGGGTTGCGTCGGGAATGACTTGCTCAGCGGGCGCGGGTGTAGCGGTTGCAGCCGGCGCCACAACCGGCGGACTCGCCGGCGCTGGCTCCGCGACATCGCGTTTCGGCAGCGCGACCGGTGGGGTGGTCAAGCCTTCCAGCCGGCGCAGCAGCGCAGCACCCGGCAGCGTCGTGTCTGCGCCGGGCGCCAAAGTGAATCCGGATCCGCGCTCCGGCGAAATTTCGCGCAGCGTCACATCGAGCGTGCCGAAACGTGAGTCGCCGCGCCGCGCACCGCCGTAGTTCGTGGTGCCGAACAGCAGGATGACCAGCGTGTGCAGCAGCACGGACAGCAGCAGGAACTGGAGCAGCGGCGACGGCTCCGTGTGCGACGGTCGATTTCGGGAGCGCGCGTGCAAAGTCGATCCCATCGCCAATTTTAGCGCGTCTCCCCTCGCCGCCGCGGGCATCGATGGCGTAGCATGACCGACCGTGACGACCAAAGTCGCGCGCGAACAAACCAGGTGCAAGAACCCAGGAGGAATCACAATGCAAGCGTCCGTCCGTTACCTTGCCTCAATCATCGCTGTCCTGTTGGCGCTGCCCGCCGCCGCGCAGGTCGCCGTGCCCGCGCCCGGCGCCAGCCCGCGCATCGACTCCATCAAGAAGGCCGGCGTGTTGCGCGTCGGCGTGCTGGCCAATGCGCCGTGGCTGGTCGAGAACACCACCGGTGGCGGCGGGGATGCATGGAGCGGTCCGGCGTGGCTGCTGGCCAACGAATACGCCAGGCGCCTCAACGTGAAGCTCGAAGCGGTGCCCGTCAGCCACGAGACCAAGGTTCCGGTACTCGCGTCCAACCAGGTCGACATCTCGGTAACACCGCTCGCTGAAACGGCGGATCGCCTGAAGGTCGTCGACTTCGTCATTTATTCGACGACCAGCGTGTGCATGTTCGGCCTTTCCGCCAATCCCAAGTTCGCACAATCTAAATCGGTCGACGATCTCAATCGCGCCGACATCACCATCGCGTACTACACGGGCGGCGGCGAAGAAGGCTGGGTGAAGGAGCGCTTCCCGAAAGCACAATTGCGCGGCGTGGCGGGGTCGGGCGTTGCACCTGTCGAAGAAGTGATGGCCAAACGCGCAGACGCGGTGCCCATCAATCGCGTGCCATGGGTTGCCATGGGCCGCAAGCTGCCCGCGCTGGGTGTGCTGCCGAAAGAGAACAATTGCCAGAACAGCACGGAAAAGGCTGCACCGGTCGGCATGGCCATCGACAAGAACCAGCCGGCGTTCCTCGCATGGACTCGCGCAGTGCAAAAGGAACTGGAAGGCAAGCTCAAGGCGGATGAGGCGCGCGTCATCGACACGATGAAATAGCGGCGCGACGGCGTGGACTTCAACTTCGCCGTCATCACCGACCACTGGCGCTTCCTGGTGGGAGGCGTTGGTGTGACGCTTCTGCTCGCCGTATTGTCCGGAGTGACCAGCCTGGCGGCGGGACTGGTGATTGCGCTGTTGCGTTTGTACGGGCCGCGTTGGTTGCGGCCCGTCGTCATTTTCTACATCGATTCGATGCGCGCGATCCCGGTGCTGGTCGTGCTGGTATGGACGTTCTTTGCGTTGCCGATCGTCGCCGGAATCACGATGCCGCCGTTCTACGCGGCGCTGCTGGGCTTGACCGTCCATCTCGCGGCGTATGCGGCGGAAATCGTGCGCGCCGGCATCGAGTCGATTCGTCCGGGACAAACGCGCGCAGCGGTGGCGCTGGGCATGTCCCCGGCGCAGGTGCTGCGCCGGATTCTGCTGCCGCAGGCGATCGTGCGGATGCTGCCGGCCTTCGGGTCGTTGCTGTCCGTCACCATCAAGGACACCGCCATCGCGTCAGTCATCGCGGTCACCGAGTTCATGCGGCAATCGGAAACCGTGGCCGGACAGAGTTTCCAGCCGATCGAGGTCTACACGTTTGCGATGCTCGTGTATTTCCTGATCCTGTTTCCGGTCACGCGCGGTGTCGAGCACGTCTATCGCCGCGTGGCGCACCTGGGCCGCTCATGACGTTCGACTGGAGCGTCGTCTGGCAGCATCGCGAGGCGCTCGCCATCGGCACCGCCACCACCGTCCTGCTGACGGTGGCCACGATGCTGATCGCGGTGCCCTGCGGCATCATCGTCGCGGTCGCGCGGTTGTATGCATGGGCGCCGGTGCGCGCGGCGGCCACGGCGTATGTCGAGCTGTTCCGCAACCTGCCGCTGATCCTCGTCGTGTACTGGGCCTTCTATGTGCTGCCGATCATGACGGGCCTCGGCCTCTCGCCGCTGGCAACGGGGCTGGCGGCGCTTGCGCTAAACGTAACCGCCTACAACGCGGAAACTTTTCGTGCCGGCATCAACTCCATTCGCCGCGGGCAGGTCGAGGCCGCGATGGCGCTGGGCATGAGCCGCGCGCAGGCGCTGCGCCGTGTCGTGGTGCCGCAGGCGCTGCGGCGCATCCTGCCGGTGTTCGCGAGCACATGGGTCTCGCTGTTCAAGGACACGTCGCTGGTGTCGGTGATCGCAGTCAGCGAACTGGCCTACGTGGCCATGCAGATTCGCGCGCAGACCTATCGCGTGCTGGAAATGCTGACAGCGATGGCGGCAATCTACTGGCTGCTGGGCTATCCGCAGGCCAAACTGGTCGACTGGATCCAGCGCAAATACGCGGTGACCGAATGAGTGAATCTGTCGCAGATCCGAAGCGCACGAAGGGTGGCGGCGCGAACATCGTGCGCTATCGCGGCGTGATCAAGCGCTATGGCGCTTTCCAGGCCCTTGGCGGCGTTGAACTCGACGTGCATGCGGGCGAAGTGGTGTGCCTGATTGGTCCGTCGGGTTCCGGCAAGTCGACGCTGCTCCGCTGTACCAATGGCCTCGAATCCATCGAAGGCGGCGAAGTCGAATTCGAAGGCGCGGTGCTGCCCCGCGACGAGCGCGCGCTGCGCAAGGTGCGCCAGCGCATGGGCATGGTGTTCCAGAATTTCGAACTGTTTCCGCATTTGACGGCGCTGGAAAATGTCGCCGAAGGTCCGCGAACGGTGTTGCGTCTAGGCACAGAGGACGCGAATCGGCGAGCCACCGCGATGCTCGCCAAGGTGGGCCTGTCCGACAAAGGCGCCAGCTATCCGTCGGCACTGTCGGGCGGGCAGCAGCAGCGCGTGGCCATCGCACGCGCGTTGGCGATGGAGCCGGATGTCATGCTCTTCGACGAGCCTACTTCCGCGCTCGATCCCGAAACGATCGGCGAAGTGCTGAACGTGATGAAGAAACTCGCCGACGAAGGCATGACCATGGTCGTCGTCACGCACGAAATGCAGTTTGCGCGGCGCGTGGGCGACTGGGTAGCCGTGTTCGACGCGGGCCGCATCGTCGAACAGGGACCGCCGGAGCAGATCTTCGACGCGCCGTTGACGGACCGCACGCGCGACTTCCTGAGCCATCTCGGCTGGACTGGATAGACTGCCGCGCATGGCCGAATCCACGCAATGGTCGTTTCCCGCGAACCTGCAGCCCAAGGCGAGCGAACTTCGCTTCGATCTCGCGTCGGCGATGCGCTCGGTCGTGATGCTGCGCGCCGAAATTCCGGAAGACGCGTTCACCGCGTCGATCCTCGGCACTGAACGCTTCGGCAACGCCGTCGTCATCCGCGACGACGGACTGATGCTGACGATCGGCTACCTGATCACCGAAGCGGAATCGATCTGGCTCACCACCAACGATGGCACGGTGATTCCGGGACATCCGCTCGCTTACGATTTCGCGTCGGGCTTGGGTTTGGTGCTGCCGCTGGGCAAGCTCGGCGTGCCGGCACTGCAACGCGGATCCGCCGCGTCGATCGCGACGGGTGACGACGCGATCGTCATCGGTCACGGCGGCCGCCATCACACGCTGCGCGCGCAGGTCTTCGCCAAGCGCGAGTTCGCCGGCTTCTGGGAATACGTGCTCGACGAGGCGTTGTTCACCACGCCACCGCATCCGGAGTGGAGCGGCGCCGCGCTGCTCGGCATGGACGGGCGCTTGCTGGGCATCGGCTCGCTGTTCGTGCAGGAAGCCATCGACGACAAGGCGGTGAAAGGCAACCTGTTCGTGCCGATCGACCTGATCGAACCGATCCTCGACGACATGGTTTCGCGCGGCCGCTCATCGTTGCCGCGCAGGCCGTGGCTCGGGATGTACACCGGTGATGACAACGGCCGGCTGGTGGTGGGAGGCATTGCGACCGACGGCCCCGCCGATCAGGCAGGCGTGCAGCCTGGGGACGTGGTCGTGGAAGTGGCGGGAAAGCGCGTCACGGGACTGGCGGAATTCTTTCGTACCGTGTGGCAATTGGGTGCCGCAGGAACCGAAATTCCGCTGGGACTATTGCGCGAAGGCACGCCGACGCGCGTGCAGGTGAAATCCGGCGATCGCGACGATTTCCTGCGCAAGCCGCGATTGCAGTGACGCGGCGGCTATCCCGCTAACACGGGTCGTAGTGCAAATACCCCGTCGTCACGCCGGTTTTCCCAACAATGCGCTCCAACCTGCCGCACCGAACCATGGGCGCCATGTCGCGCGCCGGGTAGTACAACGGATTGCCTGCGCCAAGCAGCGGCGGGTCCAACGTGCTGACTGTCGCGATCTTCGCCGTGCCTTTTCCGGCCATGTCCACTTCGCAGTCGACGGCCTTGTCCGAGATCTGGATCATGCGCACCGCGGCCATGCCGTTGCCTGCGGGCCCGGCCTTGGCGACCCACTTCGCGCGCGCATCGGCGGTGCCCAGGCACGCGTTGATGGCTGGCAACAAATCCGGGAGCGGCTTGGACCAGTCGTCCGGCGACTTCTTCCCGAAGTCGGCAATGGGCGCCACCTTGACGTCGTAACCTGCGAGCACCGTGCAGCATCCGGTCAGCGCTTCACCGGTCCGCAGTGACAGCAATGCGCGCCACGGCAACGGCGGCGCGTCGGCCATCGTCGAGCGGCACGCCTCTTCGCGCATCGTGACGACCAGCGTGTCCTTGGGCAGGTGCGTCGACTCGCCGCGCCACACGACCGCGGCCGGCGTCAGGAACATCAGGGCCTGCGGCCCGCCGTGGAAGATGACTTCCTTGTTGCCCTTGGTGGCCAGGCGATTGAATACCGCGGTCGTCCGGCTGGCCTCGAGCTGCCAGAACGGCTCCTCGCCGCGGCAGAGCGCGCCTTGGACGACGACCGATTGTTGCGCGGTGGCGGTTGCTGCTGCCAGGAGTGCCACTGCGACAACTGCGAAATGCAAACCCGTTCGTGCCATGCGGTGCTCCTGAGAATGGTCCGGCGGACGTTGTCGTCGTACGGACTTGAGCGAACATGATAACGCGGCTATCGTCTGGGCAACGTGGTCAGGATCGGTCCGCGGAAGGCCAGGCCAAAGCCTTGGCTATTTCCCAGCAGGAGAGCATCGCGACGCGGGCCTTACCATAGAACAATTCCTCGAACTCCTGTAGCAATTGCATCGCGGAGAGCCGGCTAGTCCATGCAAATCCGCCCCATCCTCCCCTCCGAAATCGAAGCTGTTCGCCGTCTGCTCGAAGCCAGCGGCTGGACGCACCGCGTCTCGGACCCTGAGAATTTCCGCGAGCTGATCGCGCGCTCGCAACGCGCGCTTGTCGCGGTCGAGAACAATGAGGTAATCGGCTTCCTCCGCGCGCTGACCGACGGCATGGCCAACGGCTACATCTCGATGGTCGTCGTCGCGGAGCATCACCGGCGCAAGGGTGTCGGTCGTGCACTGGTCCACGCCGTGATGGGCGATGACCGCCGGATGACCTGGGTGCTTCGCGCTGCGCGGGGCGGCGGCGTCACGGAGTTCTACGAAAAGCTAGGCTTCAGCCGCTCCGAGGTGGCCATGGAACGCGCTGGCGACCGGACGGCAGAAGCCTGACCGCGCACTTGCAACGCGCTCAATTCGGGATATACGACTCCACGGTCCACCCGCCGCCGATTGACCTGGCGAAATCGACAATCGACAGCCGCGCATCGCGTGCTGCGGCAATGCGCAATGTTTCAGCGGCCAGCAACGTGCGCTGCGCGTCGAGCA
>JANMCH010000139.1:0-12992 GCA_031361045.1 Betaproteobacteria bacterium | reverse complement strand
GGGGCGGAGGGCGGAATCGTCCAATCACTCTTTTGAATCAAGGCAATCGGTTTGCCTTATGCCAGAATTAGACTTTGGTGCAATGCAGCATATCTGGTATAATCCGGCTTTGGCCGACAGGAACGGAAGTCCCATGGAGCTCTACCAGCTCAGGAGCTTCGCGGCGGTCGCCGAGTCGGGACACCTGACTCGGGCAGCCGACCGGCTCCACATCAGTCAACCTGCATTGAGTGCGCAGATCAAGGCGCTCGAGGACGAACTGGGCGTTGCGCTGTTCGAACGCCTGTCCACCGGGATGGAACTCACTCCCGCGGGCCGCAAGCTGCTGCCCGAAGCACAAAAAGTCGTCTCCGCCGCGCAGGTCTTGCGCAGTCACGCCAGCGCCTTCAAGGGTGAGGTCGCCGGCCGCGTGCGTGTCGGCACCGTGTCCGACCCCAGCTTCATCCGAGTCGGCGACCTGCTCGCGCAGGCGGTCGCCACGTTTCCGCTGCTCGAGATCGAGCTGCACAACGAGGTGACTGGCACGGCGTTCGAAAAGGTGCGCGATGGCGCGCTCGACGCCAGCTTCTATTACGGCAGCCTGACGCATCCGGCCATGGCCGCGCTGCCGCTGCGCGATGTCGCCTATCGCGTCGTGGCCCCCGTGACCTGGCGCGAACGCGTCGAGAAGGCCGCGTGGGACGAGATCGTCGCGATGCCGTGGGTGATGACACCGCCGATCAGCTCGCACAGCGTGCTGGCGGGCGAGTTGTTTCGCGAACACGGCATTTCCCCGGCGCACCGCGTCGAAGCCGACCACGAAGCCGTGATCAGTTCGCTGGTCGTGGCCGGACTCGGGGCCTCGCTGATGCGCGAGGACCTGGCGATCGACGCAGCCGCGGCGGGCGACATCGTGCTGTGGAGCGACAAGCGCCTGCTGACCACGCTGTCGTTCGTCTATCTCGCCGAACGCGAGGACGAGCCGGTCGTGCGCGCATTGCGCGACGTGCTCGTCGGCGTATGGATGGACACGCGGGAAAGCCGGGCCGCGTAAAGTAACCGGCGGTAACCCGCGGTAACCAGCGGCAATCGACGGCAATCAGCGTTTCCGGCGGCAATGAGCGCTGACCCGCGGAGTAAACTGCGGCAGCAAACCCAGCTCCCCCGTGCTCTCGCTTCGCTCCGTCTCCAAGTCCTTCGCCGGCCCGCGGCGGCTCACCGTGCTGCAGGGGCTTTCGCTCGACGTCGCGCGCGGTGAGTTCATCGCCGTGATGGGCGAGTCCGGCGTCGGCAAGTCCACGCTGCTCAACCTGGTCGCCGGACTCGACGCCCCCGACGACGGCATCGTCGAAATAGACGGCGTCGACCTGAGTCAATTCGATGACGACGCACTGACGGCATTCCGCCGCGAACGGATGGGCTTCGTCTTCCAGGCATTCCATGTGCTCCCCTACCTGACCGCCGCGCAGAACGTCGCGCTGCCCCTGGCACTTCTGGGCCTGCGCGGCAGCGAGGCCGATCACCGCGTTGCGGCGATGCTCGAGGCGGTGGGAATGGGATCGCGCGGCGCCAGCATGCCGCGTGAATTCTCGGGCGGCGAATTGCAGCGCGTCGCCATAGCGCGTGCGCTGATCCATCGTCCGGCACTGGTGCTGGCCGACGAGCCGACGGGCAACCTGAACGCGGAAGGCGCGGCCAGCGTGATGGCGTTGCTGCGCAGCCAATTGAAGGCGCAAGGTGCGACGGGCATCCTCGTCACGCACTCGGTGGCAGCGGCCGCCTTCACCGATCGCGTCTTGACGCTTTCCGCGGCAGGCCTGCGCGAGACCGCGCTTCCCGCCGCCGGATGAGTTCGAACGCCGCCCGCCTTCGCGTCGTTGCGGCAACATTGGGTGGCGCGCTGGGACGCAACCGCACCCGCCTGCTGTTGTCGGTGCTGGCCATCGCGCTCGGCGTGGCGCTGGGATTCGCGGTGCAGCTCGTCAACCAGACCGCCATCGCAGAATTCTCGGGCAGCATGGCCGCGTTGTCGGGCAGCGCGGACCTCGAAGTGCGCGGGCCGCGTGCCGGTTTCGACGAATCCATCTTCGTGCAACTCGCGCGAGACCCGGACATTGCGATGGCCAGCGCGATCGTCGAAGTCGACGCGCGCCTCCGGGGTCGCGACGAGGCGCTTCCCATTTTCGGGATCGATGTGTTCCGCGCCGGTGTCGTGACACCGTCGCTGTTGGGTACCGCTGTCGACCCGCTGGATCTGTTGCGTCCCGATCGCGTCTTCCTGAGTCCCTCGGCCGCTGCATGGCTCGGCGTGCAAGCCGGCGATGCGGTGCCCATGCAGTCCGGGATGCGCGACGTGACGCTCACGGTGGCGGGACGGGTGGCGTCACCGGTGGCTCAGCGCTACGGAGTCATGGATATCGCGGCCGCGCAGGAACAGTTCGACCGAATCGGGCGCATCACACGCATCGACCTGCGGGTACGGCCCGGCGTCGACGTTGGCGCACTGCGCCTGAAAATCGCTTCGGCATTGCCGGCGGGCGTGGGGGTTGCCGCGCCGCAGGTGCGCGCCGACGCCACCACGCGCATGTCGCGCGCGTACCGCGTCAATCTCGATGTGCTGGCGCTGGTCGCGCTGTTCACAGGCGGCCTGCTGGTATTTTCAACGCAGGCGCTGTCGGTCGTGCGCCGTCGCGCGCAATTTGCGCTGCTGCGCACGCTCGGCCTTGCGCGCCGGCGCCTGGTCGCGCTGCTGTTGCTCGAGGGCGCGATCGTCGGCGCGCTGGGTTCGCTGCTCGGATTATTGGCGGGATACGTGCTCGCGCAGGTGGCCATGCGTGCATTCGGCGGCGACCTGGGCGCCGGATATTTCCATGGCACAGCGCCCAACGTCGCCGTCGATCCGAACGCCGCTGCCGTATTTGGAGCGCTCGGCATCGCCACGGCCATTCTCGGCGCCCTGGTGCCGGCGCTCGAGGCCGCGCGTGCCGTGCCCGCATTGGCACTGAAGGCCGGCGACGAACAGGAAGCCTTTCGTCCGCTGCGCGGTACCTGGCCCGGAGTCGTGTTGCTTGCCACCGGCGTGCTTGCCGCGCTGCTGCCGCCGGCGAACGGATTGCCGCTGTTCGGCTACCTCGCCATCGCGCTGCTGCTCTTCGGAACCTTGCTGCTGATGCCGCGCATGATGACGATGCTGCTGGCGCGCCTGCCCACGCCCCGTTCGGTTCCGGCAGCGCTTGCCTTCGACCAGGTGCGCGGCGCGCCAGGACAGGCGTCGGTGAGCCTCGCGACCATCGTTGCCAGCGTGTCGCTGATGGTCTCGATGGCGATCATGGTGACGTCGTTTCGCCATTCGCTGGACGACTGGCTGGTTCGTATCCTTCCCGCGGATCTGTACGTTCGCTCAGGTCTGGCCGGCGACAGCGCCTTTTTCGGCGCCGACGACCAACGCAGGTTTGCAGGCTTGCCCGGTGTGCGCCGCGTCGAGTTCCTGCGCGCGCAAAGCGTGCTGCTCGATCCCGCGCAGCCGCGGGTCGTGCTGCTCGCCCGCGACCTGCCGGTCGACGATCCCGCGCGTGCGTTGCCTTTGGTCGCGGAGGTCGACAGGCTTGTTCCCGATGCGCCGCCGCCGGTGTGGGTGAGTGAAGCGGCCGCGGATCTGTTCGGGTTCACCTTGGGATCGACGATCACGCTGCCGCTGGCCGGACGCGCGGTGCCGTTCACCGTCGCCGGCATCTGGCGCGACTACGCAAGGCAGCAAGGTGCCATCGTCATCGATCGCGCGCGCTACGCGGGCCTGACCGGCGACACCCGCGCGAACGACGCAGCCATCCTGCTGGAACCCGGCGCGAGAGTGGCCGACGTGCGCCGCGAGATCGAATCGCGGCTGGGAGATGACGACCGGCTGACCTTCGCAACACCCGGCGACATTCGCGCGATTTCGCTCAAGGTATTCGACCGCACGTTTGCCGTGACCTATGCGCTGGAGGCGGCGGCAGTCGCCATCGGACTCATCGGCTTGTCGTCGTCGTTCGGCGCGCTGGTGTTCGCGCGGCGGCGCGAGTTCGGCATGCTAAGACACATAGGCCTCACGCGGCGGCAGGTGGCGGGCATGCTGGCCACCGAGGGCTTGCTGGTCAGCAGTCTCGGCCTGCTGGTCGGCCTGGTTCTCGGCGGGCTGATGAGCCTCATCCTGGTGTTCGTCGTCAACCGGCAATCGTTTCACTGGAGCATGGATATGCACGTGCCTTGGGCATCGCTGGCGCTACTTTCCATCGGGCTGCTGGCGTTGGCCACGGCGACCACGCTCGCCAGCGCGCGCGCGGCGATGAGTGGCGACGCCATCCGCGCCGTGAAGGACGACTGGTGAAGCGGCGCGCGTTTCTGTTCGCTCCCGTTGCATTGGCCGTCGCGCGTGCCGATGCGCAGGTCAGCTATCCCGCCGTGGTGGCGGGAACCGAGCTCGCGTTTCCGCGTGATCATGGCAGCCATCCCGCCTTCCGCACCGAGTGGTGGTACCTCACCGCGTGGGTCCGCGACGGCAATGGCGGCGGTCAAGAGCGCGGAATTCAGATCACGTTCTTTCGCAATCGTCCGGGCGTGGCCGAAGGCGGCACCAGTCGCTTCGCACCGACGCAGCTCTTGTTCGCGCACGCGGCCATCGCGGATCCACTGCACGGGCGGCTGCGTCACGACCAGCGCGCCGCGCGCGCGGGGTTCGGGCTGGCGGAGTCTGCCGCAAACACCACCGACGTGCGCCTCGACGACTGGACGCTGCGCCTTGACGGAAACACGTACCGTGCCCATGTCGCAGCGCGCGATTTTTCGCTCGACTTGAGCTTCACGGCGAAAGGACCGCCGCTGTTGCAGGGGACGCGTGGCGTCAGTCAGAAAGGCCCGCGGCCCGAACAGGCCAGCCACTACTACAGCCAGCCGAATCTCGGCGTGGAGGGCACCGTGACACTCGATGCGCGCGCGTCCGCCGTGCGCGGCACCGCATGGCTCGATCACGAATGGTCGAGCAGCTATCTGTCGTCCGCCGCACGCGGCTGGGATTGGGCGGGCTTGAACTTCGATGACGGTTCGGCGCTGATGGCGTTCCGCATTCGCGACACCGCAGGTGCCACATACTGGGCCGGAGGCGCACTTGCGGCCAAGGACGGCGCCACGCGCAACCTGCAGCCCGCCGAAGTCCGCTTCACGCCGCAGCGACAATGGCGCTCGCCGCGCACGGGTATCGACTATCCGGTGGCGTTCCGTGTCGAGGCGGGCGGCATCGACGTCACTCTGCTGCCGCTTGTGGACGACCAGGAACTCGATTCGCGCGCGAGCGTGGGCACGATCTATTGGGAAGGCGCGGTGCGCGCGATCTCCGGTGGCCGCGAGATCGGGCGCGGCTATCTCGAACTGACCGGATACGGCAGTCCGCTGAAGATGTGATTGGCGCGACCTCGAATGGTGGCCCGATAAATCGCCGCTATGGCCATGCCGTGCGCAATGCTTCGCGCGCCGCGAGCGACAGTGGATCGTTGCGGTTCCGCTCCAACCGCGCCAGCGTTTCCCGCGCACCGGGGCCGCCGACGATGCCCAGTCCGGCGACCGCGTTGGCGCGATAGCCAGTGCTGAAGCGTTTCACCTGGTCGTCGACGTACGCTTGCCGCGAGACGCGCCGGAATGCGGCCAGGTCCTTTTCGCTGACGCCCTCGATGGCGAAATCCTGGATGGGAAATTTTTCGCGCAGCGCGAAGCGCGCTTCCGCAGCCGCCCGCACCGCGCGCAATTCACCGGCCGGCGGACCTGTTTCGATCGCCCTGCGGAATGCGGCGGCCAGAGATTCGGGATAGCGGCGCAACTCGTAGATGAGCTTGCGCTCCTCGTCGCCGATGCACGACGCCTGCATCCACTGGCCGAATGCAGCGGCAGCTTCCGGCGGCAGCCCGCGCGGCTGGGCGACGGCAAGCGCGCAGGTCATGCCAAGCGCGCAGGCAACGACCCGCGTCGAGACCGTACGCATTCGGAAAGCAGAGAGCAAAGTCATGGGGCGTGTCCCTCGGTCAATTCGGCGCTCTTTTGGGTGCTCGATTGGGTGCTCAGTTGGGTGGAAACCCGCCGTCGGCCCATACGCGCTTCATGATCGACGGGCAATCGAGCGTCAACGTATCGCGGTCGCAGTTGCGGGTGGTGAGTCCCGGGCGCAGATTGTAGACCTGGTTGATGGCGGAATTCGCGCGAAAGTGCGCGCGGAATGTCTGCCCCTCCGTCAAATATTGCCGAGCGCTGCTCGCGGAGTGCATGACGTTGGTGGGCGTGAAAGCCGTGTTCAGGTCGTCGATATGCTCGAGGCCGAAATCGTGGCCCAGCTCATGCGCCAGCAGGTCCGCGCCGGACCCCGATGCAATGGCCGCGAAACCTCCGCCGACGACGCATGCATTGCCGCGCGACGTGGAGCCATCGACCAGGCCCACCAGATACACGTTGATGCGGCCCGGGCGCACACCGATGTCGGCCTGGATCGATGTGACGCCCGCATTGGCGACGCCACACGAAAACGCGCCCCAGGTCGCGGCCTTGGGGTTGGCTGTCGCGTCGACAATCTCGAGCGGCGACAGCTGGACGCCGAGACGTTCATCGGTGTAGATCTGCTGCGCCGCCTGCCACAACGTCAGCGCTGTCTGCTGCGTAGTCGCGAACGGCCCGGCCACGACCCAGATGGTGATCGGTGTGTGCAACGCGTTGCCGAAAGGCACGCTGACGATCTGGTTGCCAAAGGCGCTTGCCCACATCGCTGACTGCAATGCCGGGGGACGGTCGCGGCTGAAGGCGATCGCCTCGCCGGCGCCGGCGCGCACGCCGATGTCGACGTTGTCCGCGGCTGTCGCGAAGCCCTGGTAATTGGCGGCAGCGGTACTCGCACCGTCGCTGACCAGCACGCCATTGGGCGCGCCCGATCCTGCAACGAATGCGACGCGGGCGGTTCCTGCGACCGGCGCGCACATGATGGCCGCGTTCGGCCCATAGCCTTCCGGGACATAGCCCGCTGCCACCATCTGCGCCTTGGTCGTCGTGGAACTGGTGTAGCGATGGTTCGAATCAATTCGCTGGTTCCACAGCCGGAACACCGGACCCGTTCCGCTCGGGCAAGCACCTGTCGTCGTATCCGGCAGCGCCACGTAGAACACGTTGGGCGACTCGAACACATAGCCGCTGAAATTCGGGTCCGTCGTCGTCTTCTGCACGACAACGTTGCATTCGGTTGGTGACGCGGAAAAGAAATGCGAATTGCCGTGTGCGGGTGGAATGTAGAAGCGGCACACCGGATTCACGCCTGCTCCCCCGCTCGCCTGTGACGCGAACACCTGGAACGACAGGCCCGTGCGCGACCATCCGGGAATGCGTCCGGTGTCCAGCGTGTCGATCTCCGTCGCCAGGCTGCTGATGAAGTAATGGTCGAGTCCGGCGTGGTAGTACTCGACCGCCGTCACCGGGAGCGCGGGCAGCGCAACGGCCTTGCCGGCGAAATTGGTCGCAAGACTCTGCACCACCGCGCCGGCGCGATTGAGGGCGCTCACGCCATCCGTTGGCAGCGACGCAAAGGTAAACGAATCGACCCCCGCGTAGTCGAGCGTCGCGCCGTCGGTGGCCAGGAACCGGTCCGGCACGACGAAGTCCGGCGCGATGAATCCCAGCGCGGCCAGTCCCTGCGTGCCGATCAGGACACGCTTGGCGGCCGTCGCGGTGTTGGGGAGGTTGGACGGAAACGTGAGGGACTTCACGACGCCCGCGTGCGTGCTGTTGAGCGTGTGCCCCGACCAGAGGTTTTCGCCGTTGCTGCCCTGCGCCTCCCGCAATACGAGGAACTGCACCGTGCCGTCGGCGTTGGAATAAACCTGGTCGATGACGAACGAATGGAAGCTGGCCCAACCCGTCGACCAGGCCAGTGTCGATGCAACCAGCAGCAAAACACGGAATAATGGCGCCACGATGGATCCCTCGATCATTGCCAGGTGCGCAGACGCGCCGACGCTCCAGGTCGACCTCATGTGCCTGCCATCTTATGCCTGTTCCGGTGTTGCACGCGGAGGAGCGCTGTGAACGGCCTTGTCATAGGCATCATTACCGGCGCGTTCGGCATGGCGTACGTGGTCTACGGCAGGCGGCAGAACAGGATAGTTCCCGTCGTCGCCGGGGTTCTCCTGTGCATCTATCCGTGGTTCACCGACAATTTGTTCGCGCTGTGTGGCATCGGCGCCTTGCTGCTCGCGGCACCCTTTTTCACTGATTTCTGATCGCGATGCCGTCGCTAATGCTTTTCCATCGCGCTTTGATTTCGTGCGTCGCCAGCGCCGGATTCTGCGCCATGTTGCCTGCCGCAACCGCAGCGCCGAGCAACGCGGAGTTCGCGCTTCGCTGGAACGCGCGCAACGGCGGGCCGCAGACCGGCGAGCAGGCGCTGGTTGCTTTGGGCATTCGCGTCCCGCGCGCGAGCACCTTTGCCGTCGACTACTTCGACCTTCCGCCTTCCACGTCGCTGCCGCCGGGATTTGCGGCCATCCTGCGTCGGCGCGTCGACGCGTCCGGCAATGCCGAGCTGACGTGGAAACTGCGCGGCGACCGCGCGTTGCCTGCATGGATCTGCCCTTGGCGCAATGCGTTGAAATCCAAATCGGAAGTCGACATCACTTTCGGCGCAGGCGACACCGCTGCCCGCAATTTTTCCTACAGCTGCACGACCGACGACGCGGATGCCGCGGCGTCCGAGCTGGCGGCGACGCGCAAGGCCTGCGCCACCATGGTGAAGCGCTGGACCCGCAGCGGACTCCGGGTCGAGGAATGGCGGCTTCCCGGCGACGTGCGACTGATCGATGTCTCCCGCGCAGGTTCGGATACGCCGGCCGATGTCGACGCGTTTCGAAGGAAGGTCGCCGCGCCGTTGCTCGCCGCCGGTGTCGTGCCGGCCGTCAACACCAAGACGGAACTCGGCAGCAACTGCGAAAAGAGGTCAGGCTGACTTTCCGTCGTGCCTTCCGGCGGAAAGTTGACCTGACCCCATTTACCGCCGGGAAGCGCCCGTCACGCCGGGCACGTCGGCGACGAACGCCAGCGCACGCTTCAGCACCGCCAGGCTCTGCACTTCGACGGTGAACGCCATCCGCGTATGCATGTTGCGCGTCAACGTATTGGCCGCCGTGACATTGATCTTTTCGCGCGACAGGATTTCCGAGATGTCGCGCAACAGCCCCTGCCGGTCCATCGCCTCCACGATGATGTCCACCGGAAACACCTCGTCGCGCGGCGCGCCCCAATCCGCCGTGATCAGCCGTTCCGGTTGCGTCGCGCGCATCCGCAAGACGTTGGGACAACTGGCGCGGTGGATGGTGATGCCTTTGCCGCGTGTGATGAACCCCGCGATCGGATCCGGCGGCGCGGGCTTGCAGCAGCGCGCGAGCCCGGTGAGCAGCCGGTCGACGCCGACGACAAGGATGCCTCCGCCCGTCCCGGATGATTTGCTCTTGCGCGTCTGCACTTCCTCCGGCGCGGCCTGCACCGGCGCCGGCGGCGCGGCCAGCGCGTGGATCGCCGTCTGCACCTGCTTGGAACTCAAGTCATCGCGCGCGAAGGCGGCGAAGAATTCCTCCATCTTGTCGAAGCCCGCTTTGGCGGCCAATGCGTCGAGTTTCAGTGCGGTGTGGCCGGCGCGCGCCAGTTCGCGCTCGACCAGCGCGCGCCCCTGCGCGACGTTCTCGCCATGCTGCTGCGCGCGAAACCATTGCCGCACCTTGGTGCGCGCACGATGGCTGTGCACATAGCCAAGGTCGGGATTCAGCCAGTCGCGTGACGGCCCGCCTTGCTTGACGGTGACGACCTCGACCTGTTGGCCGTTCGAAAGCTGGTAGTGCAGCGGGACCATCTGGCCGTCCACGGTTGCGCCGCGACAGCGGTGGCCCAGGTTCGTGTGCACCGCATAGGCAAAGTCGATCGGCGTGGAACCGCGCTGCAGGTCGACGACCTTGCCTTGGGGCGTGAGCACGTAGATCGAATCGGTGAAGAGACTTTCCTTGAACGCCGCGAGCCATTCGCTCGAATCGGCGACAGCGTCCTTCCAATCCAGTACCTGCCGCAGCCATGCGATGCGATCGTCGAAGGTCGGGTCGTCGCGCACGCCCTTGATCGCGCCTTCCTTGTAGCGCCAGTGCGCAGCGACGCCGTATTCCGAATGCTGGTGCATCGCCCGCGTCCGGATCTGGACTTCGAGCGCCTTTTCCTCCGGCCCGATCACCGCCGTGTGCAGCGAACGATAGTCGTTGGCCTTGGGCTTGGCGATGTAGTCGTCGAATTCCTGGGCGAGCGGCGTCCACAACTGATGCACGAGCCCCAGCGCGGCATAGCAGTCCTTCACCGAGTCGACGAGGATGCGAATGGCGCGGATGTCGTACAGTGCGTCGATGCCCGCCTGCTTGCGGCGCATCTTGCTCCAGATGCTGTAGATGTGTTTCGGGCGGCCGGTCACCTCCGCGCCGATGCCCGCATCGTTCAGTTCACGCTTGAGCGTCGCGAGCACGTCCTCGATGTAGCGCTGGCGGTCCTGCCGCCGCTCGTCCAGCATCTTCGCAATGGACTTGTAGGCGTCGGGTTCGAGCGCGCGCAGGCACAGGTCCTCCAGCTCCCACTTGAGCTGCCAGACGCCCAGGCGATTGGCGAGCGGCGCATACAAGTCGAGCACCTCGCGCGCGACCTGCGTGCGCAGGCCTTCGTCGCCCGTCATCAACGTGCGCAACGCCTGCGTGCGCTCGGCCAACTTGACCAGCACGATGCGGATGTCCTCGACCATCGACAGGAACATCTTGCGCAGGTTTTCGGCTTGCGCCGCGCGCTCCTCGCTGTCCCCGGTTGCGCGTGTCGCACGGATGGCGCTCATGCGTGCGACCCCGGCGACGAGTGTTGCGACCTCGCCGCCGAATCTCGCGGCTATGTCATCGGCAGCGAAGGTGCCGGCGACCGGCAGCCCGAGCAGCAACGCGGCCCGGATCGAATCGGGATCGAGCCTGAGCTTGGCCAGAATCGTGGCGGTACCCAGTGCGCGGTCGAGCGCGCCTTCGCCATCGGCCATCGACGCTTCGGCAACCAGCGAATGCGCGTGCGCAAAAGCTGCGGCGAACGACGCGCGTTCGGCAGCGGAGTAATCGTTGGCGAGGGTTTCGAGCCACGCGGCAACCGCCCGCGGCGCGGCGGTCTGCGGCGCGGCGTGCAGCACGGCGACCATCAGATGATTATACGACGCGGCGCGGACGGTCCTTGCAACTGCCAGCTACATGAATATTGCCTTGCGGCAGCCCGGCGCACTCGCGGGCATCAGCCGTGGGCGGCGGCGATCGCGGTTGTGACCGTTTGCGCAATCGCCTCCGCATGGCGATCGGCGAGCGCGCGATCGCGCGCCTCGACCATCACGCGCAGCACGGGCTCGGTGCCGGACGGCCGCAGCAACACGCGTCCTGCGTCGCCCAGCGAGGCAACCGCCGCGCGCTCGGCCGAACATACGGGCGTGCTCGTCTTCCAGTCCCAATCGCGCTTGACCGGGACATTGATGAGCCGCTGCGGAAACATGGTCACGGCCGCCGTAGCTTCGGCGAGTGTCTTGCGCTGCTCGATCAGCGCGCGCATTACGGCGAGCGCGGCGATGATCCCGTCGCCGGTCGAGTGCTTGTCCAGGCAGATGACGTGCCCCGAATTTTCACCGCCCAGCAACCAGCCGCGCGCCTGCAACTGTTCGAGGACATGGCGATCGCCAACGCTCGCGCGGGCGAGCGCGATGCCTTCGCGCTGCAGCGCCTGCTCGAATCCCAGGTTGCTCATCAGCGTTCCGACCACGCCGCCATTCGCCACGCCACGCCGCTTGTAGTCGGTCGCGATCACATAGAGCAACTGGTCGCCGTCGTACAGCGTGCCGTCGCGGTCGACCATCACCAGCCGGTCGCCGTCGCCATCCAGCGCCAATCCGAGGTCAGCGTTGTTCGCACGCACCTGTTCGATCAGGAAGGACGGATGGGTCGCGCCGACGCCCGCGTTGATGTTGATGCCGTCGGGTGCGACGCCCACGGCGATCACGTCCGCACCCAGTTCATGGAACACCGGCGGCGCGACGTGATAGGCGGCGCCGTGCGCGCAGTCGACGACGATGCGCAGGCCGCGCAGGTCGAGTTCGGACGGGAACGTGCCTTTGCAGAATTCGATGTAGCGTCCCGCGGCGTCGCCAACCCGCCGCGCCTTGCCGAGCTTGGCCGATGTCGCGCAACCGAGCGGCGAATCCATCCGCGCCTCTATCGCAGCTTCGACGCTGTCCGGCAACTTGGTGCCGGCCGCGGAAAAGAACTTGATGCCATTGTCGTCATACGGATTGTGCGACGCACTGATCACGATGCCCGCGGCCAGCCGCAGCGCGCGCGTCAGGTACGCAATCGCAGGCGTGGGCAACGGCCCGCACAGGTAGACGTCGACGCCGGCCGCGGACAGTCCCGCCTCCAGCGCCGCCTCGAGCATGTAGCCCGAGATGCGCGTGTCCTTGCCGATCAATACACCGGGACCATCGCTTCCGCGCTCATTTGACAGACCCGCGCGTTGCGCGCTCTCCGCCGACGCCAGCGTGCGTCCGGCCGCCCAGCCCAGCTTCATCACGACTTCCGGCGTGATCGGAGCCTCGCCGACGCGCCCGCGGATGCCGTCCGTGCCGAAATATTTACGCTTCATCGCTTAATCCGTTTCGATGGCGCGCCAGACGCGCAGCGCATCGACAGTTTCGCGCACATCGTGCACCCTGACGATGGCCGCGCCGCGCGCGACCGCGAACAGGGCCGCCGCCACGCTTGCGCCCGGACGTTCGCGCACATCGCGCCCAGCCAGTTGGCTCAGCGTCGACTTCCGCGACAAGCCGGCCAGCACCGGATATCCGGTGCGCGTGAAAGTTCCGATGGCGCGCAACATCGCGAGATTATGCGCCACCGTCTTGCCGAAGCCGAAGCCCG
>JANMCH010000127.1:0-11493 GCA_031361045.1 Betaproteobacteria bacterium | reverse complement strand
AAAACCAGCCGATGCTGGATGTCAGCGAGGAACAGTTCGATCGTATCTACCAGGTCAACGTGAAGAGCCTCTTCCTCACGGCGCGGCATGCGGTGCCGCACTTTCGCACCAGGCATAACGGCGTCTTCATCACGATTGCGTCAACCGCCGGTGTGCGCCCGCGACCGGGACTCACCTGGTACAACGGCAGCAAGGGCGCGGCCATCGTGACCAGTCGCTCGATGGCCGCGGAACTCGCCAAGGACAACATCCGCGTAAATGTAATAAATCCGGTAGCCGGTGAAACGGGGATGCTCGTGGACTTCATGGGCCAGGACACGCCCGAGCGGCGCGCGCAATTCGTCGCATCGATTCCGCTGGGTCGCCTGTCGCAGCCCTCGGACGTCGCCACCGCTGCCGTGTTCTTCGCGTCCGACGAGGCCTCCTTCATCACCGGCGCATGCCTCGAAGTCGACGGCGGGCGCTGCGTCTAGCCGGACGGTCGTCGGCTTCCCCGCCGGGCGCAGGACAAGAGGGCCGAACGGCCCCGAGGCGGGGGCCTTTGTGAAATAATCGGCCACGGCAGCAGCCACCCCGGATGCCGCCAACCGTCACGTTCCATGCGGGTACCGTTTTCATGCTCGACGAAGCTGTGCACGCGCAATTCGCGGCGATCCTGCCGCCGGCAGCGCTGCTGACATCCGCCGAGGACACGCGGCCTTACGAATGCGACGGGCTGACACTCTTTCGCGAACGTCCCGCCGCGGTGCTGCTGCCGGAGAACGAGGCGCAGGTCGTCGCCATCCTCAAGGCGTGTTTCGAGGCGCGGGTTCCCGTGGTGGCCCGCGGCGCCGGCACCGGCCTTTCGGGAGGCGCGCTGCCGGACCCGCGCGGCGTCGTGCTGTCACTCGCCAAGTTCCGCCGCATCCTCGCCATCGATCCGCTGACGCGTACTGCCACGGTGCAACCGGGCGTGCGCAACCTCGCCATTTCGGAGGCAGCAGCGAGTCATGGGCTGTTCTACGCGCCTGATCCTTCGTCACAGATCGCCTGCTCGATCGGCGGCAACGTCGCCGAAAATTCGGGCGGCGTGCATTGCCTCAAGTACGGGTTGACCGTACACAACGTTCGTCGTGTGCGCGGCATACTCATCAATGGCGAAGTCGTCGAGTTCGGCGGCGACGCGCTCGACAGTGCCGGCTACGACCTGCTGGCGCTCATCACCGGCAGCGAAGGCCTGCTGGCGGTAATTACCGAAATCACCGTGAAACTTTGCCCGACGCCGCAGCTGGCGCAGGTAGCGCTTGCCGCATTTGCCGACGTCGAACAGGCAGGCGCCGCCGTCGGCGCGATCATCGGCGCCGGGATCATTCCGGCCGGACTCGAGATGATGGACCAGCCCGCCACGCGCGCGGTGGAACAGTTCGTCCATGCCAGCTATCCCCTGGACGCCGCGGCAGTGCTGCTCGTGGAGTCCGATGGCACGCACGAGGAAGTGGCGGCCGAAATGGCCGAGATCAAGCGCCTGTTGACCGAGTCCGGCGCCACCGAGATCCGTGTCTCCAAGGATGAGTCGCAGCGCCTGCTCCTGTGGTCGGGGCGCAAGGCGGCCTTTCCCGCAGTGGGGCGCATCTCGCCCGATTACTACTGCATCGACGGCACGATTCCCCGTGCCGCGCTGCCACGCGTGCTGCGCCAGATCGCCGCATGGTCGGCGGAATCCGGACTGGCGTGCGCCAATGTGTTCCACGCCGGCGACGGCAACCTGCATCCGCTGATCCTGTTCGACGCCAACAAGCCGGGCGAAACGGAACGGACGATCGAATTCGGCGACCGCATCCTTGAACTGTGCATCGAAGTGGGCGGCACGATCACCGGTGAGCATGGTGTCGGCGTCGAGAAGCTGGCCACGATGTGCGTGCAGTTCAGCGCCGCCGAGCTCACGCACTTCCACGCCATCAAGCACGCGTTCGATACTCACGGCCTGCTCAATCCGGGCAAGGCGGTGCCCACGCTCGCGCGCTGCGGCGAATTCGGCCGCAAGCACGTGCATCACGGGCAGGTTCCGCACCCCGAGTTGCCACGTTTCTGAACAAGGAGGCACGACATGAATGCTCCTTCCGATCTGCGCGCGCGACCTTCCACGCAGGATGTCGCGGACATCGTCCTGCGCTTGACGCAGGACTTCGCGGAGCGCGCGGTGACCAGCAATGCGATCCGCGAGCAGCATGGACACGGCGAAGGCATGGCGGACGCAGCGCTTCCGGACGTGGTCGTGTTTCCGCACACCAACGAGGAAGTGGCGGCCATCGTGCGGCTGTGCCATGCCGCGCGCATTCCGGTGATCGCCTTCGGCATCGGCACCTCTCTCGAAGGACACGTCGCCGCGCTGTACGGCGGCGTGTGCGTCGACCTTTCGCAAATGAACCGCATGCTGGAAATCAACGAGCAGGACCTGGACTGCCGGGTGCAGGCCGGTGTCACGCGGGAACAGGTGAACACCGAGTTGAAGGGCACCGGCCTCTTCTTTCCGATCGACCCGGGCGCCAACGCGACCATCGGCGGCATGGCATCGACGCGCGCTTCGGGCACCAACGCTGTCCGCTACGGAACGATGCGCGAAAATGTTCTTGGACTGACGGTGATCACGCCCGACGGACGCATCATCAGGACCGGCGGGCGCGCGCGCAAGTCGAGCGCCGGCTACGACCTGACGCGCCTCTTCGTCGGCGCCGAGGGCACGCTCGGCATCATCACCGAAATCCAGTTGCGCCTGTACGGCATTCCGGAAGCCATCAGTGCCGCGGTGTGCCAGTTTCCGGACCTCAAGTCGGCGGTGGATAGCGTCATCGTCGCGATGCAGGTCGGCATTCCCGTCGCCCGAATCGAATTGCTGGACGAGGTGCAGATGGACGTCTGCATCAGGTACTCGAAGCTCGAGGGCTTCAAGCGCGCACCGACGCTGTTCTTCGAATTTCACGGGTCGGATGCGGGGGTGCAGGAACAATCAGAGATGATGCAGTCGATCACCGCCGAGCACGGAGGCAGTGCGTTCGAGTGGGCCACGCGCCCTGAGGATCGCGGCCGGCTGTGGAAGGCACGCCATTCGGCGTATTACGCGGCCAAGGCCTGCTATCCGGGCATGCAGGCATTCGCCACCGATGCCTGCGTGCCCATCTCACGGCTCGCCGACTGCGTGCTTGAAGCGAAAGCCGACGCAGATGCGACAGGGCTGGTCGCCCCCATCGTCGGCCACGTGGGCGACGGCAATTTCCACCTGACCGTGTTGTTCGACCCGGCCAAGCCGGAGCAGCGCGCCAAGGCCGAGGCGCTGGCCAAGCGCGTGAGCCTGCGCGCCATCGCGATGGGCGGCACCTGCACGGGCGAGCACGGCATCGGCATCCACAAGCTGGAAGCACTGGTGGTCGAGCACGGCGAGGCGGTCGAACTGATGCAGACCATCAAGCGCGCGCTCGATCCGCGCAACATCATGAACCCTGGCAAGACGGTTCCTCCCTAGAATGAATCCCCCACGCTCGCCTCACTTGCCTTCGCCCTCGCCGCCGCCTGAGGGGGCGCGTCAGCTCCTTGGGTCGGCCCGGCGGAACTGACATGTACACGCTCTACATCGGCAACAAGAATTATTCGTCGTGGTCGCTGCGCGGCTGGCTGGCCACGCGACTGTCCGGCGCGCCGTTTCGCGAAGTTCAGGTCCTGCTGCGCGGCACCTACAACGCGGACAACCGCGCGTTTTCGCCGACGGCGCTGGTGCCGGCGCTGCACGACGGGGCGATCCACGTCTGGGATTCGCTGGCGATCAGCGAGTACCTGGCTGAACGCCATCCGGGGATGTGGCCGTCTAATGTGGCGACGCGCGCCTGGGCGCGCTCGATCGCTGCGGAAATGCACTCGGGCTTCCCGGCGCTGCGCAACGACATGACGATGTGCGTCCGCGAGCGGATGGACGTGCGGCCGTGGTCGGACGCGCTGGTCGCCAACATCGCGCGCGTGGAGGAGATCTGGACGGAGTCACGACAGCGTTTCGGCGACGGCGGGCATTTCCTGTGCGGCGCGTTCTCCCTGGCCGACGTTTTCTATGCGCCGGTGGCGTATCGCTTCCAGTCCTACGGCGTGCAACCTGCGGGTGTCGCGGGCAGCTATCTGCAGGCATTGCTCGAGCATCCGTTCCTGCGCGAATGGGAAGCCGCGGCACTCGCCGAGACCATCATCATCGATGCCGACGAGCCGCGCATCCTCTACCGTGACAAATTGCGCGCCGCCGGCCGCCTGTGACCATGGCGAAGTTGGAAATGGACCCCGCGCTGGAGGCGCTGCAGGCCAGGATCCGCAAGGCGGCGGAGGACAAGACTCCGCTGCGCATCCGCGGCGGCGGGACGAAGGACTTCTACGGCGAGCTGCCGCAAGGCGATATCCTGGAAACGCAGGTCTATGCGGGCATCGTCGACTACCAACCGACCGAACTCGTATTGACGGCGCGCGCAGGTACGTCGCTGGCCGCCATCGAGAGCGCCATGCGCGCTCGCGGCCAGATGCTCGCGTTCGAACCGCCGCACTTCGCAGAAGGCTCCACGCTGGGCGGCGCGGTGGCGAGTGGCTTGTCAGGTCCGCGCCGGCCGTACGCGGGCTCCGTGCGCGACCTGGTGCTCGGCGTGCGCATCCTGGACGGCATGGGGCAGGACCTGACGTTTGGCGGCCGCGTGATGAAGAATGTCGCCGGCTTCGACGTGGCGCGCCTGATGACCGGCGCGCTGGGCACGCTCGGCCTGATCACCGAAGTGTCGCTCAAGTGCCTGCCGACGCCGAAGGCGGAGACCACGCTGGCCTTCGAATGCTCGGCCGACGAGGCCATGCAGAAGGTGAACGAGTGGGCGACGCAACCGCTGCCGCTGTCGGCCACCTGCTTTCATCGCCGGCGCATGACGGTCCGCTTGTCCGGCGCGCTGCCGGCCGTGGTTGCGGCTGCGGCGAAGCTGTCCGGTGAACGCGTGGCCCATGCCGACGCGTTCTGGACGGGGCTGCGCGACCATACGCACGCGTTCTTCGCCGCCACGCGCGCGGCCGATTTGCCGCTGTGGCGGCTTTCCGTCAAGTCCACGGCACCGTATACGGACTTGGGCGGCGAGCAATTGATCGAGTGGGGCGGGGCGCTGCGCTGGCTTGCCGGCGGCAATCGCACCGACGCGTTGCGCGTGCGTGTGTGGGCCGCGGCGAACGGCGGGCATGCAACGCTGTTCCGCGCGACGGAGCGAAGTGTTGGCGTATTCCAGCCGCTGACCGCCACTGCGCACCTGCTGCATCAGCGGCTGAAGGCCGCGTTCGACCCGCGCGGCATTCTCAATCGCGGCCGACTGTATCCGGAATTCTGACGGGATCGAATGCAAACCAACCTTTCGCCAGAGTTCAAGGACACGCACGAAGGCCGCGAGGCTGACGCCATTTTGCGCTCGTGCGTGCATTGCGGATTTTGCAACGCGACGTGCCCGACCTATCAGTTGCTGGGGGACGAGCTCGACGGACCGCGCGGCCGCATCTACCTGATGAAGCAGGTCCTGGAAGGCGAGCCGGTCACGCAGCAGACACAGTTGCACCTGGACCGCTGCCTGACCTGCCGCAACTGCGAGACGACGTGCCCTTCCGGCGTGCAGTACGGCCGCCTGCTCGATATCGGCCGCGGCATCGTCGAACGCAAGGTCGGGCGCACCAAGGTAGAGGCCGCGCAGCGGTGGAGCCTGCGCCGCGCGTTGCTGTCCGGCTCGCTGTTCGCCACCGCGATGATGTCGGCACGCTTGGTCAAGGGACTGCTGCCACGCGAACTCGGCGACCGCATTCCAGCGGCGCCGCGCGGAGGCGTGTGGCCCGCGCCGCGTCATTCGCGGAAAGTCCTGCTGCTGGAAGGCTGCGTACAGCCGGCCCTGAAACCCAACATCGATGCCGCGGCGGCGCGGGTGTTCGATCGCATTGGCATTTCCGCGATTCGCGAGCGCGGTGGCGGCTGTTGCGGTGCGTTGTCGCATCACCTCAGCGCAGAGGACGAGGCTCGCGCCATCGTCCGCCGCAACATCGACGCGTGGTGGCCGCATGTCGAGCAGGGCGTGGAAGCCATCGTCGTCACGGCCAGCGGGTGCGGCGTCATGGTCAAGGACTATGGCCACTTCATGGCGCGCGATGCAATCTATGCGGGCAGGGCGCAGCGGATCGCCGACATCGCGCGCGACCCCATCGAGATCGTCACCACCGAGTGGCGGCGGATCGCGCCGCTGGTGGCGATGGACCAGGGACCGCAGCGGATTGCCTACCATCCGCCGTGCACGCAAACGCACGGCATGAAGATCAAGGGGCAGGTGGAGGAAATCCTGCAGGCGCTCGGCCATTCGCTTTTGCCGGTGGCCGATCCGTATACGTGTTGCGGATCCGCGGGCACCTACGCGGTGCTGCAGCCCAAGCTCGCGGGCGAGCTCAAGGCCAACAAGCTGCGCTCGCTCGAAGCGTCGCGCCCGAATGTGATCGCAACTTCGAACATCGGCTGCATGACCCATCTGGAGTCCGGCACACGCACGCCGGTGCGGCACTGGATCGAGCTTCTCGACAATCGCATGATGAATCCCGCGCGCACATCGTGACCGTGGCGTTGCATTGCGCGCCGATGGCGGCGGCGACCCGTGCAGATGCGCGCGCTTTGCTGGGTGCGTTTCTCGGCGACGACGAACACTATCGCGCGTCCGCCGCGGTCTACGGCGACGGCGGAGCCGCGGCGCCCGAACGCGCGCTCGACCTGTTCATCGCGCGGCCGGACGTGGGTTTCGTCTGGCTCGCGCAGGTGCGACAGGGCGAGGCGCTGGTGACCGTAGGCGCATGTGTCGCCTGCTACGCCATCTCGACGTCGCGCGGTTCGCTGGTGGTCAAGCTCGACGACGTCACCATCCATGCGGACTGGCAGGGTCGCGGTGTCGGCAACGGGATGCTGGCGGCGTTGATTGGCCGCCTGCGCGCGCGGGGCGTGACGCGCATCGACTGCGGCTGTCACCGCGACAATGAAGGTGCGTGGCGCTTCTACGAGCGGATGGGTTTCCGGCCGCTCGACGAAGAGCGTATCGCGATGCTGATATGAATGTGCGCACGTCGCCCGCCATGCCCCGCCTGTTCGCGCTGATCCCCGCGGCCGGCGGCGGCTCGCGCTTCCGCGGAACGCACCCCAAGCAATATGCCTCGCTGGCCGGGCATCCGCTGTTGCACCACACGCTCGATCGCCTGGACGCAACGCTCGAATTTGCGGGCATCCAGGTCGTGATTGCGCCAGATGACATTCACTACGATTCGTCGATCGGCACTCGCGCCAACGTCACTGTCACGCGCAACGGTGGCCGCACCCGTGGCGAGACGGTGCGCAACGGCCTGCAGTCGCTGGCCGGACATTGCCGCGACGATGACTGGGTGCTGGTCCACGATGCGGCGCGCTGCTGCGTTCCGCGCGACGCGCTCGTGCGACTGGTGGCGGAGCTTGCCCATGACGCGGTCGGCGGCCTGCTCGCCATCCCGGTGGCAGATACGCTGAAGCGCGGCGACGGCGACGAGGATGCCCCGCACGTGCTGCGCACCGAAAACCGCGCGCAACTGTGGCAGGCGCAAACGCCGCAGATGTTTCGCTGTAACGTGCTGACACGGGCACTGGCCCAACCGGGCGCCCTCGAGTTCACGGATGAAGCGCAAGCCGTCGAAGCACTGGGTCTTCCCGTGCGACTGGTACGCGGCAGCGGCGCCAACATCAAGGTCACCTTTGCCGACGATCTCAACCTGGCCGCAGCGATCCTCGCGGCGCAGCACAACAAGGACACTGCTTCATGACGATGCGCATCGGCAACGGCTACGACGTGCATGCCCTGGTCGCCGGACGGCCGCTGATCATAGGTGGCGTCACCATTTCGCACGATCGTGGTTTGGCGGGCCACTCGGATGCCGACGTCCTGCTGCATGCGATCGCGGACGCGGTCCTGGGCGCACTCGCATTGGGAGACATCGGCAAGCACTTCCCCGACACCGATCCGCAGTGGCGTGGTGCCGACAGCCGCGCGTTGCTGCGCCATGTGTTCGCGCTCGCGTTCAAGGCCGGATGGGAGATCGGCAATGTCGACGCCACCGTGATCGCGCAGGCGCCGAAGATTGCACCTCATGTCATGGCGATGCGTGCCAACTTGGCAAGCGACTTGAATTGCGACGAGACGCGCATATCGGTCAAGGCAACCACCACTGAGAAGTTGGGATTCACGGGCCGCGAGGAGGGCATTGCCGCGCTCGCCACCGTGCTGCTGCAGATGCGCGACCGCACTGCAGGTCCCTGAACTTCGCCGCGCCAAGACGGTGCGCTTTGTTTCGTCTCAGCCCGCCAGCGGAAACGAAACGCGCGCGATGGTGCCGCCGCCGTCGCGCGGCGAAATATCGAACGTGCCGCCGTGCATGCGCGCGATGCGATCGACGATCGCGAGTCCCAGTCCCGCCCCGGCCGCGCCGTCGGCGCGCGCCCGCGCGACCGATGCCCGCGTGAACGGCTGCTTCAGGCGCTCCACCTGGTCGGCCGGGATGCCCGCACCGCGGTCCGCGACATCGAGCCACACGTGCTCGCCACTGCGCGCGGTTGTCACCTGCACGGGCGGAGCACCATAGGCGAGAGCATTGTCGATGAGGTTGGCGACGAGGCGCGAAATGGCCGTGGGTTTGAGCGGCACCTGTGGGATGCTGCCCGGCGTGAACGTGACCGGTGCCGCGGCCTGCGTGTAGCGTTCAGTACAGGCTGCGACGATCGCGTTGAGGTCCGCGACCTCCATGGCCGCTGCGGCGTCGTCGCGCGCAAAGTCGAGGAACTGGCCGATGATGCGGTCCATCTCCTCGATGTCGGCGACCATGCCGGCGCGCGTGGCTTCGTCGCGCGTGTCGAACTCGATGCCCAGTCGCAAACGTGCCAGCGGTGTGCGCAGGTCATGCGAGACGCCGGCCAACAGGACAGCGCGATCGCGCTCGATCTGGCGCAGGTTGCCCAGCATCGTGTTGAAGCCGCGGTTGACGGCGGCAATTTCCGACGGACCGGATTCAGGGAGCGGCGGCGGCGTTTCGCCGCGGCCCACGAGATCGACGGCGGCCGTGAGCTCGCGCAACGGTCGCGCGAGAAAGCGTGCGAACAGGTACGCCGCCGCCAGCAGCAGCGCCAGCACGATCAGCGTCCACGTCAGCGCTCGCGACGGAATGTCCTCGGCCTGGGGCCGGTCGGGCATCGGAAAGCCAACCCAATAGCCTTCTCCTCCGGCCTTGACGCGCACGAGCAGGAGGCGCAGCCGGGGTGCCATGCGAATTTCCGTCTCAGGCCCCAGGTTTGCGCGCAGGCGCTCTTCCAGGTCGCTGAACATGGGTCCTAATGCCGGCTGCCCGATGTTGGGGCGTTCGGTTTCCGGAACGATGCGCACATCGTATTCGCGATTCAGCCGCTGCAAGGTTTCGCGCCGGTGCGGACCGTCGGCACTTTCCAGCGCCGCGCGCAGCGCCTGCAACTGCAGGAGCTTGGTATCGCTGAACTGGCGGACAAGGAGCTCGGCGCGGTCGTGCCTGAACATGAGGATGCTGGTGAGCACCGCTACGGCGACGACGGCGATCAGCAACAACACCAGGCGCCCGAACAGCGAGCGGGGGAGCAGTGTCACGCGCCGCTTTCCCCGCCACCGGCGGTAACAGTTGGTGGGACGTCGTCCGGTGCGGCCAGGTCGGGAACGTACACATAGCCGAAGCCCCAGACCGTCTGGATGAAGCGGGGGTTGGCGGGATCGGGTTCGATCAGCTTGCGCAAGCGCGAGACCTGGACGTCGATGGCGCGGTCGAAAACTTCGTGGTCGCGGCCGCGCGCCAGCATCATCAATTTCTCGCGCGCGAGCGGCTGCCGCGGGTGCTGCACGAACACTTTCAGCAGCGAGAATTCCCCGGTCGTCAACGCAATGCTCCTGCCTTCGCGTATCAACGCGCGGGCCGACAAGTCCAGCGCGTACGGGCCGAACGGCACGCTGCCTTCATCGCCGGGCGCGCCGGGCGCCAACCGTTCCAACTGCCTGCGCAACACAGCATGAATGCGCGCAACCAGTTCCCGCGGATTGAAGGGCTTGGGAAGGTAGTCGTCGGCGCCCATCTCGAGGCCGACGATGCGATCCACTTCCTCGCCTTTGGCCGTCAGCATGATGATCGGGACGGTTTCGCCTGCGCCGAGGAGGCGCCAGCATACCGACAGCCCGTCCTCACCGGGTAACATCAGGTCGAGCACCACCAGATGCGGCGGGTCGCGTTGCAGTTTCTTGTCCAGGTCGCGCGCGTCCGGAAGCGCCGCAACCTGGAAGCCCTGTTCGCCCAGGTATCGGGAAAGCAGGTCGCGCAGGCGGACATCGTCGTCGACGACGAGGATTTTTGCAGGAGCAGACTTGTGAACCATGGGTGCCATTAGAACGGCTCCTATTGTGCAACGGTGCGCTTGCGCTGTAAGCAATTGTAACGGGAGCCGTGTGCGCGCAACGTCCGGTTGCAATCGAGGGAAAATCCGGTGAACGATCGCCGGAGAATGCCATTCGAAGCAACACACCGGCCAACTTTGGAAGCAATGTGCTGGCGACGGTGCCAACCCGACAGGAAAATGTTGAAAAAGGAACGATGATGAAACGAGGAACCTCGCGCTTGGCGACATTCGCGGCGGCAGCAGTCCTGGCTTTGTCCGGTGCGGCAGCGATGGCGCAACCGGCAGGCGATCACCCGCATGGGCCGGGGCATGGTCCGGGCGGCGGCATGGAGATCGAACACGTGCTGGGCGCCGTCAAGGACAAGCTCAATCTGAATACGTCGCAGCAACTGATGTGGGACAGCGCCGTGGCGCAGACCAAGGCCGCGCGCGTCGCGGGCCGCGCCAACATGCAGAAGGTCCATGACGCGATGTCCGCGGCGCTGGCCAACCCGGCACCCGACCTGGCGGCAGTTGCTGCCGTCGCTGACAGCGTGCATGCCGACGGCCAGGCCGTGCGCCGAAACGTGCGCGACCAGTGGCTGCAGATCTATGCGACGTTCTCGCCGGAACAGAAGGCTGTCGTGCGTGATGCGCTGGCCAAGCAACTGGCACGCATGGAGTCCTTCGGCGCGAAGATGCGCGAACACATGCAACGCGGAAGCTGATTCAGGCCGCAGTCCGGAACTTGGACGGGGCGCGCGTGATGCGCGCCCTTTTTTTGTCCGCCAATTGTTCATCGCGGCGACGGAGCGCGGACGGAGCGTGGACGGAGCACGGACGGAGCGCGAAGCAGGCCATCCGATCAAGGGCGAATCTGGCGCCGTCGGCGCGGTGCGTGCGGCGCGCGGCGCCGGTAGTCGTGGGTTGACTGCCCGCCGCGCGCCGTACCACGCACGCAACCCACTGCCTGGCGACGGCTGAGCACGGAGCGGTTGGCCTGTTCGGCGCGACCGACGAAGCGGATGGCCTGC
>JANMCH010000119.1:0-28588 GCA_031361045.1 Betaproteobacteria bacterium | reverse complement strand
CGGACCGGCTAGCGGATTGAATTTCATCGCGCGCCTCCTAAGTCGTTAACGGGGCCCTATAGCAGGAAATCGGGCCGGATCAAGCGGGGCAGGAACAGCGGGATCTCGGGCCAGATGATCAGGGCCGACAATACCAGCAGCATGGGTACCAGCATGATCATCGTGTCCTTCAGCGCATAACTTAATCGCACCTTGGCGATGGCGCACGAGATCATCAGGCACATCCCGTACGGCGGCGTGACCAGCCCGAACGCCAGCGCGACGATGCTGATGATCGCGAAGGACACCGGATGCATGTTCACCGACTGCGACAGTGGCAGCAACGTCGTCCCGACGATGATGATCGCCGGAATCGCGTCAAGGAAGCAGCCGACCACGAGGAACACGAACACGATGAAGAAGCCGACCCCCATGGGACCCAGCCCCCACGCGGTGACGTTGGCCAGCAGCGCCTTGGGAATCTGGTAGTAGGCGAGCAGCCAGCCAAAGATGGACGCGGTGCCGACGCAGAACAAGGCGACCGCGGACAAGCGACCCGTTTCCAGTAACGCGTGCCACAGTTCCTTGCGCCCCATTTGACGGTACACCACCAGCGACAGGGTCGCGGCATATATGACTGCCGCAGCGGCAGACTCTGTGGACGTGAACCATCCCAACAGGATGCCGCCGACGATGATGAACGGCGTCATCAGCGCCGGCACGGCCACCAACGCCGCGGAAAAGAATTCGCGGAGTGTTGCGCGCGGATACGTGGGGTAATTGCGGCGCACCGCGTAGACGTGCACGGTCGCCATCTGCGCCAATCCGATAAGCATTCCCGGGATGATGCCGGCCAGGTACAGCGCGCCGATCGATACCTGCAGCACGCCACCCCACACCACCATCAGAATGGACGGCGGAATGATGACCGCCAGCACTGCCGAGACGGCCGTGATTGCAATCGAGAACGACAGGTCATAGCCTTCCTTGACCTGTGCTTCGATGAAGATCTTGCCTTGGCTGGCCGCGTCAGCCGTCGACGAGCCCGAGATGCCCGCGAAGAAAACCGACAGCAGCACGTTGATTTGCGCGAGCGCGCCGGGGAAATTGCCGACCATGGTTCGCGACAAATGCACCAGCCGGTCGGTGATGCCTCCCACGTTCATCAGGTTGGCCGTCAGCAGGAAGAACGGCACTGCCAGCAGGATGAAGGAGTTGTAGGCCTTGAACGTAGTATTGAAGATCACCATCGGCGACAGCCGCGGCTCGATGATCAGTACCGGGAGGCACGCCAGACCCAGCGCAAACGCCACAGGAACCCGCAGGATCAGCAGCAGGAAAAACGCGCCGAAAAGCCAGGTGGCCGCAACACCGGGAGACATCGCCGCGCTGATCATGGCTGGGCCCCTGGGCTCATACGACACTCCCGACACCGAGCTCGCGCTTTTCCGGCTCGTCACCGGGCGCCGGACCGAAGCGCAGGAGGTGGATATCTTTCAGGATGCGCTGGCCACCAAAGAGCAGCCACGTGAAGCCAGTGAGCGGCCACGCAATGAAGATGAACGTCATGGGCATGTCGGCAAGCTCCGAACTCTGGCTCCATCCGAACTGCACGAATTTGATGCCGTACCAGCAGAACACCAGCGCGAAGACCAGGATGAACACGGTCGACACGATGCGGAATGCGGCATTGCGCCGGGCACTCATTTCCGGCCAGATGTCGACGTCGAAGTGGGTGCCGTCGCGCACGCCGATCATGGCGCCCAGCATCACCATCCAAATGAAGAGGAAGCGCGCCATTTCCTCCGTCCAGATCCACGCGGGAATCAACGCCGTGAAGCGCGAGATCATCTGCAGCGTGACCGGCACGATGAGGAGGCCGACCGTAGCCCCGAGCAATACGGTGAGCAAATCGTAATAGCCGTCGATTATTCTGCGCATGTGATTCTTCTGGAGTTACGCCGCAATACGGCAAAAAAAGTCCGACGGAAGCGTGAGCCTCCGCCGGATCCCCCTACGACTGCTACATTGAATTGATCTTGGCGTAGATCTGGTCGGCGCCGATTTCCTTGGCGTAGTCGGCCATGACCGGGTCAGCGAGCTTCTTCATCTGCGCGCGGTCGCTGAACGGGATCATTTTCAGCTTGCCCGCCGCCTGCATGGCCTCGAGCTTCTTCTGGTCTTCGCCCGATTCGATCTGGCGGCCATAGACACCGGCTTCCTTGCCTGCGCGGACGATGGCGGCCTGCAGGTCAGGGGGCAGCTTCTTGAACGTCTTGCCCGAGAAGCAGATCGGCCGGATGGTGATGGCGTGCTGCGTCATGTTGAGGTTGGGGCCGACTTCGAAGAATTTCATCGCCTCGACACCAGCAGCCTCGTTCTCGCCGGCGCTGATGACCCCATTCTGGATGGCGTTGTAGATTTCATCGTAGGCGATGACGGTCGGCGACATGCCGACCGCGGCGAAAGTCTTGCTCCAGATCGGCGCGCCTTGCACGCGGACCTTCAAGCCCTTCATTTCAGCCAGGTTGCGGACCGCCTTGTTGGCGAAGATGTTGCGCGTGCCGCCGCCGGCAAAGCCGATCAGCATCACGTCGCCCTTCGCCGAAACTTCGTCGGCGATTGGCTTGAGAGTGTCGGCGTCGAGCACCTTGTTCCAGTGGTCGATGTCGCGGAACAGGAACGGCGCATCGATGAACGGCGCGGCCTTGGAGAATGTCGACATGTGCGCCGGCGAGACGATGGCGTAGTCGACCGAGATGCCCTGGTTCATGAACGCGAAGTAGTCCTTCTCGAGACCCAGCTCGCTGTTCTTGTGCAGGACGAAGTTGATCGGCTTGCCGTAGTACTTGGCGGTCAGCTCCTGGAATTTTTCCAGGGCTCTGTTGAATGCATGGCCGTCATTGAACTGCACGGCGCCGTGCAATGTAATGGGTGCTTGCGCGAAGGCGCCGGCGGACACCGCAATTCCGGTGATCGTCAGGCAGCGCAGCAGAACGCGTATCAGGACTCGCATGAACTCCTCCTCAGGATGGATGAACCGCCCGGCAACGACCGCAAGTCCGCTCTTCGTCGGCGCTCTGGTCAAGTGGCCAGACCAATTGAACCGTGTTGCCCGTAGCCTGTCAACGCAAATTCCATTGTGCTGCGCAGCATCCGGAACAACCTCGACGGGTGCCGCTGCTAGAATGGGGCGTGATGAAACGACCGCTGCACTTGGCCATTGCTCTCGTCGCCGCGATCATGCATCTCGGCGCACCGGCCGCGGCCTATGCGGCGATGGGTGCTCAAACGCGGCCCGCGGACTTCTGTTCGGTGGCCTCCACAGTTGCCACCTCAGTTGGCACCTCAGTTGTCACCTCAATTGGCACATCGGTCGTGACCGCCGGCACGGAGCGCAGTTCGCCGGCCCCGGTATCCCACGAGCACCACTGCGCCCACGCACCCTGTTGCGCGGGCGGCGCGGTCGACGCAGCAGCACCGCCGCCCGTCGTTTCGTCCATCCTGCATATTTCGCTTCACCGCGTATCGGCACCTGCTGCTGCTTCCACCGCAGTTCCGGTTCCGCCGATCGCCGCCGCGCAACCGCGCGGTCCTCCCTCCCAAGCCTGATTCGCGCCCGCTGTGCGGCCACGCACGACTTGCGCGGCGGTCGCGTCCGTTCGTACGCAGGACCCCAGGGTGGCGATTCGCCATCGCCGCGCTCACTTGAGAGAAAGAGGCCCACAGCCATGTCACCGATGAAACTTGCCCTGCTTGCCGCAACATTGGGCGCGAGCGTCGCCTTCGCCCACGATTTCCAGTTGCAGTCGCTGCTCGTCAGCAACCCGTTCTCCCGCGCTACGCCGCCCGGCGCAAGGATCGCCGGCGCGTTCATGTCCATCGAAAACCAGGGGAAGGATGCCGACCGCCTGGTCAGCGCAAAATCGCCTGCCGCAGGGATGGTCGAAATTCACGAAATGACGATGGACGCAGGCGTGATGAGGATGCGCGCGGTCAACGGCATCGACTTGAAGCCGGGCGCCACCTTGGCGCTCAAGCCCGGCGGCTATCACATGATGCTGGAGGACTTGAAGAAGCCGCTCAAGGAAGGCGATGAAATTCCGGTGACCCTGACCTTCGAGAAGGCCGGCTCGATCGACATCCTGGTGAAGGTCGAGGCCATGGGCGCCTCCCGCCATTCGCATTGAGCACCGGGATTTCCACGTCGCATACGCAGAGCATCGGCGACATGCGTGTGGTGGGACGTTACCTGGGATTCACCGAGGACAAAAGCGTCGGTGTGCAATTCGGCCTCAAGCTCGCGACAGGCAGCTTCGACAACAACTTCATTGCGGGGCCGCAGGAAGGAGAACCTTTCGACCGCGGCCTGCAACCCGGCACCGGTACCACAGACCTGCTGGTCGGCGCGTTCACTTTCGGTGCGCTGTCGCGCGACTGGGACTGGTTCGCGCCCGCAGCAGCGGCGTGACGGCCTTTTCGAGCGTGGCCGCGTCGAGCAACGGGTCGCCATACCAGCCGTCCTTGCGCAGCACACCGTCCCGATCGATGACGAAGGTCAGCGGCAACCGCCAGATGCGGCCGTAACCCTTGAGGCTCAGTTCGCGACCGAACGCTGCCGGAAATGCGTACGCGTCCATCATGGCGCGCGCCTTCGCCTCGTCTTTCGGACTGTCCATGCTGATCGCGACGAGTTCCAGGCCTTCGCTGCGATGCCTGCGATAGTAGGCGTCCAGCGCCGGCATTTCTTCCCGGCAAGGCGCGCACCACGTCGCCCAGAAATTGAGCACGACGACTTTGCCCGCATATTCGTCCAGCGAAAAATGCGAGCCGTCGAACAGCGTGCCGTGGAGCGCCGGCGCGGGTGCGCCCTCGGCAATGGTGGCAGCCGCGCATTGCGCAACCAACGCGCAATACAGCAGGAGGACCCGGGCAAACGGAACGGACCGGAATGTCGGCATGGCGAGATTGGGCCTCAGTTTTGGCATGGCGAGATTGCGCCTGAGTTTTGACTTGCATCTTCACCGCAGAAGCCTCGTGCATTGTAGACCCCGTCCGCGCGGCTGCCCCATGGGTGCCATGAGATAATTCCCGCTATGGCGACACTGGCGGATCCTTCGCTTTCCCCGTCCACTCCGGCGCGCAGCGGCAACCGCGAGCGCGCGAATCGGCGCGTTGCCGTGTGGCTGCTGATTTGCTGCGCGCTCGTGTTTGCGATCGTCGTCGTTGGCGGCGTCACGCGCCTCACGCACTCCGGACTTTCGATCACCGAGTGGCAGCCGATCGTGGGCACGCTGCCACCGCTGACCGATGCCGATTGGGACACCGCGTTCTCGAAATACCAGCTCACGCCGGAGTACCAGCAGGTGAACAACGGCATGTCGCTGCCCGAGTTCCAGCGCATCTTCTGGTGGGAATATTTCCATCGCCTGCTGGGGCGGGTGATCGGTGTCGTGTTCCTGCTGCCGTTCCTGTGGTTCATGGCGCGGCGGCAGATTCCGGCGGGATATGCGCTGCGCTTCGCGGCGATCTTCGCGCTCGGTGCGGCGCAGGGGGCGCTCGGCTGGTACATGGTGAAGAGCGGTCTCACCGACGATCCGCGCGTGTCGCAGTTCCGCCTTGCCGCGCACCTGGGTCTCGCGTTCCTGATCTTCGCGGCCATGCTGCTTTGTGCGCTGTCGTTGCTGTGGCCAGCGCACGGGGACCGCCGCGATGCGCATCCTGCGCTGTCGTCCGCGCGGCGTTGGTCGGTCGCGGTCGCGTGCATGGTCTACCTGCAGGTATTGTCAGGCGCCCTGGTCGCGGGAACGCATGCCGGCCTCGCCTACAACACGTTCCCGATGATGAACGGCGCGCTGGTGCCTCCGGATATCCTGTCGCTCGCGCCGTGGTGGAGAAATCCCTTTTACAACCTGGCGACGGTGCAGTTCGACCATCGACTGCTGGCGTTGCTGCTTGCCATCGCCGTGCCGTTCCTGTGGTGGAAGGTCGTCGCCATGCCCACTTCGCAAAACCGCGCTCGGCTCGGCGCCTGCGTGCTGACCGGAATGCTGTGCGTGCAGGTCGCGCTGGGCATCGCGACGCTGGTTCTTGCCGTGCCGGTGCCGCTGGCGGCGCTGCACCAGGCGGGTGCCTTGCTGTTGTTCGCGCTGGCGCTGAATCTCGCGCACGCGCTCCGCTGAACGAACGCCCCTGTCCACCGGTTGCGCCAGCACCCGATAACGACGATGATAGACGGTTCAGGTTTTACCCGACTCAGCTGACCCAAATGAGCAGCAACCCGAAGGAAGCCATGGCTGCCGAAACACGCACTCTCGATGAACCGCTGAACGACGCCGAACTCGACGAACTCGAAAGCTTTTTGGCATCCGACGCCGTCCCCGAGGACTGCATGGACCTGGAAATGCTCGACGGCTTTCTCGCGGCCATCGTGAGCGGTCCGGAGTCGATCCAACCCTCCGAATGGTTGCCGCAGGTGTGGAGCGATGGCGGCCGCAGCGCCACGCCCGCCTATGGCAACAGCGAACAGGCGCAGCAGGTCATGACGCTGATCCTGCGCCACATGGTCGGCATCCAGCGCACGCTGGCCGAATCGCCGACGCGCTTCCGCCCGTTGCTGTACCTGCCCGAGGAAAAGAAAGCGAGCAACAAGCCGTCCGAGCGCCAGCCGCCGGAAGGCACGGCGTGGTGCGAGGGCTTCATGTCCGGCGTGAAACTGCGCGACGACGAGTGGCAGCCGCTGTACGACGCCGAGGATGCGCGCGACTGGATCTTCCCGATCGAGGCGCTCGCGTTCGGCGAACAGGATCCGGAATTTGCCGAGTGGATCGACGATCACGAAAAACGCGCGAGCCTGGTCGAGGAGCTTGCCGTCGCTTCGGTGCTGATCTTCCGCTTCTGGCAGGATCGCCGCAAGTCGACCACCACCCGCGGCGGCGGCGCGCGGCGCACGCTGACCGAGACGGCGCGCAAGTCACGGGAGCGACTGCACTGAGGACCCCACCGGGGGCTGCACTGGGTTCCCTGCGCATTCGGGGTTGAAGCTTGGCTCTCGATCTTCGCGCCATCGACTGGGGTTCCGTGTACGTCGCCAGCGAGTGGGCGATTCGCATCGGCGCGCTGATTGTCGTGCCGCAGCGCCGCCCGCCAAGCGCCGCGCGCGCCTGGCTGTTGTTCATCTTCTTCCTGCCCTGGCCCGGCCTCATTTTCTATTCACTGATCGGCCGTGCTTACCTGCCGCGCCGCCGGCTCGATGTGCAGCGGCAGATCTACGAGACGATCCGGCGCATCGAGCCGCGTGCGTTGTCGAATGATGCCGTCGCCGCCCCCGCCGTGTCGCCGGAATTGCTGCCTGCGCTGCGCCTGGCGGAGCAGTTGTCGGAGTTTCCCGTGGTTGGCGGCAACGCCTTCGAGTTGCTGCCGGTGTACGAACCCGCGATCGATCGCATCATCGCGGAAGTGGACGCGGCGCAGCGGTATGTGCACGTCCTGTTCTACATCTTTGCCGACGATACGGTCGGTGCCAGGGTTGCGGAGGCGCTCGCGCGCGCCCTGAAACGAGGCGTGGTCGTGCGCGTGCTGATGGACGCGATCGGTTCGCGCAGTGGCCTCAAGGGTCTGGCGCCCGCGCTTCGTGCCGCGGGCGCGGAAGTGTTGCCCGTGATGCCGCTGCGGCTGTGGGGTCCCAACGCTGCGCGCCTTGACCTGCGCAACCATCGCAAGATCGTCGTCGTCGACGGCCGCGTCGCGTTCTTCGGTTCGCAGAATATCGTCAGCGCCCACGCCAATCGCGGCATGGTCAACGAGGAGATGCTGGTGCGTGCCACCGGCCCGATCGTGCGTCATCTGCACGCCGTGCTGCTGGGCGACCGTTATCTTGAAACTGGAAACCTGCCCCCCGAATCCGACAATTTCGATCCTGCCGAACGCGTTCCCGGCAATACCGGACTGGCGCAGGTGGTTCCGAGCGGCCCGGGCTACAACGAAGGCACGGCCGAGGCGGTGATGATCGCGCTGATGTACGGTGCGCGCACGCGCGTGGTGCTGACGGCGCCGTATGTCATCCCGAGCGAGGCCTTTCTCTCGGCGATGTGCAACACCGCAAGGCGCGGCGTTGCCGTGGACCTGATCGTGGACCAGGAGTCCAACAAGCCGCTGGTGCAGTTGGCGCAGCAGTCCTACTACGACGTCTTGCTGAAGGCCGGCGTGCGCATACACCGCCACACCGGCAGCTTTTTGCACGCCAAGCACCTGAGTGTCGACGACGAGGTGGCGCTCATCGGCTCGTCGAATTTCGACATCCGTTCGTTCGCGCTCAATGCCGAGATCAGCGTGCTGATCTACGACCGCTCGGTGGTGGAGGATCTGCAGCGCGTGCAGGATGGCTACCTGCGGCACGCGCGGATTGTCACGCGCGAGGAACGCCGGCAGTTGCGCGTCGGCCGCCGCGCGCTCGAAAACCTCGCACGACTGACCGACTCCCTGCTCTGATCCGCGACGATGACCAACGACACCGCGCTTGTGCTGTTCTCCGGAGGCCAGGACTCGGCGACATGCCTGGCCTGGGCGCTCGACCGTTATGCGCATGTCGAGACGATCGGCTTCGACTACGGCCAGCGGCATGCGGTGGAACTGGCCTGCCGCGCGCCGTTTCTCGCGGCGCTGCGCGAGCGCTATCCGTCGTGGTCGCGGCGCTTGGGTGAGGATCACGTCGTCGACCTCGGACTGATCAAGACGCTGAGCGACACCTCGCTCACCCGCGATACCGAGATCGTGATGGGCGAGAACGGCCTGCCGAACACCTTTGTGCCGGGGCGCAACCTGCTGTTCTTCACCGTGGCCGCGGCCGTGGCCTACCGTCGTGGACTGCGCGTGCTGGTGGGCGGAATGTGCGAAACCGATTACTCAGGCTACCCGGATTGCCGCGACGACACGCTGAAGGCGCTGCAGGTAGCGCTCAACCTGGGCATGGACCGGCGCTTCGTGGTCGAGACGCCGCTCATGTGGATCGACAAGGCCGCGACGTGGAAATTGGCCGAGTCGCTGATCGGTGCCGGCTTTGTCGAGTTGATCGTCGAATACACGCATACGTGCTACCTGGGCGACCGGGAGCATCGGCACGCGTGGGGCTACGGTTGCGGCAAGTGTCCCGCATGCCTGCTTCGCCTGAACGGCTTTGCAAAGTATCGCTCAGTGACCTGAACGAGTTACCTGAGCGCGATTTCCGGCTGAGCACCGCACAGCCGGCCGGGCGGTTCAGCGGTTGGCCGCCAGCGCCTGCTTCATGCGCTGGAGATCGTAGCCGTCACGGCGGATTTCGTACTCCTCGATCAGGCGAACCAGCTCGTCGAAGCGGCGTCCGCCGGGCGTGCCGGGGTCGGCCAACATCAGGTCTTCGAGTTCGTCGAGCGCTGCGCAATATTGCGGGTCATCGCGAATCTGCAATGGGTCGAGCATGTGGGACATGGCGCCTCCGCGGTTGGAATGCACGGAAGATGATCGCCGCGGGCACGGCGGCGGCGCTATCGGCCAAAAGGCCTACCCGATGCCCAACCCCGTTCCATTGTAGGACAACGCCCACGCCGCTATGCGCCTTTGTGCGACAGCGGACATTGCGCCGGTCTTCTACATTGCGGTCATCCCAACGTTGGCGCTGGCTGTCCCGTACGGATCGCTGTCGCCAACCTCATTCCGAGATCGGATCCGCCATGTTGTCGATCGGTGAAGGTGTGCAAGTCCCCCAAGCCTGCGCTTCGAAGCGGACGCGGCCAGGGCCCAGCGAAAGGCTGCCGCGCGCTGCGTCCTGGAATTCGCCGTCACCTCGGGCGAATCGCATACTTGCTGCGCTCCCGGCCACGACATTCCAACGCATCGCAGACGATCTGAAAGCGATCTCGCTGTCGGCGGGCGAGGCGCTGTACGAGGTCGGACGCAACTCGCGCTACGCCTATTTTCCGACCACCGCGGTGATATCGCTGGTTTGCGATACGGCCGAAGGAAGCTCGTCGGAGATTTGCACAGTGGGCAATGACGGCGTACTCGGTTTCGCGTTGCTGCTGGGCAGCGAAACGACTTCGAGCCGTGCCGTCGTGTTGCGTGCGGGCCAGGCCTACCGCCTCGATTGCCAACTGCTGAAGCGCGAGTTGGCACTGTCGGGCCCGTTGCTGCAAACGCTGTTGCGCTACACGCTTGCCGTGATTACGCAGACGGCCCAGACGGCGGTGTGCAATCGGCACCATTCTCTGGATCAGCAATTGTGCCGTCGGCTATTGCTGCTGCTCGACCGCTCCCCCGCCCGGGAGTTTCCCATGACCCACGAGACGATTGCGGGCCTCCTCGGCGTGCGGCGGGAGAGCATTACGATGGCGGCGGGCAAACTGCAGTCGGCCGGCTTCATCAAGTATTTCCGCGGTCGCATCGAAATACTCGACCGGCGAGGCCTGGAGGCGAGAGCCTGCGAATGTTACCGGGTCATCAGGGATGCGACGGACGACGCGACCGAAGGCGAACACACCGAAGCAGATCTCGCGGCTTGACGCTCACAGGTCGACGGCGGCCGTCGCAGGTGCGGCGCCTGCTGCCTGGCGATGGGCGAGCGCGGTCAGCGCGGCCGTTCCCAGCACGATCAGCATCACGGCGCCAAAGGGAAAGCCCTGGAACTTGCCCGAATCCGTCGCCGTCAGGAAGAGGAGCACGGTGATCAGTCCCCGCGGCGCGATCCACAGCAGTTTCGCCGCGGCGTCCTGGCGCAGGACCTTGAGGATGAGCCACCGCGTTCCGTAGATGATCACCATGCCCGCGCCGGCAACCAGCCACGCTTCGTGCGCAAGCAGCTGCGAGATGTTGGTCCAGAACCCCAGCAGCAGGAAGAAGAAACTCTTGGTCGCGAAAGTGAGTTCCGCGACGAGTCCCTTGAATTCCTTCAGCGTCTGGTCGTAGCCTGCGCTGTGCAGCTTGCGCATTTTCGCGTGCCAGGTGATCAGATGCGGATTGTTGATCAGCAGTCCGCAGCCCAGCACCAGGATGAGCGGCGACAGGTGCAGTTTCTTGCCCAGCGCGTACAGGAAGATGAGACCCGCGATCAGCGGCAGGAAGCGCACGTGTCCTTCGAGCTGGTTGATGACGTAGTACAACGCGAACGCGGCCGCTGCCGCAGTCAGGAGCGACACGGCGCTGCCGCCCAGCAACTCGAAGGCGAAGTCCGGAAGCGAGTCGTTGGCGCCCAACCATGCGTAGAACACCAGCACGCCCAGGATGTCCGAGAACGACGATTCGTAGATCACGAATTCGCGCGGGTGCTCGGGCAGACCTTGCGCCGCGGGAATGGCGACTGCGCTGCTGATCACCGCGAACGGAATGGCCGCGAGCACCGCGACCGGCCAGTCGAAATCCAGCATGACATTGAACAGCGCCGCGAAGGCAGCCAGCGTCGCGAGGAAACCCAGCAGCGTGGACGCGAACGACGTCGCGATCTGACCCATCCGTTCGCGCGATACCTTGAGGTCGAGAGCGCCCTCCAGCACGATCAGGATCAGCCCGATGGTTCCGATCACCGGCACGATCGGGTCGACCCAGCGCAGGTGGAAGTGCAGGTAATCCATCACCTGGCGCAGCACGATGCCGGTGCCGATCAGCATCACGACGGACGGCAGCCTGAAGCGCCGTCCGATGATGTCGAGCAGGTACGCGAACAGCAGCAGCGCCGACGCGGCGAGAATGGCGGTGGTGGTCATGCGCTGGAAAGGTCAGCTCATCAGGGCATCTGGATCTTGCCGCCGCCGGGGAAACCGCCACCGGTCAAGGCGCTTGCCGCGCCCGCAGGGGGCACGATCAATCCCGACGACTGCTGCCGGCGCAACTCCTGCAGCTCGCGCATCGTGCGCTCGATGCCGGCCTTGGCGGCTTCGCCATAATTCGCGACCGCTTCGGCCAGATTGGCGGCTTCGATGTCGAAGCTCACCGGCAGCGCACCCATGTTGGTCATGATTTGCGCATCGCCGGTGTAGATGGTTGCGCGCGCCGGGTCGGGCGAGCCGTCGCTCTTCACCGGGACCATCAGGCGAATGGTGCCGACCTTGCGATCGGTGACGATCTCTTCGCGGTAGAGCGAGGCCGCGTCCATCGTGGCGTCGGCGGTCCGGGTGTCGGCGGGCATGGGAGTCCTTGGCGAGGCTTCGGAAACCGCATATTTTAATGGCTCTTCGCCAACTTCGCTCCGGCATCGCAGCGATTGGGGCCGCCACTGCGCGCGGAGGTCGCAAACACCGGCCTGCGGGTACCCGGCGCGCCTCACGTGCGCCCCGGCGGCCCCAACCGCTGCGATGCGCGGCGACGAAGCGCGGACGGAGTGTGGCGAGCGCGGAACAGGCTATCCGATCGCGGGCGAATCTGTCGCCGTCGGCGCAGTGCGTGCGGCGCGCGGCGCCGGTAGTCGTGGGTTGACTGCCCGCCGCGCGCCGTACCACGCACGCAACCCACTGCCTGGCGACGGCTGAGCACGGAGCGGTTGGCCTGTTCGGCGCGACCGACGAAGCGGATGGCCTGCCCCGTGCTGGCGAGTTGAACTGAGCCCGGAGCGGATGGCCTGTTACGGGCGAGCAACGACGCAATTGCCTGTCCCGCGCGAGCGGAAACTACGCGTGCGCTGCCTCCTCGGAGGGATCGAACCGGTACGAGTCCATGGACAGCGCACCGCTGCCCGGTCCGTCGAGGAAGCGATGCGTGCCGGGATGTTCACCGGCTGCGCCGTACGCAACGAACAGCGGCAGGAAATGCTCGTCGGTCGGATGCGCACGCCGGGCCTCTGGCGCGCGTTCGCGCCAGGCGACCAGTTGGTCGGTATCGTGCGCGGCAAGAGTTGTCGCCAGCCAATTCGAGAAGGCCTGCACGTAAGGCAGCGGCTCCGGCCGCCGTGCGTTGGCCATCCAGTCGCGCAGGTTGTGCGTGGTGTGGCCCGAGCCGATGATCAGCACGCCCTCCGCGGTCAGCGGCGCGAGCGCGCGGCCGAGCTGCACGTGATGCGCGGTACCGAGCTGTGGCTGCACCGACAACTGCACGACGGGAATGCCGGCCTGCGGATACATCCAGCGCAGCGGCACCCACGCGCCGTGGTCCAGGCCGCGACAGCCGTCCACCCCCGCGGTGATTCCGGCGGACTTGAGCAGCGCCACGCACTGCGTCGCGACGTCAGGCGCGCCGGGCGCCGGATAGTTCAGTTGATAGAGTTCAGGCGGAAAGCCGCCGAAATCGTGAATGGTTTCAGGGCGCGGATTGCCGGAGAGCATCGGCACCGACGTCTCCCAGTGCGCAGACACCATCAGCATGGCACGCGGACGCGGCAACGTCCGTCCGAGTTCTTCCCATGCGCGTCCCGCGGCGCCGGGTTCCACCGAGTGCATCGGCGATCCGTGCGAGAGGAACAGCGTCGGCAGGCGGTGAGTCACGGCCCATTCTCCCAGCTGATTCAATTCGACACACCCGCGCGCCGGAAATTTTCCGACGCGCGGACACGATTTGCGAACACCATCATGCAGCGACGGTTTCTTCCTTGGCAAGACCTTCGGCAACCAATGCTGCGTGCACCTTGGGCCGCGCGGCAACGCGAGCCTGGAACTGCTGCAACGCGGGCCAAGGCGCAAGGTCCACCTTGACCCCGCCGGTCCAGTTCAGGATCGTGAACAGGTAGGCGTCGGCGATGGTGAATGCCTGGCCGGTCAGGTACGGCTGCGCTGACAGCGTCTTGCTCAGGTAGTCGAAGCGCTTGGCCAGCTTGGCGCGCTGCGCGTCTTTGGTCGCGTCCGGTGTGTCCGGGTAGAACAGCGGCGAGAATTGCTTGTGCAGTTCCGTCGCGATGAAGTTCAGCCACTCCATCACGCGGTAACGCTCCAGCGTGCCGAATGCGGGAACCAGTGTTCCGGGCTTGCGGTCGGCGATGTACTGCAGGATCACGCCCACTTCCGACAGGCGCTGCCCATCGTCCAGTTCGAGCAGGGGCACATAGCCCTTGGGATTGATTCCGTAATAGTCGGTACCGTCGGGCAGCGCGTGCTTGCGCAGGTCCACCTTGACCAGCTGATGCGGGAGGCCGGCTTCAACGAGTGCGATGTGCGGTGCCAGTGAGCAGGCACCTGCGGAGTAGTAGAGCTTCATGCAATTTCTCCTGGAGGTTCAGAGGGAACGACTTACGGAACCGATGGTGAGCGTTGTGTCCAACGAGATAAAGTGTGTTCCGTTGGATAGACTATTGCGAAATATGCAATAATTGATCATCGTGGATCGCTTCCTCGCCATCACGGCCTTCGTCAAAGTCGTCGAGACCGGCAGCTTTGCGCGTGCCGCCGATCGCCTCGACACGTCGGTGTCATCCGTGTCGCGGCATGTCTCGGATCTCGAGGCGCATCTGGACGCGCGTCTGCTCAATCGCACGACGCGCCGCCTTTCGCTGACCGAGAGCGGACGCATTTTTCACGAACGGTGCGTGCTGTTGCTGGCCGACCTTGAGGAGGCGGAGGAATCGGCCAACGCGGAGACCGTGAAGCCGCGGGGTACGCTGCGCCTCACCGCTTCGATCACATTCGGCGAGCGGCACTTAGCGCCGGCCATCGCTGAGTTCGTCACGCGCTATCCGGCGATGCGCCTCGACGTGGAATTGTCCGATCGCGCGGTGGACCTGGTGGACGAGGGCTTCGACATCGCGGTGCGCATCGGTGCCATCGGCACGCAGAACCTGGTTGGGCGCCGGATCGGATCCACCAGCGTGGTGTGTTGCGCGGCGCCTTCCTACCTTGCGCGGCACGGCGAACCGCGCGCGCCGGAAGACCTGGCGAAACACGCATGCCTCACCTATGAATATTCATCGTTCGGCAATGTGTGGCCGTTTCGCGATCGCGAGGGCCGCGAACGCAACGTGCGCGTCGACGGTCCGGTCCATGCGAACAACGGACGTTTCCTGATGGCGCTTGCGATCGAAGCCACCGGCATCGCCTGCGAGCCGGACTTCATCGTCGGTCCCGATGTGCGGGCGGGCAGGTTGACGCCGATCCTCACCGAATTCCTGCCGCCGCCGGCGCCGATCTACGTCGTCTACCCGAGCCGCCGCCATCTGTCGGCCAAGGTGCGCGCGTTCAGCGATTTTCTCCATGCACGTTTTTCCAGCTCCGACTGGACGCTGGATGCGCCTGCCAAACCCATTCGGGGGCGCAGAAACACAACGTGACGCGTCGGTCAGGGCCGGCGGCGCCAGGTCGGCCCGCCGCCACGCCAGAAGCGCAGCATGATGTAGCCGCTGACCATGCCGCCCAGGTGCGCGAAGTGCGCGACGCCGGATTGCACGCCGGTCACGCCCATCGCCAGTTCGATGACGGCGTAGAGGATCACGAACAGTCGCGCCGGCATGGGTATGGGCGGGAACAACAGCATCACGCGGTTGTTCGGAAAATAAAGTCCGTACGCAAGCAGCAATCCGAATACGCCTCCGGACGCGCCGACAGTCGGGTAGTAGTCTCCCGTCACCCATGCGAACAGCAACTGCGTGAGTCCCGCCGAGACGATGCAAACGGCGTAGTACGCGAGATAGCGCCGCGATCCGAACACCTGCTCGATGGCGCCGCCGAACATGTACAGCGCGAACATGTTGAACGCGAGGTGCAGGAAACTTCCATGCAGGAATGCGTAGCTGACCAGTTGCCACGGCGCGAAACCGACGCCCGTGAAGCGCGCCGCGCCGATCGGCCACAGTGCCAGCGGCGAGAGCATGTCGCCCACGCTGCTGGACAGGAGGAACATCGCGACGTTGGCGACGATCAGGGACGTGGTGACGGGCGGCATGGCGGCGCGGATAGCTGCGAAGCGCCGTATTACATCACAACCCGCAGCGGCCCTGACCCGGGCCGTCGCCACCTGAGCGCCGCGCGCTAGTTCCCCGCGGCGAGGCCGAACTGCAGCACCGCCGTGCGCGCGCCCAGGGGCGCCACCGCGCGTTCGATCGCATCGAGCATCGTGCCCGGCGGCGCACGCTTCGCATCGAACGCGAGCGACACGCTTCCCGCATCGACCGCCACGCGCACGCTGCCTCCGTCCACAAACGCCACGCGCTCGATCGCCTTGGTGATCTTGCCTGCCGTGTCGCGGTCGACCGGTCGCGTGAATTCGAGCGACAGGTACACGACCTCATGTCCCCGGCCGCGCGCCTTCGCCACGACCGCGTGGTCGTAGGCCGCAGCCACTTTGTCCTCGATGCAATATCCGCAGGCTGCCGCAGGCGAGGCCACCAGCGTGGCCGTCGCCGTCAACAGTGCCGCGATTGCGAGTGCGGCCGGTTTCACTTCTTCGCGGCCACCGGTGCCGCCTGGCTGTCGAACCAGTGGAAATACTTGATGTACTGCGCGACCTCGGCGTCGTCCAGGTTCTGATTCGGCATCGGGATGTTGTTGAACTGCTTCAGCATCGCCTTCGCCGCGTCGTCGCTGGCCAGCATCTTGTCCGGTGACTTCAACCACTTCGCGAGCCAGTCGTCGGTGCGGCGCTGCGTGACGCCCGCGAGATCGGGACCCAGCTTCACGCCCTGGCCGAGTGAGTGGCAGGCGAGGCACTTGCTCTCGAACGAAAGCTTGCCCTTCACCGCCTCGGGGTCGCTGGGCGTCGACGACGCCGGCAGGTTGTGGTGCTCCATCTCGCCTTCCTTCGCCTTGCCCCCGGAGGCGTCGATCAGTCCGATCGCGCCCTGCGAAGCATTGGCAAAGTGATGGTCGACCATGATGTAGGAGCCGGCTTCAGGCACGATGAACTCGACGATCGCGCCGTTGCTCGAACCCAGCAGCACCGTCTGCATGCCGCGCATCTGGTTGTCCGGGTTGCCGTCCATCCACACGCGATCGAAGATCGTGCCGACGACGTGGAAACTCGACGTGTTGGATGGCCCGACGTTGAGCACGAACAGGCGCACGCGCTCGCCCGGCTTGGCCGGCAGCGGCTGCTTGACCATCTTGTTGTGCGCGCCGTTGAACACGGTGTAGCTCGGCGATTTGCTGCGCAGCCGGTCGCCGTCGAGCACATACAGCGGCTGGCCGTCGACCTTGCGGCCTTCCGGGTCGAGCTTGGTGTACATCTCGCTTTGCACCAGGACGTATTCGCGATCGACCTTGGTCGGATAGCCGCCGCGCGGCTCGACGATGATGGCGCCGTACATGCCCGACGCGATGTGTTCCAGGATCATCGGCGTGCCGCAGTGGTACATGAACACGCCCGGATAGTTGAGCACGAACTCGAACGAGATCGTCTGTCCCGGCGCGATCGACCGGTACTTGTCCTGCGGCGAGACCATCGCGGCGTGGAAGTCCATCGAATGCATCATGGGCGCGGCGAACGCGGCGCCGCCTTGCACCGGCTCGTCGCTGCGATTGGTCATCGAGAACTTGATGCGGTCGCCGACGCGCGCGCGGATCGTCGGGCCCGGCACCTGGTCGCCGAACGTCCAGCCGCTGAACTTCACGCCCGGCGCGATTTCGATGACTTTGTGCGTCGTGTCGATCTGGATCGTCTTGACCGGTTCCGGATCGAGCGGCTTGAGTTCGGCGCCGGTGTTGAGCGAACTGCCGCTCTGGAACGGACCCGTGTGGCGCGTCGTCGTCAGGACCGCCGGCGGCGACTTGAACTCCATCTTCGCCGTGTCGTAGGGATCGGCTTCCTTCCTGTCGCAGCCGGATACGAGCGCGACCGCAAGTACCGCGGCGGCGACGCTGGACACGCAGAGAAAATATCGGCGCGCGCCGCCGGACGGCAGGTGGGCCGGTGCGAGAATGGTTGGGCGTTCGTTCACGAGGTTCCCCTTTGGTGGCGTTGGAATAGTTGTAGTTGCAGCCCTGAGTCTGGACCCGCAAAAGGGTCCGGGGATTGCGGCGGATCAACAATTGGGTGCGGCGAGGGACGGAAATTGCATTGCGACGCAACATCGCGTCGCCGTGTAATCCGGGGGGGTCGCTCAAACGTTAATGCCGTCTGGCAGTGCGTGACCCATCATGCGCCTTTCATAGGTAAAAGGGCATGAACTTGGCGACATCGGCCGGGTCGAAGAAGAATCGGTGGCGGGAGCAAAAACCATGAAGAGACCATTTGTTACATTTGTCGCGCTTGCCGCGGCTGTCCTGCTAAGCAGCGCCGCGATGGCGCAACGTGGTGGCGGCGGAGGCGGTGGCGGCGGCATGGGCGGCGGCGGCATGGGCGGCGGTGGGTCCCGTGGCGGTGGATCGGGCGGCTGGAGCGGAGGCTCCGGCGGTGGATCGGGCGGCTGGAGCGGCGGTTCCGGTGGATGGCACGGCGGCAGCGGCGGCGGCAGTTGGAGCGGCGGCGGCGGTAGCAGCGGGTGGCATGGCGGCGGAAGCTGGAATGGCGGCGGCTGGAACAATGGCTGGCATGGCGGTGGATGGAACAATGGCTGGCATGGCGGTGGGTGGAACAACGGCTGGCGCGGCGGCTGGTGGGGCGCCGGCTGGCGGGGCCCGGGTTGGGGCTGGGGTTGTGGCGGCTGGTGCGCGGCCGGTTGGGCCGGCTGGGGCGGCGTCTGGTGGCCCGGTGTCGGCGTCAACGTCGGCTGGCCCGGTGCGTGGGGCGCATGGCCCGCGGACAACGTTACCAACATCACGTTCGTGTCGCCCGCGGACGCAGCCACGGGAACCTGGATAACGCAGGATGCGGCACCCCTGCAGCCCGCGCCGGCGCCGACCAACTTCTGGTACTACTGCGTCGATCCGGCCGGGTACTTTCCGTACGTGAAGAGTTGCAACAAGTCATGGATGCAGGTCGTCCCGCAAGCCAATCCCGGCTCGCCGGTCGTGCCGCGCCTGGTCCAATAGTCCTCATTGCGAAAGCGGACATGAACAAGCGAGTGCTGCTGTTACCGTTGGTTGCTGTCGCCGTGCTCGGTGGCTGCGTGACGGTCCCCACCGGTCCGACGGTCATGATCCTTCCCGGGCCCCAGAAAACGTTCGATCAGTTCCAGCGCGACGGCATGGTCTGCCAGCAATTCGCGCAACAGAAGGTCGCGCCGGCGGGCGAAGCCGCGGTCAATAACGCGGCGGCAAGTGCGGCAGTGGGCACGGCCATCGGCGCAGCGGCGGGCGCAATCATCGGGTCGGCCACGGGCCAGGCCGGCGCAGGTGCGGCGATAGGTGCGGGCACCGGGCTGCTCTTTGGCGGGGCGTCGGGCAGCAACGTCGCGTACGCGTCGAGCTACCAGATCCAGCGCAGCTACGATGTCGCCTACATGCAATGCATGTTCGCGTACGGCAATCAATTGCCGGGACAGGTGGTGGCGCGCAGGCCGGCGCCGCCGACATTGAATTATCCGCCGCCGAATTTCCCGCCGCCCGCCGGTGTGCCGCAGGGCTATGCGCCAGGCAGTTATCCGCCGGGTTATTCGCCAGGCAGCTATCCGCCGCCCAACACGCCGCCGCCGGCGGGTGTGGGACCGCAGGGCTAGTTTCCGCGGGTCGTGCGGCTTGCGCCTCAGCCGCGCAGGAACTTCTCGATCGACGTGGCCAGCGCGACCGGCGTCTCGTGCATCGGGTAGTGGCCGGCGTTGGCCATCACTTCCATCTGCGCGTTCGGGTACCACGCAAGATACGTCGCATTCATCGCATCCGCGTTGATTGCGCCATCGTGCACGCCGATGATCACCTGCACCGGATGCGGCAAGCCTTTCACTTCGGCGCTGAAGTCGGTCTTCGCCCACGCGATCAGGTAGGCGGCGAAGGCGGCCCGCGTCGAGCAGTCGAAGGATTTTGCGACCATCTGGTCCAGCCAGTTCTTCGATAGCCGATGGCCGGTCGTGAAGTCGAGGATGCCGTAACGGTTGCCTGCGTTCTCCGCGGCGCCGGAGAAGAGCGCCCAGCCTGCGTCGTCGAACGGAGACCCGGAAGCAGGTACCGGCGTGATGGCCACGAGCTTCTTCACGCGCGATGGCGCGCGCGTGAGCACGCGCTGGACGGCCATGCCGCCCATCGAGTGGCCGATCAGGCTGAATTCGCGCCAGCCCAGCGCATCGGCCAGCGCCAGCGTGTCCGCGGCGATTTCGTCCATCGTGAACGTGCCGGCGGCATCCTTCATTCCGCCATAGCCGCGATAGTCCATGAACGCGTAGGTGAACTCGCTGCCGGACAGCAGCGGCTCCATCGGCGCGAACGCGCTACCGTCGCCGAACCATCCGTGCAAGGCGATGACCTTGTGCGGGCCGGTACCTGTCAGGTGATGCGTGTTGGCCATTCAGTGTGCCCTGTGTCATTCCGAGCGCAGAGAGGAATCTGCTCAGTTCTGCAACACCCATTTGCCGTCCTTGATCTGCACCATCACGCGCGCCCGCGCGTCGAGGCCCAGGTGGTCGGTCTTGCTCATGTTCACGACGCCGTTGGTCACCGGCAGATCCTTCGTTGCCTCGAGTGCGTCGCGCAGCGCGCGGCGGAATTCCTTCGTTCCAGGTTGCGCCACCTTCAGCGCCTGCGGAATCGCATTGGCGAGTTCGAGGCATGCATCCCATGTGTACGAACCGAAGGCCGACACGCTGCCCGCGCCGTACGCCGCTTCGTATACCTTGATGTAGTCCAGCGCCTGTTTCTTGGCGGGATTGCCGTCCGGCAATTGCGCGGCGACGATCACGGGGCTCGTCGGCACGAAGCCGCCTTCGATGTCCTTGCCGCCGACGCGCAGGAAGTCGTTGTTGGCCACGCCGTGGTTGAAGTAGAGCTTGCCCTTGTAGCCCTGCTCGGCCAGCGTGCGGGCGGGAAGCGCTGCTGGCGTGCCGGAGGCGCCGATCACGATGGCGTCGGGCTTGGCGGCCAGCAACTTCAACGATTGGCCGACGACGCTCGTATCCTTGGGCGCGAAGCGCTCGTTGGCGGCGAGCGTGATGCCGCGTGCCTTGGCCGCCTTGTCGATCTCGGCGAAGAACGCCTCGCCCAGCGCGTCGTTGAAGCCGACGTAGCCGATCGTCTTCACGCCGTTCTTGGCCATGTGTTCCATGATCGCGCCGGCCATCATCACGTCGGTCTGCGGCGTCTTGAACATCCACGCGCGCTTGGCGTCCATCGGCTCGATGATGCGAATCGACGAGGCCAGGGAGATCGTGGGCGTTTCGCCATCGGAAATGACATCGAGGATCGCCAGCGTAGTAGGCGTGGTGGTCGTGCCGATGATCGCGTCGACCTTGTCCTCGCCAATCACCTTCTTGGCGTTCTGTACGGCCGTGGTGGTGTCGGAGGCTTCGTCGAGCAGGATATATTCGACCGTCTTGCCGCCCATCGACTTCGAGCAGAGGCCGACGGTGTTCTTTTCCGGAATGCCGAGCGATGCCGCGGGTCCGGTGGCCGACACGATGACGCCGATCTTGACCTGGGCGCCGGCGACTCCGGTGAGCGCGAGCAGCGCGCCCGCGACGATCCCGCCAATGAGCCATTGCTTCATGATTCCTCCAGACAGTGTTGTGGTCGCGGACGGAACCGATCGATGCCGGATTGCCCGCTGCTTGCAGTCGCACATGATAGCGGAACGGCGGGGTCGAAGCGCACCTGTCACCGCGGCGGCGCTGATGCATAATCGCCTGGCACGGCACGCCGCCGGCCCGGCGTCACAAGGAGTTCCCGCTTGCCGATCCGCTTGCTGTTTCGAACCGCACGACCGTTGCCCGTAGCGCTGGCGCTTGCCCTGCTTCTCGCCTGTCCGCCGGCACATCGGACAGCTCATGCGGCAGCGGATCCGGCCAAGGTGCTGCGCGTCGCGTCGTTCGACATCGAGACCTTCGACCCGCAGCAGTTCAACGACGATCCGTCGTTCCAGGTCTTCGCCGCGATCTTCGAAGGCATGTACGAGTACGACTACCTGGCGTCGCCGCCGAAGCTCGCCGCGGTTACCGCCAGTGGGCCGCCGGCCATCACCGACGACGGCAGGACCTGGACGATCCGCATCACGCCGGGCATCTACTTCACCGACGATCCGGCCTTTGGCGGCAAGCGGCGGGAACTGGTCGCGGAGGATTACGTCTATTCGCTCAAACGCTGGATCGATCCCAACCTGCGTCGTGGCGGCGATGCGGTGATGTCCGATCTTGTCCTCGGCGCGCGCGCGGTGATCGACGCCGCCAAAAAGCCGGGCGGCAGGTTCGACTACGACCAGCCCATGGAAGGAATGCGCGCGACCGATCGCTACACGCTGCAGTTGCTCCTCACCGAGCCCAACTTCCCGGTCGTCCACGACAACCTGGTACGCGGCGCCGTTGCGCGCGAAGTCGTCGAGGCCGCCAACGGCGATATTCGCGCGCGCCCGGTCGGCACGGGTCCGTATCGGCTGCGCGAGTGGAAGCAGGGCTCGAAAATCATCCTCGAAGCCAATCCGGACTATCGCGCCATCCGCTTTCCCGAGAACAGCGATCCTTCGCGGGCAGCCTTGGTGCGCAGCATGAAGGGCAAGGTCCTGCCGCAGGTCGGCGTGGTCGACATCAGCCTGATCGAGGAGGATGCGGTCCGGCTGCTGGAATTCGAAAAAGGTGGACTGGACTACATCGTCGTGCGTGGCGAACCGGCAACGCGCCTGCAGGTGAACGGCAAGCTGAAAGCTGAACTTGCCGCCAAGGGGGTAACCTGGCACACGTTTGTCGAACCGGTGTTGTTCTCGATTTATTTCAACATGGAAGACAAGACCATTGGCGGCATGGACCGGGAGCACATTGCGCTGCGCCGCGCAATCGCGCTGGGGATCGACACCGAAACGCTGGTCAAGGTCGTGTACGCCGGGCAGGGAATTCCCGCGAACCAGATCGTGCCGCCAACGATGACCGGCTACGATCCGGCGATGCCGAAAAAGCCGCTGTTCGACCGCGCGGCCGCGATGCGACTGCTCGATCGCGTCGGATTCGACAAGTTCGACGCCGACGGGTTTCGCAGGAGCCCCGACGGCAAGCCGCTCACCGTGACGTTCACGATCCGCTCGGGCACCATCTCGCGCGAGACGCAGACGTTGTTGAAGCGCGACATGGACGCGATAAAGCTGCGCATGGATTTCAACGTCATGCCATTCCAGGACGCAGTCAAGGCAATGGTTTCCGGCAAGTATCAGATGGCGTTCGTCGGGCAGGGCGGCGTGCCGTCGGGCTACGCGGTGCTCATCCCTCTCTATGGCAAGGCGTCGTCCAGCATCAACCTGAGCCGCTTCAAGTTGGCGGAGTACGACGCCGCATTCGGCGACTTCACGCGCAGCGAAGACCCGGCGCTGCAGATTGCGTCGGCACGCAAGATGACGGAACTGGCGCGGGCCTACATGCCCCTGCTGCCAGCGGTCTTCCGCGTCGAGACGAACTACGTGCAGCCCTGGGTCTCGGGATTCAGCTCGCCGATTTTCAAGCCGTACTGGAAATTCCTGGATATCGACCTCGCCGTGCAGCGCAAGATGCAGGGAAAGTAGCTTGCCTGACTGACGCTGAGCGTTGCTACGCTGGCTCGACGACGCACGGCAGGTGCAGATACCCGCGAAAGCGCGCGCGGCCGCCCATCTGCGCTCCCGCCGTCAACGCATAGCGGGGAAAGCGTGCGAGGAACTTGGCCAGCGCCACCCGCGCCTCCAGTCGCGCCAGATTCATGCCGGCGCAGGTGTGGATGCCGAATGCGAACGCGATGTGCTTGTTCGGTTCGCGTGTGATGTCAAGCCGATCCGGATCAGGAAACTGCGCGGGATCGCGATTGGCGCCGCCGATGCAGATCGTGACGCGCGAATCCGGCGGCATCTTTACACCGGCAATCTCAACGTCGCGCGTGGAAATCCGGTTGCCCAGCTGGACCGAACTCTCGAACCGCAGGAATTCCTCGATCGCCGACTTGACGACGACCGGTTCCGCTAAATTCGCGACGAGGCGGGCCTTCTCCTGCGGCCACTCGGTCAACGAATGCAAAGCGGTGCCGATCAGGTTGGTCGTTTCGTGGCCCGCATTGAGCAGGAAGATGCACTGGTGGTAGAGCTCGGTCTCGGTCAACCGCTCGCCGTCCTGCTCGCCCTGGATGAGCCGCGTCAGCACGTCGGTGTCAGGGCTGCCCGGATGCGCGCGCCGCTCATCCACCAGCGTTACCAGATAGGCAATGAATTCGCGCACCGCAGTGTTGCCGGCGTCGGCGCGCTCGGGTGTGAGCACCGGCTCCAGCGCGCCCAGTATGGCGAGCGACCAGGCGCGCAGCGGTCCCCGATTTTCGCGAGGAATGTCCAGCAGGTTGCCGATCACCTCGATCGGGATTGCCGCGGCGAAGTCTTCGATGAGGTCGACGCTGCCTTTTTCAGCCATCTCGTCGAGCAGCGAGTCGATGAGCGCCACCAAGCCGGGCTCCATTGCCGCAATGTGCCGCTGCGACAGCGCGCCAATGATCATCCGCCGCACCCGCGTATGGAACGGCGGGTCGTTGAAGATGAGGCTGGTGGTGTGATGTTCGAAGAGCGGCGTTGCGCCGAACTTCGGGCCGAACTCCTTCTGCTTGTCGGAACTCCAGGCCTGCGCGTCGCGGTACACCGGCAGGATGTCGCTGTAGCGCGTCAGGAACCAGGACCCGTCCGGCATCTGCCTGACCGGCGCGTGTTCGCGCAACGCGCGGTAGTACGGATACGGATCGTCGAAGAACGCCTGCGGCAGTTTCGCCAAATCAAAGCTGTTCACGAGGTCCACGCTGGCGGCAGGTTCGGCGGACATGACGCGCTTCGGTGCGAATGGGCGACAGGCGCGCTAGACGTGCGCCAGGCGCTGCCCATGCTCGCGCGTGGTGTGGAAGCCGACCTTCGGCCAACGCTCCATTGCTGCCTGCAGATTGAAGCGGTTGGTAGCGAGATACACCGGATTGTCGTCGACGTCGGTGGCCAGCGACGCAGCGCGGTCGCGCTCGAAATTGCGGCGCGTGGTGTCGTCCGGATAGGTGAGCCAGCGCGCGGTCGCGATGCCCGCATCGTCGTAGATCGCGTCCACCTTGTATTCGCTCGCGAGGCGCGCGGCGACGACTTCGAACTGCAGCTGCCCGACGGCGCCCAGCAGCAGCGTCTTGCTGGACACGGTCTCGAACACCTGGATGGCACCTTCTTCGCCCAGTTGCTGCAATCCCTTCTGCAGCTGCTTCGCCTTGAACGGGTCGCGCGGGCGCGCCACGCGGAACATTTCCGGCGCGAAATACGGGATGCCCTTGAAGCCGAGCGCCTCGCCTTCGGTCAGCGTGTCGCCAATCTGCAATTGTCCGTGATTGTGGATGCCGATGATGTCGCCGGCCACGGCGTCCTCGCTGGCTACGCGTTCGTTGGCCATGAACGTGATGACGTTGCCCAGTTTCATCTCGCGGCCGATGCGCTGGTGCTGCACCCTCATCGCCGGCGCATAGCGGCCGGAGCACACGCGAAAGAATGCGATGCGGTCGCGATGCTTGGGGTCCATGTTGGCCTGGATCTTGAACACGAAGCCGGTGAACTTGTTCTCAGCCGGGTGCACGATGCGCTCGCCGCCATCGCGCGGCTGCGGCGGTGGCGCCCAGTCGACCAGCGCCTGCAATATTTCCTGCACGCCGAAATTGTTGATGCCGGAGCCGAAGAACACCGGCGACTGGCGTCCGGCCAGGAATTCGTCCAGGTCGAACGGCGTGCTCGCACTGCGGATCAGGTCGATGTCGTGGCGCACGGCCGCCATCTCGTGCGGGAACAATGCGTCGAGGCGCGGATTGTCGATGCCCTCGATCAGTTCGTTGTCCTCGACTGCGCCGCGCCGCTCCTCGCCGGGCGTGAAGCGCACCAGCCGGTCCTGCAGCAGGTCGAACACGCCGCGAAACGCCTTGCCCATGCCGATGGGCCAGCTCACCGGTGCGCAATCTATCTTCAGCACTTCCTCGATTTCCTCGAGCAGCGCGACCGGCTCGCGCACCTCGCGGTCCATCTTGTTCACGAACGTGATGATCGGCGTGTTGCGCAGCCGGCACACGTTGAGCAGCTTGATCGTCTGCTCTTCCACGCCTTTTGCGGCGTCGATCACCATCACGGCGGCGTCGACCGCGGTCAGCACGCGATAAGTATCCTCGGAGAAGTCCTGGTGGCCGGGAGTATCGAGCAGGTTGATCGTGTGGCCGGCGTAGTCGAACTGCATGACCGAGCTGGTCACCGAGATGCCGCGCTGCTTCTCGACCTCCATCCAGTCGGAGGTCGCGTGGCGCGAGCTCTTGCGCGCCTTGACCGTGCCTGCCATCAGGATCGCGCCGCCGAACAACAGCAGCTTTTCGGTGAGCGTGGTCTTGCCCGCGTCCGGGTGCGAGATGATCGCGAACGTGCGCCGGCGCGCAACGTCGCGGACGAGATCGGCAGGGAAGGAAGTTTCGTCCATGGCGGTATTCAGTCGACGCAGGAGAAGGCCACGAACTCCACGGGATCCTCGAGATGCGCATGGCCGAAGCTCACGCGGCCCCGGCCGCGCAGGATGAGCTCCTCGCGCCGCAACATGATCTCGGGCTCGCCGTCGATGGTGACGAAGGTGCCGTTCGAACTCTGGTCGATGACGACGAACTTGTCGCGCCGCCGTTCCAGCCGCGCGTGAAGGCGCGACGCCTTGCGGTCGGCGATCACGATGTCGTTCTGCGCATCGCGGCCGAAGGTGATGGTGGCCGCGGTCTCGTCGAGCACGCGCTCTGTCGTGCCATGGCGCAGCACGATGCGCGCCGGCAGCGGCTTCCAGCGTGTGGCGACGGCGGTCAGGTCGGCCTCCTCGTCCTGCCACAGCAATTCGAAGATGCCCATGTCCTGCGACTTGCCCTTGACCGTCAGCGTGTCCAGTTCGCGGACGCGCTCGCGCAACCACGGGGGCAGCGCTTCGGCCGTCGTCGATGATGTGATGATCTGTTCGCGCTTGGCCAGCGCCACCATGCGCGCCGCGACGTTGACGGAGTCGCCGAACACGTCGCCATCCGCTTCGATGGCCGGGCCCAGATGGAAGCCCACGCGGATTGCCACCCGCGAGCCGCCGACCGGTGGCTGTTCGGACATGCGCGCCTGCATTTCCGCGGCCGCGCTCGCGGCCTTGTCCGCCGAAGCGAACACGGCCATCGCCTCGTCGCCGATGGTCTTGACCACGCGGCCACCGTGCCCGACGCACACGCTGCTGATCAGCGCCACGCATTGTCCGATGGTGGCGAGTGCCTGTGCGTCGCCCAGCGTTTCATACAGGCGCGTGCTGCCGCAGACGTCGGCGAACAGTACGGCGATATCGGTTGTGGTCTCGCTCATTTGCGCATCATTTGCGTATCCAGTTGCATATTCACTTGGGTTTTTGTTCGGCAGGCGGCACAGGCAGCGTGGCTTTGTGCGCGCGCGGATTCATGCTGCTGCTGAAGTCCGCATTGCTGAACAGCGGCAAACCCATGTCGAGCGCCCACCACTTCCATTTGTTGACGGCATGAAACGGGGTATCGGCGCCTTCCAGGTGCCGCGCGGGCCGGCCTTCGGACATTTCGTGCGTGATCGTGGCGATTTCGCCGGCACGCGGCGGGCAGAGCCATTGGTCGCGGTCGGTGATCTGGCACTCGGTGAATTTTCCGGAGGCCATCGGCGAGCCTGCGATCCAGTAGACGACTTCCTTGCGACTGCGGCTGGAGCGGAAGCGGTGGCGGTCTCCGGCGACGATGCGGCCGGTGCAGTGGAGTCCCTCCCACGCGCCCTGCTCGCACTTGACCGTGTAGACCGTGCGCTCGCCCTCCATGGTGATGCGGTCGCTGGCCCAGATGAAGATGCCCAGGCCGATCACGATCACAAGCACGAAGACAATGGCTTTGTACATGGCCGTCAGGTTACAACAACGGCGGCGCCGCCGTCTTCCGGTTTTGTACCTGCCCATGAAAAAGCGGGCCGGAATTCCGGCCCGCCGGTGCCTTCATCAGGTGCCCGAAGCGCGCCTCAGGCCGGCGCCGACTTGGCCGGCGGCAATGCGCCGTCGCAGGTCGCGCGCGCCGGGTCGCCGGCCGGCAGTTTTGCGCAAACGCCCGCCAACTGCGCGCGGATGCGCTGCACCGACGCGGCGTGCTGATTGTCCTTGTTCCACGCGACGAGCTTCTTGCCCATGCGGTCGAGCGCGCGCTGGTTGCGGCCGAAGAATGTGTCCGGCTTGACCTCGAGATCGCCGATGACCTGCGCGGCGGCGGTCTCGATGCGCGTCGCGTCTTGCGGCGAGAGGTCGACCAGCGCGTTGACGTAACCCGCGCCCCATTGCAGGCGCGTTGCCGGACCGTCGGCGGCGGCGTGGGCCTTTTCGTACCACGCAAGCGCTGCCGCCTTGTCGCCGCGTTTCTTGGCGTTGGCCGCCAGGCCGAGCATGTAGTAGTACGGCGTGTTCGAACGCGCCAGCTGGGCGTTGAGCAGCGCGTCGGATTCCGCCACCAGGCCGGCTTGCTCGAGCGTGTCGGCGGCGGTGCTGATCACCGCCTCGCGCGCATAGGGTTCCGTCGTTTCGCGATCGGCGCGCGCCACCTGTTCGCGCACGCTTGCCAGCAGCGGTGCGGGCAAGGCGTTCTTGCCATAACTGATTTCTGCGAGTTGCACTTGCGTCGTGACCGCGGTCAACCGGTCGGCCGTGGAC
>JANMCH010000033.1:0-2597 GCA_031361045.1 Betaproteobacteria bacterium | reverse complement strand
TGGTGCCGCCCTTGCCGGCCCCGTCACGGCCCTCGAAGACGATGCAGACCTTGAGGCCCTTGTGCACGATCCATTGCTGGAGCGTGACCAGTTCGACGTGGAGCTTCTTCAGTTCGCGGTCATAGTCCTTGCCGGAGAGCGCCTTGGCGGCGGATGACGCCGGGGGCTTTACTTTGGTCGCGGGCTTGGCCTTGCCGCTTTCCTTTTCGGTCTTCTTTTTCATCGCTGCCTCGTTGAAGTCGCCCAACTATTTTGCCGCGACCGGCTCCATCGCCGGCATGTCGAATCCTCCGCCGAGCGCAAGATAAAGGTTCACGCGCTGCGCCCGGCGCTCGGTCTGCACGCGCAGCAGCGACATGCGCGCGTTGAACAGCGCGATCTGGCTCTGCTCGACGGTACGCAGGTCGACGGAACCGATGCGATACTGGATCCGCACCAGCTCGAGCGAGCGCGTGCTGTCGACAATGTTCGCGCCAAGGATGGCGTCGCGATCGCGTAACGCGTTCTCCGCCGCGAGCGCATTTTCCACTTCCGCAAACGAGCGTTGCGCAATGCGCGCGTAGTTCGCCACGGCTTCCTTCTGCTCCGCAGTCCGAATGTCGACCTGGGCACGCAACGCGCCGCCTTGGTAGATGGGTGCCAGCAGGTTGGCGCCGAAACTGAAGGCCGGGTTGCTTCGGTCCTGCAGCACGAAGATGTCGCTCGACAAATAGCTGCCGCCGGCGGTCAGGCTCAAGCGTGGCAATTGCGCGGCCTTGGCTTCGCCGATTCGCTGGAATGACGCGGCGACGCGGCGCTCGGCGGCGATGACATCCGGCCTTCGCTCGAGCAATTCCGACGGGACGCCTACAGGAACCGCGGGGGGCATCGGACCCAGCTGTTGCGCCACCGCGATCTCCGCCGCCGGGTATCGCCCGAGCAGCAATTCGAGCGCGCGCAATGCCTGCTCGCGCGAAAATTCAACTTGCCGCAGCAGGTCACGATAGTTGCCCGCGTTGGCCCGCGCCTCCGCCACCGCCTGCTCGTTGCCGTTGCCAACGCGCAACCGATCCTGCGCAAGCTTCAACATCGACTCGGACGCTTGCAGCGAGTCGGCGACGATGGCGCGCTGCAATCCCGCTTCGATGGCCACGAACCAGCTCTTCGCCACCATCGCCGCGAGCGACTGCCGCGCGTAGGCGTAGTCGGCCTGGACTGCCGCGGACTGCGATTCTGCGGCCGCTTCGCCGTAGCGCAGCCGCCCCCACACGTCAAGCTCGAGTGATGCGTTGAGGAACACCGCATTCAGGCCACCGCCGCCGCCGGACTTGCCGCTTTGCGTGGCGGCCAATCCCACCGACGGATAGATCGAGCCGCTCGCCACCGCTACGTAACCCGCGGCCTGCTCGATACGCGCTGCGGCAATCTTCAGGTCCGCGTTGTACAGCATTGCTTCGGCGACCAGCGCCGACAGTGCCGGGTCGTTGAACGTCGCCATCCAGCGATCGGCCACCGACACTGACGCGCCACCAGAGGACTTCCACGCGGCGGGAATGTCCGTGTGCGGAAGCGCATCCCTGCGCAATTCGTCGGTGGTCGGCGGCGCCTTGAGTGCGCAGCCGGTCATGGCGGCCGCGACGGCCACGGCGACGATTGTGTGCCGAATGGCAATCGCACGCATCAGTGCAGCTTCAGGACGAGGTAGTCGGTGATCGAACCCACGCGCAGGATCACCATGCGAACGACGTGGAGCATCTGTACGTGCTCGGTATAGATGGCCCCCGCGCCATCGGCGCCCGCGGCGAGAAACAATTCACGGTCCTTTTCCGAAACGTTGAACTTGACCGGGAAGCGGCCCGGCACCTGCGGAAAGGCGCCCGTCTGCGGCAGCGTTCCGGACTGCGAGACCTGGCCCTGTCCCTGGGCCCAGATAATCGAGTCCACCGTCGCCTTGATGACATGCCCCGGATACGTCCTGAGTGCGAACTCCGCATCGTTGCCGGGCTCGACCAGCCGCAATTCGTTCTGCGCGTACAGCGCGATGACTTGATACGTTTCCTCGACGAAGCTCATTGCCGGCGAAATCGGAAGCGCCGCGACAAAGGAGCCTGGCCGCAGCTGCACATTGATGGCGTAACCATTGGCGGGCGCAAAGACCGACGTCTGGTCAAGGTTCCACTGCGCATTCGCGAGGTCAGCGCGGCTCACGTCGACCTGCGCCTTCGCGGTGGCGAGCTGCGCCTTTGCCGATGCGACCGATGCCTGCTCGCCGTTTACCAGCCCGGAAAGTTTTTGCGTGACCTGCGCACGTTGGCCTTGGCTGTCGCAATCTGGCCATCGAGATCGATGACGTTGGCTTCCGCCTGTTCCAGCGCGAACTTGTCACCCGCACCGGTCGCCACCAACTCCCTGTTCTGCCGGACGCGCAACTGCGCAAGCTCCAGTTTCGGCTGCAGCGACTGGAGCTGTCCGCTGGCGGATTTCAATTGCTCCTGCAGCTGGCGCGCTCCGGCGAACGCATCCACCACACCAGCGCCTGCCTGGGCAAATTTCGCCTCGTCGGCCGCGAGCCTGGCCTTGGCGACGCTGAGGTCGTTCTGGTACGGCGTCGAGTCGAT
>JANMCH010000065.1:0-2666 GCA_031361045.1 Betaproteobacteria bacterium | reverse complement strand
GACTCTTGGGATTGCCACACTTGATCACGATGCATGGCGGCGTCAAGGTGTGCAAAGCTCTCAGGCGGCGCATTGCTCTTCGATGGGCGTTGCGAACTTCTGATCACGCGGTGATGGTGTCACGCGCAACACAGAAGCAGTTTGCGAACGACCTTGGGGTAAATCCGTCGCTGTTCAGTGTGGTGCCCAACGGCGTCCCTTTCGAGACTGGGAATGCTTCCCAAGTTCGCGCTGAATTCGGCATCAACGAAGGGGACTGCGTGCTTGTCGCCGTCGGTGTGCTGGAACGGCATAAGGGACACCGCATACTACTCGAGGCTCTCGCTCGACTCGACTCCGGCAGGCTCGCTACTCCGTGGAAGCTGATCATCGCCGGTGGCGCTGGCGGCGAAGAACACGGCTCTATGCTCGAGTTCATCGACGCGGAGGGATTGAGCGACCGCGTCCACATCGCCCTCAATCGGAATGATGTTCCGGATCTGTTGGCGCTTGCCGACATCTTCGTAATGCCGTCGCTTTGGGAAGGCTTACCGATGGCGGTGCTGGAGGCGATGGTGGCGGGCAAGGCGATTGTGGCTTCGGCGATCGCGGGAATTCCCGAAGCCATCGTCGACGGCCGTGAGGGACTTCTCGTTTCGGCCGGGGAGGTCGCGCCACTCACGGATGCGCTGCGTCTGATGCTTGCCGATCCCGCGCGCCGCGTCGCGCTGGGCGAGGCGGCCGCCACTCGCGCGCACAGTGAATTCACCGTGAAGGCGATGGCTGACAGATACGAGGCGCTTTACGCGAGTGCGTACGCCAGACGCCAGAGAACAGCGCTCCTCGCGTGAAGCGACGCAGCCAAGCGAGGCGGCCCCTCTGCACTCGGCGGCGAGGTCGTGTCCTGCGTCTCACCGCGTGATTGCCTGGCGAAGCAGACGGTCCATTTGAGCCGCAGTATCCGCATACGAAATCGGTACTTTTGGCGCCACCGTCGTCGGGATGCGACCAGCAAGCAAATCTTCGAAGAGTGAGCGAAGGCCGTCCACATCCTCTCCATCCAGGGCCATGGCGCCTATTCGCCTCGCTTCCCGTGCCGCAGCACTCGTCTCTTCAGCGATGACCAGAGTCGGAATACCGAGACCGACGGATTCATAGAGTTTGGCTGGAACACACATTGGTTGATCCTGGGCCAATACGAGGGCCAGGTGGGAGCGACTCAACAACTCCAGCGCCTGCTGGCGAGGCATCACGCCGTGGACATGAACCATCGAGGTGACCCCGGCAGCCTCGATCTCGTCGTGCATTCGCTCCCGATGCGGAGACTCCAGCGGACCCGCGATATTCAGGCTGAGACTGGCCGCCGTTTCCGCGCGATTCCGCCGCACCGAGGCCATCGCGGTAAACACGGAAGAGAGGCTGCGATTGCCGTAGAGTGTTCCGACGTGCGCGATCGAGCCATGCTCCACAGCGGTCACATCGCGTGGGGCCACCTGCTCCAGATCGACGCCGTTCGGGAACCAAATCACCTCCGCGCGCGGCTCCGCCTTTCTTAACGCTGTTGCGAATTCCTGCGTATTCACTATCACTTTCGTCGCGTAGCGAAACACCATCTTTTCGAGTAGGCGCAACACGAATCGCTCGGCGCGAATGAATCGATCTGGAGACAAATGCATCTCGTGCGTCACTGACCACGGATCGCGCATATCCATCCAGAACTGAACGCTGGTCCCTCGAGTCGCGAGCAGCCCTGCGTAGTGGGATGAATGTGGCGGACCGCTCGTGATGAGGACATCAAACTGTTTTTCACGCAACACCTTCCGGGCCACGCGCGCGGCGCGACCAACCCAGCCGCGCCCATGATCGGGCAAATACATCGCGCTGCCAACGATTCGACGCAGCGCGGCGAATGGCCGAAATGACGCGGACGAACTTCGAGGGCCACCATCAAGTGCAGCCGGTCGCCGCTCAATTCGTGGGGCTCGAAAGCGTGCCGTCCCAGCCTTGTAAACGTCGTTCAAAGTCCTCCTTCGGTGTCGAACGTGTCGGTAGACACTCGCGGGTGACCGCTCCTGACCTGGTGGCGATGCCGTTACAACGTGGACCTCCCAGCCCAACCGGGCCAGGTACTTGGCCAAGCCTGCCCAACGCTGCCCTCCGATAGTACCGTCCGGAGGGAAATGGTAGGTAATAACGAGTAGACGGGGTACCGCTGAAGTGAGATTTCTGCCCATGTATTCTTTGTTTGGCGGCGCTGAGTTATCGGGAGTTCTGCTGGATCGAACAGTGTCGTGTTCCAACGGCTAGGCGCAATTTCTGGTACAACCCCGAACTAACAAAAATACGAGTTAAGTTTGGCGCTTTGTGCGCGCTGCCTCTATTCGGATCTGCTCGCCCCCGTTCGCGACACGGTTGCCTTCTAAATTGGTGTGGCGATAATGCCACGATACCGTAGCGCCTAAACCCACTAGACAGACGCTCCGGTCCTTCGCCTGCGCAATGGAGTCCGTAGCGCGGTTCCAGGTCGCGCACACGGCTTGCTTCTCTGGCATTCCTTCCACGTACTTCTGCGATGACACTCTGCGAAGCATCAGCGATGGCAAGCCACCAACGGTTCATGCCCGATCCAGGGATACCGGGGCTCGTCAGCATCATTATCCCCTGCTATAACAGGGCACACATTGTTC
>JANMCH010000040.1:0-4602 GCA_031361045.1 Betaproteobacteria bacterium | reverse complement strand
GTCCAGCACTTCGCGCACGGCCGGCAACGACCGCGGATCGAACTTGCGGCTGCGCCGGATTTCCTCGCGCTCGTCGGCCATGTGCAGCGACAGCATGTTGCCGTAGACCTCGAAGAACGCCGCCTCCGACGCGGCATCGCGCAGTTCGCGGTAACGGTCGAGCGACGCGCTGATGAATTCGGACGCGAGCTTCTCGGCCTTCACCGAATCGTTTTCGGCAGAGCGCGTCTTGCGATTCTTCTTGGCGGCGCTCGCCATGTAGGGCAATGCCCAGAGCAACGGGTTCTTGTCCGAGAACGCCCAGTACTGGACGCGCAGCGGATGAAAATTACGCCGCGCCTTGGCCAGCCACTCGGGCGACATCTGGCGCACGAACGGGCGCGCCAGCAGCGAGTAGGAACGCTCCAGCAGTTCCGACAATGCGGCCACCGCCTGGAACGGCTTCTCGTCGACGCGATCGAATTTCTGCAGCGCGCGCAGGTCCTCGACCTTGCGCTCCTTCAGCGTGACCTCGTAGCTGACTTCGCCGTGCGCATCGAAGTGTTCCTCGATGTCCATGCCGTACAGTCCCGGCGGCAATTGCTGGATGTACTTCAGCACTTCGACGATCTGCGCGTGTTCCTTCTTGGCGACTTTTCCCGACACGAAGATGCCCAGGTGCCCGACGTCCTCATGCAGCAGGCCGACGATGGTCTGGCCATTGGCCTTGATTTCCTCGGTCGACGAGTAGACGTCGGCGATCCAGTTGAACGCCTGCTGCGGCGGCGTGATGTTGTCGCCCATCGACGCGAACACGATGATCGGCTGCTTGATCGCCTTCAGGTCGAAGTAGCGTCCCGGCCCCAGCCGCGCCTCGCCCGCCGACAACTTGTTACCGACGAAGAGGTTGTTGACGATCCAGCGGATCTCTTCCTCGTTGTACGCATAGAAGCCGCCCCACCAGCGCTCGAATTCGAGGAAGCGCTCGGGCTCCGTGTCGATGTTCTCGAACAGGTGATGCCACTTGTCCCACAGTGAATTCGCGGGATTCCGGTATTCGAAATTGGAAACAAGATTGGCGCCGTCGAACTTGCCGGCGCCCAGGTCGGCCGAGAACAGCGACAGCCATGTACCGCCCAACAGCCCGCCCATGTAGCGCATCGGCGAATCGCCGTCGTTGCCTGACCAGTAGGACATCGGCGCGCCGTTGATCACCAGCGGTCCCGCGATGTCCGGCCGCGCGGCGGCGAGCATCATCACCGCCCAACCGCCCTGGCAGTTGCCGATGATGACCGGCTTCTGGCTGCCGGGATGGCGCTCCGCGACGATGCGGATGAACTCGGCTTCGGCGTCGGTCACGTCGGCGAGTGTCTGGCCCGGACACGGGTCGGGATAGAAAATGACGAAGTACACCGGATGGCCGGCGGACAGCGCCACGCCCACTTCGGAGTCTTCCTTCGACCCGCCGATGCCGGGGCCATGGCCGGCGCGCGGATCGACGATCACGAAAGGCCGCTTGGTGTCATCGACGACGATGCCCTTGGGCGGGATGATGCGCACCAGCGCATGGTTGGCCGGGCGCTCGTACTCGCGTGCGTCGGCGATCATCTCGTACTTGTATTTGAGCACTGGCGGCTTGCCGGCCGCTTCGTGTTCCAGCCACTGGTTGCCGCGCTGGCGCAGCGTGTCCCAGAACAACGCCGAGCGCTGCGCGAGGTCGACGTTGTATTCCGACACCTGCCGCCAGAATTCGAGCGGCGTCTTGGGTGGCGTGCGCGCGTCCTTCCAGGCGCCACCTGCCTTGCGCATGCGCTCCGCAAAACGCTCGTTGGCGGTGCGCGTTCGGCGTTGAAGGAGGTCGGCGACCGATCGCGAAATACTGATCGAGCGGTCGATGGTGCGGTGCAGGTCGGCCATGGACTTTCCCGTCGGAACAGCGTAATGTTGCGTTGCACCATTCTAGCATGGCGTCCTTGCGGCACAACTTGCGTTTCCGCAAGGTGCGCCCCTGACCGGATGGGGGCCGACAGGCGACCCCCGAGATCTTCCCGGAGATGTGCAACGCGGCTAGACTGCAGTTATTCGGGCGCTCCGCAATTCCGGGATCGCCCGTCGCTTTTTTCCCCAATCTACTGGAGCACCTCGCTCATGACCCTCATCGATTCCCGAACCCTGCGCATTGCGCTGATCTGCGCTGTCGGCGCCCTCCTGGTCGCGGGCTGCGGCAAGCCGAATGATCCGGTCGCGCAAGCCGAGAAGAAGGACCTGGTCAAGGGCATTTCGGCGCCCAGTATCGAACAGACCAAGGCGATCGCCGAGGAAGGCTTCATTTACGGATTGCCCCTCGTGATGAATTACGCGGTGATGAATGAATTCGCGGTGGACACGAAGTCCAGCCAGTTCAAGGCACCGTTCAATGAAATCCACAACGACCATCATGTTGCCACTCCAGCGGACACGGCGATCATCACGCCCAACAGCGACACACCCTACTCGTTTGTCTGGGTGGACCTGCGGGCGGAGCCGATGGTGATTTCCGTGCCGGCCGTGGACAAGAAGCGGTACTACGCGGTGCAGATGATCGACGGTAATACCTACAACTATGGCTACATCGGGAGCCGCGCGACGGGCAGCGATGCTGGCGATTACCTCATCGTCGGCCCTGACTGGAAAGGCGAGACGCCTGCCGGGATCAAGAAGGTCTTCCCGTCGACGACGCCGTTTGGGCTCACCGTCATCCGCACGCAGCTTTTCAATGCCGCGGATATGCCGAACGTGGAGAAGGTGCAGGCAGGATACAAGGTGCAGCCGCTTTCGCAGTTCTTGAAGCAACCCGCACCGCCAGCCGCGCCCAAGATCGACTTCGTCCCGGCCACGTCCGCCGGGATCAAGGACAACTACTTCGAGTATCTCGACGCCGCGCTGCAGTTCGTCCCGCCTTCGCCAGAGGACAAGGACATCCGGGCCAAGCTCGCCAGCATTGGTATTGGACCGGGCAAGACCTTTGCGTTCAAGGACCTCTCGCCGGAGCACAAGACGGCGGCCCTGCTGGGCATGAAGGAGGGTGACGCCAAAATAGACAAGCATCTTTCCAGCGGGACCAAGGTCATCAACGGCTGGAACATCAGTGCGTTGTTCGGCGACCGTGCCTTCTATAAGGGCGATTGGCTGCAGCGTGCCGGGTCTGCGAAGGGTGGCCTGTACGGCAATGATGCTGCGGAGGCGATGTATCCGTATACCCGCATCGATGCTGCGGGCGCCACGCTCGACACCGGCAAGCACAACTATACGATTACCTTCCCTGCCGGACAGCTCCCGCCGGTAAATGCCTTCTGGTCGGTGACGATGTACGACGGCAAGAGTCAGCTCCTGATCAAGAACCCGATTAATCGTTACCTCATCAATTCGCCGATGTTGCCCGCGATGAAGAAGAACGCGGACGGATCGCTCACCCTCCACATCCAGAAGGACTCGCCCGGTAAGGGGAAGGAAGCTAACTGGCTGCCCGCGCCTAACGACACCGTCTACTTGGTGACGCGCCTGTATTGGCCGAAGGACACGCCGCCATCGATTCTGCCGCCCGGCGTGGGAACCTGGAAGCCGCCGGGGATTGTGATGGCGAAGTGAGAGCACGCGGGCGTCGGCCCGCAACAAAAAGGGCGGCCCTCGCAGGCCGCCCTTTTTGATTCCACCGCTGTGCTGGAACTACGCGCGGTGACGCATCTTCCGGATGGCTTCGAGCTGCGCCAGCGCAACAGTCAGCTCGGCTTGCGCGGCTGCCATGGTCTCGGCGGATTCCTTGTTGACCATCGCTTCCTCGGCGCGTTTCCGCGCCTCGAGCGCCTTCACCTCGTCCAGGTCGTTGGCGCGAATCGCGGTATCGGCCAGCACCGTCACCTTGTGCGGCTGTACTTCAAGGAAGCCGCCCTGCACGAATACCAGTTCCTCCGCCACCTGCCCGGGAAGCTTGATGCGCACGGCGCCGGGCCTGATCTGCGTGAACAACGGCGTGTGGCGCGGATAGATGCCGAGCTCGCCGTCGATGCCGGGCAGGACGACGAACTCTGCCTCGCCGGAGAAGATCTGCTCTTCGGCGCTGACGACGTCGACGTGGATGGTGTGGGTATCGGCCATGGGCTCTTCGTGACGTCTTACTGAAGCGTCTTTGCCTTCTCGAAGGCCTCTTCGATCGTGCCGACCATGTAGAACGCCTGCTCGGGCAGCGCGTCGCATTCGCCGTTCACGATCATGTTGAAGCCCTTGATCGTGTCCTTGAGCGCCACGTACTTGCCCGGCGATCCGGTGAACACTTCCGCCACGGTGAACGGCTGCGACAGGAAGCGCTGGATCTTGCGCGCGCGCGACACGGCCAGCTTGTCCTCAGGCGACAGTTCGTCCATGCCGAGAATGGCGATGATGTCGCGCAATTCCTTGTAGCGCTGCAGCGTCTGCTGTACACGGCGCGTGCAGTTGTAGTGCTCTTCGCCGATGACGTGCGGGTCGATCTGGCGCGATGTCGAGTCGAGCGGGTCGACCGACGGATAGATGCCCAGCGACGCGATGTCGCGCGACAGCACGACGGTGGCGTCAAGGTGGCCGAAGGTCGTTGCGGGCGACGGGTCG
>JANMCH010000034.1:0-1657 GCA_031361045.1 Betaproteobacteria bacterium | reverse complement strand
CGGGGCAATTGGAGACCATTCGCATCGTTCGCGAGATGCTCGACGCAGGCACCGCGCAGGCGGTGATGGGCAACCACGAATTCAATGCGATTGCGTGGCACACGCCGGACCCGGATCACGATGGCGAATACCTGCGCCGTCACAGTGCAAACAAGCGCAAGCAAACTGCGAAATTCCTGGCGGCTCTCGAGCACGATCCCGATCTGCACAAGGAACACGTCGACTGGTTCCGCACGTTGCCGCTCTGGCTCGACCTGCCCGAATTGCGCGTGATCCACGCCTGCTGGCATCCCGGTCAGATGGCCGCGATCGCGCCTCTGCTGAAGCCGGGACATCGACTCGACCGAGAAATGGTCATCGCCGCGAGCCGCCGCGGGTCGATGGAACATCGTGCAGTGGAGACGCTGCTCAAGGGCATCGAAATTGATCTGCCTCCCGGCCACGAATTCCACGACAAGGGAGGACACCGGCGCACCAATGTTCGGACGCGGTGGTGGGACGGTTCTGCCAACACCTACCGCAAGGCGGCGATCCTCGACTTGGAAAAGCGCGAGGCGCTGCCGGATATGCCCATCCCGGAATCAGCGCTGCTTGGCTATGAGGGCGACAAGCCCGTGTTCTTTGGTCACTATTGGTGGACCGGAACTCCGGCGCCGCTGGCGGCCAACGTGGCGTGCGTGGATTACTGTGCGGGGACGGGCGGGCCGTTGGTGGCGTATCGGTGGGAGGGGGAGGCGGAGTTGGTGGGGCAGCGTTTCGTCGGCGCTTGATTGTGTCGGGCACGATCCATCAACCAGCCTGACCGCGGGCCGCTACGGAAGCCGCCAATTGCGCCGACCTTGCGCGACTGCTCGCCTTGGGGCGTGTGGGTCGCGGCTTTACGCAGAGCGTCATCCCCAATGCCCGAATCACCTTGAGCACGGTCGCCAACTCCGGGTTACCGGTGGGAGAAAGCGACTTGTACAGGCTCTCGCGCCCGAGGCCCGTGGCGCGCGCGAGCTGTGTCATCCCCTTGGAACGCGCTATGTCCCCCAACGCCGCGGCCACAAGTTCCGCATCGCCGACTTTCAGAACCGCCTCCAGATAGCCGGCGATGTCCTCGATGGTCTTGAGATAATTTGCGGTGTCGTAGGGTCGTGTCTTGGTCGTGGCCACAATAAACTTCCTCGATGAGCACTTCGCCTCGCCGTACGAAATAGACGCGATAACCCGGCCCGGTGTCGATCCTCAACTCGGACACTCCCTCGCCAACCGGTTCGCAGTCGCCCGGGTTGCCAATCGACAGCCGCCGCACTCGTTCAAGAATGCGTGCCTTCGCTCTCCGATCCCGCAGCTGTTCGAACCACCGAACGTAGGTAAAGGTTTCGCGAATTTCGAACCTGCTCATTGTATCCTTTGCGATACACCTCGTCAACCTCTAAGCAGATGCGACATTTCCAACGCGAATTCTTGAGTCAAACGCCCCTTGACCGCTCTCATCCATTCGACCGACTTCGTCCGTTCACGCGCTGTGCAAGCTCTCGCGAAGATTGGGCGGATCAAGCTGGCGGCGTGACGTCGCGACCGAAAGCCAATGAACGTCACGCCCTTTGGTTCGGCGAAGTAGCGGCAGGGAGCGCCTTGAAAATGTCGGAGCGGTCGAAGCGCGCGTTCTTGC
>JANMCH010000016.1:0-56404 GCA_031361045.1 Betaproteobacteria bacterium | reverse complement strand
GACCCTAATTTCGCAACGGACGCTAATTTGCCGGTGCCTTGTCCGGACCCCGTCCCGGACCCGTCGCGCCACCCCCGCCGACGTGCTATAATTTTGAATTCATTCGCTTTTATTCGTTTTTTCCATTTTTAATCATACTTTTCCAGGTCGGAGCCTTTACATGGCGGTTGAACGTACGCTTTCCATCATCAAGCCGGACGCGGTCGCGCAGAACGTCGTCGGTGAAATCCTTTCCCGTTTCGAAAAGTCCGGACTCAGGATCGCCGCCGCGCGGATGGCCTGGCTGTCCCGCGCCGATGCCGAGGGCTTCTACGCCGTACATCGCGAGCGCCCGTTCTTCACGGCGTTGGTCGATTTCATGGTCTCGGGTCCGGTGATGATCCAGGTGCTGCAGGGCGAAAACGCCATCGCGAAGAACCGCGAGCTGATGGGCGCCACCGACCCCAAGAAAGCGGCAGCCGGCACGATCCGCGCCGATTTCGCGCAATCGATCGACGCCAACGCCGTGCACGGTTCCGATGCACCGGAAACGGCGGCCGTTGAAATCGCCTATTTTTTCCCCGCGCTGGCGGTCTACAGCCGGTAGTCGCATGTCATGACCAACCTGCTCGACCTGGACACTTCCGGACTCGCCTCGTTTTTCGCCGAACGCGGCGAAAAGGCGTTTCGCGCGAAACAGGTTTCGCACTGGATCCACCAGCGCTTCGTCGACGACGTGTCATCGATGACCGACCTGGCCAAACCGTTGCGCGAAAAACTCGCCGCGGAGTCGTACGTGCGCGCACCCACGGTGGTCAAGGACTCCACGGCCTCGGACGGCACGCGCAAGTGGCTGCTCGATGCGGGCAACGGCAACGCCGTGGAATCCGTGTACATCCCCGAGGACGACCGCGGCACGTTGTGCATTTCATCGCAGGCCGGGTGCGCGCTCGACTGCGCGTTCTGCTCCACGGGCAAGCAGGGCTTCAACCGCAACCTGTCCACCGCTGAAATCATCGGCCAGCTGTGGCACGCCAACCGCACGCTGCTGGCGGAAGGCGTCACCACTTCGTGGACCGAGCACGGCCGGCCGCCGATCACCAACGTCGTGATGATGGGCATGGGCGAGCCTCTGGCCAACTTCGAGAACGTCGTGCCGGCGCTGCGCCTGATGCTGGACGACAACGCCTATGGGCTGTCGCGGCGCCGCGTGCCCTTGTCGACGTCCGGACTGGTGCCGCTGATCGATCGCCTGCGCGACGAGTGTCCGGTGGCGCTGGCCGTGTCGCTGCACGCGCCGGACAACACGCTGCGCGATTCGCTGGTGCCGATCAACCGCACCTATCCGCTGGCTGCGCTCATGGCCGCGTGCGTCCGCTATCTCGAGCGCGCGCCGCGCGATTTCGTCACCTTCGAATACGTGATGCTCGATGGCGTCAACGACGCCGACTCGCATGCGCATGCGCTGGCCAAGCTGGTGCGCACCGTGCCGTGCAAATTCAACCTGATTCCCTTCAACCCCTTCCCGGGTACCGAATTCCGCTCCAGCCCGCGCGAGCGGATCGTCGCGTTCCAGTCCATCCTCATCGATGCCGGCCTGGTCACGACCATCCGCAAGACGCGCGGCGACGACATCGACGCCGCGTGCGGCCAGTTGGCCGGACAGGTGCACGACCGTACCAAGCGCCGGCTCTCCACGCGCATCGTGGCAGCACCTGGCCCCTGATTCCGCGTTTGCGGCACGACTACGAGGCCCGAAACCGCTATGCACCGCACCGCCATCCTCCTGCTTTCGCTGTTCGCGCTGTTCGCCATGCTGCCCGGCTGCACGTCGACCACGACGACGCCCGCGGCCACCGCCATTCCGGTGACGCCGCCGCCACCGACCGTCATCAAGGAAGCTCCCGCGCCGGTGCGCGCCAACCTGCGCGCAGAACTCGCCGCCGGCTATTACGAACGCGGCCAGATGGACGTCGCGTTGCAGGAACTGGCCGAAGCCGTGAAGCTCGACCCGACGCTGGCCAAGTCCTACAACGTGTACGGACTGGTGTACGCCACGATGGGACAGGACACCGAGGCCGCGCGCAACTTCCGTAAGGCGCTGGAGCTGTCACCCAACGACTCCGAATTCCGGCAGAACTGGGGCTGGTACCTGTGCACGCACAACCAGGCCCGGGAATCGCTCGCGGAATTCGACAAGGCGGCAAGCAACCCGCTCTACAAGACGCCGGAGATCGCGTTGATCAATGCCGGCCGCTGCTCGGAATCGCTGGGCGACAATGCGCGCGCCGAGGCGTACTTCAAGCGCGCGCTGAGCCTTTCGCCGAACAACCCGCAGGCCGCGTTCAGCCTGTCGCAGATCGCCTACAAGGAAGGTCGGCTGCCCGAGGCCCGCGCGATGATGAAGCCGGTCATGCTGCAGACCAATCCGTCTCCCGAAGCACTCGCGCTCGGCGTGTGCATCGAGCGCAAGCTGGGCGACCGCAGCGCCGAGGCGTCGTATTACTCCCAATTGCGCAACCGCTATCCTCAATCGGCAGAAGCCGCCACGATCGCCAAGGGAGGCTGCGAGTGACCGATGGCGCCGACACGCTGGCCCGCGACGCGGCGCCGGACGATGCCGCATCGGCAGGCGACCTGCTGCGCGCCGGACGCGAAGCGGCCGGCCTGTCCGTGGCCGCGGTCGCCCAGCAACTGAAACTCGCACCGCGACAGATCACCGCACTCGAAGATGGCGATTGGGCCAGCCTCCCTGGCCGCACATTCATACGCGGCTTCGTGCGCAACTATGCGCGCCTGCTGCGACTCGACACCGACACCGTGCTGGCCGCGCTGCCCGAAACGGTGACGCCGCCCGCGAACGAACATCCGTCACTGGCGCCCACGCCGCGGCCGATGGGCGAGCTGCCGGCTGCGGCAAACGCCGGACCCAGCGCCGCGCGCTGGGCCATTCCGCTGGTGCTGGTGGCGTTTGTCGTCGTGGGCGCAGTCTACGAACTGTCGCGTTCGACCGCGGAGCCCGCCAGGGCGACCGGCAAGGACAAAGCCATGCTGAGCGCCGCACCGACATCGCCCAACGCAGCGTCCAGCCTGTCGTCCAGCCCATCGTCCACCGCGTCGGCACCGGCCGCGTCGCCGTCGTCGAGTGAATCGGCGCCGGGCAACGCGATGACGACGCTGCCCAATCCGCTCGCCGCCGGCGATGACAAAGCGAACGCGGCGACGCGCAAGCCTGACGGCGTCGAGCCGCCAGCAGGCATGGCGCCGACCGTCGACATCGCGGACACGCCCATCGCGCTGTCCTTCCTGGGCTCGTCGTGGGTGGAGGTACGCGACGGCACCGGCGTGCTGATCCTGTCGATCACCGGCAATCCCGGCGCAACGCAGTCCGTTGGCGGCAAGCCGCCGTTCGAGGTGATCCTGGGCAACGCGATGGCGGTGAATGTGAGCTGGCAGGGCAAGGCCTTCGACACCACGCCGTTCACGCGCCAGAACGTCGCCCGCTTCACGCTCAAATAGCACGCCGCATGCCACACGCCAACATCACGCGCCGCACCTCGCGCCAGGTCGACATCGACGGCATCAAGGTCGGCGGCGGCGCGCCCATCGTCATCCAGTCGATGACGAACACGGACACGGCCAACATCACCGCGACGGTCGCGCAAGTGATCGCGCTCGCCGATGCCGGTTCGGAGCTGGTGCGCATCACGGTCAATTCGGCAGAGGCCGCGGCAGCGGTTGGCGCCATCCGCGCGCAACTCGACGCCAACGGTTGTCGCGCGCCGTTGGTCGGCGACTTTCACTTCAACGGCCACAAGCTCCTCACCGATTATCCCGACTGCGCGCGCGCGCTGGCCAAGTACCGGATCAACCCGGGCAATGTGGGCAAGGGCAGCAAGCGCGATCCGCAATTCGTGGTGATGATCGAGAAGGCTATCGAGTACGGCAAACCCGTGCGCATCGGCGTCAACTGGGGCAGCCTCGACGCCGACCTTCTCGCCCGGATGATGGACGCCAATGGCAAGTCGAGCGCACCTCTCGCGGCCGACGCCGTCATGCGCGAAGCGTTGGTCACCTCCGCCATCGGCAGCGCGCAGCGGGCCGAAGAGCTGGGCCTGCCCGGCGACCGTATCATCCTGTCGTGCAAAGTATCCGACGTGCAGGACCTGGTCCTCGTGTATGGCGAACTCGCGCGCCGCTGCGACTATCCGCTGCACCTGGGCCTCACCGAAGCCGGCATGGGCAGCAAGGGCATCGTCGCCTCGACCGCCGCCATGGCCGTGTTGCTGCAGCAGGGCCTCGGCGACACGATCCGCGTGTCGCTCACGCCGGAACCCGATGGCGATCGCACGCGCGAAGTCATCGTCGCGCAGGAAATCCTGCAGACGATGGGCCTGCGCTCGTTCACGCCGATGGTCATTGCGTGCCCGGGCTGCGGCCGCACCACCAGCACCTACTTCCAGTCGCTGGCGGAACAGATTCAGTCCTACCTGCGCTCGTCGATGCCGGCGTGGCGCGAACGCTACCCCGGTGTCGAGAACATGCAGGTCGCGGTGATGGGTTGCGTCGTCAACGGTCCCGGCGAATCGAAGATGGCCAACGTCGGCATCTCGCTGCCAGGCACCGGCGAAACGCCCGTCGCGCCGGTGTTCGTCGACGGCGTCAAGACGGTCACGCTGAAGGGCGACGCCATCGCCCAGGAATTCCAGACACTCGTGCACGACTACGTGCGCGCGACCTACGGCGGCGAAGAGCCCGCCGCGCATCTCAAGCCTGACCGCAGGACCATCGCGGTCAAGGCGATCGCGTAGAACCGGCCATGGCGAATGCATTGCAGGCCGTGCGCGGCATGAACGATGTGCTGCCCGACGAGGCGCCGCTGTGGGAGCGCTTCGAGGACACGGCGCGCGCGGTATTCAGGCAATACGGCTACCGGAACATCCGCGTGCCGATCGTCGAGGCCACGCCGCTGTTCGTGCGCGGCATCGGCCAGTTCACCGACGTCGTCGAACACGAGATGTACACGTTCGAGGACAAGCTGAACGGCGAGTCGCTGACGCTGCGCCCGGAGGCCACGGCGGGCATCGTCCGTGCGACGATCCAGCACAACCTCACCTACGACCGGCCGCAGCGGGTGTGGACCACGGGTCCCATGTTCCGGCATGAGCGGCCGCAAAAGGGCCGCTACCGGCAATTCCACCAGCTCGACGCCGAGGCGCTCGGCTTCGAGGGCCCGGACGCCGATGCCGAGCAGATCACGATGCTGGCGCGGCTGTGGCGCGAGCTGGGCCTTTCCGGCATCGAGCTGCAGGTCAATTCGATCGGCAATGCGCACGAGCGGCTCGCGCACCGCAATGAACTGGTCGCGTATCTCGAACGCAACGGCGATGTGCTCGACGCCGACGCCAGGCGGCGGCTGCACGCCAATCCGCTGCGCATCCTCGACAGCAAGAACGCGGCGATGCAGCCGCTGCTCGAGGCCGCGCCCAAGCTCATCGACTTCATCGAGGACGCGTCGCTCGCGCACTTCGACGCGCTGCAGCGGCTGTTGCGCGATGCGGAACTCGACTTCACGATCAATCCGCGACTGGTCCGCGGCCTCGACTATTACAATCGCACGGTTTTCGAGTGGGTGGCGAAGAGCGACGCACTCGGCGGCCAGGGCACGGTGGCCGGGGGCGGCCGCTACGACAGCCTGTTCGAATTGCTGGGCGGCGCGCCCAATTTCGCGTGCGGCTTTGCGATCGGCGTGGAGCGGATGATCCTGTTGCTCAAGGCCAGCGGCATCGGGGCGGCGGAATCTCCGCTGGCCTATGTCGTGCACGCCGGGGACAACGCCGCGCCGATCGCGCGTCGCCTGGGCGAGTCGCTGCGTGACGACGGGCATGCGGTGGTCGTCAATGCCGGCGGCGGCAGTTTCAAGTCGCAGATGAAAAAGGCCGATGCCAGCGGCGCCCGCGTGGCGCTCATCATCGGCGACGACGAAGCGGCCGCGCAGACCGTTGCGGTCAAGCCCCTGCGCGTGCCGGGAAATCAGGTTGCAGTCCCCGCGGCGGCGCTCGCGGCGCATCTCACACAGTTCAAGTAACTATCTCAGGCAACAATCATTCAGGACGAAGGACGAAACATGGCGGTCTACGATCTCGAAGAGCAGGAGCAGTTGGACGACCTGAAGGCGTGGTGGTCGCGCTGGGGCAACACCGTGGCCACCGTGCTGGTGGTGGCAAGCCTCGCCGTGGTCGCCGTGCAGGGCTGGCGCTGGTGGCAGTTCCGCAAGGCGGAAGATGCGGCGGTACTCTTCAACACCGTCGTGCAGGCCACGCGCTCCAACGACATCGCGAAGGCGAAGGACGCCTCCGCGGCACTCGCCGACAAGTTCGCGGGCACCGGCTATGCGCCGCGTGCCGCATTCCTCGTCGCCAAGCTGCAATTCGATGCCGGCGACTCGGCGTCCGCCCGTGCGCAGTTGCAGTGGGTGGTCGACCGCGCCGACGAACAGGAGCTGAAGGAAATTGCGCGGTACCGGCTGGCCGAGCTGATGCTCAACGACAAGCAATACGACGAGGCGTTGAAAATGCTGGACGCGAAACATGGCGAACCGTTCTCCGGACTGTACGCCGACCTGCGCGGCGACGCGCATGCCGCCGCCGGCCGCGTCAACGACGCGCGTACCGCGTACAAGGAGGCGCTGGCCCGTTTCGACGCGAAGTCGCAGTACCGCAATTACGTGCAGGTGAAGCTCGACTCGCTCGGCGGTGCTGCGCCGGATGCCGCGCCCGTACCCGCACCCGTACCCGTACCCGCACCCGTACCCGCGCCCGTGACCGCGCAACCCGCCCAGGCACCGAAGCAATGACCCAGCACGTTCAGGCACTTTCGGCGAAGCAGTCGATGGCGCTGCGCCTGGTCGCAGCCGCCGGGCTGCTGCTCGCACTGTCCGGCTGCGCGATGATGAAGGAGTGGATGCCGACACTTCCCGCGCCGTCGATGAAGTGGATCTACGACTCGAAGAAACCGGGGCCTCTGCCCGAGCTCAAGGCTTCCGCGACGGCGTCGATCAGCTGGCAGGCGCAGGTCGGCGCCGCAGGCCCCGGGTTCGCGCCCACTGTTCTCGCCGACGCGATCTACGTCGCGGCCGCAGACGGCACGCTCGTGCGACTGGATCCCGCCAATGGCCGCAGCATCTGGCGCATCAACGCCGGACAGAAACTCTCAGCGGGTATCGGTGCCGATGCGACCTTGGTTGTCGTAGGCACCGACAAGGGCGACGTGCTGGCGTTTACGCCGGAGGGCGCGCCGGCGTGGAAAGCACGCGTGTCCACCGAAGTCGTCGCCCCGCCTCGCGTCGTCGATGGCGTCGTGGTCGTGTTCACCGGCGACGGCGGCATACACGCGCTCAATGCCAAGGACGGTTCGCGCAAGTGGGTCAACCAACGCGCGACACCGGCGCTCATCGTGCGCAACTTCGCCGGCGGCGTCGTCCGGCGCGGCGCGCTGTTTGTCGGCACGGCGGGCGGACACCTGCTGGCCATCGACATCCCCACCGGCATCGTCGGCTGGGATGGCACGGTCGCCAATCCGAAAGGCGCGACGGAGCTGGAGCGCATCGCGGATGTGACCAGCCTGCCGCTCGTGCTGGAGCGCGATGCCTGCGCCGTTGCCTATCAGGGCCGCGTCGCGTGCTTCGACCTGGGACGCGGCACTTTGTCGTGGTCGCGCGACATCTCGAGTCTTGTCAACATGGCGGCGGATGCCAAGTACATCTACCTGACCGACGACAAGGGCGCCGTACACGCGCTGGACCGCAGTACCGGCGCATCGGTGTGGAAGCAGGACCTCCTGAAGGAACGCAGGATCGGCGGCCCGCAGATGGTCGGCGATTTTGTCGGCGTCGTCGACACGGAGGGTTACCTGCACCTGCTGTCGCCGATCAACGGCGCTTACGTCGGGCGCCTCGCCACCGACGGCAGTACCGCCACCGCCCAACCAGAATTGCTGCTGACCGGCGCACTATTGCAATCGACGTCCGGCACGCTCTTCGCCGTTTCCGCAAAATGAACAGGGCACGAGGGCGCGTGTGCGTCCTCGTCCAATGAGCACATGCTGCCAACCGTTGCCCTGGTGGGCCGACCCAACGTCGGCAAGTCGACGCTGTTCAACCGACTGACCAAGACTCGCGATGCGCTCGTCGCCGATTTTCCGGGACTGACGCGCGACCGCCACTACGGCAAGGCCTTTGCCGGAGACCAGGCCTATTTCGTCGTCGACACCGGTGGCTTCGAGCCGGTCGCCACCAGCGGCATCCTGCACGAAATGGCGCGACAGACGCGCCAGGCCATCGCCGAATCCGACGTGGTGGTGTTCCTGGTCGACGGCCGCAACGGATTGGCGCCGCAGGATCGCAACATCGCTGAACTTCTGCGCAAATCGGGCCAGCCGGTCGTGCTTGCGGTGAACAAGGCGGAAGGATTGCAGCCGGAGCGCGCGGTGGCGGACTTCCACGAACTGGGGCTGGGCGAGCCGATCGCGATTTCATCGGCGCATGGCGAGAACGTACGCAACATGATCGACATCGCACTCGCCGCAATCCCGGACATCAAGCGGTTCACGGACGAGACCAGGCGCAACGCGTCCACGGACCCGGAGCGCCCCGACACCATCAAGGTCGCGATCGTCGGTCGTCCCAACGTCGGCAAGTCCACGCTGGTGAATGCGATCTTCGGCGAGGAGCGCGTGATCGCGTTCGACGAACCCGGCACGACGCGCGATGCGATCTATCTCGACTTCGAACGCGGCGGGCAGAAGTACACGCTGATCGACACCGCCGGGGTGCGCCGCCGCGGCAAGGTGTTCGAAGCCATCGAGAAATTCTCGGTCATCAAGACGCTGCAGGCCATCGAGGATGCCAACGTCGTGGTGCTGCTGCTCGACGCCGAGCACGCGATCACCGAGCAGGACGCGCATCTGGCCGGCCATGTGCTCGAGGCCGGTCGCGCCGTCGTCGTCGGCATCAACAAATGGGACGCGGTGGCGAAGGAGCAGCGCGACCAGGTGAAGCGCGACATGGATCGCAAGATGGCCTTCCTGTCGTTCGCTCAGCATCACTTCATGTCCGCGCTCGATGGCAAGGGTGTCGGCCCGCTGCTCAAGTCCGTCGACCGTGCGTTCGCGGCGGCAATGGCCAAGCTGCCTACTCCGCGCCTCACCCGCACGCTGCAATTGGCGGTGGAGCGGCAGCAACCGCCGCGCGCCGGTTTGGTGCGCCCGAAGATGCGCTATGCCCACCAGGGTGGCGTGAATCCGCCGCTGATCATCGTCCACGGCACCGCGTTGCATCACGTGCCGGACGCCTATCGCCGCTACCTGGAACATTTCTTCAGCGATGCGTTCAAACTGCAGGGAACACCCCTTAGGATACAATTCAAGGTCGGTGCCAACCCATTCGCGGACGCCCCCGCACGCCGCTAAAGCCCGTCCGCTCCGCTTCCCTTTTGGCGGCGCCGGATTTTCGGGCCCATCGCAATCTGGTAAATACGCGGGCAACTACAACAGCGGAGCTCGACCATGAGCAACAAAGGGCAAATGCTACAAGACCCGTTCCTGAACACGTTGCGCAAAGAGCATGTGCAGGTGTCGATCTACCTGGTCAACGGCATCAAGCTGCAGGGACAAATCGAATCCTTCGATCAGTACGTCGTGCTCCTGAAGAACACCGTCACGCAGATGGTGTACAAGCACGCGATCTCGACGGTCGTCCCGGCGCGCCCGGTGGCCATGCCGCACCACGCCCCCGGCGGCGACACGGAAGATTGACCGCCGTTTCGTTTGAACGGCCCAGCGGCGGCGACCGAGTGCTCATCGTCGCGCTGGACATGCGCGACGGTGACCGTGCATTTCGCGTAGCCGAAATCACGGATCTCGCCACCTCGGCGGGCGCCGTCGTCGTCGGCACCATTGGCGGCCGCCGACAGCGTCCCGACCCCGCCTTTTTCGCGGGCAAGGGCAAGGTCGACGAAATCCTGGGGCTGCGCACCGAACTCGAAGCCGACCTGGTGCTGTTCGACCACACGCTGTCCGGCGTGCAGCAGCGCAACCTCGAGGAGCGGCTGAAGTGCCGCGTTGTCGACCGGCCCAGCCTCATCCTGGACATCTTCGCGTTGCGTGCCCGCAGTGCCGAAGGCAAGCTGCAGGTGGAGCTCGCGCAACTCAAGCACATGTCCACGCGCCTGGTCGGCGGCTGGACCCACCTCGAACGGCAGAAGGGCGGTATCGGCCTGCGTGGTCCGGGCGAAACGCAGCTGGAAACGGATCGCCGCCTGATCGGCGAGCGGGTCAAGCTCGTCAATGGACGGCTGGCCCGCGTCGCGCGCAGCCATGCGGTGCAGAGCCGTACGCGCCGCCGCGCGCGCGTGCGAACCGTCGCGCTGGTCGGCTACACCAACGCCGGCAAGTCGACGCTCTTCAACCTGATGACCGGTGCCACGGCTTATGTCGCTGACCAGTTGTTCGCAACGCTGGACACGACCTTGCGCAAGGTCTATGTCCCCGGCGCCGACCCGATCGTGATGTCCGATACAGTCGGCTTCATCCGCGACCTGCCGCACGACCTGGTCGCCGCCTTCCGCGCGACGCTGTCCGAGGCCGCGGAGGCCGACCTGCTGCTCCATGTCATCGACGCGCACGCCGCCAATCGCGACGAACAGATTGCCGCGGTCGAGCGCGTCCTGGCCGAGATCGGCGCCGCCGCCGTGCCGCATATCCGCGTATTGAACAAATGCGATGCCGCAGGGCTCGCGCCGGGCGTCGAGCGCGACGGCTGTGGTACCATTTCCACCGTACGATTGAGCGCGCTGACCGGCGCCGGAGCCCCCGAATTGCGTTTGGCACTGGCCGAGCGCTTTCCTTTCAAATCGGCCATGGAACACATGCCGGCGGACACCCCGGAATCGTGAACACAAATGAGCGCCGCAATGGCGGCGTGCACTTGATCGACGGGCTTGATTGACGAACTGCGCGCCTCCATCTTCCTGACTCCCTTGAATTCAATTTTCTTCCCGGAACTCGAAGCTTCGTCATGTCGCTGAACGATCCCCAGTGGGGCAAGCGCGGTAATGGTGGTGGTGGCGGGCCGCCCGATCTCGACGAGATCTGGCGTAACGTCAATCGCCGCATGGGCGAGCTCTTCGGACGCAAGGACGACGGCGGCGGCAACGATCGCCCGCCACGTCGCGGCCTGGCCATGGGCGGCGCTGGACTGCTGGTGGCGCTCGTGCTGCTGGTCTGGCTGGCGAGCGGCTTCTACATCGTCGACGAAGGACGCCGCGGCGTCGTCACGCATTTCGGCAAGTACACCGAAACCACGCTGCCCGGCCCACGCTGGCACCTGCCGTTCCCCATCGAAGCCGTCGAGCTGGTCGACTTTTCCCAAGTCAAGACCGTTGAGATCGGCTACCGCAATACGCCCAAGAACAAGGTCGACAAGGAAGCGGTGATGCTGACCGATGACGAGAACATCATCGACATTCAGTTCGCCGTCCAATACAACATCAAGAACGCCGAAGCCTACGTCTTCAACAACCGCAAGCCCGACGCGATGGTCGCCTTCGTTGCGGAAACCGCCATCCGCGAGGTCGTCGGCAGGGCCAAGATGGACTTCGCGCTGTACGAGGGCCGCGAACAGATCGCCAAGCAGACGGAAAAAATCATGCAGGAGACGCTCGATCGCTACAAGACGGGCGTGTACATCCAGAAAGTCACGCTGCAGAACGTGCAGCCGCCCGACAAGGTGCAGGCCGCGTTCGACGACGCGGTGAAGGCCGGCCAGGACCGCGTGCGCCTGGTCAACGAGGGCCAGGCCTATGCCAACGATGTCGTGCCGCGCGCACGCGGCATGGCGTCGCGCCTGATGGAAGAGGCCAACGGCTACAACACCGAGGTCATCCAGAAGTCCGAAGGCGACGCGTCGCGCTTCAAGTCCGTGCTGTCCGAGTACGCCAAGGCGCCGGGCGTGACGCGTGACCGCCTGTACCTCGACATGATGCAATCGGTGCTCGGCAATTCCACCAAGGTGCTGATCGACCAGAAGGCCGGCGGCAATCTCCTGTACCTGCCGCTCGACAAGTTGATCGCGCAGAGCGTCGCCGGCGCAGTGGTCGCAGCACCCGAGTCGACTTCGACGGCCGTCCGCCCGACTGCCTCGCCCACACCCGAACCCGCCGTCACGCTCGACCCCAGCCGGTCGCGCGATGGCATGCGCAGCAGAGAGCGCTGAGCAGGCTGATACGGAACCCATCATGAGCCACGTTGCAGACGAGATGACCCCAGATGCGAGGCGCGAGCCGCGTCGAATAGCTCACGCATATTCGCAAGGCGAGCAACAATGTAGATGGGGTCATATCGTCGAAACCCGAATGGGCAGGGTACTGTGCCGGCGGTCTACTTTGTCGCGGCTCGCTCGTGTGGGACGGGCCACAAATCGCTCTCCGCTTCGCGTATCCCATCCGGCACAGGCCCTGCGTGGCCATGATGGGTTCCGAATCAGCCTGCCGGGAGCATGATGAAATTCACCATGCCCATCCTCGCGCTGATCGTGGCCGCACTGCTGGTCGCGTCGCAATCGATCTACACGGTCGACCAGACCAAGTTCGCCGTGAAGTTCCAGTTGGGCGAGATCGTCGAGACGAAGACACAGCCGGGCCTGTATTTCAAGGTGCCGCTGATCCAGAACGTCCGCTTCTACGATAACCGCAACCTGACGCTCGAGAACAGCGAGCCCGACCGCGTGACGACGTCGGAAAAGACGCCGTTGCTGGTCGACTTCATCGTGCTGTGGCGCATCAACGATGTGAAGCAGTACTACGTCTCCGTGCAGGGCGACGAGGAAGCCGCACGCCGCCGCATTTCGCAGACGGTGCGCTCCAATCTCGCCGAGGAATTCAACAAGCGGACGATGCACGACGCCATCTCCACCGAGCGCGACCGCATTACCGGCATGACGCGGCAAAAGGCCGATGCCGACGCCAAGACCATCGGTGTCGAGGTCGTCGACGTACGGCTGCGGCGCATCGAGCTGCCGCCGGACGTAACCGGTCCGGTCTATCAGCGCATGGAATCCGAGCGTCGTCGCGTCGCCAACGAACTGCGCTCGACCGGTGCCGCGGAGTCGGAAAAGATTCGTGCCGACGCCGACCGCCAGCGCCAGGTCATCCTGGCCGACGCCTATCGCCAGGCCCAGAAGATCAAGGGCGAAGGCGACGCCAAGGCTTCGGCCATCTACGCGCTGGCCTACGGACAAAATCCCGAGTTCTACGCGTTCTACCGCAGCCTTGAAGCCTACCGGTCGACGTTCCGGAACAAGAGCGACCTCATGGTCCTTGACCCGAGCGCGGAGTTCTTCCAGTACTTCAAGCAGTCCGGGTCGGGCCGCGCCTCGCGCGCACCCGCCAAATAACGTCAGCCGGGCGTTTCGCGTCGGGGGATTCCGTTGTGGACTCGCTGTGGCCGGCCTTTGCACTGCTGCTGATCGTCGAAGGCATCCTGCCCTTCGCCGCTCCGCGCATCTGGCGCGACACGTTTCGCAAATTGATCGAGATGAGCGACGGCCAGTTGCGCTTCGTCGGCCTGATCTCGATGGCGTTGGGTCTCATTTCACTGGCGGCGTTGCACTATGCGTAAGTGGCTGCTGCCTGAAGCAATCGAGGACGTGCTGCCCGCCGAGGCCGCGCGGGTGGAGGCGCTGCGCCGCACCCTGCTCGACCATTTTCGTGCGCACGGTTATCGCCTCGTGGCGCCGCCGCTGGTCGAGCATCTCGATTCCTTGCTGACCGGCACTGGCCGCGATCTCGACCTGCAGACGTTCAAGATGGTCGATCCGCTGTCCGGACGCATGCTCGGGCTGCGGGCAGACACCACGCCGCAGGTCGCGCGCATCGACGCGCACCTCCTCAACGAAACCGGCGTTACGCGCCTGTGCTACACCGGCAGCGTACTCCGCACCGCGACCACCGGACACGGCGACACGCGCGAAATCGTGCAGATCGGCGGCGAACTGTACGGCCACGCGGGCATCGAGTCCGACCGTGAAGTGATGCAACTGTTGTTGTCCGCGCTCGCGCGCGCCGGGACTTCGCGCCTGCATCTCGACCTGGGGCACGTCGGCGTCTATCGCGCGCTGGCGCACGCGGCAGGGCTCGACGCCACCGGCGAGGGCAGCGACAGCGAACTCTTCCATGCGCTGCGCGGCAAGGACTTTGCCGGCGTACGCGAGTCCACGGCCACTTTGCCGGATGCGCTGCGCGATGCGTTGCGCGCGCTGCCGGGCTTGTACGGCCCGGCAACGACGACGATCGAGTCTGCGCGCAAGGTTCTGCCCGACCTTCCCGGCATCGCGAGCGCCCTTGACGCCATCGCGAATCTCGCCGCTGCTGCGGCCGGCGTCGACGCAATTCACGTCGACCTGTCCGACCTGCGCGGCTATCACTACTACACGGGTGCGACGTTCTCGGTGTTCGCCACCGATGAACGCGGTGCCGTGATCGATTGCGGACGCGGTGGCCGATATGATGGCGTCGGACGTGCCTTCGGCCGCGCCCGGCCCGCGACGGGTTTCACGCTGGACCTGCGGCGGCTGGCGATGCTGGTCGGCAACTTCGCGGCCTCCGACGCGATCCACGCGCCGGGCGATCCGGATGCAGCATTGGCCAAGCTTGTTGCGCAACTGCGCGCAAAGGGCGAGGCCGTCGTCGTGGCATTGCCGGGCGAAGCGGCCGAGGCCACGACAGGCCACCGGACCGTCGAGCGCCAGGGCGGCGAATGGCGTGTCGTCACCCGCACTACTTGAATTGCAAGTCAGAAACGGACAGGAAAGCACATGGGCAAGAACGTCGTCGTCATCGGTACCCAGTGGGGCGATGAAGGCAAGGGCAAGATCGTCGACTGGCTCGCGGAAAGCGCGACCGGCGTCGTGCGCTTCCAGGGCGGGCACAACGCCGGGCACACGCTCGTCATCGGCGGCAAAAAAACCGTTCTGCGCCTCATTCCATCGGGTGCGTTGCATCCGGGCGTTGCCATCTACATCGGCAACGGCGTGGTGCTGTCTCCTTCCGCGCTGCTCACTGAGATCCGCGAACTCGAAAAGGCCGGCGTCAACGTGCGCTCGCGCCTCAAGATCTCGCCGGCGTGTCCGCTCGTGTTGCCGATCCACGTGGCGCTCGACCAGGCGCGCGAAAACGCGATGGGCGAGGAGAAGATCGGCACCACGGGCCGTGGCATCGGACCTGCCTACGAAGACAAGATCGCCCGCCGCGCACTGCGTGTGCAGGACCTGCTGCATCCCGAGTTGTTCGCAACCAAGCTCGAGTCACTGCTCGAGCTGCACAACTTCATGCTGGTCAATTATTACAAGGTCGCCGCCGTTCCCTTCGATCGCACGCGCGATGAATTGCTGGCGCTCGCGGGCGAGATCCGCCCGATGGTCGCCGACGTCGCGGGCCTCATCCAGCAGGCGCGCGCCCGTGGCGAGTCGCTGCTGTTCGAAGGCGCGCAGGGCGCATTGCTGGACATCGACCACGGCACCTATCCGTACGTCACCAGTTCCAACTGCATCGCCGGCGCCGCCGCACCGGGCAGCGGCATCGGGCCGCAGATGCTGGACTATGTTCTGGGCATCGTGAAGGCGTACACGACGCGCGTGGGCACGGGCCCCTTCCCGACGGAACTCACCGACACGGTCGGTGCGGGCCTGGCCAAGCGCGGCAATGAATTTGGTTCCGTCACCGGCCGGCCACGCCGCTGTGGCTGGCTCGACATCGCGGCGCTGAAGCGGTCACTGCAATTGAACGGCGTGGACGGCCTGTGCATCACCAAGCTCGACGTGCTCGACGGCATGGACGAGATCAAGCTCGCCACGTCCTACGTCATGGACGGCGAACCACTCGACCTGATTCCCACGGGCGCCGAGGCCGTTGCGCGCTGCATTCCGGTTTACGAAACGATGCCGGGATGGCGCGAGTCCACGGTCGGCGCGGCGTCGTTCGCCGCCCTGCCCGCCCCTGCCCGCGCGTATCTGCAACGCATCGAAGCGCTCACCGGCGTGCCGATCGCGATGGTGTCCACCGGCCCCGATCGCGCCGAAACGATCCTGGTCCATCACCCGTTCAACTAGGGCACGACCATGGACCTGCACGTCAGCTGGGACGAATACAATCGCCTCGTCGAAAAGCTCGCGCTGATCGTCCACGAGTCCGACTTCAAGTTCAACCAGATCATCTGCGTCGCGCGCGGTGGCCTGCGCGTCGGCGACGTATTGTCGCGGATCTACGACTTGCCGCTCGCCATCCTGTCGACGCATTCGTACACCGCGGAAGGCGGCACGATCCGCGGCGAACTGGTGATCGCCGAGCACATGACCATGACGCGGCCCCGCTTGGGCGACCGCGTGCTGCTGGTCGACGACATGGTCGACTCCGGACACACGCTCGAAGCGGTCCACAAGGAGCTGCCGCATCGCTTCCCGCACATGAGCGAATTGCGCACCGCGGTGCTGTGGTGGAAGGCGTGTTCCGTTTTCAAGCCCGACTTCTATGTCGACTTCCTTCCCGAAAACCCGTGGATCCACCAGCCGTTCGAGGTCTACGACACGTTGCGCCCTGACATGCTTTCTACACGCCTCGGCGGAAAGTAACGCGCACTCCGGCGTCCGCTCCTCGATGCGGCGTGAATCCGGGACGCCGCCAATTGGCGGCAATTTCGCCTCGCAGTATTGCGATGCCTTTCATGCTAATGTCATTGTCGTCCCCTTCGCCCGCGGGGTCTCGTCGTGAAAGGTCATCCATGCGCAAGCTTCTCGCCATCCTGTTCGCGGCTGCCGCGGCCCTCTATTCCACGACGAGCGCTGCAGCGGATACCTTGTCGCGCGCGCCGACGCTTTCCGGATTTTTCCAGGGCAGCACGCCACGCCCGGCGGACTTGGTCGACGTGCCGGCCAGCCTGATCGTCACGCGCAGCGCGCCGCCCGGCGGAGCGCCGCACAGTGTCGTTCCAACGCTCTACACGCATCTGACCACCGATGCGAACTCGCAGTATTTCGAGTGGGCGAATCTGTCCATCCTCAGCAACAATTCCAACTACGGCGAAAACGTCGCGACCTATGCGCAGGCCAGGAAGTTCGCGCAGGGCACGACATGGTCCGGGGTCTTCGAACTGCAGGACCACACCGGCTCAGGCGGTTTCTACGGCGTGGAGATCGACGCCTTCACGCAGGGCGACAGCCCGTATCCGGGATCGCGGCAAGGTGACCGCATCGGGCTCGGCATCATCATGGGTCGTTCCGGCAACATCGGGCCCACCGCAACCATCGACTACGGCATTCTGCTGGCGCCTACGCGGCTCGACGACACGCAGGCCAACGTCAATTTCGGCGTGATGGTGTGGTCGCAGTGCCGTTATGCGTGTTTCGCGATGCGCGGCGGCAACAAGCTGGCATGGGAAGAGTCGGCGCAGATCGCGAGCAAGTTCGACCCGGCGACAGGTCGCTGGGGACTCTTCAACGGTGATCGCCCGCTGTTCGAGGTCGACGTCAACACCGGGGAATTGCGCGTGAACGGCCGTCCTGTGCAGATCTCGTACAAGGACTGACCGACCGTCGGCTGGAAAGCACCGCGTGAAAGCTGTTGTACTCACCTATCATTCCCATCGCATCCTGGGGACCGACTACGCGCGCAACGACCACGTCGCGCTGCCGGTCGACCTCGACACCATCGCGCGTTCCGGAAGCCGCCTGGTCTCCCTCGCCACGCTCGTCGACGCCATCGAGGCGCACCAGGCCGGTTCGGCGCTGCCGGGCGGCGATGTCCCGCTGGTGGCGCTGACCTTCGACGACGGGCCGGAGTGGGACTACATCGACTTTGTCCATCCCGTCTTCGGGCCGCAGCGAAGTTTCGCGAATGCGATGCGCGACTTCGTGCAGACGGATCGCGGCGCCAGGCAGGGCACCTTCTCCGCCACCAGTTTTGTCATCGCATCGCCCGCGGCGCGGAGCACGATGGAGTCGACGTTCGACGCCGGGTACACGTATCTTGAAGCCGGCGCGATGAACGACAGTTGGTGGGCGCCGGCCACGGCGTCCGGACTCATCGGCATCGGTAATCATAGCTGGGACCACCTGCATCCGGCGCTGCCGACGGTCGCGCACTCACGGCAGGTGCGCGGAGACTTCACCCAGGTGACCGACCGTGTCGATGCCGATGCCCAGATCCGCAACGCCATGGCGTACATAAACCAGCGCACAACCGGCCAGGCTGCGCCTTTCTTCGCGTATCCCTACGGGCATAGCAACGACTTCCTGGCCGATGCGTATTTGCCGCGCGAGGGCCGCGGCATGGGACTGCGCGCCGCTTTCACGACGGAACCCGCCACGGTCGACGGATCGCAAAGCGTCTGGCGACTGCCGCGGTTCACCTGCGGTCACCACTGGCGAAGCCCCGAACAACTTGCCGCCATCCTGGCATCTAATCCGGCCTGAGCAAGGGTAGGTCCGTGTGTGGGGATGAATCGGCGAAGGTCGGGTCCGTCGTGACGACGCGCGTGGACCCCGACCGGGAGCCCGCTTTCAACGCGCGCAATTCGTTGGCCAAAGTCTGCACCCGCCTCAGCGCCGAATGCAGCGCGGCGGTCAGGCCACCAATGACCAGGCATACGAATACAAACGATCCGAGGCGGATGGCGTCCGCCGGTGTCGTCAGCTGGAAGCTGAAGGCAGGCATCATGTAAAAATATCGGACGATGCATGCACAGAGTGCCGTCGTCAGCACCGCCGGACCGTACCCGCCGATCCACCCACTGATCGCGACCGCGATGAAATAGGTCACATAGGGAATCGATCCTGGCAGATAGGGATCGATAAGCGCGCGCAGTGTGAAGGCACCAAGCGCTGCGACGACAGCGACGACGTAGCCGAAAACGGGCTCGCGAAATGGGTGGCGCGCGGCATCGTCGCGGGCAGCCGCCAACTCCCTTCGCTTTTGACCCTCCAGTGACGCAGCCTGGGCATCAAGCCAGAACGCGAGAATCACCAGTGCTGCAGCGGGGACACCAAAAGCCAACAGCGCGACGATCACGGCCGTTTGCAAAGCGTCAGCCGTGGTGGTCCAGCCTATTGCGCCAACCACGACCAGTGCCGCCAGCACTCCTAGAATGGCCGCCGAACGCTGCAGCCCGACGACGATCCGATCGGTGACGAAGTGAGCCATTTCCCCCCCGGAAGCATTGAGCCCAGTCCATCATTTTTATCTCAAATGTGTTCTCAATGCAACCGCCCGGTGGCGCCGGCCCCTGTCGTCCGCCCCCGCCCATCGGGCGTTTACGATTTGCCGCTGTTGCCGGGAAACCGTGGGGGCGTTCCTGCCGCAGGCAAGGATTTGGTCCGATGCAATATCGCCTGGTTCTTGCCGGCCTCTTCCGCCGCCACCATCTCTTCAGCCTCCTGCGGGGTCTTTGGATGCGCAGCGCGGGCCGCAGCATCTACCCGACCGGAGTCGATGAATTTCCTGGTGGCGTCGTTGTACTGTTTCGAAGCCTCGTAGTTGCCTTCGCCAAGGACGTTCTTCTTCTTTCCTGACATGTTTCCTCCAGACGGACATGGAATGCCGCGAACACTGAACTTATTGGATTCACCGTCCCAGAGGCATTTGTCAATGCCGCGTTTTCGGATAGGAATTCGCCTACACCACCGCCTGGGCCTCGAATACCTGCGGTCGGCGCGCCCAGCATTGTCCGGCGCGGTTGGCTATGGAGCGCGCATGACGCGGCCGAGCAGCTTGGCGTGCCGCAGAAATTCATCTTCCACGTACGCAGGCGCTGCCTCGAGGCCCAGGCCCAGATAATGCACGCCGATGGCCGTCAACTCGGCACGCGCCTTCCCGCCACGCTGCACTCCATACCATCCCGACTTGAGCCGAGCACGTATTGCTTCGGATTCCTTCCGCGCCACGACAAGTGCCACGAACGGACTGAAGTCCTCCGTCGGCCAACGCTCGCCAAACGAGGGCACCTGGGGAAGCGCCTCGGCCCGTTCCCGGGAAGTGACTGCCATGATCGTGCCGCCGGCGCGGACCGCCTCCTCCAATGCGTTGGGCACGCCATCGATGTAGACATCGATTTCTCCCGTGCGCAGTGCCGAATACCCGGCATCGGCGGCAAGGATGCTGATCAACTCCGCGCGGCCCCCGATCGCCTGGGCCAGGAACTCCGCCGCCAACATGCCCATTGAACCCGCAGCGCCTGCTCCGATGCGTACGGGCCTGGGCCGTAGGGGCGCCTCCTTCAGCCACTGGTCAAAGGTAACGGTGGTCTCCCGCGGCCCGGCGATCAGCGCATTACCGAACGTACCGACAACCCCGATCCATTCGAAATCGTCGCTGACGTTGTAGGTCGCGATCCTGTTGATGAGCGTGCCCTGTACGACCTGCGTACTCGTGGCGTATCCCAGGCGGATTTCGCCGTCGACGGGCCGGGCGACCGAGGCCAGTGCGTCTACGCCGACGCCCGTAGGAATATTGCGTCCCGTGACACTCCGCTTCATCGCATCGCTCATCGCCGCGGCGACGATGCGGCCGATGCGATCCGCGGACCCACCCGGGGGAAAGGGGACGACCAGAAAAATCGGCCAGTCGGCATTGCGCGAGCTCGTGTCGGGACCGCGCTCCACCCCTTGCGCACCGGTACCCATGGCCATGAACCAGCACGAGAGAAAAACTACGTGTTTCATGGCCTTGATTATAAGGCAGCCCCGGGCGCCCGCCCCCTCGCCAGCGGGTCGACGTCCCGGAGGATCGCAGCGCCGGCGCTGCCGTATTGCGGACGTTTGAGTTACCCGTTCAAGCCATCCACGATGCGCTCGCGGGATGTGCTGGTTGCGGTCAGTGCCTGCTTCTGGCCATTGCCTTGAAGCCAATTACCGGATCATGCCGGCAGGTGGCGCAGGTCCTGTCGTAGCCGCCGCACTCGCGTACCCGTGGCGTCGAACCTGCGCGCGATCCTGAAGCGGTAGAGTTCCCATTGCCACGGGTCGTCCGCGCGGAACGTCCACAATGAAATCGCGCCGCCGGCCACACTGAAGGCCATGGCCAGCATGCCCAGGATGCGCACCACCGCCAGCGGCCCGAACATCACAAACCCAGCGCCCATCAGCAGGCCCGCCGCGAAGAAACCAAGTGCCCAGAGATACCAGCGATAGTTCATGGTGTCGTCTCCCGAACGTTGTGCGTCGGCGGCGGTTGCCTAGAAGTTCGGCGTCAATACACGATTGCGATACGAACCGATGGAAACCGGCGCGTCGGCATCAGGTTCCGGTTGCGGCGGCGTCTCACGCCGCGCGGACATCGAAATCACTTTCGCGACGATAGCGACAAGCAGCAGCGCCAGCGACCCCAGCAGCAGGTATTCCTGCCAGTTCTGCATGAGTGTGAATTGGATATTCGTCATGGTGGACTCCTTCTGTGCGTTTAATGACGATTTCAGTATGGGCCGCCGTGCAGCGCCGCAATGCCGGAGGGCCAGGGAATCGTGTGTAGGACGCCTCCCACCCGGTGGCGGCGGCGGGTGCCGCTTGCGGTCATCGTGTCGGCAGGCTCCTACATGAGCTTCGGCCCTTGGCGGATGACGTGGCGCAGAGGGTACGACCTACTCTTCCATAATTGACTTGCCGCCAACATTGAATGATGGCGGAATGCCTCGACCAGCAACCAGGAGATCAAGATGGGCGCAGCGCGAAATGCATTGATGATTGCGGCAACGATCGGCATGACCACGTTGGTGGCCTGCAATGAATCGACAAGAACTCCGCCACCTCCACCCACGCCCCCGCTGGCAGTCGCGCCGACGGATACGAGCCTCCCGCCCATCCCGGCGACACCGGCCAGCCCGGAAGTCACCGCTCGCGGCAAGGACACGCCCGCGAACGCGCCGATGAGTACGCTCACCAAGGAAAAGGAAGCCAATTCGATGCCGCTTGCCGGCCAGGCCAACGGGCATTCGTCGCCATCGCTGGACGCGACCAGCAAGCGCTGAACACGCACCGTCCCACTGGCACACCATGAAATGCGCTGGTCCCGTTGAGGGCGCCATCGCGGTTGCGTATAGTCAGTCTTTGCCGTCGCTGGCTGCTCCGGAGTCTATCCTTGTGGTGACGCGTGTGCTCCCTTTGAAAATCGCGGCGCCGTTGGTACTTGGCATCGTCGCGTCGCTGTCGATCGCCGTGTATTCGGAGTTGGGATATCGCCGCCTTGAGGTGGCGAACCGTGAAATGTCGGTCGCGCTCGAAATGCAATCCACGCTGCATGCAACCCTCGCCCTGGTCGTCGATGCCGAGAGCGGACAGCGGGGTTTCCTGCTGACCGGCCGTGACGACTACCTGCAGCCCTACGTCACATCGCTGCCGAAAATCGATGGCACATTCAACACGCTGCGCGAACTTCTGGTCATGAACGGCACCGCGAGCCAACGCGATGCCCTGGGGAGGATCAACAATCTGGTCGGCAAGAAGCTGGCCGAGATGGAAGCGTCGATCCTGATGTATCGCAAGGACGGTCCCGAGGCCGCGCAGAGGATGGTGGAAACGGGGATCGGCAAGCGGGTCATGGAGCAAATCCGCCTTGAAGTCGACAATATGGCCGCCACGCACCGCAACCAACTCGACGTGGCCACCGGACGCTGGACCAAGGACATCGAATTCTCTCGAATCGGCATGCAGTCGATGACCGCGTTTACGGTGACGCTGTTGCTGATCGTATGGCTGCTGGCGAGCCGCGACGCGCGGCAAAAGGAAGCGCGGCGGCTTACCATACAGGAGGACAAGCGCCGCCTCGAAACCGTGGTTAAGGAACGGACGGCCGCCTTGTCCGAGTTGTCCAATCACCTGCAGGACGTGCGCGAGGTCGAGAAGTCCAAGCTTGCGCGCGATATCCACGACGAACTCGGCGGCATCCTGGTCAGCGCGAAGATGGACGTGACGTGGGCGCAGCAGCACGTCCAGAAAACGAGCCCCGAAGTCGCCGCCAAGCTGGAACGTGCGCTGCAGGCGCTGGACGACGGTGTGCAGATCAAACGCCGGATCATCGAGGAACTGCGACCGACGCTCTTGGACAATCTCGGCCTTTCGGCCGCGCTGGAATGGCAAATCCACGAGATCTGCGACCGCGCCGGGCTGCATTGCGATATCACTATGCCCCCCATGGATGATGCCATTCCGCCGAACGTCGCAATCGCCCTGTACCGGATCGTGCAGGAAGCGCTGACCAACATCGTCAAGTATGCGCGGGCGAAGCACGTGGTCGTGGACCTTGGCCTCGCGTCCGACGCGCTGACGCTGCTGATCGAGGACGACGGCGTCGGAATCGCCGAGAACGCGCAGGACAACCGTCTATCCCACGGCATTGCGGGCATGCGCCAGCGCGTGCACGCGCTCGACGGCGACTTCCGCATCGGCAGGCGTACCGAGGGCGGCACAATCATCGAAGTCAATGCGCCGCTGCGTCCGGCGCACGCCCCCGAGCCGCTTCAATCGGCAGTGGAAACCGCAAGGTCCGTCGGCAGCGGCAGCGCGTAGCCATTCATGGGGTCGTCGACGGCGCCGATGTCGACCTTCGGCGGGCCTGTGCTTACCGGACCGAAGATGGTGGCGAAGGAAACGTCCGCCGCGTCGCGTCCCGTACCGATGCGGATCAATCCGGTCACCGGCGATATGCCCGTCGGATCGAACATGTACCACGCGCCACCGACGTACACCTCGACATAGGCGTGAAAGTCGGTTGGCCCCAGTGCCGGATCGGCGCCGTAGTCGATGCCGGTGACGAAACGCGACGGATAGTTGAGCGCGCGGCAGAAGGAGATCATCGCATGCGCGAAGTCGCGGCAGACACCGGCACGATCCCGCAGCGTATCGAGCACCGACGTGCTGCTGTGCGATGAGCCTGGCTGGAACCTGAGAGATTGCTGAACCCAGTCGCGCACCGCACGCACCTGCGCGTAGCCGCGCGGCAATTGACCAAAGCGGTCCCACGCTTGTTGCTGCACCAGGTCGGCCTGGCAGTAGCGGCTGGCGTACAGGAAGCGAAGCGTGCCTACCGGCAATGCCGACGGCGGCTCGGCGATCACGTCGCCGGGATTGCCGATTGCATGCGATACGTCCACGACTGCGGCATATTGGACGAGTAGCCTGCCCGGCGGTGCCTCGAAAGCCGCGATGCGATTTGCCGAAACCACATCCTGCCCGAGCTTGACGGGCGTTGCCGGCAACGTCGTGAAGCGTTCCTCCACGACGGTTTGCCTCGCTGTCTGCGCAGCGTGCACATTACACAGGAAGCTCGATGTAGCGGCAACTTCATAGGCCAGCTCAACGCTGTAGTGAAATCGCGCGCGACTGCCCATGAACTCCTGCGGATTGACGCGCATTGCTCTATCCCGAACCTGCCCCCGAATCAGGCCGGGGGCAAATCGAAGTAGGGATTGAATCCCGCGGACAGCGGCGCGGCCGGACACACCTCGACGCCGACGGCGCACGGCGAATCCGTTTCCACGACCGAGTGTTCATGTGGCGGGCCATCGACGTCCGACTTCTGGTCCCGCGCCGTGAGGCGGCGGTACGGACGCAGCAGCAGACAGGTCGTCACCGAGGCGGTCACAGAGGTCGTCACGGAGGTCGTCACTGAGGCCGTCTCGGAGGTCGTCACTGAGCTCACGACCCTCGCCGTAGCAGACCGGCGACCAGAGACACCACGAACAGCACGAGAAATACGAAGAAGAGCACCTTGGCGATCTCGGTAGCGCCAGCGGCGATGCCGCCGAAACCGAACAATGCTGCGACGATCGCAACAATGAAGAAGATGACTGCATAGCGAAGCATGGCGGATCTCCTCGAAATTTCGTTGAACAACCGACGACCGTGGTGCAGCATTCACCGTCACTGTGCCTTCCCTCCACCGCTCCTAGCATCGGCGGAAAACCGATCGCGATGTCGCCGCACGTCCTACATCCATCGAAAAAACGGGCCGGACTGCAGTCCGAATGCATTCCGGCCCTGAAGGTCCGGCCGGCAGGACAGGGGCGTCCAAGTCCGGCCGGAGAGGGAGACTAGCTTTTGCCGTAGCGCAATTTCGCGCTGTGGACGCAGGCGTCCTTCGCGGTTCCGGCGAGTGAATCGCACTTCTCGATCGCCACCTTGTAGTCGGCTTCGCGCTTGTCGGCATCCGCCTCCCGCCGTGCGTCCGCCGTCTTGTCCGCCGACGCGTTGCGGGTATCCGCCGCCACGCGATCGACCTTCGCGTCCGCGGTGGCCTTCACATGGGCGGCCTTGGCTTCCTTCACGCATACGTCCTTGGCGTTGCCCGCCAGGTCGTCGCACTTCTCCTTGGCGACTTCAAACGCGGCATTGGCGCGTGCAACGCGTGTCGCTTCGCGCGTTTTCGGCGTGTTCTGGTAGGCGGCAGCGGCATCCGCCTTGGCTACGTTGAGCTTGCCCTTGGCTTCCTCGACGCAGACGTCCTTGGCGTTGCCCGACAACGCAGCGCACGCCGCCTTGTCCACCTTGTATTGTGTTTCGGCGTGTTTGATGGCCATGTCGCGCGTGTCCTTGTTCAGCGGCTGCGCTCCCGCGCCGGCCGCGAGGCCGAAGCCGACCGCGGCCACCAGCGCCATCGAGAGTCTGGACATTTTCATGGTTTCTCCTTACTGATACTTTGAAAATTCTTCGTCGCGAAACGTGTTGCCGAAGTTGTCGACCTGACGCTCCGCCTCGTCGCGCGCGACCCCGTATTGCTCCTGGATCTTGCCGATCAGCTGGTCACGCTTGCCGGCAATGACGTCGAGGTCGTCGTCGGTCAGCTTGCCCCACTGTTGCTTGACCTTGCCGGTCAGTTGCTTCCAGTTACCTTCGATGCGATCCCAGTTCATGGTGACCCCTTCTGATGAAAGTTGTCGGACGCCAGCCGCCCGATCACATCGATACCTGTCGCAACCGTCATGCCAGCAGACGATCGGAGGCAAAACAATGAGTTGCCATTGCACGGACCACATCACCACGCAAGCTTTCACGCGTTCATTTGTAACCGGCGGTCGCGGTGTAGGCGCGATGATGACGCGCGAATGGGAGGCATGCTTAGTGAATCGACCAAGGCTCCAATGCACCATGGCTTCGCCCGACGGACATCGTAGTCGCACCTTCCCATTGAACAGGAGCCTGCAATGCACACCACGAACGTTATGACGGGAAACAATGCAGTCGCCGATGTGGCCGATCGCGCGCACAACGCGGTCGAGCGCGCCACGGCAAAGCCCCTGCCGGCACTTGAGCGCACATCCACGGCCCTGGCCAATTCATGCGGCGGCGACGTTGGCGCGCGGCCTCTGATCTCGATGGCCGGCGCCATGACGATTGGGTACCTCGCCGGGAAAATGCTGCGCTGAGCAATCCAACTGCGCGACGCGAACAATCTGCCCGGGTTAACGTGTAGCGAATCCCGGGCTTTTTGTTGCACGCGGATTGCATTGCCCGACCTCACTTCACCTGCGGCTGTACGCGAGCGTCGTCGTTCTCACGTACCGAGCAGTTCGCTGACCGGAGCCATCGACTCCACGCGATCCGCGATGGATTTCAATACCGCAAGGATCGGCATCCCGAGCACCAGACCCCAGCCGCCCCAGATCCAGCCGAAGAACAGTACGCCGACGAATACCGCCACCGGATTCATGCGCGCGGCGCGGCCCTGCAGCCAGGTATTGAACCCCATGCCGATGGCCTCCGCGATGCCGATGACCACGGCTGCGGCAATCATGGCGTCGCCCCATGCTCCCGTGTCCACGAAGACCGAAGTGGCGACCAGTCCGGCCGCGATTACCGACCCCGCGTAGGGAATCACGTGCAGCACACCGGTCACGGCGCCCCACATGCCGGCATTGGGGACACCCACCAGTGCGAGGCCACCCCATGTGGTGACGGCGATCAGCAGGTTGGTGATCAGCATGGTCGCCATGTACCGCTGAATCTGTCCGTCGATGTCGTTCAGCACTTCGACGGTCACGCGCCGGCGCGCCAGTGAGGCGCCCGCGAGCTTGGTCATCTTGCGGCGGAAAGTGTCGCCGGCGACGAGCAGGAAGTACGAAAGCAGCATGGCGACCAGGACCTGCATGATCACGGTCAACGCCTGGGCGGACTGTCGGGCAAACCACGCCTGGATCTGCCCGGTGACACCAGGAGTGGCCGCTTGTGCTTGCGCTGCCGGGGCCTTCCCGGTTGCCTCGGACGCCGCGCGATCGAGCTCGACTGCGACGGCCTTGATGTTGCTCACCGGGCCGGCAGGGCCGCGCGCGGCCTCCGCTGCCACTTGGCGCACCTTGCGCGCGGCGACCGGCATCTTGGCGACCGCGTCGTTCACATCGTCGCGGATGGCGTAAATTGCGGCCGACATAAGCGCCACCAGCATCAGCAAGACGAAACCGGCTCCGGCAATTCTCGGCACGTGAACGCGCTCGAGCAGGGTCACCAGCGGTTGCAGCGTATAGCTCAACAGTGTACCGGCGACAACCGGCACGAGGAACGGCTCCGCAATGCTGATGGCGGCAATCGCCACGACAATCGCAATGACGATCAGCGCGATCTCCATCGCGCTGCGCGCCGGAATCTCGGGCACCGCGGACGCATCGGAGACAAGAACGCGGGCCGAATGACCCGCGTCCTTGCCACGCCTGGAGGCGGCGACGGTATTAATAGGGCTTCGCCTTGTCCGCGGCCTTCTCGACCGCGGCGCCGGTGGCCTTCACGTCCTTGCCTGCGCCTTCGACCGTGTTGCAGCCAGAGACAAATATCATCATTGCTGCGAGCAGAGCTGCCGTTGCGATCTTCATGGTGTTTCCTTTCGTGGTTGAAATGGGGAACCGGTCAATGCGGGCAGCACCTCATCGCGCTTGCCATGGTTTGGACGTTGCACGGGACATGCCAGAAAATAAACGTTTCCGCTCAGGGACCTGGCCTCGCCCGCGAGTGAATGCGCGTAATCGTTGCCACCGCGCGATGGAAAAACTACCGATGGCGTGTCAGCCAGACACCGACGGCAGGCCGCCGGCCAGGTCGGCGAGGACTTCCCTGACGCGATGGAATTCGCGTGACTTGTCGAAGAAATAGTCGGCGCCGAGCTCGAGACTGCGTTTGCGATATTGCGGAAACGCATAGTTGGTGAAGACGATGATGCGGGAATCCTTGCGCCGACCGCCCGGCGCCAGCGATTTGAGCACGCCAAGGCCCGTGCCCTGTTTCAACTGCAGGTCAAGCACGGCTGCATCCCAGCCGTTACCGCGCAGAATGGCCAGCGCCTCCGCTTCGGTCTCCGCGTTGCCGACGACCTCGAGGTTCGGGATCTCGCTCAGCGTTTCCTGGAGGCGCGCGCGAATGATCGTCGAGTCCTCGACGATGACGACACGCAATTTCGGTTCGTTCACATTGTCTCGGTACGGGTTCCAGTCACTGAAAACGATAGCATCAGCAACCGGGGGACGGATGTAGGCGTTTGTCCGACAAAAGTCCTGCCGGATCGCAAATTGCACTTTGTTGTCGACCACAATCAGTCGATCAAGCCATTTTTGATGGCGTAATAGGTCAGGTCGGCGTTCGACTTCATGCCCATCTTTTCCAGCACGCGGGTGCGATAGGTACTGATCGTCTTCACGGACAGATGCAGTTCATCACCGATTTTCGACACCGAGGCGCCAGCGGCAAGCTTGCAGAAGATCTGGAACTCGCGTTGCGACAGTTCCCCGTGCAGTGGCCGGTCGGCGTCGCCGCTGACGCCATCCGCGAGGATCTGCGCCAACGCGGGGCTGACAAATTTGCGGCCGCGCACAACGGTGCGAATGGCGCCGACCAGCTGCGTCGACGCCGCCTCCTTGTTGAGATAACCCGCCGCGCCAGCCCGCAGCAGATTCACCGCATACTGGTCCTCTGCGTAGCCCGAAAGCATCAGGATCGGCAGCTCGGGGCGTATCTGTCGTACCGTCTTCAGCGTGTCGATGCCGTTCTTGTCCGGCATCGAAATGTCCAGCAGTACGACATCGAATTCCTGGGCGCGGATCAGCGCGATGGCTTCGGTGCCGCTGGCGGCCTCGCCGGCGACCTGCATGTCCGGTTGGTCGGAGATGAACTGCCTCAAGCCCGCGCGCACGATGGCGTGGTCGTCCGCTATCAGTATCCGGATCATCGCAGCGTCCCCTCGCGGCAATCGCGAAGGACGATTCCGCATTTCGTCGCCGTCATATCGTGGCCGCCGCGGCGACGCCCGCGTGATATTCGTTCAGCCGGTTGTACAGCGTTTTGAGGCTCACCCCCAGCCTGTCTGCGCATTGTCGTTTGTTGCCCCCGCATAAATCGAGCGTCGCGTAGATGGCCAGCCGCTCGATCTCGGCCAGTGAGGTTCCGACAGGAATGCGCAGGCAGTCTCCCACCGGCACAGCACCCGACAATCCGCCAATGTCGAGTTCGACCACGTTGTCCGCCAGGATGAATGCCCGTTGTATCGCGTTGCGCAGCTCGCGCACGTTGCCGGGCCAGCTGTAGCTGCGGATCGCCACCAACGCCTGGCGCGAAAGCGTCTTTTGCGTCTCCTCGGCGTCATTCATTTCGCTCAGGAAACGTTCCGCCAGCAATTCCGCATCGCCCTCACGATCGCGCAGCGGCGGCAAGGCGATCGGAAACACCGCGAGCCGGTACATGAGGTCCTCGCGCAGTTGCCCGTCCTTGACCGCCTGGCGCGGATTGCGATTGGTCGCGGCCAACACCCGCACCCGCGCGTGCAATTCAACTTCGCCCCCTACCCTTGTAAAGCGCCCGGTTTCAAGTACGCGCAGCAACCGTACCTGCATTTCGGGCGCCATCTCGGTGACTTCGTCCAGGAACAGCGTGCCGCCCTGGGCGCGCTCGAAACATCCACGATGCTGGCGCGCCGCCCCCGTGAAGGCGCCTTTCTCGTACCCGAACAGTTCGGCTTCGATCAGGTTGCCGGGGATCGCCCCGCAATTGACAGCCACGAAAGGCTCGCGCGCACGCTCGCTCCGGTCGTGGATTGTCCGCGCAACCAGTTCCTTGCCGCTGCCCGATTCGCCGGTGATCAGCACGGTGGCCTGTGTTGGCGCCACCTTCTCGATGTGCCGGTAGACGAGCTGCATCGCGGACGATCCGCCATGAAGATGGCCGAAACGCCCGAGGGCCGGCGCCGAAGCCGCGCGCGTCGCCGCCATGAACGGCAGGCTGACAACATTATTCGTCATCGTTTCGGTAGTCATGGGGAGCGGGCTCCTGGTCACGATGGATTGACGCCATCCTATCCCCCTGCGTCGCGCCTCCGGATAGGCCGACTGCGGAAAGCCATGTGGGAGCTGTCCTACAAGCCGTCATTGGCAGATTACCAATTTTTTCCTACATATTGAAATTTGTGCACCAGGCGTGTAGGGCTTTGTCCGACGCGGCGATGGGGCTATTGCCGATAAACCGTTGCATCGGCGGTGATCAAAATCCGAAGACCGGTTCCACGGTGATCGAGGGGCGTCCATGGAAGCTGCTGCGGTCAAACCAATGGCATTGCGCGGCGCGGATACACGCGAGGCACTGCTCGACGCGGCGGAAATCCTGATCGCCGATCATGGCTTCCGCGCGCCATCGCATCGCATGATCGCCGGCGAAGCCAAGGCACACGTCGCGCTCGTCAACTATCACTTCAGCAGCAAGGAAATGCTGTTCGAAGCGGCCATCGAGCGCCGCGCGGCACGCCTGACCGATGCGTGGCGCGCGGCGCTCAACAGCGTGCGCGTTCGTCCTGTTTGCAGGGTTGAGGACGTCCTCGAGGCGTGGTGGCGACCGTTCGGCGCGATGGATATCGAATCAGACCGACCGTGGAGCCACTACCTTTGCGTCATCGCGCGACTCGCGTCCGCGCAGGAGGGCGAAGCCTGGCACCAGCGTTATTTCGGCATCATCGACCGCGATTTTCACGCAGCGTTGATGGAAACCCTGCCCGGAACCCATCGCGACGATGTGGAAGCCGGTTTTCGCTACGCGCGGAGCCTGTTCGGCGAAGTGTTGTTGCACCGCTGCGGAAAAACCGGCGGCAGCTGTCGCCCACGCGGCTTTCGCGAAGACGACATCGATCGCCTGCTCTGCTACCTGGGCAGCGGCATGCGCGGTCTGACCGGAAAGGTGGCGCTGGCGGCCAACTGACCTCGTTGCACGTCTGTGCAAGGCCACCGCGGAAATTGCACCTACATTACGGTCCCGGCCCGCGTCCCGCGCGGGAGAAAACCCGCATGGGACCGCATGATTCGCCGCCTCGCGTACGTCAGTCGTCCACGGCCCGGGATGTCGCTCGCCGAAATTCCGCGCATCGTTGCCGCCGTTCGCGCGCGCAATGACGTCGCCGGGATCACGGGTGTGTTGTTGTTTACCGGCCAGGACTTCGCGCAAATGATCGAAGGGCCGCCGCAGGCCGTCGCCGACCTGTGGGCGAGCATACGCGGTGACCCGCGTCACCACGACATCGTCGTGTTTCACGACGAACGCGCGTCAGAGCGCTGGTTCAATGATTCGCGTGTCGGGTTTCCATCGGACGCAGGCGTCATCGCCCAGGTCGAGGCATGGCGCCGTTCCCGCGGTGCGCACGACAGCGCCAAGGGTGGCGAACTGCGCAACGTGCTCGCGGCCATCGACGCCCTCTGAGATATCGACGCCATCTGCAATACGGCGGCCGTACCCCTTTGGAAAAAAATGCCCGCGAACGCGGGCATCTTTACTCGCTGCACTTTCATTTCACTTGCAGGCTGCGATGTTACAGTGGTGCCCGGGAAGGGACTCGAACCCCCACACCTTGCGGCGCATGGACCTGAACCATGTGCGTCTACCAATTCCGCCACCCGGGCGACGCAACCCATAATTTTACTTTTCCGCCAGACACTTGTCAAAAAAGCCACCGAAGTCCACCAAGCGCCCCGCCAGTGGGCAGGCCGGCGCGCGCAAGAAGACCGGGCAACGCCCGGCCGTCCGCGCACCATCCACCTCATTTTCCTCCCCGCCTTCTACCTCAGTTCCCTCGCCACGTTCCACGGCGCCGAAGCCGGTTCCTGTCAACGCGCCCCGGACCCGCGAAGCCCGCCGCTCCCGGGCCGGCGACATCGACCCGGCGCTGCTGCCGTCGCGCGAAGCCATCCTGGCGGCGCTGCGCAACGCCGGCACGCCGCTGCCACCTGCCGACCTGGAGCGCGAACTTGCCGTCGGCCCGATCGCACGCGAAGCTTTCTACGGCCGCCTCGCCGCCATGGAGCGCGACGGCCAGCTCCTCACCAATCGCAAGCGCGAACTATGCGTCGTCGCCAAGCTCGACCTCGTCGTCGGCACGGTGCAAGGTCATCCCGATGGCTTCGGTTTCCTTGTTCCCGACGACGGCGGCGACGATTATTTCCTGAGCCCGCGCGAAATGCACAAGGTGCTGCACGGCGATCGCGCCGCGTTGCGCAAGAGCGGTACCGATCGCCGCGGACGGCCCGAGGGCGAGATCGTCGAAGTCCTCGAGCGCGTCAATCGCGAGATCGTCGGTCGCCTGTATGAGGAACACGGTATCTGGTTCGTCGTGGCCGAGAATCGCCGCATCAACCAGGACCTGCTCATTCCTCCGGGCGACCTGGGCGGCGCCAGGTCCGGACAGGTCGTGGTCGCCGAGATCGTCGAGCAGCCTGCGGCCAATCGCGAAGCCATCGCGCGCATCAAGGAAGTGCTGGGCAGCGCCACCGATTCAGGCATCGAGATCGAGATCGCGCTGCGCAAGCACGCATTGCCCTTTGAATTTTCCGCGGATGCCGAGCGCCAGGCCGCGCGCCTGCCCAGCGAAGTCCGAGCGGCGGATCGCAAGGATCGCATCGACCTCACCGCTTTGCCGCTGGTCACCATTGACGGCGAAACGGCCAAGGACTTCGACGACGCCGTCTATTGCGAGCGCAAAGGCAAGAATTTCCGGCTGATCGTGGCCATCGCCGACGTATCGCACTATGTCCGCGACGGCGACCCCATCGACCGCGACGCGCGCGAGCGCGGAACGTCCGTGTACTTTCCGCGACGCGTGATCCCGATGCTGCCGGAACAACTGTCGAACGAAATGTGTTCGCTCAAGGCCGACGTCGACCGCCTGTGCATGGTCTGCGATATGGACGTGACCGCAGCCGGTGCGATCAAGGGCTACACGTTCTATCCGGCGGTAATGCATTCGCGCGCGCGGCTGACCTACACGCAGGTCTGGGAGTGGCTGGACGCGCCGGACAAGGCCACCGCGCCCAAGGCGCGCGCCCTGCTGCCGCACCTGCAGAACCTCTACGCGCTGTACCACGCTTTTTCCGCGGCGCGCACCAAGCGCGGCGCGATCGACTTCGACACCGTCGAGCTGGCGCTGGAGTTCGACGAGCACGGCAAGATCACGCGCATCGTGCCCAGTCCGCGCAATGACGCCCACAAGCTGATTGAGGAATGCATGCTGGCGGCCAATGTATGCACCGCCGAATTCCTGGCCGAACACAAGCACGTTGCGCTCTATCGGGTACACGAGGGACCGCCGCCGGACAAGCTGGTCGCGCTGCGCGATTTCCTGAAGACATCCGCGCTGCAGTTGGGTGGCGGCGCGGCGCCTACGTCTGCCGATTACGCCAAGCTGCTGGACCAGATCCGCGCGCGCCCGGACTTCGCATTGCTGCAGACCGTTCTGTTGCGCTCGCTGTCTCAGGCGCAGTACCGGCCGGAGAACGAAGGCCACTTCGGCCTGGCCTACGACGCGTATACGCACTTCACGTCGCCGATCCGCCGCTACCCGGACCTGCTCGTCCACCGCGCGATCAAGGCCGTGCTGGCGGGCAAGCGCTACTCGCCGTCGGGAATGTCCTGGGACCAGCTCGGTGCGCACACGTCGATGACCGAGCGCCGCGCCGACGACGCATCGCGCGACGTCACCAACTGGCTCAAGTGCCACTTCATGCAGGACAAGGTCGGCGAGGACTTCGACGGCACGGTCAGCGGCGTGACCAGCTTTGGTCTCTTCGTGACGCTCGACGGCCTCAACATCGATGGCCTCGTGCACATCACCGAACTGGGCCGCGACTACTTCCATTTCGACGCGGGCCGCCATGCGCTGATTGGTGAACGCGGCGGGCGCACGTTCCAGCTCGCCGACCGCATCCGCGTGCGCGTCGCACGCGTCGACATGGAGCAGACCAAGATCGACTTCACGCTGGCCGAGGACGTCGCGTCCGCGCCGTCAACCGCAGTCAACACATCTGCCGCGCGTCCGACGTTCAGCGAGCCGCTCTCGCGCGACAGCCGGCCACCGCCGCCCGCAGCAAAGAACAAGGGCCGCGGCCGGAAGTAGCACCGGATACCACGTCGGTCGCGTCGACTTTGCCTGCGCTTGTTTTGGCCGCGCTTATTTCGGCTGTGGGACGATGCGCAGATAGGGCTTGGGCGACTTCCAGCCGTCCGGATACTTGGCCTTCGCATCGTCGTTGCTGACCGACCCGGCGATGATCACATCCTCGCCATTCTTCCAGTTCACCGGTGTGGCGACCTTGTGCCTGGCGGTGAGCTGCATCGAATCGAGCACGCGCAGCACTTCGTCGAAATTGCGGCCGGTCGTCATCGGATAAGTGAGGATCAGCTTGATCTTCTTGTCCGGACCCACGATGAACACGGAGCGAATCGTCGCGTTGTCGGCCGCGGTACGCGGCGCATCGCCGCTCGCGTTCGGATGGATCATGTCGTAGAGCTTGGCGACGGTGAGATCGGGATCGCCGATCATCGGATAGTTGACCGCGGTGCCCTGGGTTTCCTCGATGTCCTTTGCCCAACGCGCGTGGTCGCTGACCGGATCGATGGACAATCCGACGATCTTGGTGTTTCGCTTGTCGAACTCGGGCTTGAGCTTGGCCATGTAGCCCAGCTCGGTCGTGCACACCGGCGTGAAGTCCTTGGGATGCGAGAACAGGATCGCCCAGCCATTGCCGATCCACTCATGAAAGTGAAGCGATCCTTCCGTGGTGTCGGCCGTGAAGTCCGGCGCTTCGTCACCGATTCGTAGTTGCATGGGGCACCTCCAGGAGTTGTTCTTGCCGCGGCGCCGAATCACCAGTGCGCGGAGCCCATTATTATAGCGCCGCGTTCCGCGCCAAGCCTCTATAATATTGCGCTGCAGCAACCCAGTCCCGACGGGTTGGCAGCATGAATATTCCGTGACAATTGCGGAACCCTGAACCGGTTTTCGAATGCACCTCATTCCCATGCACATCGGCACACCTTTATCTCCCACCGCCACCCGGGTCATGCTCCTGGGCGGCGGCGAACTCGGCAAGGAAATCATCATTGCGCTGCAACGGCTCGGCGTGGAAACGATCGCCGTCGACCGCTACGCGAATGCACCCGGCCACCAGGTCGCGCATCGCGCCCACGTGATCACGATGACCGACTCCGTCGCGTTGAAGCGCCTGATCGAGCAGGAGAAGCCGGACATCATCGTGCCGGAGATCGAAGCCATTGCAACCGACGTGCTGGTCGAGATCGCCGACGCCGGCATCGCGACGGTGATCCCCACGGCACGCGCAGCGCAGTTGACGATGAATCGCGAAGGCATACGAAGGCTGGCCGCCGAGAAATTGGGACTGCCGACGTCGCCCTACAAGTTCGCGGAAAGTCTCGCAGCACTGCAGGAGGCGATCAACGGCGGCATCGGCTATCCGTGCGTGATCAAACCTGTGATGTCGTCTTCAGGCAAGGGGCAGTCGCTGGTGAAGACCCCGGCCGACGTCGCCGCCGCGTGGCAATACGCGGAGTCTGCCGGCCGGGTACGCAGTTCGCGCGCGATCGTCGAGGGCTTCATCGACTTCGACTACGAAATCACGCTGCTCACTGTGCGCGCGCTGGGTGCCGATGGCCAGGTCGAAACACATTTCTGCGACGCGATCGGCCACGTGCAGGTGAACGGCGACTATGTCGAATCGTGGCAACCCCAGCCGATGTCGCCGATTGCGCTGGCCAAGTCGCGCGACATCGCCGCCAAGGTCACCGCGGAACTCGGCGGCCGCGGCGTTTTCGGTGTGGAACTGTTCATCAGGGGCGACATGGTGTGGTTCTCCGAGGTGAGCCCGCGTCCGCACGACACCGGCATGGTGACGATGTGCACGCAAACGCAAAGCGAGTTCGACCTGCATGCGCGCGCGATTCTCGGGTTGCCGGTGGACACGCGTCTCGCTTCTCCCGGCGCCTCCGCGGTGATCTACGGCGGGGTCGACGCGGGGGGCATTCGCTTCGAGGGCGTGGCGGACGCGTTGCGCGTTCCCGACAGCGACCTGCGCCTGTTCGGCAAGCCGGAGGCCTACAAGAAGCGGCGCATGGGCGTGGCGCTTGCCCGCGGACGCGATATCGACGAGGCGCGCGCGCGGGCCAAGGAATGCGCCCGCCGCGTCGTCCCTTGCGCGTGAGTTCGCCGTTGAAAATTTCCGCGACGACCGCGTCCCGTTTCATCGTGCAGGCACCCGTCGTGGTACCGGCGACGCTGGCCCTGCTAGCCGCCCAAGCACGCGCTGGCGCCATCGTTCCCGTTGGCGCCGGAACGCCGCCGGCCTGGCACTTTCCGGAAGTCGATCCCGATCCGGCGTTGCTTGCGGCAGCCGTGGAGCATGGCTGCGACGCGGCTTTCGTGCCGGCCACCCAACGGCTGGCCGACGTTCGGCTGGTGGCCATGGACATGGACTCGACGCTGATCTCCATCGAGTGCATCGATGAAATCGCCGACATGCGCGGCATCAAGGCAGAGGTCGCCGCGATCACTGCGAGTGCAATGCGCGGCGAAATCGAATTCGCCGAGAGCCTGCGTCGTCGCGTGGCCTTGCTTGCGGACTTGCCGCTCTCGGCGTTGGAGCGGGTTTACGACGAACGACTACGGCTCTCGCCGGGCGCGCAGAGCATGCTCTCGGGATTCGCGGCCATTGGCGCCAGGACAGCGCTGCTGTCGGGTGGCTTCACCTTTTTCACGGAGCGCCTGAAGGCGCGCCTCAAGCTGGATTATGCGACGGCCAACACGCTCGAAGTTGTGGCCGGGAAATTGACCGGGCGAATCAGCGGCGCGCTCATCGATGCCGATGCCAAGGCGGCCGCGCTGCGCAAGTTAAAGCACGAACTCGCCGGCAAGTCAGGACTGGTGGTGGCCATCGGCGACGGCGCCAATGACCTGCCGATGTTCGCCGAAGCCGACGTCTCCGTGGCTTACCGCGCCAAGCCCGTCGTACGCGCCAAGGCAACGTACGCCATCGACCACTGCGGCCTGGACGGCGTGCTGAATCTTTTCTGCTGAAGCGTGCTTCAGCTGGCGCAAGCAAGTCGCGACAATCGACATGCCGGCCATCGGTCAGACCTCCTCGATCCAGGCCGCTTGAATCGCCTCGAGGATCTTCTCCCCGCTGCGCGACGGGTCATCGGCGAATCCCGGCAGCTCGCACACCCAGCGATGCAGGTCCGTGAAGCGCACGAAGCGGGGATCGACATCCGGTTGTGAATCGGTGAGCGCGATGGCGATTTCGTTCACATCAGTCCACTTCATCGCCCCTCCTTCACCTGATTGATGGTGTACCTGGGAATTTCGACGACCAGATTCTTGTCCTCGACGATGGCCTGGCAGGACAAGCGGGAGAGCGCGGTCAGTCCCCATGCGCGGTCGAGCAGGTCGTCCTCATCCTCGGAAGACGGCGGCAGCGAGGCGAAGCCTTCGCGCACGATCACGTGGCAGGTGGTGCACGCGCAGGACTTCTCGCACGCGTGCTCGACGATCACGTCGTGCTCCAGCAGATTGTCCAGGATCGACATGCCGGATTTGGCCTCGAAGGTCTTGCCCTCGGGGCAGACGTCGGCGTGCGGCAGGACGACGATCTCGGGCATCGTGGTCAGTCCGCAAGCGCATCGACGCGCTTGCCGGTCAGTGCGCGGGCGACGCTGCGGTCCATGCGCCGACCGGCGAATTCGCCCGTCGCGTGATTGAGCGCTTCGACGGCCGCGCGCAATGCCAGGTGGTCGATGCCATCGCGCAAGCGCCGCAAATTGGCCAACGCGGCGTCGATGGCCGCGCGCTCGTGAGCGTCGACCAGTTCTCCATCCACGGCGAGAGCCGCCTCGGTTGCCGTCACAATCTGGTCCGCCTCGACCTGTGCTTCAGCCAGTGCCCGCGCCTGCATGTCGTCCGTCGCATGCGCAAATGAATCCGCCAGCATCTTCGCAATTTCGCCGTCGGACAATCCATAGGACGGCTTGACGGTGATCGTGGCTTCGACGCCGGTCGCCAATTCCGTCGCAGCGACATCGAGTAAACCGTCAGCATCCACCTGGAAAGTCACCCGGATGCGCGCGGCGCCGGCCACCATGGGCGGAATGCCGCGCAGCTCGAAGCGCGCCAGCGAGCGGCAATCGGCAACCTTCTCCCGCTCGCCCTGCACCACATGGATGGCCATCGCGGTCTGGCCATCCTTGTAGGTCGTGAATTCCTGCGCGCGCGCGATCGGAATGGTTGAATTGCGCGGAATGATCTTCTCCGTGATGCCGCCCATCGTCTCGAGTCCGAGCGAAAGAGGGATCACGTCGAGCAGCAGCCAGTCGTCGTCGCGTTCGCGGTTGCCGGCGAGCTTGTTCGCCTGCACCGCCGCGCCCAGCGCCACGACCTCATCCGGATTCAGATTGGTCAGCGGCGGCTGACCGAAATACTCGGCGACCGCGCGCCGTACCTGCGGCATGCGCGTGGCACCTCCGACCATGACCACGCCCTTGATATCCGCGGGCTGCAATTGCGCATCGCGCAACGCGCGCTTGACCGGCTGCAGCGTCTTGGCCACCAGATTGCCGGTGATCTCGGTGAAGATGGCCTTGGTCAGCGTGAGACTGATGGCCTGCCCGCTGGAAAGAGTTGCCAGGATCGACGCGCTGTCGTGCTCGGACAGATTCTCCTTCGCTTCGCGCGCCTTGATGAGCAGGAGCCGTGCATCGGATGGTGACAGTGGCGGCAACTTCGCCGCCTCGATGATCCAGCAGAACACGCGATGGTCGAAGTCGTCGCCGCCCAGCGCGGAATCGCCATTCGTCGCCAATACCTCGAACACGCCCCGCGACAGGCGCAGTATGGAAATGTCGAACGTGCCGCCGCCCAGGTCGTAGACCGCGTAAACGCCTTCGGAAGCATTGTCGAGTCCGTACGCGATGGCCGCAGCCGTCGGCTCGTTGAGCAGACGCAGGATCGGCAAGCCGGCGAGCATTGCCGCGTCCTTGGTTGCCTGCCGCTGCGCTTCGTCGAAATAGGCCGGAACGGTCACCACGGCGCCATCGATCGGACCGCCAAGCGATTCCACCGCGCGCTCGCGCAGCGCGCGCAGCAGGTCGGCCGAGATTTCAACGGGACTCTTCACGCCGGCGCGCGTGTCGATCTTGACCATGCCCGGCGTGTCGACGAAGCGATAGGGAAAGCGCCGCGCATCGGCCAGGTCGGTCAAGGCCCGGCCCATCAGGCGCTTGATGGAGACGATCGTATTCTGCGGGTCGCTGGTCTGGTGGGCCATGGCGGCATAGCCGGTTTCCACCGCAAGTTCGCCGTAGCGGACGAGCGACGGCACCAGCGGGCGCCCTTCGCTGTCGGGCAGCACCACGGCGAGACCGTTGCGCACGGTGGCGACGAGTGAATTGGTCGTGCCCAGGTCGATGCCGACCGCGCGCTTGCGCTGGTGCGGCGCAGGCGCCTCACCCGGTTCGCAGATCTGGAACAGCGCCATCAGGCGTCGATCGCCGCGAGCATGGCGTCGATGTCCTCGGCCAGCTTGGACAGGAACGTGAGTTCGCGCACGTGCATGCGCGCCGTCGCATACGCGTGTTCGCTGTCGAACGCTTGCGCCAGCACTCCCTCGAGTGCCGCACCTTCCGCGCGCGCGTCCCCAAGCAGCGACGACAGCGTACGGACGTCGCCGGCCGCCTGCGCATCGGCCGCCTGCTCGCGCCGTTCGAGTTGCCGCTCCAGGAAGGCGCGAGGCAGCGCCGTGTCGGTTTCGCTGAGCGCTTCCACGCCATGAATCTGCAGCAGATACTGCGCGCGTTGCACGGGATTTTTCAGCGCCCGGTAGGCTTCATTGACGCGCGCCGATGCCTGCTGCGCCACGCGCTTCTGCGCGTCACTGCCACCTGCAAAGCGGTCGGGATGCACGTCGGTCTGCAATTGGCGATACGCAAGGTCCAGCACGGCGCCGTCGACGCGAAACGAGGGCGGCAGGCCGAACAGGTCGAAGTGGTTGCGGGAGAAATCGATCATGGTGCAGGTGTCGCGATTCAGGCGCCCTCGAAAATTGTGCGGGGCACGGCGCGAGCGCGCAGGCAGTACACGGTTAGTACGGCAAGCGCGAGCAACACAGCAACGCGCGATTTATCGAGGTCGCCTAAACGTTGAAGGACTCGCCGCAGCCGCATTCGTCCTTGACGTTCGGGTTGTTGAACTTGAATCCTTCGTTCAGCCCCTCCCGCGCAAAGTCGAGCTCGGTGCCATCAAGGTAAGGCAGGCTCTTCGGATCGACGACGACCGTGACCCCGTGACTCTCGAACTTCACGTCCTCAGGCAAAGTGTCGTCGGCGTACTCGATCTTGTAGGCCAGTCCCGAACAGCCGGTCGTCCGCACGCCCAGGCGCAGGCCCAAGCCCTTGCCGCGCTTGGCCAGGTGCGCGGAAACATGCTGCGCTGCCGTCGCTGTGAGTGTGACTGCCATTCGTCGTTCTCCGTGCGCTTGCGTGGTGTCAGTCGGCCGCGAGGTTGGCTGCCGGCTCGCTTTCATGCGACTCAGATCCGTGTGCGGTGTGGTGCTTCTGCCGGTAATCGGCCACCGCGGCCTTGATCGCGTCTTCGGCGAGGATCGAGCAGTGGATCTTGACCGGCGGCAGCGCCAGTTCCTCGGCGATCTGCGTATTGCGGATCGTCATGGCCTGATCGAGCGTCTTGCCCTTGACCCATTCGGTGACCAGCGACGACGACGCAATGGCGGAGCCGCAGCCGTACGTCTTGAACTTGGCGTCCTCGATGATGCCGTCCGGGCCGACCTTGATCTGCAGCTTCATCACATCGCCGCAGGCCGGCGCGCCGACCATGCCGGTGCCGACGTCGTCCGCGTCCTTCGCGAACGAACCGACGTTGCGTGGATTTTCGTAGTGGTCGAGTACTTTTTCGCTGTACGCCATGATCGTGCTCCTTGATTCCTTAATGCGCGGCCCAGACGATCTTGCTCAGGTCGACGCCATCCTGGTGCATTTCCCAAAGTGGGGACAACTCCCGCAATTTTCCAACCTTGCGTTGCAACAGCGCAATCGTGTAGTCGACGTCTGCCTCGGTGGTGAAGCGGCCGATCGAGAAACGGATCGAGCTGTGCGCAAGCTCGTCGCTGCGCCCCAGCGCTCGCAGGACATAGGACGGTTCCAGCGACGCCGAGGTACACGCCGACCCCGACGACACCGCGATGTCCTTGATCGCCATGATCAGCGACTCGCCCTCGACGAAGTTGAAGCTCGCGTTGAGGTTGTGCGGCACCCGGTGCTCCATGTTGCCGTTGACGTAGACCTCTTCCATTTCGGAAAGGCCCTTCCACAGCCGGTCGCGCAACATGCGGATGCGTTCGTTCTCGGTGGCCATTTCGATCTTGGCGATGCGGAAAGCCTCGCCCATGCCGACGATCTGGTGCGTGGGCAGCGTGCCCGAACGCATGCCGCGCTCGTGGCCGCCGCCGTGCATCTGCGCCTCGATGCGCACGCGCGGCTTGCGCCGGACGAACAGCGCGCCCATGCCCTTGGGGCCATAGCTCTTGTGCGCGGAGAACGACATCAGGTCGACCTTGAGCGTGCCCAGATCCACCGGGACCTTGCCCGTCGCCTGCGCCGAGTCGACGTGGAAGATGATGCCCCTGGCGCGGCAGATTTCGCCGATTGCCGCGATGTCCTGGATGACGCCGATCTCGTTGTTCACGAACATGACCGAAACAACGATCGTGTCCGCCCGCAACGCGGCCTTGAACGCGTCGAGGTCGAGCAGCCCGTCGTCCTTCACATCGAGGTACGTGACCTCGAAGCCCTCGCGCTCGAGTTCGCGCATGGTGTCGAGCGTGGCCTTGTGCTCGGTGCGGACGGTGATCAGGTGCTTGCCCTTGTCCTTGTAAAAGTGCGCCGCGCCTTTCAGTGCGAGATTGATCGACTCGGTCGCGCCGGAGGTCCACACCAGTTCCTTCGGATCGCATCCGACGAGTGCGGCGACATGCCCGCGCGCCTCTTCCACCGCGGCTTCCGCCGTCCAGCCGAACGAATGGGAACGCGACGCGGGATTGCCGAAATCCTCGGTCAGGTACGTGACCATCTTCTGCGCGACGCGCGGATCCACCGGCGTTGTCGCGGAGTAGTCGAGATAGATCGGGAGCTTCATCGCTTCAGTCATCCAGGGAATTCAGGCCACGACCGGCGTCTTGCACGGCGGCGCCACCACCTGGCTCGTGCGATGGTCCTGCAGCACGGAGACCTCGGCGGGCTTTTGCTGCGTCACCATCTGCGCCAGCGTCACGCCGTGCAGGTAGGAAAAAATGTGATCGTTCAAGCCCGACCAAAGATCGTGCGTCATGCAGCGGCGGTCGTCCTTGCAGTTTTCGCGTCCGCCGCATTGCGTGGCGTCGATCGGCTCGTCGACGGCGAGAATGATGTCGGCCACCGTCAGGGCCCCAGCCGCGCGCGCGAGGCTGTAGCCGCCGCCCGGACCGCGCACACTCTCGACCAGGCCGTTGCGGCGCAGTTTTCCGAACAGTTGCTCAAGGTAGGAAAGTGAGATGCGCTGGCGATCGGAAACCGCCGCAAGCGTCACCGGTCCCTTGGAACCGTGCATCGCGACATCGATCATCGCCGTGACGGCGAATCTTCCTTTGGTGGTCAGGCGCATGGTCGTCTAGTCCCTCGAAGGGCGCCGTCCGTACCGATCGTCGACTGCGCGATCAGACAGCGGAAGGCAATTGTCCAGGACAGATCGAATTGTCCTATACTTGAACGATTTAGTCAACTAAAAGACCCACAAGTTCACTCAAGCATTTTATTGATTTGAGCCGGGTCAAAGCCTTCGGCGGTGGCCTTGGCGTCGCCGCAATCCGTCCCGTCGCGGGTCAGCTGCGCCACCAGCTTGTCGAAGCGCTCTTCCGTAGCCGCGGCATGATCCAGCAACCGGTGGATGGCCTGCACCACCGGGTCGTTCATGTCGGCGACGATGGCGTACTGCGAGAAGCCGATCTTTGCAGCCTGCTCCTCGCGTTGGACTTGGGCATCCTCGGTGACCAGCCGCGCCGGGATACCTACGGCCGTTGCAGCCGCCGGAATATCGCGCACCACGACCGCGTTGGAGCCGATCTTGGCGCCGTCGCCGATCAACAGGGGCCCCAATACCTTGGCGCCTGCGCCAATGACCACATGGCGCCCCAGCGTCGGGTGGCGCTTGCCCTTGTTCCAGGACGTGCCGCCCAACGTAACCCCATGATATAGCGTGCAATCGTCGCCAATGACCGCGGTTTCGCCGATCACCACGCCCATCCCGTGGTCGATGAACACCCGTCGCCCGATGGTGGCCCCGGGATGGATTTCGATGCCTGTCAGCCAGCGACTCCAATGCGCAAGCCAACGGGCCAGCCAGCGCAGGCCCCCGCCCCATAGCGGATGGGTCACGTTGCGGTGCCAGACGAGCGCGTGCAGGCCGGGATAGCAAGTGAGCACTTCCCAGCGGCTCCGGGCGGCAGGGTCCCGGTCGAACACCACCGCCATGTCTTCGCGTAGTCGGTCGAACATGCCGTCATTGTGCCATTTCCGATCAATTCACTCAAGTATTGCCATGGACGGCTGGGAATCCTTTGCTAGACTTGTCGGTCCAACGGCGGCACCTTGCGCCGGCCGGGTCGCATTCACTTGAGGATTTCCCATGACCCGAACGCTGTGCCTTCTCCCCGTACTGCTCGCCGTGGCGCTCGCCGGGGCCGCTACGTCCCTGGCTGCCTCGCCCGAACCCGCGGCAGCTCTGGAACCCACGAAAAAGTGCTCCACCGCGCGCAAACAGGCGGACAAGGAACAACGCTCGCTGACTTCGGCCACCGATTCGATCGCCCATGACAAGAAGGCGCGCGAAAGCTGCTCGTCGAAGAGCATGTGCGCACGTTATGACGCAGCGATCAGCGCGATGGAGAAACGCCAGGCGCGCCACGAAACGCGGTTGGCGCGATTCAAGGAAGACCTGGAGAAGTCCTGCGCCGCGTCGTAGCAGGGCCAGCGGGCTTCCTGTTCAGCGCAACAGGACGGCGGCCATGACGAGGCCGAAAATGACGAGCCCGAACAGCACCGAGTACGCGGTACTCACGATGAACGCGCGGGACAGGAGTCCGGCCCAGCCTCCGCGATAGACCACCTTGGTCGCCCACAGGCCATACATCAGCCACCACAGGGCCAGCGCGATGCGCAGCCATGTCCACGGAATGGCGAGCGCCAGCACGACGACCAAAAAGAGGAACGCGTGGGTGTGCGCGGCGAACACCACATGTTCCGCATACCGGTTGGGCCGATCGGGATAGCGCCGCCCGCGTCCGGCGTACGCGACCAGCAACAGCAAGGCAAACGCCGGCATCAGCACGAACATCGCGTAGGGGCCGTAGCGCACGACGCCCAGGAACACCTGCTCCGATTTTTCCTGTCGATTGAGATGGTTGAAGTGCTCGAAGCGCTTCTTCAGTTCGCGCGACCACGGCGCGTCGGCATTGGGAATGTCGAGATTGAGTCCCCGGTCGACGTTGATGGTGAATCCCGGCACGCTGAAGATCTCACCGCCGGTTTCGCCCGGATCGAATGTCACGGCGGCATCGCTCGTGGCTTTCGCGCGCGACGTCGGGCCGCCTTGCGCAGCGGATGATCCATCTGCCTTCGCTCCGGATGGCGCATCCGTTTTGGCAGCAGGCTCCTCATCGACGAGGATGGGCGCGCTGGCGAAGAAGCGAATCGCCGCGAACAGCGCCAAAGACAACACCAGGAACAGGCGCGCGGGACGGATGTAGCGCCGCCGCCGGCCCCGGAAATATTCGCGCGTCAAAAATCCCGGCCGGAACAGCAGTGCGGCCAGCGTGCGCCACAAGCGGCCGTCCATGGCGACATAGCGACCGGTGGCTTCGCGCAGGAAAACCCGCGCGGTCGGCAACTTGATCCGCGTCTCCTGCCCGCAGTTCGTGCAGAATTCGCCGGACACCGCCGCGTTGCAGTTGCGGCACAGTCGTGTCGCGGCAGTCCGTTCGGCAGAGGCGAGTTGGGAGGGCATTGGAATCGCGCTTGGCATTCAGAAAAGCACGAAGCGCGCCGCATGATATCCGAGCGGCCAGCGCCCGCCTTCGAACAGCGCGAATTTTCGCCGGAAGCGATGTTCGGGCGGTTCGCCGGCGAGTTCCGCCAGCGCGTTCTGCTGCGCCGCCAGAAGCATCGATCCCATCGCCTCGCCGATGACGGCGGGATCTTTCGCACCGGCGGCAATCAATGCGGCACGAACCTGCGCATCCAGCCGTTCCTGCAGCGCAGCCATCGCTTGCAACAATGTGGACTCGGTCTGCAGTTCGGCAACGCGTGTCCACAACCATTCGCGCTCGCGCTCTTCCTGATCCCACCACGTCGGATCAAGTTCGCAGGCACGCAGGAATTGCAGCGCGTCCTGCCAGGAGGTCAGCAGCGTGACCTCGCCCGACGCCTGCGGCGCAACCGAGTCGATCAGCCCGCCGACGGCCGCTTGCTCATCGCGCGACAACGGCAGACCGACGCGCGCAAACCAGCCGCTCACCGCTTGCCCGCCTTGCCGACGAATTCGTCGATGCGTGCCAGGATGCCGCGCAGGATGTTCACTTCCTCGTGTTCCAGTTGCGCGCGTCCGAACAGTCGCCGCAAGCGCGGCAGCAGGCGCCGCGGTTGATCCGGTCGCAGGAAGCGCATCGCCGTCAGTGTCCGGCGCGCATGGGCGTGCAACGCCTCGATCTCGTCGTGCGTCGCGGCCGTGAAGCGCGGCGCGGACCACACTTGTCCCAAGCCCGACGCCACGCGCAGTTCGTAGGCGGCGACCTGCACGGCGGCGGCGACATTGAGTGACGCGTAGTCCTCGTTCGTTGGAATGGTGGCCGCGATACCGCAGCGTGCGAGCTCATCGTTAGACAGTCCCGACATCTCCGTCCCGAATACCAGCGCCACGTCGCCGACGTCCGCCTGCGCGATCGCTTCCTGCGCCGCATCGCGCAACGCCAGAACGCGGCCCGCATACTCGCGCGGTCGCGCCGACAGGCCGATGGCAAGCGCGCAACCGGCGAGCGCGTCGTCGAGTGTCGCGACCACGCGCGCCGACTCGAGTATGCCGGTCGCGCCGGTGGCAAGCGCCGTGGCCTCCGCATCCGGAAAACGCGCGGGAGCCACCAGCACGAGTCGCGACAGGCCCATCGTCAGCATGGCGCGCGCGGCGGCGCCGATGTTGCCTGGGTGACTCGTGCGGACCAGTACGATACGCAGGCGCGCGAGCGTGGCTGCGGCGGAGTGCACTCGGGAGCTCATCGTCGTTTGGCGGGGCGGCGGGGGGTGGACAGCCAGGTAAGCAGGTAAAATAGCTGCATTCCGCACTTTTGACACGCGCAACATCCTCTCATGCATCCAATGCTCACCACGGCCGTCAAGGCCGCACGCCGCGCCGGCAACATCATCAACCGCGGCGCGCGCGACCTCGATCTCCTGACGGTTACTGCCAAGGGTCCGAAAGATTTCGTCAGTGAAATCGACAAAGGCGCCGAAGCGGCCATCGTCGACATCATCCACAAGTCCTATCCCGATCACGCAATCCTCGCGGAGGAAGGCACCAACAAGGGCGACAACGCCGGCGCTGAATACGTGTGGATCATCGATCCGCTCGACGGCACCACGAACTTCCTGCACGGCTTTCCGCAATATTGCGTGTCCATTGCCGTGGCGCAGAACGATATCGTCCAGCAGGGCGTGATCTTCGACCCGGTACGCAACGACCTCTTCACCGCCACGCGCGGACGCGGCGCGTTCCTGAACGACCGGCGCATCCGCGTCTCGAAGCGCCAGCACCTGCGCGATTGCCTGATCGGCACCGGTTTCCCGTTTCGCGACGGCAGCTACCTGGACACCTACCTGCAGATGATGAAGGCGATGATCACGCAAACGGCCGGCCTGCGCCGCCCGGGCGCGGCGGCCCTCGACCTGGCCTACGTTGCCGCCGGCTATTACGACGGCTTCTGGGAAGTCGGCCTCAACCCCTGGGACGTCGCGGCGGGCAGCCTGCTGGTGCTGGAGGCAGGCGGACTGATCGGCGACCTGTCCGGAGAAGGCAGTTACCTCCATGGCGGCCAGGTGATCGCCGCCAGCCCGAAGATCTTCGCCCAGATGGTCACGGCCCTCGCCCCATTCCGCAAGGATATGGAGCGCGACCGCAGCGCAGCAACCGCCCCCGCTAAAACCTAGCTTCGCCAAGGGGTTCCGCTAGCCTTTTGATGTGGCTACGGCGTATCCTCTTGTCATGCAGCCGGCCCGCTCCACGGTGGCCGGCACTGAACTTGCTCGCATCATTCGATCCGGAGAATTGCCGGTCGTCACGTCTGGGAGCCCTGAGCATGCATTTTCGCGCATCGAAACTGGTCGCATATGTCACCGCGCTGGCGGCCTCGCTGGCCGCCACCCTTGTCATGTCGATACCCGCGTCAGCGGCCGACACGACATCGTCGATCCGCGTCAGGCTGCATCCGTACATGGCGGCGGCGGGGGCACTTCCCCCGGACGCGCTGGCCAAGCTGGAGGCGCTGGTCGGCACCGGATTGACGCTCGCCGGCACCACCCGCACGGGCGCGCTCGATCTGACGCTTGCCGTGCCGCAGGACGCGAAGTCCATTGCCCTCACGCTGAAGGCGCTACGCAACGACCGGGGCGTGCTGTGGGCTGAAACCCCGCGGGTCAACGCCGTCGGGCTCAAGGCAGCGCAGGTGCTGCCGGCGGCCGCCAACGAACCAGGTCAGCGCTTGCTGGTTCGCTTGAAGGACGGTGCCGAACCAGACTGGGGTGCACTGTTGCCGCGCCTGGGCAACCGCGTCGGCATGGCGCTTACGGTCGAACGGCAGATCGGCAATGTCTGGGTGATGAGCGTTCCGGATCCGCAATCCCCGGCGCAACTGGCGCAGATGGCAGAACGGCTGCAACAGGATGGCGCGATCCAGTACGCCGACCCGGTGCGCCGCGCGTTTCCGATGGCAGCGCCGAACGATCCGTACTATTCGCAGCAATGGTCACTCAGCGATCCGCTGTCCGGCGTCAACGCCGAAACGGCATGGACGCTCCAGCCTGACTCCTCCAGCATCGTCGTCGCCGTGGTCGACACCGGCATCCTGCCGCACCCCGACCTTGTAGGCCGCGTGCTGGACGGCTACGACTTCATCACCGACCCGGCGCGAGCGCGCGACGGCAATGCGCGTGACCCCGATCCGCGCGACGAAGGCGACTGGAGCACGGGCGAATGCGGTGCGCCCGAAGACAGCTTCTTCCACGGGCTGTTCGTCGCCGGCCAGATTTCCGCGAATACCAACAACGGCATCGGCATCGCTGGCCTGACGCGTGGCTCGCGCATCCTGCCGGTGCGCGTGCTCGGCCGCTGCGGTGGAACGTTCGAGGACGTGTTCGAAGGCATGCTCTGGGCCTCCGGCGTGAATATCGCCGGCGTGCCGCCCAATACCACCCCGGCCAGGGTCATCAACCTGAGCCTCGGCGGATTCGGTCCGTGCGACCAGTCGATCCAGGAGGCCGTTGATGACGCGCTCGCCCACGGCGCCGTGGTTGTCGCCGCCGCAGGCAATTTTTCGTCGGATGTCTCGGACATCACGCCCGCGAGTTGCGGCGGCGTCATCGCCGTCGCCGCGAGCAACAAGGGCGGGCAACTTACCAGCTATTCCAATTTCGGCAAGCGCATCGACGTCTCCGCGCCGGGCGGCGACCTGCCGGAATCCGGACTCATCATCTCGACGTCCAACGACGGCACGACGGTCCCGCAGAATTCCGACTATGCGTCCGGCCGCGGCACGAGCTTCGCCGCGCCGCTTGTTTCCGGAACCGCAGCACTGATGATTGCGCGCAATCCGTTGGTCACGCCCGGTCGCGTGCTCGATGTCATCACGGGCACGACGCGGGATTTCGCAATTAATTCGGGATGCTCCGAGTCAGCGATCTGCGGATCGGGGCTGCTCGATACCGGCGCGGCAATCGCCAGCACGATTCCCGGCGGCACCGCGCCACCTCCCGGCGCGTTCCAGGTCGTCGAGTATTACAACCCGATCCTGGATCATTACTTCATCACGGCGCAACCCGCCGAAATTGCGTACATCGATGCGGTGTTGTACGGCTCGTTCCAGCGGACCGGCCTTTATTTCTATGCGTACCTGTCCCCGTTCACGGCGCCCTTGGGATCGCGGCCGGTGTGCCGATTCTTTGCCTCGGGACTCATCAACTCGCACTTCTTCTCGGCCAGCGGATTCGAATGCGACTACGTGCTCACGCACTGGCCGGGCATCTGGAGTCTGGAAACTTCGGCGTCGTTCTACGTGCAGGTTCCCGACCTCTTCGGCAAGTGTCCGGGCGGCACGCTGCCGGTCTACCGCTTCTTCAACAACCGCAACGATGCCAATCATCGCTACACGGTCGACCTCTCGGTGCGCCGCTCGATGTTGAATCGTTCGTGGGTGGCCGAAGGCGAAGGACCCGACGCCGTCGCGTTCTGCTCGCAGTTCTAGGCGTCAGGAATCGGCGCGCGGCGCCGGTTCCGACGCAGTTTTCGGGGCAACCTCGGCGGGTGCGGCGCCCGCCCACTCCTTGATCATCGCGAAACCCAGGGCCAGCAACACCGGTCCCAGGAATATGCCGATGAATCCGAAGGCGACCACGCCGCCCAACACGCCGAGCAGTACGAGGATGAACGGCAGGTCGCTGCCCTGGCTGATGATCAACGGCCGGATGACATTGTCGACTGAAGACACGATCAGTCCGCCCCAGAGCAACATGAAAATACCCCAGCCCGTCTCCCCCTGGAACAGCATGATCACGCCGACAGGAATCCAGATGAGCGGCGGGCCGATCGGCACCGGCGACAGGAAGAACGTAGCCAGGCCCAGTAACGGGGCGGCCTTGACGCCGGCGATCCAGAGTCCGACCGCCATCAGCACGCCTTGCACAAGCGCCGTGCCGAGAATGCCGTAGACCACCGCTCGGGTCGTCCCCAGCGCCACCTGCAGCATGTGCAGGCCCCGCTCGGGTGCGATGCGGCCGACGGCGCTGCGCAAGCGACCCATGATCGCGTCGCCGTCGCGGAAAAAGAAAAACGCGACCAGCACCGACAGCGTTAGTTGGATCAGTCCCTCCGCAATGCCCGCACCGGCCTTCAACGCCACCGATTTTGCGGGGTCGAGCCACTTCCGCAGTTCGTCCAGTGCCGCCCCGCTGTCGTGCGCGATTGACGACCAATAGGCCGCGATGCGCTCGCCGAACAGCGGCAGACCAGCGACCCAGGGCGGAAGATCGGGCGGTCCGCGCTCGACGGCCCCGCGCGCAAAAGCCATGCCGCGGTCGAAGTTCTCGGCCAGCGTGGCGCCCACGATGACGAAGGGCGAGACCAGGACCAGAAGGATCAGTAGGGTGGTAACCGTTGCAGCAAGTCCCGAGCCCTTGCGCAGTCGCCGCCGCAACCACGAAAACACGGGCCAAGACGCCGCGGCGAGTGCCGCCGCGAGGATGATCGCCGACAGGAACGGCTGGAGGACCAGGTAGACGCCGACGACCAGCACCGCGAGAACGACCAGCGCTATCGTCGAGTCGGTGGTGGAGGGGCGAATCTTCATGGGGACGGAAATTCGCGGCGAGTCTAGCAGCTATCAGCGCGGCGCGTACCGCGCCATTCGACGCGCGCCCCAAAACGAAACGGGCCGCAAGTGGGCCCGTTCGCACTGCAATGAATGGCGGAGAGATAGGGATTCGAACCCTAGATACGGTTGCCCGTATGCTTGATTTCGAGTCAAGTGCCTTCGACCACTCGGCCATCTCTCCAGCAAGCCGACCATTATATCGCGGATGGCGAACCTCGCGCAAAGCGCGCGGGCGCGCGCGTGGAATGTACGCATACGTTGCACCGCCTGCATCGCAGCGGTTGAGGGCGCATCGCCGTTCGGGTTGCGGTCGTTCATCGCAACGGTTGGAGCCACACTGCCGCTCGGAGGTCGCAATCGCCGGCCTGCGGGTTCCCGGCGCCACTGCACTCGTCAACACAGGACTTCACTTGTTGCGCCACCCGCGACGCCCGGCGCGACCTGCTCGCGACTGTGCGCCCCCAACCGCTGCGATGCGGCTGCGACGGAGCGCGATTCATGCGCGGAGCAAGCCATCCGATCTCGGGCGAATCTGGAGCCGTCGGCGCAGTGCGTGCGGCGTGGCAAGCGAAGTCTTGGGTTGACGAGCGCCGACGCGCCGAAACACGCACCGTACCCACTGCTTGGCGACAGCTGAGCCCGGGGCGGATGGCCTGCTCCGCGCTACGGCAGAAGTCATGCAGTCACGATGTGGACGGCGCGATCGTGTCAGACAAAAAAAACAGGGGCGCTTGGGCCCCCGTTCAACTCCTTCGCAACCAGACGTCGCTTATTTTTTCGCGGGGACCGCCGCTTTCGCAGGCGTGGCCGGTGCAGCCGGTGCCGCGGCCATCTGCGGCGCCGGAACGGCCTTGCCCTGAGCCTTCATGTTCGCGAAATATTGTGCAGCGACGCGATCCTCGGCCTTGGCCTGTTGTTGTTTTGCCAGGTCGGCCGCAGCGTCGGCCTTGGCCTTCGCCTCGGCCTTCTGTGTATCGGTCAGCGGCGCTGCCGGCGGCAGTTTTGCCACCGCCACGCCGAATGACACGACCACAAACGCGGCCGCAAGGACTGCTCGGATCGTCTTCATCGTTGCGCTACCTCCTCCACTGCCGGTTTCAAGTGGCGCGCTGTGCCGCTTGCGTCATCGTGACGTTCGCCTTCACCGCACCGCTCTTGATCTCGTTGTACCAGTATGCGTGATGTTCACGCGCCCACGTCTCGTCGACGTAGCCCGTGCGCATGGCGTCCAGCGCTCCGACCATGCCGATCGTTCCCATGTAGATGTGGCCGAGCGCCGCCAGCATGAACATTATTGTCGCCACCGAGTGCACGACATTGGCGATCTGCATCGTTTGCCGTGTCTGGTTGAAATTGGGGAAGTCGAGGATGAATCCGCTCACGCTGACGATCGTGCCCAGCATCAGCAGGCCGCCCCAGAACCAGAGCTTTTCACCCGCGTTGAACTTGCCCGAGGGAACTTCGCGGCCGGACAGCAAGCCGCCAAAGTGCTTGATCCATGTGAAGTCCCAGGACTTCCAGAAATTGTGGCGAACGAACGTGAAGAACAGCAGCACGATGCACACGCTGAACAGCGGGCCGACGAAGTTGTGGAGGTTCTTGGCAAGGATCGCGAGCCATGAGAACAGCGTGTAGCCGATCAGCGGCAGCAGCACGCCCTTGCCGAACAGGATGATCAGCCCGGAGATGGCCAGGATCGAGAAACTGATTGCCGTGGCCCAGTGCATGGAACGTTCCCACGGCGTGAAGCGCTGGATCTTGCGGCCGGTTTCCGGCTCGTGCAGCGTGATGGGACCCTTGAGCCAGAAGAAGGTCAGGATCGACAGGAAGATCACCACCAGGGCCCAGCCGCCATACACGGAAATTTGCCCGTCGCGCAGCGCGCGCCATGTCTGGCCGGACGGTTGCACCAGTACATTGGTTTCGCGTCCCTGAATGCTCGTGTACTGCGGCAATCCGGTGCGGACTTCGTTCCAGACCGGCTGGTTGTTGAGCGGCTGCGTAATCTGCTGCGCCGCCTGTTGCTTGGCCTGGTCGGCTTCCCGGGGCGACACCGCCGGCGACTGCGCCGCAGCGACGCAGGCCGCGCCCACCGCGACCACTCCCACGAACATGCGCAGCACATCGAACATCACTTTGTTTGCCATGGCGGGAATCAGGATCCGATGCGCCGGTATTCGTTCTGGTTCTGCGTACGGTTGCGGATATCGCGCTCCCACTGCTCCTGGTTGCCGTTGTATGGCGCAGCCATGTAGGGAGGCTCGTCCTTCTTGCCCTGGTACTTGCCCTGCTTGTAGTCGATGACCTGCGGCCGCTCGCCGCAGCCGGCCAGCATGAGCGCGGCCATCGCGCCGGAGACCAGCGCCACCATCCGCATCAGCCGCGTCATCATGATTTTCCTCCCGGAGGTGCGACGGGTGCAGGCTTGGGTGCCTCCGGACGGCCGTAGGCAGTGGACCATCCCCACACTTCGCTGCCCTTGCCGCGCGTCGTGGCGCGTTGCCGGTAGATTTCCGCGATCGTGTCGCCATCGCCGCCCAGCAGTGCCTTGGTCGCGCACATTTCGGCGCAGGCGGGCAACTTGCCCTCGGCCAGGCGATTGCGCCCGTACTTCTTGAACTCGGCCTCGGAGTTGTCTTTTTCCGGGCCGCCCGCGCAGAACGTGCACTTGTCCATCTTGCCGCGCACGCCAAAGGCGCCGGCCTGCGGAAACTGCGGCGCACCGAACGGGCACGCATAGAAGCAGTAGCCGCAGCCGATGCACAGGTCCTTGTCGTGGAGCACGACGCCTTCTTCGCTGCGGTAGAAGCAATCGACGGGACACACCGCCATGCACGGCGCGTCGGAGCAATGCATGCACGCCACCGATATCGAGCGCTCGCCGGGCACGCCGTCATTGATCGTCACCACGCGGCGCCGATTGACTCCCCAGGGCACATCGTGTTCCTGCTTGCAGGCGGTAACGCAACCGTTGCATTCGATGCATCGTTCGGCATCGCAGAGAAATTTCATCCGGGCCATCGCGTGTTCTCCCTTAAGCCTTCTTGGCGACCTGGCACAGCGTCGTCTTGGTTTCCTGCATCATCGTCACCGAGTCGTAGCCATACGTCGTCGCGGTGTTGACGGCCTCGCCGCGCACGATCGGTGCGGCGCCTTCGGGATAGAACTCGAGCATGTCCTTGCCCTGCCACCATCCGGCAAAGTGGAACGGGATGAATGTCGTCCCGGAACCGACGCGGTCGGTCACCATTGCCTTGACCGAGATCTGGGCGCCCGTGGGTGACTTGACCCACACGTATTCGCCGTCGATGACGCCGCGGTCGTTGGCGTCCTTGGGGTTGATCTCGATGAAGTTTTCCTGCTGCAATTCCGCGAGCCACGGATTGGAACGCGTCTCATCGCCACCGCCTTCGAACTCGACCAGGCGTCCGCTGGTGAGCACCAGCGGGAAGTTCTTCGCAACGCCATCGGCGACGTTCTTGTCCTGGATGCTCTTGTACTGCGTGGGCAGCCGCCAGAAGGCCTTCTTGTCGTCGTGCGTCGGGTACTTGACCACCATGTCCGGCCGCGGCGAATACAACGGCTCGCGATGCTGCGGAATGCCATCCGGGAAATTCCAGACGACCGCGCGCGCCTTGGCGTTGCCGAACGGATGGCAGCCGTGCACTTTCATGGCGACGCGGATGATGCCGCCCGACGTGTCGGTCTTCCAGTTCTTGCCCTCCGCCTTCTTCTTTTCGTCGTCGGTCAGCTCATCCCACCAGCCAAGCTTCTTCAGCAGCACGTGGTCGAACTCCGGATAGCCCGTGGTGAGATCGCTGCCTGTCGGGTGTGACCCGTCGCCGGCAAGCAGCGACACGCCGTCGCGTTCCACGCCGAAGTTCGCGCGGAAGCAGCCGCCGCCATCCATCATCGACTTCGACGTATCGTAGAGGTTGGGCGATCCCGGGTGCTTGAGTTCGGGCGTGCCGTAGCACGGCCACGGCAGGCCGAAGTAGTCGCCATCGCATGGGCCGCCGCGCGCGCGCAGCGACTTCACGTCGAACGTCGCCATGTTCTTCATGTGCAGCTTGAGCCGCTCCGGAGATTGCCCGGTGTAGCCGATCGTCCAGGTCCCGCGATTGATTTCCTTGAGGATGGATTCGGGCGTGGGCTCGTCCCAGCCGTCCTTGTCCTTGATCATCTCGTAGTTCTTGGTCAGCTCCTTTTCGAAGCCGAACTTCTTGGCGAACGCGACCATCAGCGTGTGGTCGGGCTTCGATTCGAACAGCGGCTCGATGACCTTTTCGCGCCACTGGAGCGAGCGGTTCGACGCCGTGCAGGAGCCCGACGTTTCCAGCTGTGTGGCGGCCGGCAGCAGATACACGCCGTCCTTGCGCACCATCGCGCACATCGCCGCGGTGGCCGAAGGGTATGGGTCGATGACCACCATCAAGTCGAGCTTCTGCATCGCCTTGACCATGTCGGTGCCGCGCGTCTGGCTGTTGGGCGCATGTCCCCAGTAGACCATGGCGCGCAGGTTGGGACCCTGGTCGATGCTGTCGTTCGGATACATGACGCCGTCGATCCAGCGCGACACCGTCATGCCGCTCTTTTCCATCATGCCTTCGGCGTACTGCTTCTTGATCCACTCGTAGTCGACACCCCACACGCCGGCCCAGTATTTCCAGGAGCCCGTTGCCAGGCCGTAGTAACCGGGGAGCGAATCCGGGTTGGGGCCGACATCGGTTGCGCCTTGAACGTTATCGTGGCCGCGGAAAATATTGGCGCCGCCGCCGGACTTGCCGATGTTGCCAAGTGCCAACTGCACGATGCACGATGCGCGCACGATGGCATTGCCGATCGTGTGCTGCGTTTGCCCCATGCACCAGACGATGGTCGAAGGCCGGTTCTTGGCCATCATCTCGGCGACCTTGAACACCTGCGCTTCCGGAACGCCGCAGACTTCCTCGACCTTGTCGGGAGTCCACTTCGCCATCACGTCGGCCTTGACCTTGTCCATGCCGTAGACGCGATCGTCCAGGTACTTCTGGTCTTCCCAGCCGTTCTTGAAGATGTGATACAGCACGCCGAACAGGAACGGAATGTCGGTGCCGGAACGGATGCGGACATATTCGTCTGCCTTGGCCGCCGTGCGCGTGAAGCGCGGGTCGACCACGATCATCTTGGCGCCGGTTTCCTTCGCATGCAGCATGTGCAGCATCGACACCGGGTGCGCCTCGGCCGCGTTGCTGCCGATGTACAGCGCGCACTTGGTGTTCTGCATGTCGTTGTACGAGTTGGTCATCGCGCCGTAGCCCCAGGTGTTGGCTACGCCGGCGACCGTCGTCGAGTGGCAGATGCGCGCCTGGTGGTCGCAGTTGTTGGT
>JANMCH010000009.1:0-19432 GCA_031361045.1 Betaproteobacteria bacterium | reverse complement strand
ATTCGCTCGTGCCGCCCGGACATCCGTCGACGCCCGGCTACACCGATCCGCAGTATCCGTTCTTCGGCCGCGTGCTCGCTGACTGATCACTTCGATCTCGACGGCTTCCCGAAGCGGGCCATCAACTGGAGGCCGCGCGGGGCGGGCCATCCGCCTCGTGCTCAGCCGTCGCCAGACAGTTCGTCGGGTGCGTGTTTCGCCGCGCGGCGGGCGGTCAACACACGACCACCCACCTTGCGGCGCACGCACTGCGCCGACGGCGACAGATTCGCCCGTAGCCGGATGGCCCGCCCCGCACTGCGCTGGCGCTATCGTCCATGAACCATTCGCCTGCCCCGCGTTACCGTCACGCTACCGTAGCGCTGGCGTCATCGCAGCGGCTGGCGCCCCATGCGCATTCGTGAGGCGCGCCGGCCGTCGCGGGTAGCGCGACCAGCGAAGTCTTGTGTTGACGAGCGCCGTCGCGCCGGGTACCCGCAGGCCGGTGTTTGCGACCTCCGAATGCGCATGGGGCGCCAGCCGCTGCGATAAGCGAACGGAACAAGCCGCTGCGATAACCGAACGGAACTAGCCGCTGCGATGAGCGAACTACTTTCGCGCGCTTGGCGGCACGCGCTCGCCGGCGGAAACGGCGAAGGGCAGCCGGTTTTCCGATGGCGACAGCGGACATGACCACCGCTCGTCGTACGCGCAGGAAGGGTTGTAGGCGTAATTGAAGTCGAGCACCAATTCACGCTCGCCGACGCCCAGATCCGCACCCTTGATCGTGTCGTACAGATAGCGCCCGCCGCCGTAGGTTTCGCCGCCATTGGTCGAATCGGCGAACGGCACCCAGATCCCGCCGCCATAGCCTTCGAGCCAGTAGATCGCCAGGTGCGCCTGGCGGCCACCCAAAGCGAAACGCACCAGGCCGATGCGCGTGCAGCGCAGGACGCCGTCGGTCGCCAGCGAGATTTCGAACGACGCGCGCTTGGGCGAAGGTTCGATGATGCCCTTCAATCGCCACGCCGGCGCATACGCGTACCAATCGACGCCACGCCAATCGCGGCGGCGATCGACGGCAATCGGACTCTCCGGATGCTCGAGGAAGAGCCGGTCACGCGCGGCGCGAAAGCGCTTGGCCGTGCCTTCGGGATCGGCGACCCCGGCGCGCACCGCGGCGTACTCGCCGGCAACCTGCCGGCGCCAGCCGGCCAGCGAAAAGGGACGGTCAGGGGCGCTCATTTCTCGAACGGCTTCCCTTCGTTCGCGATGCCATGGGGAACGTGTCCCGACGGAACGTGATGCGATGCCGATTCGACATGGCGGGTTTGGTCGTCAAAGAAGAAATCCGGCTCGAACTCGCGCAGGAACGGACCCTTTTCCCGGCCGCCCAGGAACATCGCCTCGTCGACATTGACGTTCCAGTCCATCAGCGTGCGGATGGCGCGCTCGTGTGCCGGCGTGCTGCGCGCGGTCACGAGCGCCGTGCGCAAACGCATCTGCACCGTCCCGCGGTCGACACGCTGCAAACGATGCAGCGCCTCCAGCAGCGGCTTGAACGGACCCGGAGGCAGCGGCCGGGTCGCGTGGTCCGCCTCGTGATTCTGGAATGCGTTCAACCCCTGCGCCTGGTAGACACGTTCCGCCTCGTCGGCGAACAGCACCGCATCGCCGTCGAAGGCGATCCGCACTTCGTCCGGATGCGAATCGGTGACCTGCGACTGGGTGTAGACCATTGCCGCCGGAAAGCCGGCGTCGAGCGCGCCGCGGACGTCATCGCCATTGGCGGAAAGAAACAAGTTGGCCTTGAGCGGGCCCAGGTACGAAAACGGCGCGCGGCCGCGGGTGAATACGCCGCGCTCGATGCCCAATGCCGCGCCTTTGACTGAACGAAACACACGCAGTCCTGAAACCGGATCGTTGCGCGACAGGATCACCACTTCCACGCGGCGCACGCCATCGGCATTGAATGCGAGCAGCTTGCGCACCAGCGGATAGGCCACACCCGGCTTCGCGGGGGATTCGAGCCGCTCCAGCTGCAGACGCATGTATTCGCGGTCGTCAGCGGTCTCGAAGACCTTGTTTTCCTCTTCGAAGTCGAACAACGCACGCGAACTGATCGCGACGACGAGTTGTTCCGCAGGCGTGGGCTCCGACATGCGAAAAGTATACGCCGCCCCTATTCCGCCAATGTGTCATTCCGGGCAAAGCGAGGAATCTTCGTGCAGCAGATCCCTCGCCGCGCTCGGGATGACACCAGAGCGGTTAGGGATGTCACTGCGCCAGTCAGTGCAGTGTCACTTCCCCTTCGGTGGCGCGGTGCAGTTGCCCACGCGCTTGGCGGAGTACGTCTGCGTCATGTTCATCGGCTGGCCGTCGACGGTGCCGGTCATCTGCGTCTTGCCGCTGTAGGTGCCATCGCCGAAGGTGACTTCACCGATGCCGGTCATCTTGTTCTTGCCTTCGCAGATGGACTTGAACGTGACCTTGTTGCCGGTTCGCTTCGAGTCGACTGTCCTGCATTCGCCCTGCTGACTGGGCATGTAACCCTCGTCGCCGGCGCCTTTGGCGACACATTGTTTTGAAGTCTGCGGTGGCATCTTGAACGGCATGCCGACCATTTCCATCTGCAGGTTGATTTCCCACAGCTCGTCTTTTTCCTGCGCGGCTGCGGGGAGACAGAACGTGGCAAGTGCGGCGGCACCCAGCACGGTGGAAAGAAACCTCAAGGTAGTGGAACGGGAATTTGCCATGACGGGACTCCTCGGAATTGGGACGTCAATCCGGACTTCTGCCAACGGACTGCTGTTTACGAGCTGCTGCTACCGGACTTCCGCTTCGAGCTCGCGCAATACCTCGCGCAATTCGCCGACCGCCCAGGCCAGGTCCTCCTGCGCGACATTCAGCGGCGGCGCAATGCGCACGACCGTGCCGTGCGTGTCCTTGGACAGGATGCCACGCGCCAGCAGCCGGTCCACGACCCTGCGTGCCGGCAGCCGGCGCGGATCGATCTCGATGCCGATGTACAGACCACGGCCGCGTACCTCGCGGATCAGTGGACTGTCGAGCGCACGCAGTTGCGCCATCAGCCACGCGCCGACTTCGCGCGAGCGCTCGCACAGCTTCTCGTCCTCCAGCACGTCCAACGCCGCCATCGCTACCGCGGCCGCCAGTGGGTTGCCGCCGAACGTGCTGCCATGATCGCCCGGCGTGAAGACGCGCATCACGTCGTGCGTCGCGACGAAGGCGGAAACCGGCAACAGGCCGCCGCCCAGCGCCTTGCCGAGGATCACGCCATCCGGCTGCACGTTGTCGTGCTGACAGGCCATCAGATATCCGGTGCGACCCAGTCCCGTCTGGATTTCATCGCAGATCAGCAGCACGTTGCGCTCGCGGCAGATGCGCGCGCACTCGGCGAGCCACCCTTCCGGCGGCACGATGATGCCGCCTTCGCCCTGGATCGGCTCGACCAGGAATGCCGCAGTGTCCGGCGTGATGGCGGCCGCGAGTGCCGCGGCATCGCCGAACGGGATGGTGACGAATCCCGGCGGAAACGGGCCGAAGCCGTCCCGATACTGCGGCTCCGAGGAAAAGCCGACGATGGCAATGGAGCGTCCGTGGAAATTGCTGTCGCACACGATGATCTCGGCACGGTCGTCCGCGATGCCCTTCACGCGGTAGCCCCATTTGCGCGCAGCCTTCAACGCCGTCTCCACTGCCTCCGCGCCGCCATTGGAAGGCAATGCGCGATCGAGCCCGGTCAAGTGCGCGAGACGCTCGAGCAGAACCGGCAGGCGGTCGTTATGGAACGCGCGCGACGTGACCGCGAGCTGCTGCGCCTGTGCGACCAGCGCCGCGACGATTTTCGGATGCGCGTGGCCGAAGCTCACTGCCGAATAGGCGCTCATCAGGTCGAGGTAACGCTTGCCGTCGACGTCGGTCAACCACGCCCCGGCGCCTTGTCCAAGCACGACGGGCAGCGGATCGTAGTTGCGCGCGCCAAAAGCGTTTTCGCGCTGGATGTGCGCGGCCGTGGCGCGGGAAGCCGCACGCAGCACGGCTTGCTCGATGTGGATGGGAGACGTCATGGACGTAATGCTACGCCATCACTTCGACCGCATCGCCGGATCGAGGTCAAGGTAGCGCCAGATTGCCGAGCGCACCGGATGCGGCTTGAAGTTGAGGACCCAGGCTTGCGTCAGGTGGTCGTCGATCCGGTGCTCCATCAGGCGCCAGGGCGCGTAGGCCAGCACCAGCTCGGTCATGCGGTCGAAGAGCTTGGTTCGTTCCGGCGAATCCGGCAGGCGGTACGCCTCCTCGTAGAGCTGGTTGAACGCTGGCAGGTTGAAGCGCGCGTGATTTTCCTGCCCGATGTTCGGCCCGTACAGGAGCTGCATGAAATTCTCGGCATCCGGGTAATCGGCGACCCAGCCATCCGTGCGCATCGGGAACTTGCCCTGGCGCGCCATCTTGCGCAGCTCGGACTGCCGATCCGTCTTGAAAACGATGCGCAGCCCGATCGCGTCCATGTTCTTCTTCCACTGCTCGTTTTCCTGCCGCGCCTGCGACGTCGGCAATGACCAGCGTTCCAGGACCAGCGGCTTGCCTTCGGGGGTCTCGCGATAGCCGTCGCCGTCGCGGTCCTTGTAGCCGAATTTGTCCAGCAGCGCGCGCGCCGCGGCGGGATCGTAGAGTTGCGCGTTGGTCTTGAGCTTGGGGTCGTAACCGGCGATGTCCGGTGGCAGCGGGCTCATGGCCGGCACCCCGCGCCCTTTCAGCATCACGCGGATGAACTGATCGACGTCATAGCCCATGCCGACTGCGCGGCGCAGCGCGATCCGGGCCGGCGTGTAGCCGCCGACGACCGGGTCTTCCATGTTGAAGTAGGTCCAGCGTGTGTTCGGACGCAGCAATACCTCGTGCCTGATGCCTTTGGCCGCGAGGTCGGAACGCAGCTTGCCGCCGAGCAACGCCTCCTCGACGAATGCTCCGGGAAGGCGATCGAGGACGTCGAGTTCACGGTTGGCAAATGCAAGCCACATCGCCTGCCCTTCGTCGATCACCGTGATCTCGATGCGTCCCAGCAGCGGCAGCTTCCTGCCCTTGAGCGCGGCCGCGATCGGCTGCGATTCCGGCGGCACCGGACCGGCGGGCACATAGGTCACGTCGCGAAAACCCGGGTTGGCCACCAGCACGATCTTGGCGCTGCGCTTGTATTCACCAAGAAGGTAGGGACCCGTGCCGATCGGATGCGCGCCGAAATCCATTCCATACGCCTCGACCACCTCGCGCGCGACCGCCGCGGTATTGGGCACGGCGAACACGTACAGGAAGCGCAGGTCCGGCTGCTTCAACCGGATGCGCAGCGTGTAGCGGTCGACCACTTCGAGGCCGGCGATCGGCGCGTCGTAGTCAAATTTTCCGCCCTTGACCGCACTGGCACGCAAATCATCCGCACCGATGATCTTGCCTTCGATCAACCACAGCCACGGACTTCTCACCGCGGGGTCGAGCAGGCGCTTCACCGAATACGCGTAGTCGCCGGCCGTGAGTTCGCGCGGCGCCCCCTTGAACGCCGGGTCCGGGGTGAAGAAGATGCCCGGCTTCAACTTGAAGACGTACGTCGCGCCGCCGTCGGTCACCGTCGGCATGGCCACCAGCGTGCGCGGCACCAGCGTCATCGGCCGCGCGAGGAAATCGTAGTCCAGCATGGCGTCGTAGATGTGGTCGATGACGCCATCGGACGCGGCGTCGGCGGAGAACTGCGGGTCAAAGCTCTGCTCGGCGCCGCCGAAGGCCACGCGCAATATCTTAGCGGGATCGGCGGCCAGTACCGGCGCCGCGATCGCCGTCACAGCAAGCATTGTCGCCACGAAGATGTGGCGCAACGCGCCCCGTCGGTGCCCGCCGAGCATGCGCCGTGGATTCACTGCCAATGGGTTGCTGGTTCGCGTTTCGATAGCGTCGACTATAGCGAAATTCGGCCCGGACCGGACAGTCCGCACCTACCCATTACAATGCGTGCTGCAACTCCCCAACCTCCGGACCAACTTTCCAACACCATGCCTGCCGATCCAATCCTTGCCATTGAACCGCTGGGTTTCCCGTGGCAGACCGCGGACCCGTTCCTGTTCTGCGCCTTCCATGACGACGCCTATCCGCCGGGCAATGACGCGATGGGTCCGGTCGCCTCGCTTGCCGGCCGCAACATCGGACAGGACTTTGCCGCCAAGGACGGCTGGAGCATGTATCACGGCACGACGGTGCCGGGCTTTCCGGCGCACCCCCACCGCGGATTCGAAACCGTCACGATCGTGCGGCGCGGCCTGATCGACCACTCGGATTCGATGGGTGCCGTGTCCCGCTTCGGCGCCGGCGACGTGCAATGGCTGACGGCCGGGCGTGGCATCGTGCATGCGGAAATGTTTCCGTTGCTCGACGCCGTCAATCCCAATCCTCTCCAATTGTTCCAGATCTGGCTCAACCTGCCCGCCGCGAGCAAGATGGTGCCGCCGCACTTCCTGATGCTGTGGTCGGAAGACATCCCGCAGCGTGTGTACGCGGACGCCAAGGGCGGCGAAACCACGGTGACGACACTGGCCGGACGCATGGCCGACATGGTTGCGCCCCCGCCGCCGCCTGAGTCGTGGGCCGCGCAGCCCGACCACGATGTCGCCATCGTCACGGTCAAATTGACGCCAGGCGCTACGTGGTTGTTGCCGGCGGCGACAGGCGCGGGAACACGGCGGCGACTCTATTTTTTCCGCGGCACGAAACTTACCCTCGCGGGGCAGGACTTTCCACCCGGCACGGTGATGGAAGTACGCGCCGATGCGGAACTGGCGCTCGTCAATGGCGACGATGTTGCCGAATTGCTGATGCTGCAGGGCCGGCCGATCGGCGAGCCCGTGGTCAAGTACGGGCCGTTCGTCATGAACACCGAGGATGAAATCAGTCAGGCGATCGACGATTTCCGTCGCCGGCAATACGGCGAGTGGCCGTGGATGAGTCCGGACCCGGTGCACCAGCGGGAATTCGGGCGCTTCGCGATCCACGCGGATGGGACCGCGGAACACAAGGACTGACCGCATGGGAATCGACCGCACAGGCATTGACCACACACGCACCGACTGACCGCCATGACCAAACCAACCGCCACGCCGACGCGCATCATCGACTCCCACACCGGAGGCGAGCCGACGCGCGTGATCGTCAGCGGCGGACCCGATTTAGGCGCCGGCGACATGGCACAGCGTCGCGACCGCTTCCGCGAAGCGCACGATGCGTGGCGCCGCGCCGTCGTCAACGAGCCGCGCGGCTCCGACGTCATCGTCGGCGCGATGCTGTGCACGCCGGTCGATCCGACCAGCACCTGTGGCGTGATCTACTTCAACAATGTCGGCTACATCGGCATGTGCGGCCACGGCACGATAGGCCTCATGGCCACGCTGGCCTACCTTGGCCGCGTGCAGCCCGGCGAACACCGGATCGAGACCGTGGTCGGCACGGTCACCACCACCCTGCATGACGACGGCACGGTGACGGTGGCCAACGTGCCGTCTTACCGCTCCGCGACGCAGGTGCGTGTCGACGTCCCGGGACACGGTGTCGTGCATGGCGACGTGGCGTGGGGAGGCAACTGGTTCTTCCTGTGCAGCGATCACGGCTTGCCACTTGAAGCGGGTCGCGTGGGCGAGCTGACGGCTTTTGCGACACGCATACGCAAAGCACTGCGGCAACAAGGCGTGACCGGCGCCGGCGGCGCGGACATCGACCATGTCGAACTCGTTGGACCTGCGGCCGACCCGGCCAACCATGCGCGCAACTTCGTGCTCTGTCCCGGCGGCGCCTACGACCGTTCGCCCTGCGGCACCGGTACCAGCGCGAAGCTCGCCTGCCTGGCCGCCGACGACAAGCTGGCACCGGGCGCCGCCTGGCGCCAGGAAAGCGTGATCGGCAGCGTATTTTCCGGCCGCTACGTGCGCCCGGTGCCAGCGCTCGCCGGCATGCCGGCGAACGCGATATTGCCGCTGATCCATGGCCGCGCGCATGTCACGCTCGATGCCGCCATGGTGTTCGATCCAGCGGACGCTTTCGCCTGGGGGCTGGCGTGACGCGCCCGCCGATACCCGCGAACGCCGGTTGCGAATCGCGTTAGCTCGTCAGGGCCGCGATCGGCCGGCAGCAACGGGCAACGTTCGTTGCCATTTGGATCGGAAGTGCAATAATGTCCGATGCCGGCGCAGGTCAACGTGACGCGGCGTCCTCGTCATCCCATCCAGCGAAAGGAACCACCGTGAGACTCCACGCACTTGCCGCTTTTGCAGGGGCCGCCTGCCTCCTGCTGTCCCCGCTTGTCCAGGCCGACAAGCTCGATGACATCATCGCCTCAGGCAAGCTGCGTTGTGCGGTGGTGCTCGATTTTCCGCCGATGGGATCGCGCGACGAGAAAAACGAACCGATCGGCTTTGACGTCGACACCTGCAACGACCTTGCCAAGGCGCTGGGCGTGAAGGCGGAGATCGTCGAAACCCCATTCCCGGACCGCATTCCGGCACTTGTTTCCAACCGCGCCGACGTCGGCGTCGCGTCGACCTCCGACACGTTGCAACGCGCCAAGACGATCGGCTTCTCGATTCCCTATTTCGCATTCAAGATGGTGGTGCTCACCAAAAAGGGCGCCAACATCGGCAGCTATGCCTCCCTCAAGGGACGCAAGACCGGGTCGGTCACCGGAACCTTCGAGGCGATCGCGCTGGAGAAGGACGTCAAGAAGTGGAACGATCCCAAGGGCTCGTTCCGCGCCTACCAGACGCAGGCCGACGTGTTTCTCGCCTTGTCGCAAGGCCAGATCGAGGCCACCGTCGTGACCTCTACGGTCGCGGCCGCCACGGTCAAGGCGGGCAAATACAAGGACCTGATGATGGGCGGCGATGCGCCCTACGACATCGACTACGTGTCGTTGATCACGCTGCGCCAGGAGTTCGGCTTCATCAATTACCTCAACCTCTTCGTCAACCAGCAGGTGCGCACCGGTCGCGCGCAGGAACTCAACGCCAAGTGGATCGGCGGCCTGCTGCCGGAGCTCACGATCAAGGGCGTGTACTACTGACCTCGACCGAGCCCGGTCCCGGCGACCGGGCCTGCGCGCGATCCCTTCCGCGTCCTGCGGAAGACGCGCGACGTCGGCGCCATGGGCTACACCTTCCACTGGCATCAGGCGCTGGAGGCGCTGCCGGCCATGCTGGCGGGCGCGCTCGTCACCGTCGAGACGGCGCTGCTGTCGATGGTCATCGGCGTCGCCTGTGGCATCGGGCTGGCGCTCGCGCGCAACTCGGACAATCGGCTGGCCCGCGGCTTCGCCACGACGTGGGTGGAAACGGCGCGCAATACACCCGCGTTGTTCCAGATCTACATGACCTACTTCGGCCTGGGTTCGCTGGGAATTTTCATCGACTCGTATCCGGCGCTGCTGATCGGCATCTCGTTCAACAACGCCGGCTACCTGGCCGAGACTTTTCGCGGCGGACTGCGCGCCGTGCCCCCGACGCAGATGCGTGCGGCGCGCTCGCTCGGCATGAGCGCTCCGCAGGCTTTCCGCCTGGTCGTGCTGCCGCAGCTGCTGCGCACGGTGTTCCATCCGCTGACCAACCAGATGGTGTGGGCGATCCTGATGACGTCGCTCGGCGTCGTCGTGGGCCTCAACACCGACCTCACGGGCGTCACGCAGGAGCTCAACGTGCGCACGTTCCGTACGTTCGAATTCTTCGCGATGGCCGCGGTGATCTATTACGCGATCACCAAGATCGTCACGTTGTCCGCGCGCCTCGTCGCGGCGCGACTGTTCCGCTACTGAACGTACGCGATGATCGAAACCGACTTTTCCACGACCGACCTGCTGTTCATGCTGAAGGGCGCCGGCATGACGCTGACGCTGACCTTCTGGGCCATGCTCGGCGGCACGCTGCTGGGACTCATACTCGGCGTGTTGCGCGCCGTCAGTCCATGGTGGATCAACGCCGCGCTGGGCGCGGTGCTGGACGTGTTCCGCTCGATCCCGCTGCTGATCCAGTTCATCCTGGCCAATTCGATCAAGTCGATCATCGGCCTTCAGGTTTCCGCCTTCGAGGTTGCGTGCGTGATGCTGGCGCTCTACACATCCGCCTACTGCACGGAGATCGTGCGCGCCGGCGTGCTCGCTGTTCCGGCCACGACACGGCGCGCAGGGCGTTCGCTGGGCCTGACGTACTGGCAGGACATGCGCCATATCGTGTTTCCCATCGCCTTGCGCGTCTCACTGCCTTCGTGGACCGGCCTCACGCTGGGCGTCCTCAAGGACACCTCCCTCGTGCTGTGGATCGGCATCGTGGAACTGCTGCGCGCGTCGCAGGTCATCGTGACCCGCATCCAGGAGCCACTGCTCGTCCTGGCGATCTGCGGGCTCATCTATTTCCTCATCAGTTTTCCGATCTCGCGGCTGGGCGCCTATCTCGAAACCAGGTGGCGCGAATATGATTGACATCGTCGACGTCCGCAAATCGTTCGGCGCGCTGGAGGTGCTCAAAGGCGTGTCGATGACTGTCAAGAAGGGCGAGGTGGTGTCGGTGATCGGCGGCTCGGGCTCCGGCAAGTCGACGCTGCTGATGTGCATCAACGGCCTGGAAAGCATTCAGGGCGGGCGCATCACCGTCGACGGCGTCGACGTCCATGCGCGCGACACCGATATCAACCAGCTGCGCCGGCGAATCGGCATCGTGTTCCAGCAATGGAATGCCTTCCCGCACCTCACCGTGCAGGAAAACGTGATGCTGGCGCTGCGCAAGGTCCTGGGCAAGAGCAGGGACGAGGCGGCGCACATTGCATCGGAACAGTTGCGGCACGTGGGCCTTGCCGAAAAGCTCGACGTCTATCCGGTCAAGCTCTCCGGCGGCCAGCAGCAGCGCATGGCCATCGCCCGGGCATTGGCGATGGCACCCGATTACATGCTGTTCGACGAGGTCACTTCGGCGCTCGACCCGCAGCTCGTGGGAGAGGTGCTGGACACGCTGCGCATGCTCTCGAGCGAAGGCATGACGATGATCCTGGTGACCCACGAGATCGGCTTCGCACGCGATGTGTCGGACCGGGTTGCCTTTTTCCATTCCGGCCGCATTCATGAGATCGGGCCGCCCGAACAGGTCATCGGCAATCCCGTCGAGTCGGAGACCGCCCTGTTCCTGAAGTCCGTGTTATGAATGCCTGCCCCCTTTTTGACGCGTAGGGTGAAAATTGAAAATCAAGAAAATCAGCATTTACCAGACTGACCTCCCCTTGAAGGAGGGCCGTTACAACTGGTCCAACGACAACAGCGTCGCGGTGTTCGACGCGACGGTCGTCGAAGTCGAGACCGACCAGGGAATTGCGGGCTACGGCGAGAGCACGCCGCTCGGGCCGGCCTACCTTCCTGCGTACGCCGCAGGTGTTCGCGCCGGGCTGAACGAAATCGCGGGCAAGCTCATCGGCATGGACCCTACCGACCTGGGCGCCCTCAACAGGCGCATGGACGCGCTGCTGCGCGGGCATCCTTACGTCAAGTCCGCCATCGACGTGGCCTGCTGGGACATCCTGGGCCAGGCGGCCGGCATGCCCGTGTACCTGCTGCTCGGCGGTCGCGCGCAGGAGGACCTCAAGCTCTATCGCGCGATTTCGCAGGAGGAGCCTGCGGTCATGGCGCGCAAGATCGAAGGCTATCGCGCGGAGGGCTACACCAAGTTCCAGCTCAAGGTCGGTGGCGATGCGGACCGCGACATCGTGCGCATCCGGCAATGTCGCGAAATCCTCGCGCCCGGCGAGATACTGATCGCGGACGCCAACACCGGCTGGACCATGCACGAGGCCACGCGTGTCGTCGCGGCGGTACGCGACCTCGACGTGTACATCGAGCAGCCCTGCCCCACCTACGAGGAGTGCAGGTCGGTTCGCGAGCGCACCGCCCTGCCCTTCGTGCTGGACGAGGTGATCGACGGCACCCGGACCCTGCTGCGCGGGATCGAGGATCGCGCGTTCGACGCGATCAACCTCAAGATCTCGAAGGTGGGCGGCCTCACCCGGGCGCGCCAGATGCGCGACCTGTGTATTGCCACGGGCATCGTGATGACGATCGAGGACACGTGGGGCGGCGACTTCGTCACCGCCGCCATCGCGCATCTCGCGCAATCGACGCCGGAGGAATTCCTGCTGTCGACCACCGACTTCAACAGCTATGGCACGCGAGACATTGCCACCGGCGCGCCCAAACGCGTGAAGGGCGTGATGAATGCGCCGGCCACGCCAGGGTTGGGATGCCGGCCGATCCGCGAGGCGCTCGGCACGCCGGTCGCCACGTTCGAGTGACTGCAGCGGGTGTCGCAGCGCGTGCCTTCCCGCACATGAGCCTGCCCGCTTCGCCATTGCAGATGCTCGAGGCCACCGAGGTGTCGTGCGATGTGCTGGTGATCGGCGCGGGCATTGTCGGTGTCGCCATCGCCCTGCGCCTGCAACAGGAAGGGCGCTCGGTCCTGTTGATCGACCGCGAACGCGTGGCGGCACAGGCGAGCCGCGGCAATGCAGGCGCGCTGGCCTTCTCGGACATCCTGCCGCTTGCCTCGCCGGGAATTCTGCGCAAGGCGCCGCGATGGCTGCTGGACCCGCTGGGACCGCTGGCGATACGCCCCAGCTACCTGCCGCGCATTGCGCCGTGGCTGTTCCGCTTCTGGCGCGCGAGCCAGCACGACCGCGTGCTCGCCAGTACCCGGGCCCAGGTATCGTTGATGGGCCTTTCTGCCGTCGAAACCCCCCTGCTGCTGGATTCCGCCGGTGCCGGACACATGCTGCGCAGCGACGGCGCGTTGCACCTGTACGAAAGCGAGGCCGAATTGAAGGCGTCGCAGTCCGGATGGCAGGTCCGCGCCGATCATGGCATCGCATTCGATCACCTGCACGGCGCGCAGGCCATCGCGGCGCTGCAGCCGGGCTTGAGTCCATCACTGGTGGCGGCGACTTTCGTGCCGGGTTGGAAGACCGTCAGCGACCCGCTGGAGGTGACCGAAGCCCTGGCGCGGCAGTTCGAACTGCAAGGTGGCCGCATCCGTCGCGCCGACGCCGTTGCGCTGGCATCGGGCGGAAGCGCCGTCACCGTGCACCTTCGCGACGCGCAAAAACTCGACGCGCGCAAGGTTGTCATTGCCGCCGGCGCGTGGTCGCATTTGCTCGCGCGTACGATCGATGATCGCATTCCCCTCGAAACCGAGCGCGGCTACAACACCACGCTGCCGCCGGGCGCATTTGCGTTACGGCGCCAACTGACGTTTGGCGGCCATGGTTTCGTGGTCACGCCGCTCGACTGCGGCATTCGTGTCGGCGGTGCCGTGGAATTTGCGGGTCTCGACGCGCCGCCCAATTTCGCACGTGCCGCCGCGCTGCTGGCGAAGGCCAAGCGCTTCATGCCCGGATTGCGAACTGAAGGCGGCACCCAGTGGATGGGTTTCCGGCCCTCACTTCCCGACACGTTGCCCGCGATCGGTCCGGCGACCGGGGACGCGCGCGTGGTCTACGCGTTCGGCCACGGGCACTTGGGACTCACCCAGGCCGCCGCGACGGCACGGCTCGTCGCGGACATCGTCAACGGGCGGCAGGGGCCGCTCGACTTGACACCATTTCGTCCGCAACGGTTTGCATAGGACCTGCGGGAATCGAGGACGCCCTATGCATGCAAAACGGGTGATATCGATCGTCGGCTGCCATGCGGAGGGTGAAGTCGGCGACGTCATCGTCGGCGGCGTGCTGCCGCCGCCGGGCGCGACCATGTTCGAGCGGATGAGCGCCATGCAGCGCGACCAGGACCCGCTGCGCCGGCTTCTGTTGTGCGAGCCGCGTGGCAGCGTCGCGCGCCACGTCAATCTGATCACGCCCTCCACGCGTGCCGATTGCGACATCGGGCTCATCACCATGGAGCCGACCGAGTTTGTCCCGATGTCGGGATCGAACCTGATCTGCACGGTGACGGTCGCGCTGGAGACCGGCATCATCGCCATGCGCGAGCCCGAGACCGTGGTCATGGTGGACACCGCCGCCGGCCCGGTGCGCGCGCGTGCCACGTGCCGCAACGGGAAGTGCGTTTCGGTCGAGTTCTCCAATGTGCCGAGCCTGGTCGACCGCCTCGACGCGCCGCTGGAAGTCGAGGGCATCGGCACCGTCAGCGTCGACGTCGCTTACGGCGGGATGTGGTTTGCCAGTGTCGATGCCACACGCCTGGGGTTTGCCATTGAACCTTCGGAGGCCCGGGAACTGGCCGTGGCGGGCGAGAAGATCCGCCTCGCCGCGCGCACGCAGCTGCACGTTGTCCATCCGGAGAATCCCCGCATCCACGGTGTGAGCATCGTGCAGTTCCACCGGCCCTTCGCGGGAACAGGAAAAGTCTCACGCAACACCTGCATCGTGGCGCCCGGCCGCTCCGACCGCAGCCCGACGGGCACGGGCACTTGCGCGCGCATGGCGATACTGCACGCACGCGGGCAGATGCGCGTGGGCGACACCATGATCCACGAGTCGATCATCGGCTCGCGTTTCACGGGCGCCATTGCCGGGGAAGCCGTGGTGGGCGGACGGCCGGCCATTTTGCCGACGGTCGAAGGGCGCGCGTGGATCACCGGCTTGTCCAGCGTCATGGTCGACCCGGCGGACCCGTTCCCCGAGGGCTATGTGCTCGCCGACACCTGGGGCGTGACCGGCACCACCGCGCAGTAAACTACGCGCGCACCGCATTCCCATCCAGAACGCAGGAGTAGACGCATGACGACTTTCCGCACGCTCGCCACGGTCCGCCATCACGGCATGGAGTTGACCGACCTGGAATTCGCGGCGCCGCTCGACCACGGCAAGCCGTCGGGCGAAAAGCTCGCGATCTTCGCGCGCGCAGTACGGCACGGCAAACACGCCACCGACGGGCGGCCCTGGCTTGTCTTCCTGCAAGGCGGGCCAGGCTATCCCGGCCCGCGGCCGCTCACCAACTCGGGGTGGTTGAAGCGCGCACTCGACGATTACCACGTGCTGCTGCTCGATTCGCGCGGCAACGGCCGCAGCAGCGTCGTGCTGCCGCAAACGCTCACGCGGCGCGGCGACACGAAGGCGCAGGCCGCCTACTTGAGGCACTTCCGCGCCGACAGCATCGTCCTCGATTGCGAATTGATCCGGAAACAACTGGTCGGCGCCGACGAACCGTGGAGCGTGCTCGGCCAGAGCTACGGCGGCTTCTGCGCGGTGCACTATCTTTCATTCCATTCGCGCGGACTGCGCGAGGTCTTCGTCACCGGTGGGCTGCCGCCGCTGACCGGCAGCGCCGACGACTACTACCGCCATACCTATCCCGAAGTTTCGCGCAAGACGCGCGCGCACTTTGCGCGGTATCCGGACGACGTCGCGCTGTGCACGCGCATCATGGAGCACCTGCATCGCAACGACGTCACGCTGCCCACCGGCGGCCGGCTCAGCGTTCGCCGCTTCCAGCAGGTCGGCTTCATGCTGGGCTTCGACGAAGGCATGGAATCCCTCCACTACTTCCTCGAGAATGCCTTCTGCACGGGCGCCACGGGCGACGAACTGAGCCTGCCGTTCCTGCGCGCGCTGGAGAATTCGCAGACCTTCGAGACCAATCCGATCTTCGCGGCGCTGCATGAGATGTGCTACACGCAGGGCGCGGCTTCGCGCTGGTCGGCCGAGCGCGTACGCGGAGAGTTCCCGGACACGAACTGGGCGCCGGGCAAGCCGCCATCATTCACCGGCGAAATGATTTATCCGTGGATGTTCGACGACTACCCGGGCTTGCGCCCGCTGCGCGATGTGGCCGAGCTGCTCGCCAACGACGCCGAGTGGCCGGTGCTCTACGACCCGGCGCAGCTCGCGCGCAACACCGTACCTTGTGCTGCGGCGATCTACGCCGAGGACATGTTCGTGCCGCGCGCGTTGTCGGAGGAGACTGCCGGCGCCATCAAGGGCATGAAGGGCTGGGTGACCAACGAATTCGAGCACAGCGGACTGCGCACCAGCGACCGCGTGTTCGAGCGGTTACTGGCGCTGGTCAAGGACGGCGTATAGAGGTTCAGGCCGCCTGCCGCAAGCCGACTTCCGGCAACTTGGGGCGCGTGGCCAGCGCGCGCTTCATCATTGCCTCGATCTCACCTTTTTCCTGCACGTTGAGCGGCAGCCGCGGCGGACGCGTGCGGTCGGTGCCACGCCCCATGATGTACTCGCACAGCTTGATGCACTGGACCAGGTCGGGCCGCGCATCGAGGTGCAGCAGCGGCATGAACCAGCGGTAGATGTTCATCGCCTCGGCGTACCGGCCTGCGCGCGCCAGGCGGAACAGCGTTTCGCCTTCGCGCGGGAAGGCGTTCGACAGGCCGGACACCCAGCCCACCGCCCCGACCAGGATGCTTTCGACCACCACGTCGTCGAGACCGGCGAACAGGATGAAGCGATCGCCGACCATGTTGTGCAGGTCGGTGAAGCGCCGCGTATCGCCGGAGGATTCCTTGAAGCAGACGATGGTGTCGACATCAGCCAGCGAGGCCAGGATGTCGGGCGTGACGTCGTTCTTGTAGATCGGCGGATTGTTGTAGACCATCACCGGCATGTCGGTGGCCCTGGCCACCGTGCGGAAATGCGCGGCCGTCTCGTGCGGCTTCGACGAATAGACGAGCGCCGGCATCACCATCACGCCGTCGAGTCCGATGCGCGCCGCCTCCTTCGCCATGTCGATCGCGAATGCCGACGTGAATTCGGCGATGCCGCTCAGCACCGGGACGCGGCCGCGCGCCACTGCCTTGCCAGCTTCCATGACGGCGATTTTTTCACTCTTGGTGAGCGAGCAGTTCTCGCCGACCGTGCCGCAGACGATCAGGCCCGACACGCCGTCGCTGATCAGGCCTTCAATGACGCGCGCGGTGGCGTCGATGTCGAGCGACAGGTCTTCGCGAAACTGCGTCGTCACGGCGGGAAAGACACCACTCCATTCGGGTTTCAAGCGGACTCCCCTTTATTGAATGTCGAATCCGGCATATTGCCAGTGCCGGCGTAAGATGAACAGGCTGCCGCGACGCGCGGCGCTCGCCTGCGCGTTCATGTTGTTTCCAGGATCCGTTGAACCAGTGAAGGCCGACGTGAAGTCCAGCACTAAGCGCGGTGCCGCGAAACCCGAAGGCACTACCCCCGGCAAGGTACCGGCGCTGATCTGGGTTTGGCTGGGCTTTGCCGTGTTCTGGCTCGCCGTCACCGGCATCGGCCGCTTGCAGACGACCACGCCGGATGTGCCCGCCGGTGCTCCCGCGGCGGCGGCGCTGACGACTTATTTCAACGACCAGGCCAATCTCGTCCCGCCCGACATGGCCGCGCGCCTCAACGACGCGCTCGCGAATTTCGAGAGGGAAACATCGAACCAGATCGCGGTGGCGATCTATCCGCGTGCGCCGCAAGGCGCGATCGAGACGTTCACCATCGCCAGCGCAGAAGCGTCGCGGCTCGGCCGCAAGGGCATGGACAACGGCGCCATCCTGTTCGTGTTCGTCGCGGAACGCAGCGCGCGGCTGGAAGTGGGCTACGGACTCGAAGGCGTACTGACCGACGTGGACGCACACCGCATCCTGGAGGCGAACCTTGTTCCGACATTCGCCAAGGGCAACTACACCGAGGGCCTGGACACGACGCTTGGCGCCATTTTCGTCGCCGTGCAGGATGCGTACAAAAGCGACAGGATGCCCGGCAGGGCGACGGTGTTCTGGCGGCAGCTGCGCGTCGAAATCCCGAAGCTGCTGCAACAGGCGTGGCCGACGTTGCGGGGATTGGGCCTCGACGCGCGCATTGCCATCTCCTTCTTCGGCGGGCTGCTGGGAATCGGAATCTGGGATGGGTTGCGCCAATTCGGCCGACTCGTGGGCAATCTCGCTCGTGGCGTCGGCAATCTCGCGGCGCGGCGTCCGTTCAATACCGGCATGGAAAGCGTGGGCCTGGAGTCGGTCATCGACTCGCTGAAAGTCTTCGGCATTGCGCTCGCCTTCATCGCTGGCGCGGCGGGTCTCGTTATCGTCGCGGCCGGTGGCGCGTTCGGTGGCGCGGGTGCGCTGGTCCGCTGGTGAATCCTGCGTAGTGGAATCGGCCTAAGCGCCGACGCCGGCAAAGCGCAGCATCGACGGGATCTCGTCGTCGATGTCTTCCCATCCGTGATTTCCGCCGCCGGCGATGAACTGCCAGCCGCCCGCGTAGTGCGCAACGGCGTCACGCCAATCGAGCAGCTCGTCGCCGGAACGCATCATCAGGAAATAACGGTCCATGCCGGTTGGACGCGGGACCGCCAGTGCTTCCATTTCGGCGAAGTGGCTCTGAGTCAACTCCCACGCCCCGCCGGTATGCAGGTTGCGTTGCGGGCCTACATACGAAGCAAGCGCTATCTCGGGACGCACGACCGGATTGATCAGGATGGCGCGTGTTCCGCACCTTTCCGCCAGCCATGTGGCGTAGTAGCCGCCCAAGGAACTGCCGACGAACGTCAGCGTGGCGATATCCGCCACGTTCGCGTCCACCCAGGCGCAGACGTCGCGCATCGCCGTCGCCGGGCGGTGGTGCAATTGCGGCAAGTGGACGCGCGGCGGATTGACGAGAGTCGCCGCCACGGCTGCCAGCTTGCCGCCCTTCACGGCCTTGGGCGACGAGTTGAAGCCGTGGAGATAGACAATCGTCGCGCGCGTCATTCGGCCGCCAGCTTCGCGAGCAATTTTTCGTGCACGCCGCCGAAGCCGCCATTGCTCATGACGAGGATGTGATCGCCGGGCCGCGCGGCCGACACGACGGCATCGACCAGTGCCGGCAAATCGTTCCACACCGAGACCTTGTCGCCCAGCGGCGCCATCGCGCCGGCCACGTCCCATCCCAGGTTCGCCGCATAGCAGAACACGCGATCGGCTGCCGCAAGGCTTCCCGGCAATGCGCTCTTCACCGCACCCATCTTCATCGTATTGGAGCGCGGCTCCAGGACCGCGAGGATCCGCGCGCCTCCCACTTTCCGGCGCAGGCCGTCGAGGGTGACCGCGATGGCGGTCGGGTGGTGCGCGAAATCGTCATACACTGTGACACCGCGCTGCGTGCCGCGAATTTCCATCCGGCGCTTCACGCCAGTGAATTCGGCGAGCGCCGCGAGTCCGTGCGCCACCGGAATGCCGACGTGACGCGCAGCCGCAAGTGCGGCCAGTGCATTCAACTGGCTGTGCCGGCCGGATTCACCGAAGACGAGCGTGCCCTGTGGCGCGCCGCCCAGCAGGATGGTGCCGTCGACGGCGATCGTCCAGTCGGGTCCGGTACCGGCGACCTCCGCCAAGCCAAAGCGTTCGACTTCACTCCAGCATCCGCGCGCCAGCACGCGCGCAACGCTGGCCTCGCCGCCGTT
>JANMCH010000117.1:0-16705 GCA_031361045.1 Betaproteobacteria bacterium | reverse complement strand
AGCGCTGCCCGCGGCGGGTATCGCCATGTCGCTGTTCAGCGACCTTGCCGAAGGAGAGCTGGCACGCATCGACGCCACGGCGAGCGAAGTGATTCGTCAGGATAAATTGCTGCACGAACGCGATGCGGAATTGGACCGCCGATCCGCGCACGTAAGCCATCTGGAGGACATCGCGACCGAACGCGATGCCGCACTGGCCCGCCAGTCCGAGCACGTGCTGCATCTGGAAGAAATGACGGCGTATCGCGAACGGATCATTGTCGAGCGCGACGCGCAGCTGGCGGAGTCAAACCGGATCCGCGAGTCCCTGATCGACGAACGCGATGGACTGGCCGGCGCGCTGGGCTCGGCGCGACAGGCGGTTGCCGCGCAGGGCGCCGAGTGCGAGCGCCTGGAGCGCGCGATCGCGGCGCAGGAACGCATCATCGCGTACCGGCAGAGCGCGCGCTGGTGGTTCTCGTTGCCCTGGCTGCGGTTGCGTCTCTGGTGGCAGCGCGTTCGCGGCGCATGATTACTGATTCGCGCTTCAACGCCGCCGATGTGGTGGTGCCGGTCTATAACGCCCCCGCGGACGTTCGCGTTTGCGTGGACAGCGTGCTCGCGGACCTGCGCGCCGACGTGCGCCTGGTGCTGATCGACGACGCCTCACCCGATCCGGCCATCGCCGCCTACTTCGCAGAACTGGAACAGCGCGCGCATCCGCAGGTGCTGCTGTTGCGCAACGAGCGCAACCTGGGGTTCACCGGCACCGCGAATCGCGGAATGCAGTTGTCGCGCGCGAATGTCGTACTGCTCAATTCCGACACGATCGTCACCCGCGGCTGGCTCGACGCGCTGCTGCATTGCGCAGCCACCGATCCCGCCATCGGCACCATCACGCCGTTCTCGAACAACGCCGAGATCTGCTCTTATCCCAACTTCTGCCAGAACAATGTCTGGCCGCTGGGGCGAGACGCCGAGCCTGACCGCGCCGCCATCGCCGCGGCGGCAGCACCCACCTATCCCGACCTGCCCACGGGCGTGGGTTTCTGCCTCTTCATCCGGCGCACACTACTGGACGAGATCGGCGGCTTCGACATCGCGTTCGGTGCCGGCTATGGCGAGGAAAACGACCTGTGCCTGCGCGCAGCTCGCGCGGGCTGGCGGAACGTGCTGGCGGACAACGCGTTCGTGCTGCATACCGGCGGACAGTCCTTTGCCGGACAGAAGGCCCTACTCGGTCCGCGCAACCTGGCGCTGCTCGAGGAGCGATTTTCCCATTACGTGCCCATGGTGCGCGAGTACATTGCGCAGGACCCGCTGCGGCCGCTGCGCCAGGCGGCGGCGGCGCGGTTTGCCGTTGACGCGACGCCTGGCCGGGGCGTGCTGCACGTCATCCACCATCACGGCGGCGGCACCGAAACGCATGTGCGCGCGCTGATCGCGGGCTCGCGCACGAGCTGGCGGCACTACCTGGCCATCGCCGTCGACGACAACTGGCAGGTGGAGGAACATCGCGCGGACGGCAGCGTGGTGACCTTCGAATTCGTCCGCGGCGCGCACGAGCGATGGCGCGATTTCCTGGGCGGGATCTGCGCGACCTTCGACGTGGCGCTGATCCACCTGCACAACATTTCCGCGTGTCGCGCCGGCATCATGACCGCGCTCGACGAATTCCCGGTGCCGTTCGGCTACACGGTACACGATCTCAATTTCGCGTGCCCGACCATCACGTTCCTGGGCACGGACGGAATGTACTGCGGTGGCGTGACCGACATTGCCACGTGCACGCGTTGCCTTGCGACACAGCCCATGTTTCCCAATGTGGACATCGCCGACTGGCGGCTGCGGCACGGCAAGTTGCTGCGGCGCGCGGCGTTCCGCATTGCGCCATCGCGCTGGGCGGCCGACATGCTGCTCAAGTACTTCCCGGACGGCGAAGCGGCCGTCGTTCCCCATGGCACGCCCGACGGCTTCCTGCCCCGTGCGGCGGGCGAGTGCGCAACGCTCCCGATGCCGGACGACGGCGTGCCGACAGTCGCTGTGCTGGGGGCGATCGGCCCGGACAAGGGCTCGCGACGCCTGGAAAGGTTGGTTGCCGCCGCGCGCGCGCGTGGCGCCTGGGTGCGCTTCGTGCTCATCGGCTACATGGATGTCCGGCACGGACCCTGGCAGTCCGACGACGCGTTGTTCACCGTGCATGGTCACTACGATCCGGCCGATCTTCCGCACCTGCTCGCGCACTATCGCGTCGCGCTCGTGCTCTATCCCTCCGCCGGCCCCGAGACGTTCAGCTACACGCTGTCCGAAGCGTGGGCCTCGGGACGGCCGGTCCTGGTGCCGCCGATCGGCGCGCTGGAGGAGCGCGTACGCGACAGTGCTGCCGGATGGGTCATGACCGACGCGGAATGGCGCGACGAAAAGCGGATGCTGGAACGCGTGCTCGCGGTGCTGGGCACGGCAAACGCTGCTGCACGCGCCGCCGCATCGGCCGTGGCGCGAGCGATGCCGCACGCTTCGCTGCAGGCCATGACCGATGCGACTTTCGCGTCCTATGACGCCGCGACGCAGCCTGCGCAGGGCTCGACGATGCCGCGTTCGGCACGGTCTTCGTCGTCGTTGACGCCGTTCCCGGCCCCCCGCGTGCGCGATGCGTTGGGCTATCGCCCGTGGCTCCCACCCGTGTTGGCATCGCCGGCAACACAGCAACCGACGGGCATCGGCCGTCGCATCGCGCAGGCCGCCGCCGGCATGCGCCACAAGTTGCCGGGCCGAGTCCTGTATCGGCTCGCGCCCGCAGCGCTGGTCGAGCGACTCAAGCGTCACCTCGGGTAATGGCAGCAGGCGCCTACGCGGAGTGGCTCCAGCGCGGACGCGCCCATATAGCGGCCGCACGCCCGATCGATGCGCTCTTGTGTTTCCGGCGCGCCGCGAAGGAAGACGCCAAGGGTACCGATGCGCGCTTTCTGCAGGGCGAAGCGCTGTGGCAACTCGGCCTGACTGACGACGCGATTCGCGCCTGGCGTGACGCCGCGAAAGCCGATGCGACTTTCCTCGCCGCGCGGCAGGCGTTGGCGGAAGGCTTGCTCGCCCAAGGCGACTATGCCGGTGCGCGATCGGCTGCGGCGGAAGGAATGGCGGTTGCGCCAGCGGACGTTCGCGCAAGGGCGGCGCATGCCGTCGCCGGCGCGGCGATGGGAGACCCGGAAGCGTTCGCGTCCTGTGCGTCGATATTTTCCACGCAGCCGCAGGTTGCGATGTTGCCGGCGTATGCGCCCGCGCTGGCCCTGGCGCTTGCGCAAGCACCGCACGATGCCCAGCGTGCAAACCTCGTGGCGAAACTGCTGCCGCATGCGGTAAACATGCCGTCGGTGCTGCTGGCGGCGATCGTCGCGGACGCGCTGGCGGATGAACTGCCGACGTTGGTCGCGACGTTGCGGACGCGGGCGTGGCATCGCGACGAGATCGATGCACTACGCCGGATCATCGTCGCGGTCGAACCGCGCGAACCCGAGCTGGCGCGCGAATTGGCCGGGACGCATGCGGCAATGTGCGCGGCCGAACCGTTGCTGGTGCCATCGTTGTGGCCGGTGCGCACGGGTGGCGCGCAATTGCGCGTGGCGTGGCTCCTGCCGGCGGCGGAAAGCGCAATGTTTGCCGTTGCATGCGCGACAATCCGCGATACGTGGCGGCATTTTGACGATGCCACGGCCATCTTCACCATCCTGTGCGCGGATGATGTCGCGTCAGCGCGCGCTGCGTTGCCGGAATTGCCGCCGACAATCACCTTTCTGCCGCTGCCGCCGTTTCCGGATGCCACGCACGCGCGTGCGCTGGCCGCGCGCGACCCCGATGTGCTGGTCGACCTGGCCGGATTGCACGCGGCGACCGGTCTCTTCATCGCGGCACGTCCGGCGCGGAAGCTGTGGTCGATGAGCGCGGTGTCGCCGCGACATGCGCCCGCGCTGATCGAAAACGTTCACCTGACGAGCGACGAACTGGCTGCGGGGCTGCGCACATTGCGCGATGATCTGCGGCCCGATGCGCCGAGCGCCGCGGACCTTGCCGCATGGTGGGATGCCGCGGTGCGTGCGCACCAGCAGGGCGATGCCACGGCTGCCGGCGCGGGCTACGCGCGGGTGCTGTCGGCGCAACCCGGCTATGCGCCTGCGCACCGGCTTGCTGCGGTATTGGCGCGCGATCATGAAGAAACGGAGGTTGCCGAACGGGAATTCGCCCGGGCCGTCGCGCTGGCACCGGATGATGCGGATACGCGCATCGCGGCGGCGCAGTTCGCCACCGGAGCACACCAGTACGAACGCGCCGTGGAGCTGCTGCGCGAGGGCCTGGACCGGACGCCTTATCGAACGTCGCTCTGGCATGCGCTGGGGCATGCGGAACTCGCGCGCCGCGACGGCGCGGCGGCCGCGTGGGCGTTCGGTCAGGCATTGCGTCTCGCGCCGGCCGACGGGCAGACCTGTTTCAACCTGGGCGTCGCGCAGCAGATGGCGGGGGCCACCGACGAGGCCGTGCTTTCGTATCAACGCGCGATGATCCTGCGGCCCGACTTGCCTTCGGCCTGCTTCAATCTCGGCGTGCTGTTCCAGCGACAGGGACGGGTGGACGCCACGATCGCCGCCTATCGCGAAGCGCTGGCGCTCAACCCGCGTGACGCGGCGGCCTACAAGAACCTGGGCGAAGTGCTCTTTGGCGCCGGCCGGATCGACGCGTGGCTCGCCAATTTCCGCGCGTTCGAGGCCAATTGTCCCCGTGCGCTTGCGCTCGCCGTGCAGGCGCTGGAAGTGGGCCAGATGACGGGCGACTACGAAAGGCTCGACCGCTATCTGGATGGCCTGCAGGATGAGAAATTTCCGGCGACCGACGAACTGGACCTGGTCGACGCGCTCGAGGAGCTTTTGTTTCTGCTGCTCAACTTCGATGTCAGTCCCGAGCTCATGCACCGGTTCGCGACGACCTACGATGCGGCTGCGACGCACGTCTACGGCGCGCCACTGCCGCCGCATACGCCGAGGCGGGCCGGAAAACTTCGCGTGGGCTACCTTTCCGGCGACCTGCGCGATCATGTGATGGGCAAGCAGATGTGGCAGGCCATCCAGCATCACGACCGCGAACGATTCGCGCTGCACTTCTATTCGACGACAGTCGCTCGCGACGCGTGGACGGAGAAATTCGCGGGCATGGCGGATCGCTTCGAGGTCGTCGCACAACTAGGCGACGCCGAGGCCGCGACATTGATCGCCGGCGACGACCTGGACCTGCTCGTCGACCTGTCGACGCACACCAAGGGCGCGCGTCCGGGAATTCTCGCGCGCAAGCCGGCGCGCGTGCAGCTCACCCACGTCGCCAGCTGCGGCGCAGTCGGTTTGACGGCAATCGATTTCAAGCTCACCGATGAATTCGCCGACGTCCCTGAAAACCAGTCGAGCATGATCGAAACGCTGCTGCCGATGGCGGGTTGCGTATATCCGTGGCGCAATGTTTCACCTGCGGATGCGCACCCGTTTACGCGGGAGGCGCTGGACATCACACCCGACACCGTGGTCATCGGTGCGTTCGTCAGTCCGCTCAAGCTGTCGCGGCGATGCATGGCGCTGTGGCGCGACGTCCTGGAGCGCGTGCCGCGCGCGAAACTCGCCTTCTCGCCCAACCATGCCGCACAGCGCCCGCTGTATGCGCGCATCGCGGCGGCGGCGGGCATTGCGCCGGAGCGCCTGCTGTTCCTGCCGCAAGGTCGCGACGAGCATGAAAACCAGTCGCGGTACGAACTGGTGGACCTGGTACTCGACACGCTGCCCTATGGCGGCGTCAATGGCACGATGGAGGCGCTCGCGATGGGCGTCCCCGTCGTGACGCTGGTGGGCAAACGGCATGGCGAGCGCTCGACCTATTCCATCCTTGCCAACCTGGGCGTGCTGGGGACGGTCGCGCAAGGCGGGCGTGAGTACGCCGACATTGCGGTTCGCCTGGCATCCGACGCCGCGTTCATGGCGGAAGTGCGCGGCGCGATTCGCGCCGGCGTCGCGTCGTCGCCGCTGACCGACATGTTGGCGCACACCCGCCACCTCGAGGCCGCCTACCTCCGCGCCATCAATAAATGGGGTCAGACCCCATTACAAATTGAAATGGGGTCTGACCCCATTTAACGCGGCGCGCACGTCGGCAACGACGCTCGCCCAGTCGCCGGCGAGTGGCTGGCGGAAGAGTCGAGCCGTCGGATACCAAGGGCTGTCCCGGCGGTTCATGCCCCAGCGCCAATCAGGCGCGTACTGCAGCAATATCCATACGGGCTTGCCCAGCGCGCCAGCAAGGTGCGCACTGCTCGTGCACACGCTGATGACGAGGTCGAGCCGGTCGATCAGCGCCGCCTTGCGCGAGAAATCGTTTCGCGCGTCCAATTGTTTGATGCGTGCCGCGGCCGGCACCTGCGGAATCTGGTCCTCGCCATCGCCTTTCTGCAGCGAAAACCACGTGATGTCCGGCAGCTCGAGCAACGGAACCCATTCGGCAAGCGGACACGAGCGACGGCGATCGTTGGCCTGGTGGCGATTGCCGGCCCACGACAGACCGATGCGCAGGGTTCCCTCGCTTGCAGCCATCGCGGTTGCCAGTGCGGCATTGTCCCCGCTCGACACAGACAGATAGGGCACCGCCGCAGGAATGCTCTGCGCATCGGTGCGCAGGACGCCCGCGACGGAAAGCAACGGCAGCGCAAAGTCGTGCGGCGGCAATGCATCGGTGTCATGCACCACCGCCGCGACGCCTGGCGCTGTCGCAAGAAGCGCTGCCTGGAATTCCGGCGCCCGCACGATGACCCGCGCGCCGGCTTGCGCCAGCGGAGCCGCAAAGCGTACGAACTGCAACGCGTCGCCCATACCCTGCTCGGTGGACAGCAGCAGCGTGCGTCCCGTCAGGTCCTCGCCCTGCCACCGTGGCGATGACGAGACGGCAGCCGCCCCGAAAGTTTGTGCGCGATGCCGCCACTCGTATTCGCGCCATCCCTCCTCATACTGTCCGATGACGAGCAACGCGAGCGACAGATTCCAGTGCGCTTGTGCGAAGTCGGGTGATACGCGCAATGCCGCGCGAAACGCGGCGATCGCCTCCGGCAGTTCGCAATCCGCATGCAACGCCAAGCCGAGATTGTTCCAGGCGGTACTGAGCTCGGGATTCAAGGCCAGCGCTTGTCGATACCGGGCGATGGCATCGCGGGTCCGGTCCGCCGCGGCCAGCGCGAGTCCCAGATTGTTGTGGAACTCCGGCTCGCTTGGCACAAGTGCAACCGCGCGCTCCAGCAGCGGCAAGGCGTCGCCTACGCGGTTGCGCTGGTAGTGAATCACGCCAAGGTAATGAAGAGCGGCGGGATGGTCCGGCGCGGCAGCGAGCGCGGCGCGGTAATCGCGTTCGGCGCCCTCGAGTTCGCCACGCTGGTGCGCCTGCATTCCGCGTGTGGTGAGAGCCTCCGCGGAGAGCGCCGGAGCGGGGGTCACTTCAGATGCGGGCGCCACGTCACGCACCGCTCCATGACACTGCTTGTAGCGCTTGCCGCTGCCGCAGGGACAAGGATCGTTGCGGCCGACGCCCAATCCGCGCGCGGCATTGTCCTCGGCCCTCGCGAGCAGCGCGCGGACGCCATGGCGCACGGGATCGGCCGCCAGGATCCGCCGCCCGATGGCAATGGCGGGCGCCCACTGCGAGGCCGTCATGCAATTGTCGAGAAGGTGCGTGAGCTGCGGTGACCTGGCAATGCCGTCGGAGAACAGCGGCACCAGGGTGGCCAATTCGGCGGGCGGCATCACCTGCCAGAAATTGAACAGGCCGTGAAAGCCGAACGGCTTGCCGATCGGATAGGCGGCCTCGAAGGCGAATTGATCGGCCAGAGCCTCGCTGCCGAAATGTATCGCGTGCTCCTGTTCCAGCAGCGGACGAAATGTTCTGCAGATGGTCGTGTCTTCCGCCTCGACCAATGCGATGCGCGGATCATTCAGCGCGGCCAGCAATCGACGCGAACGCAACGAGAAGCCGCCGTTGCCCACGCGCATGCCGTCGTTATGCCAGAACCACTTGGCGCCCAGGTAGTCGCAAGCGAGGAAAGCGTCATTCCATGCGCCGGGATTGATGACGTAGCCATCCCACTGCACCAGCAGCACATGTTCGGTATGAATGTACTGCAGCAGGTCCTTGAGCACGAAATTCGAGTAGGCGTCGCGCGAAGTCAGCGGCGCGATGGCGGCCACTTCGACATCCACGGGCGCGACGATGCTGTCCGGCAGCGCATCGGTGAGCAGCAGCACGCGCGCGAAACGGGCACTCGAGGAAGAATGCGCAAGGGCGCGCAATGCGAGCGCGTGGTTCGCGGTATCGATGCAGACCAGCGTGACGTCAGGCAGCTGCAGCATCAGGGCGCCGCAGGTGCCGCCGGAGGCAGGTCAGGTGGCAATGCAGGCGGCGGCAATTCGGGCGGCACGTCGACAGTCGCAGCTGGTACAACGTCAGCAAGCGACTGCGCCCATGCGCGGAAGGTGACCAGCATCCATATTGCAACCAGCGGCGCCAGATGCAGCGCGGCGCGGTTGACCGTGCTCTGGTCGGACAACCAGTTGCGCGCGTTCGTGAACAGCAACACGATGGACAGGAAAATCACGCCGCCGCCAATGACCACGGTCAACGGTGCGATCCGCGGCGCAAGGAGGTGGCGCCTGCCGAGAATCGCGGCCACGATCGCGCCGTACCAGAGCAGGTGCCAGTTGTCGTTCAGGAAAAAGCTGTTGGCCAGCGCCTCCCAGTCGGGCGCAAAGTCGATGTGCAGGTGATAGCCCATGATGACCGGATTCGTTTGCGCGAGCAGCAGCAAGCCGAGCACCGCGAGCCCGTAGCCGGCGCCGACGATGCGCGGACCCAGCCGCGGCAACAAGCCGACAATCAGCGCGGGGGCTACCAGCAGCGCCCATATGCGGCCGGGGATCTTCAATAGCGGACAGGCGACCACCAGCAACAGTGCCACCGCGGCGTCCGCGGGCTCGCGCGACTGCAGCCAGCGCAACGCGGCAAGCACCGCGACGGCAAAATAAATGGCCAGCGGCAGGTCCGCGTAACCGGCGAGGGCGACATGCGCATTGGCCAGCGGAAGCGACGCGACGAGCCATGTCCCCGTCAGCGCCCACATCGGGCTGAAGTCCATCGCCCGCAATGCGCCGTACACCGCGAACGCGAACGCAACGGCGAGCATCCAGAACGGCGCATTCATCAGCGTGTCGTCCCAGCGTCCGAGGAAGTTGCTCGCCAGTACCTGCATCAAGCCTACCGTGCCCGGATAGTTGGGACCGGCGTCGAAGTACGCCGCGCCATTCGCGGCAAACCACGCGTCGGTGCGCTCGAAGGGAACGATGCGTCCGAGTTCATACCAGACCCGCGCCTTCGTGGCCCACTGTGTCCATGAATCCCACGGAAAGAGCGGACGCGTCGCGATCTCGACGGCGAGCAACGCGAAGCGCACCGCGAGCCACAACAGCAACAGGCGCCACAGGATGCGCGACGTGCTGTCGAGCGCGCTTCCGGTAAAAGCGGAACTGGCATCGCGCACGCAACGGCGCAGCGAAGCGCGCGTGACGCCCTCGCGGCGCGCGACCCACGCGCCGAGCGCCAGCGTGACGATCAACAACGGCAGCGCGATCGCCACGACGCTGAAATGGATTCCGGCCAACGACAGCGCGCGCAGCCACAGCGTGGCGAGAAAAAGTCCCACCAATCCGCCGGTCCCGATCGTCCAGGGAATGGCGCCCGGCGTGTCGACCCAGGCGTTGCGCCTTGGCAGCGCGGCAAGGCAGGCGATGCCGAAGGCCCACAGCAACAACAAACCGGATACGAGTCCCAGAATGTCCATGCGCGGCTACTGGATGAGGAACAGCGCGGCGCCGTCGCCGCGCAGTTTCAGTTGAGCGGACACCGGCGCACCGCCATCCCAGCGCAGTTCTCCGGTCGTCGGATTGAATTGCACGTTTCGCCGCTGAAAAACGAGCATCCAGTCGCCCGGCTTGACGAGGTTGGATGGCGGCAGCGTGTTCTGCCGCGGCTCCGCATATACGTTGTGCGGATACAGGTGATAGGCCGCGCGCTCGCGGAAATAATCCGCCTCGCTGCCGACGAAAACGCGTACCGGCGTCTGCGGCATCGCGGCACGGGCCTTTTCGACGAAATCGAACAGCGCGCCGTCTTCTGCCGCAAGATGCTTGCCGCGCCAGTCCTTGCCGCCGTATTGCGCAATCGTCGCCTGCGCCTGCCGGACCAGGTTCCATGTCCAGCGTGCATCGAGCACGAGCCACGACACGGCGAACATGATTGCGATTGCCGCCGCGACATCGAGCGTGCGCGACGCGGGACGAAACCTGCGCCGCAGCAGCAGGGTAGCGCCGGCCAGGGCAATGGCGACGGCAAGCAGCAGCGGCAGCGGCAGCGGCTGCAGGTCGTCGCCGCCCGCAATGGAATTGATCGACGTTCCGCGCCATGGCTCGAAGGCCAGCCACTCCCGGGCGCGGTCCGCCAGTGTGCCGAGCGCGCCGGACGGTTTCGCCGTTGCGCCGGCAACGCCGAACGGCTGGACCATGGTTCCGCGAATGGACAGGCCGATGCCCGTGACGTGTCCCAGCCATCCCGCGTCGTTGGCGAGCACCACAGGAAGCAGCCGTCCCGCCTCGACCGCGACCGGCACGCTGAAGACCTTCTTCGGCGCGTAATCGGATCGCCACAGGAAATGCACTTCCGCATCGGCCGGCAGATTGCGGACGTTCCACAGAATCGTCGCGTAGTCGCGCGCGCGCAGGTCCGTCGTGATGGCGACATAGACCTGTCCCGAGGCATCCATGCCCGTGATCACGAGTTCGCTGTTCGCTACGCTGCCGGTACCGCGCGGCAATGCCAGGTCGCGTACCCCCCATTGCTTGACCGGCGACGACGGAAACCAGCTGGCCGGAACGGCGAACGCGAGGTAAACAAGCACCACGACGATGACGGCCAACGCCAACGTCAACAGCGGTCGCGTCGCAGGTCCGGCCGGGGAGGGAACAGCAGCCGGCGCGGGCGGCGGGGCAGCGGAATCGGGCGGATCGATGATTGGGTCGGACGAAGGAATCAAGGCATGAACCAGGTCGATCTGTGGTCGGGATGCTGCAAGTCCCTATTCTATATGGAGGGTCGTGGCGGCAGATTGCGGTGCAGCACATTTGCGCCCCGGCCGCAGGCCGTAGCAGTCCTACATTTGGTTTTCACGGCGGTTGCGTGAATTCCGGCTTAGGGATAAATTGCCATTCCTGCGGGTCCGGTACGATGTGGATACGCATTCAATCTGGTGGCGCCCGTCACAAGCGCGCGTCCAAAGTCGCAACAAACTCTGCACGAATCTGGGGAACCGCATGAACCGTCTCGCTGCATCGTCCCAACGGCCCTCCGCTGGCGCATCTTCCACATCCCGATTCATCTTAGCGCTGGCCGCGATATTCCTCGCGGCGACAGGTGCCGTCAGTCCGGCATGGGCGCAAAAAGCGGCGAGCAAGGTAGTGAGCGAGGCGGCCGTGGCCGCCCCCGTGGTGCCCGCATCCGTATCGCCCGACGTCATGCCGTCGAGCTTCCAGGATGTGATACCGGTTATGGTTGAACTGGCGGACAGGCCCGCGGCGCTTGTTTATGCCGATGCCCTGAATGCAGCCGTTGCCCAGTCGGGCGGCAGCCTTTCGAACATGTCCCAAGCGGCGCGCGATGCCGCGAAGAGCGCGGCGGTGGTTCCCGCCAGGGCGCAAGTCAAGAAGATCGAGGCGGCGCAGCTGGTGCTGTTGCCCAGGATCACGGCGTATGCCGAGGGCGGCAAGATCATTTTCCGCACCAAGAGCGCGTACAACGGCGTGTCCATCCTCGTCAATCGCATCCACCTGGCCGACCTCGCCAAGCTTCCCGGCGTCAAGGCGGTACACATCCAGAATCCGAAATTCCAGACGGCGGCAACCGACATTGACTTCCTCGGTGGACGTTCCGCCTGGACCAAGACATCGCCAAGCACGCCCTACGGCGTGCATGGCGAGAACATCAAGGTCGCCATCATCGATAGCGGCCTTGACTACATCCACACCAATTTTGGCGGACCCGGCACGCCCGCGGCGTACTCGAGCGTTACCGATACCGGCCCGGTGCCCAACGCCTATTTCCCGTCGTTCAAGGTGCCTGGCGGTTACGACTTTGCCGGCGATGCGTACACCGGCAGCAACACCCCGGTTCCCGATGCCAATCCGATGGACAGCTCCAACGGCCATGGTACGGCCTGCGCGAGCCTGATCGGCGGCCTGGGCGTCGCCGCCAACGGAAGCACCTTCGTGGGTGTCTACGACAACGCCACCGACATCGCTTCCCTCCGCATCAGCCCGGGATTTGCCCCCAAGGCCCTGCTCTACCCATTGCGCGTTTTCGGTGTCAGCGGTTCCACCAATCTGGTTGTGCAGGCCATCGATTGGGCTGTCGATCCGAACGGCGACGGCAACGTCGCCGACCACATGGACATCATCAGCATGTCGCTGGGCGCAAACAGTGGCTATCCGGACGACCCGGATGACGTCGCCGCGACCATCGCGTCGGCAGCCGGTGTCATGATCGCTTCGGCGGCCGGCAATGCGGGCGACTCGTATTACATCGTTAGCAGCCCGTCGGTTGCGAGCGGCACGCTGAGCGTTGCCGCCACCTACAACAATACGGGTGGCTATTTCTACAGTGCGAACGTGACGGCCAATACGCCGCCCGCGATCGCCGGGACGAAATTTCCTGCACTGTACGGCAGCCCGAGCCCCGCAGTCGGGGCGGGCGGCCTGACGGGCAATATCGTCTACGCCATTCCGCCCGATGCATCGACGCCGTTGACCAATGCGGCGGCCATCGCCGGCAATATCGCGTTGATCGACCGCGGGGCAGTTTCGTTCGTCACCAAAGTGCAGGCGGCGCAGGCCGCGGGCGCCGTCGCGGTCATCATCGTGCAAAGCGCGGGCGGCAGCGGTACGCCGAACCCGATCACGATGGCGCTGGACAACTCGACCAACATCCCTGCGGTAATGATCGGCCTTAATGAAGGCAACGTGATCAAGGCGCAACTTGGCGTCGGAGTCAATTCGACGATCAACAACGACAATGGCTTTGTCGGTCTCCCGGGAACCGCGGGCGACACCATGCCCTCGTACAGCGCCCGCGGCCCGCGCCTGGGTGACAGCGCGCTCAAGCCCGATCTGTCGGCGCCCGCAGAAGTGGTTGGCGTTGCGACGAGCCTGAGCGGCACTCTGGTCCAGGGGTTCAACGGCACGTCGTCGGCGACGCCGCATGTGGCCGGCATGATGGCGCTGCTGCGCCAGCTCCATCCGGGCTGGACGGTTGAGGAACTGATGGCGCTGGCAATGAATACCGCCACGCACGACCTGACGGTCGGTCCGGCTTCCGGCGCAGGCGCACTCTATGGCGCGGGCCGGGTGGGTGCCGGACGCATCGATATCACCAATGCCACGGCGGCAAATGTGATCGCGTACAACAACACCAATCGCGGTCTCGTCAGCATCTCGATGGGCATCGTCGAGGTGCCGGTGGCCTCAAGCGCTACAAGGACCAAGGACCTCGCGATCACCAACAAGGGCGCGGTTCCCGTCACCTACAACCTCACCTACACCGAAAGCACGCCGGTCGCCGGCGCCAGCTTCACTGTGGGAACAGGAGCGCCAGTGACGGTTGCGGCGGGTGCGACAGTGACGGTGCCGGTGACATTCAACGCCACCGGCAACCTGCTGAAGCACGTGCGGGAAGCGGCGGCCGTGGCCAACCTGCCATCGGCGCGTCATTGGCTGACGGAGACCACCGGCTATGCAGTCCTCACGCCGACCGGTGGCACGGAGCCGACGATTCGCGTGGCGCTCTATGCTTCGGCCAAGCCCGTCGGCTCGATGCACACGCCGACCACGAACATTGTTCCGGGTGGCGCAACCGGATCGACCACGCTTGCCCTCGCGGGAGCGTCGATAGACACCGGCAGTGTCTTTAGCTCCAACCCCCAAGATATAGTTGGTCTGGTCAAGCCGTTCGAGCTGCAGTACGTCAGCACACTGGCCGGTTCCGCAACGCCTCCGACTGATCCAAACGTCATCAAGTACGTCGGGGTCACCAGCGACTACGCGCTGCGCGGTGGTACGCCGCAGAACACGGTGCTGACGTTCCTCCTGGAAGGATTCGGAAACGCCAGCATGCCGGCCTATCAGAGTTCGGACAAGGAAATATACATCGACATCAACAACGACGGGATCGACGACTGGGCCATCTACCTCAGTTCCGCAGCCAATGGCACGGCGTCGAGCAATGCGTACTTCCCCGTGGTGGTCAATCTGTCGAACAGCTCTGCATTCACGCAGATTCGCACGAACGGTCTCTCGCCTACTGGCGCGGCGAGCTCGCGCGATACCAACGCATACAACAACAGCGTGGTAACGGTGCCGGTGGTCGCGGGGAACATCGGCATGGCTGGAGCCGGTCTTCCGACCAAGTTCAACTACACCGTCGTGACTTTCGATCGTCAGACGGGCAGCGTGGTGGACGTCGCGGGTCCCATGACCTACGACATGGCCGCGCCGGGGTTGGATGCGCAAGGTGGAAACCTGGATCCGTTCTATTACACGGACGTGCCGACCACGACGATTCCGGTCAACTACAACACGGCCAATTTCGCGACTAATGCGTCGAAGGGGTTGGTGCTAGCGCACATGCACAATGCCACCGGTGCGCGCACTGACGTCGTATTGTTCGGCGCTGCGGCACCCGTCCAGACCGGCGTTGTTTCCCGCAGGGTGCACGGAGCAGCGGGAACGTTCGACCTGGTTCTCACGACGACCGTGCCGCCGGCCATCAACCTCAATCCGACGACCGAGCCGCGGCAAGGCCCGACCCAGACGATTGTGTTCACATTCGACAAGCCGGTTAACGCAGCTACGGCGGCCGTCACGGAAGGCGTGGCTACGGCCGGAACCCCGACGTTCAGCGGCAACAGCGTCATCGTTCCGCTGACCGGCGTGACGGACATTCAATATGTCACGGTGTCCCTGACCAATGTCACCGGCGTGGATGGCAGTACCGGCGGCACGGGATCGGCGCGTATTGGATTCCTGGCAGGCGACGTCAATCAGACCCGGACGGTCACGTTGTCCGACGTCGGACAGGTCAATGGCCAGCTATCGCAGCCAGTCAGCGGCACGAACTACCTGGACGACATCAACGTCAGCGGCACGATGTCGTTGGCCGACAAGGTCCTGACCAACAATGCATTGACGCACGCATTGCCGGCGCCCTAAGCTGACGCGGTAGTCTCAACAAGCGGTTGCGCCTTAACGGGCGCAACCGTTTTTTTTTGGAGCTGTCGTTCAGTACGCGTTGCGCGTACGAAACACGTGCAAGAACGTCAGCGCAAGAATGCGCAGGTCGAACAGCAGCGACCAGTTCTCGATGTAATAGAGATCGTAGCGGACGCGCGCGGCCAGGTCAGTGTTGCCGCGCAGGTCGTTCACCTGCGCCCAGCCGGTGATCCCGGCCTTTACCAGATGCTTCTGCATGTAGCCCGGAATCTCGTCCTTGAAGCGCTCGACGAATTCCGGCCGCTCGGGCCGCGGACCGACGATCGACATCTCCCCGCGCAGCACGTTGATGAATTGGGGTAGCTCGTCCAGGCTGTAGCGGCGCAGGAATGCGCCAAACGGCGACGCGCGTGGCGCATCGGCGCTGGCCCAGACGGGGCCGGTCGCGCTTTCGGCATCGACGGGCATCGTGCGGAACTTGAGCATTCGAAAGCGTTCGCCATTCCAGGTGACGCGCTCCTGCCGGTAGAACACCGGACCCGGCGAGGACAGTTTTACGCCCAGCGCGATCAACACCATGACGGGCGAGGCGACGGTCAGCACGGCCAACGACAGCGTGAAGTCCTCGGCGCCCTTGATCACGCGATTGACGCCGGACAGCGGCGAGTCGGTGAGGTTGATCACCGGCAGTCCCGCGACCTCGCTCATCGAGTGGTTGAGCAGCGTGAAGTTGTAGATGTCCGGGACCAGGCGCACTTCCACCGAATGCCGGCGCAGCTGCAGCAGCAGTTCGCGGATGCGCGCTTCCGCACGCAGCGGCAAGGCGATCCAGACCTGGTCGACAGTTTCGCTCTCCAGGTGGCGCGCGACATCGTCAACGGTGCCGCGCACGTCGATGCCCTCGACGCGAGTGCCGGCGAGCTGCGGGTCGTCGTCGTAGAACGCGCGTACGGACAACCCGCTCCATGTGTTGCGTGAAAGTCGATCGACGATGTCGCGTCCCAACCGGCCGGCGCCGACGATCACGATGTGGCGCTGGTTGTAGCCGTGGCCGCGCAGGTAGCGCAGCGCCAGCCGAATGCCGCCCCGGACGATCAAGTGCGAAGCAAGCCCGAACGCGATCCAGTAAAGCGACCAGGCGCGCGAAAAGTCCACGCCGGTCTTCGACAGGAACAGGTAGCCGAACCACGCGGCGGCAATCAGCAGCCAGGCGTTGACCAGTCGCCGCGCTTCGTCGAACAGCGTGATTCCGCGCTGCGGTGCGTAGAGTCTAAGTAGCGGAAACAGCGCGAAGCAAAGTACTGCGATGCCGATCAGCGCCAGCAGGTAGCGCTCCGGCACCAGCCAGGTGCCCA
>JANMCH010000091.1:0-3152 GCA_031361045.1 Betaproteobacteria bacterium | reverse complement strand
CCAGGCTCTCCGTGATGTACTGGTAGGCGTGGGTGTGGATGGCCTCTTCGAACGCCTGACGCAGCAGGTATTGCCGGCACTCCGGTGCTGTGATGTGGCGATAGGTGCCGAGCACGATGTTGTTGGCGGCGAGCGAATCGGCGGTGACGAAGAAACCGAGGTTGCGCTTGACGACCAGGCGCTCGTCGTCGGTCAGGCCGTTGGGGTTCTTCCACAGCTCGATGTCGCGCTGCATGTTGATCTCTTGCGGCATCCAGTGGTTGGCGCAGCCGGCAAGGTACTTGTCCCACGCCCAGCGGTACTTGAACGGGACGAGCTGGTTCACATCAGCGGAACCGTTGATGACGCGCTTGTCTTCGATGCGGACGCGATGGAAGTCTTCCGGCATGGCCTGTTTCTCCACGTCGAGGTCGTGCACCGGTTCGTGCGACATGGCGCCGCCGCCGATGCTGCCCAGAACTTGAGCGCGGATGGTGTCCGCCGTGCGCGGGGAGGGTGCCGGCGCCGTGGGCGTGGCCGCGAAATCGTCGTCGAAACTCAACATGGTGCTTCTCCCGAATACTCTTCTTATGTGGGGCCGGAACCGCTCATTTTCCAGCCGTTTCCAGCGGATTCCAGCCCCTGTTCTCTTTGAAAAACGTCCCTAATTCATTGCCTTGAGCCGTTCGTACAGGAACTCCGGAGCGAAATCGGCGCCGTCGAGCCATGCGATGGAGGCCAACCCGTAATCCAGGTAAAACCGCGCAAAGATGTCGCGGTCGCGCAGCGGCGTGTGCTCATCGCCGTAGAGTTCATCTGCGAGATCGACCACGCCTTTGCGTCCATCGTTGAATTCCAGCCAGACCTTGTAATCATGAAGGTAACGCGCCTCTACGACATGCCGGGGTGCGAACTCATATCGGGCCAACTGGTGCCTCTCTTTCGCGATGTGGACGGAGTGACTGCTACAACAGTTTTCCTTTCTCAGTTTCCTGAGCTCCCACGCCGGCAACCCGGCCTCTGGAAAATGGGGCGCGCGGCTGTTCTCGCGCGCCTCCAGAGATCAACGTACTGCTTCGGACGCGCGGTTCTCAATTGCCAACTCCGCACTATCCTGGCCGGCGCGTTTCACCGGCCCCTTCGGCACTGCTACCCTCTTGGTCCACCGTACTGCCGTCGCGCCATCGCTGTCGCGTCCTGTCTGGGTGGTCGCGGGGTCGCGCTTGTCCGGTTCCGCCGCGCGGCGCTTGTGCTGCCGCCGCTGCTGTCGCGAGAAACCGGTCACCGAATTTCTGCTGTTCTGTCGTCTCCCTGTTGGCGATCAATGTTTGCCGGGTTCCGGCAGTCCATGCCCGGGCAACTGCATTTCCTGGACCGTACCGGTGGGGGATTGCGTGGTGTTCATGTGGTCGAATTCGCGCGGTATCCAGTTGCATTCGGGGCGGTAGTGGCTGACCAGGACGCTTTCGACGAATTCGCGTGCGCCCTTTTCCTCGCGCGGCATGGCGTGATACGAAATGAACAGGCCGTACAGCGCGCCAGGATGGGCCATCCAGCGTGAATATCCCAAGTGCTGCCGTGCGACGTGCCGGTCATAGAAGCGGTCGGTCTGGCCGAAATAGATCGGCTGCATCGACGACGGCATCCACAGCGCATTGGTGACCATGACCGCATAGACACCGCCCCCGTTGGGCGCTTCCATGCCGGTGTAGGGAACGGGCAAAGTAAAGCGGTAGCCATGGAAGTTGACGTCGATCATCGAGTCGGCGGGGCGTTACTGGCACGCCTCGCACGTCGGATCTTCGATCAGGCACAGCTTGGCTTCCACTTCCGTCGCCACCGGCGCCTTGGTGGACGCGACGGAACCCAACGAGCCCGCCGCCGCACCCTGGTGCGCGCCGGAAGACGACACCGCATTCAGTTCACCGCCGCGGCCGGTGGATTTTTCCGCTGACGTGGCGGCCAGCGTGCGCAGGTAGTAAGTGGTCTTGAGGCCGCGCACCCACGCGAGCTTGTACGTTTCGTCCAGCTTTTTGCCCGACGCGCCGGCCATGTAGATGTTGAGGCTCTGCGCCTGGTCGATCCACTTCTGGCGGCGCGCGCCGGCTTCGATGATCCACTTGGTGTCGACTTCAAACGCGGTGGCGTACAGGTCGCGGAATTCGGCGGGCACACGGTCGATCTTGGCCAGCGAGCCGTCGAAGTATTTCAAGTCGGCCACCATTACTTCGTCCCAGAGCCCGAGTTCCTTCAGGTCGCGCACCAGTTGCTCGTTGACGACGGTGAACTCGCCGGAGAGGTTGCTCTTGACGTAGATGTTCTGGTATTCCGGCTCGATGGACGCGGCGACGCCGATGATGTTGGAAATGGTGGCGGTGGGCGCGATGGCCACGCAATTGGAATTGCGCATGCCATGTTCCTTGATGCGCGCGCGCAGCTGCGTCCAGTCCATGCCGGACGAATCATCCACCTCGACGTAGCCGCCGCGCTCTTCCTTGAGCAGCTTGAGCGAATCCTGCGGGAGGATGCCGCGATCCCACAGGCTGCCCGGATACGACGAATAACGGCCGCGCTCTTCCGCCAGTTCCGTCGATGCCCAGTACGCGTGGTAGCACACGGCTTCCATCGAACGGTCGGCGAATTCCACGGCCGCGGTCGACGCGTAGGGCGTGCGCGTCAGGTGCAGGCAATCCTGGAAGCCCATGATGCCCAGTCCGACCGGGCGGTGCTTCAGGTTGGAATTGCGCGCCTTGGCGACCGCGTAATAATTGATGTCGATCACGTTGTCCAGCATGCGCATCGCGGTGGTGATCGTGCGCTTCAGCTTCTCCTGGTCCAGCGCCCAGTTACCTTTGGCGTCCTTGACCATGTGCGCCAGCATGTTCACCGAGCCCAGGTTGCAGACCGCGATTTCGGTTTCGCTGGTGTTGAGCGTGATTTCCGTGCACAGGTTGGAGCTGTGCACCGTGCCCACGTGCGACTGCGGCGAGCGGACGTTGCAGGCATCCTTGAAGGTGATCCACGGATGGCCCGTCTCGAACAGCATCGAGAGCATCTTGCGCCACAGGTTCACGGCCGGAAGCTTCTTGTGCAGCTTCAATTCGCCGCGCGCGACCTTCTCTTCGTAGCGCTTGTACGTTTCCTCGAACGCGTGGCCCCACTTGTCGTGCAGG
>JANMCH010000104.1:0-16546 GCA_031361045.1 Betaproteobacteria bacterium | reverse complement strand
TGTCGCGCAGCACATGGTTGCGCTGGTCAGGGGCGATGCTGTCTTCTTAATCCTGCGCCGTGAGGCGGCCTTGGATCCGCGGCACCGCGACCATGTACTGGATGCTGTGGTCGCGGTCGGCCGGGTTGTCGAGCGGACCTTTCTTGTCGATGATGCGGATCGCCGATTCGTGCGTGCGGATCGTGATCTTCTCGATGTCGGCCAGGCGGTCCCTGACCAGCGGATGCAGCTGCATGGCGCACTCCACCGCGGTCTGCGCGTGGAACTCGGCCGGGAAGCTGATCTTGAACAGCACGTTTTCCATTACGTAGCTGCCATAGGGTCGCTGGAACTTGAATGCGTTGCCCTTGAACAGCACGTCGTAGAAGCCCCAGGTCTTGGCGGACAGCACCGACGGATAGCCCATCTCACCGGTCTTGGCGATGAGCGCCAGGCGCACTGCGCGTGACGTGGCGTCGCCGGCGGCCCAGCTCTTGCGCGAGCCGGTGTTCGGCGAATGGCGATATGTGCGCAACGACTGGCCATCGACCCACGCAAGCGAAACGGCGTTGATGATCTCGTCGCGGGTAAGGCCGAGCATCTGCGCAACGACGGCGGTGGAGGCAACCTTCACCAGCACGACGTGATCGAGGCCGACGCGGTTGAAGCTGTTCTCCAGCGCGATCACACCCTGGATCTCGTGCGCCTTGATCATGGCGGTGAGCACCTCCTTGACCGTCAGGGGCGCGCGGCCGGCGGCCACGTTGTTGCGCGACAGCCAATCGGCGACCGCGAGGATGCCGCCGAGGTTGTCCGACGGGTGGCCCCATTCCGCGGCCAGCCAGGTGTCGTTGAAGTCGAGCCAGCGGATCATGGTGCCGATGTTGAACGCGGCCTGCACCGGGTCGAGCACGAACGACGTGCCCGGAACTTTCGCGCCGTTCGGAACCACCGTGCCGGGAACGATCGGGCCCATCAGTTTCGTACAGGCGGGGTAGCTCAGCGCCTCGAAGCCGCAGCCGAGCGTATCGAGCAGGCAGTAGTGCGCAGTCGAATACGCTTCCTTGCTGGTGATCCTGTACTTGGCGACGTAGTCGACGATGTCGACCAGAACCTGGTCGGGCTTGGGACGGACGTTGCTCAAGTGTGCGGACATGGGGGCTTCAGCTCAGTTTCAGTCAGTTTCAATTGGCGACGCAGTTGGAAAGGAGCGGCCGGTTCGTCTCGAGCGCGCTCAAGGTGCCGCCGTTGCCCTTGGTCCACCATTGCAGGTTGGCAAGCGCATTGACGTAACGCGCACCGGAGCCCACGCGGGTTGGCGCCAGCATGTGCGTGCGGCCCTGCCAGCTCACGCGGACCGGTGCGCGGGCCGCATCGCGATAGGCGGGGTAGCCGACGACCAGATGGCGGCCGCCGTCGCAACGATAGGTGACGATGAACGGCGTGTCGCCCTGCGCGGCCGCGGCAGGGCAGGCAGCGAGGATGCCCAGCAAGGCAACGACCGCGGCTGAAATTTTCACTTGCGGTCCTGCAACGGCACGAACGCCTGGTCATCGGGGCCGGTGTAGTTGGCCGACGGCCGGATGATCTTGCCGTCCTCGCGCTGTTCGATGACATGCGCCGACCATCCGGACGTGCGCGCGATCACGAACAGCGGCGTGAACATCGCGGTGGGTACGCCCATCATGTGATAGCTGACAGCGGAGAACCAGTCGAGGTTGGGGAACATCTTCTTGGCGTCCCACATCACCGTCTCGAGGCGCTCCGCGACATCGAACATCTTGGTGCTGTGCGCGGCCACCGACAGCCGGCGCGCGACGTCCTTGATCACCTTGTTGCGTGGATCGCCGATCGTGTACACGGGGTGGCCGAAGCCGATGATGACCTGCTTCGCCTCGACCCGCTGCCGTACGTCGGCCTCGGCCTCATCGGGTGTCAGGTAGCGGTTCTGCACGTCGAACGCGAACTCGTTGGCGCCGCCGTGCTTCGGCCCGCGCAACGCGCCGATGGCGCCGGTGATTGCCGAATAAAGATCGGAACCCGTTCCCGCGATCACGCGCGCCGTGAATGTCGACGCATTGAATTCATGTTCCGCGTACAGGTTGAGCGAGGTGTGCATCGCCTTGACCCATAACTCGGGGGGCGTTTTTCCGTGCAGCAGGTGCAGGAAATGGCCGCCGATCGAATCGTCGTCGGTCTCGACGTCGATGCGCTTGCCGTTGTGGCTCCAGTGATACCAGTACAGGAGCATGGAACCCAAGGAGGCCATCAGGCGGTCGGCGATGTCGCGCGCGCCGGGCGGATTGTGGTCGTCCTTCTCCGGCAGCGCGCAACCCAGCACCGACGCACCGGTGCGCATGACGTCCATCGGGTGCGCGGCGGCCGGCAGGGCCTCCAGCGCTTTCTTGACCGGCGCAGGCAGCCCGCGCAGCGATGCCAGCTTCACCTTGTAGCCGGCGAGTTCGGCGACGTTGGGCAACTTGCCGTGGACCAGCAGGTAGGCGATTTCCTCGAACTCGCAGACGTCGGCAATGTCGAGGATGTCGTAGCCGCGGTAGTGCAGGTCGTTGCCGGTGCGGCCGACAGTGCATAGCGCCGTGTTGCCGGCCACAACACCGGACAGCGCCACCGACTTCTTCGGCTTGGGTCCGGCAACGGGAGTGTCAGTAGTCATTTTTCATTTTCGTCAGGTCGCTCATTTGGCCTCATTTTGCTTTCGCAAACAGGTCGTCGAGTTTCTGCTCGTACGTGTGATAACCCAGATAGTCGTAGAGTTCCGCGCGTGTCTGCATCATCGGCACGACCGACTTCTGCGACCCTTCGGCGCGGATCGTCTGGTACACCTTGAGCGCAGCGGCGTTCATCGCGCGATAAGCGGAGCAGCAATAGAGCACGATGTCGACGTTGGCGGAGCCCAGTTCGTCGGTCGTGAACAGCGGCGTGTGGCCGAATTCCGTGATGTTGGCGAGAATCGGAACCTTCACCGCCGCCTTGAACTGGCGATACATCTCAAGGTCGGTCATCGCCTCGGGAAAGATCATGTCGGCGCCGGCTTCGACGTAGGCGACAGCGCGTTCGATCGCGGCGGGCAGGCCTTCGACCGCGAGCGCATCGGTGCGCGCCATGATCACGAACGACGGATCGGTGCGCGCGTCGACCGCGGCCTTGACCCGGTCGACCATCTCTTCCCTGGCGACGACTTCCTTGCCCGGTCGATGGCCGCAGCGCTTGGCGCCGACCTGGTCTTCCAGATGCACGGCACCCGCACCGGCCTTGATCATCGAGCGGATGGTGCGTGCGACGTTGAAGGCGCTGCCCCAACCGGTGTCGATGTCGACCAGCAGCGGCAGCGTCGTGACGTCGGTGATGCGGCGGACATCGATCAGCACATCTTCCAATGTGCTTATGCCCAAGTCCGGCATGCCGAGGGAATTGGCGGCGACGCCGCCGCCGGACAGATAAAGCGCCTTGAAGCCGGTGCGCTGCGCCATGCGCGCCGTGTACGCGTTGATGGCGCCGATCACCTGCAGCGGGTGTTCGGCGGCGACGGCGGCGCGGAATTTGGCGCCAGCGGTAGCGTCGGTCATGGCGGCGGTCGATGAAGTTACCTGAGGTTATCCGAGCAACGCGGCGACGCCTGCGCGCTCTTCCTTGAGTTCCTTCAACGTCGCGTTCATTTTTTCGCGCGAGAAGTCGTCGATGGCCAGGTCGGTGACGCGCGTGTATTCTCCGCCGGCGGTGGTGACAGGCACGCCGTACATGACGTCCTTGGGGATACCGTAGCTGCCGTCCGACGCGATGCCCATCGTGACCCACTTGCCGTTGCTGCCCTGGATCCAGTCGCGCACGTGGTCGATGGCGGCATTGGCTGCGGAGGCGGCCGACGACAGTCCCCGCGCCTCGATGATTGCCGCGCCGCGCTTGCCAACCTTGGGCAGGAATTCGTTGCGGTTCCAGTCCTCGTCGTTGATCAGCGTCTTGACTGACTCGCCGCCAACATTGGCGAAGCGATAGTCGGCGTACATGGTGGGGGAGTGGTTGCCCCACACAATCAATTTTTCGATATCGCCCACGGGCTTGCCCGACTTGGCGGCTAGTTGCGAGCGCGCACGATTGTGGTCGAGCCGCAGCATGGCGGTGAAGTTCTTCGCGGGGATGGACGGCGCGGACTTCATCGCGATATAGGCGTTGGTGTTGGCCGGATTGCCGACCACGAGCACCTTGATGTCGCGCGACGCGACGGCGTCGATGGCCTTGCCCTGTTCGATGAAGATCTTGGCGTTTTCGAGCAGAAGGTCACGGCGCTCCATGCCGGGGCCGCGCGGGCGGGCGCCGACCAGCATGGCGATGTCGGCGTCCTTGAACGCGACCATTGGATCGGCCGTACCGAACATGCCGACCAGCAGCGGGAACGCGCAGTCCTCGAGTTCCATCATCACGCCCCGCAGGGCGGCCTGCGCCTTGTCGATCGGCAACTCCAGCAACTGGAGTATCACGGGCTGGTCACGACCGAGCATTTCGCCGGCGGCAATGCGGAACAGCAGGGCATAGCCGATCTGGCCGGCGGCGCCGGTGACTGCCACGCGTACGGGTGCCTTCATCGGGAAACTCCTGTGTGCAAACGGGTGTGCAAAATGAGTGCGGATTCGGGAGAACGATGCTTTGAGTGCTTGCCGGCCGCGCTTGTTGCGGTGCACGATTCTATGCGCCGGTCGCCGGTGGTGTCAATCGTGTCTTATAACTGATATATGATATAAGACAAGGGGTTTCCGTACCGCCTATTGCCCTTGAGAGCCGCGCCGATGCCCATAGCCACCGCCACGCCGTCGTTCCAGCCGCTGTACCTCCAAATCAAGGGCCTGTTGGAGAGGAGCCTCGAGGCCCGCGAATGGGTCCCCGGCGCGGCTATACCGTCGGAAATTGAGCTGGCCGGCCGCTTTGGCGTGGCGCAGGGCACGGTGCGCAAGGCCATCGATGCTCTCGCTGCCGACAATCTCGTCGTGCGGCGGCAAGGCAAGGGCACCTTCGTCGCGACGCACACGGAAGAGCGTGCGTCCTCGTTCCGCTTCCTGCGCATCCATCGCGACGACGGGCGCAGCGAATACCCGGCCAGCCGCCTTCTCGACCTGCGCCGTGGCAAGGCGGGCGCCGAGACCGCGCGGTGGCTCGACCTCAAGCCCGGCGATCCGGTCATGATTCTTCGCCGCGTGCTGGAGTGGGATGGCAAGCCCGTCGTGCTCGACGAGATCACGCTGCCTGCCGTGCAGTTTCGCGGCCTGACTCGCGCGCGGTACGAGGCCTATCACGGCTCGATGTATGGATTTTTCGAGACGCAGTTCGGCGTGCGGATGTTGAAGGCGCGGGAAAAGGTCACGGCCATCGCGGCCGACGCCACCACCGCCGCCATCCTGGGCGTGGCGGTGGGCGCGCCGCTGCTCGCGGTCGACCGGGTGACGCTGACCTTCGGCGATCGTCCGGTGGAAGTGCGGCGCGGACTCTGCTCCACGACAACTCACCACTACGTCAACGAATTGTCGTGACAGCATGCGTTGACGGTCGTCGCTGCGATCACCCGGCGGACGGCGGTGATGGTCGTGTCGTATGGCGTGGCGGCGCCGGGTAAAGGTATAATTCGTTGCTGTGCACAAAAGCAGTCTGTGCTGGCCGCGGTTACCCGCGAACTTGCGCGTTTTTCGTGTTTTTTCGTCTTTCACGAGGCATGAGATGGCCGTGCTCGACCGTCCCGTCATGAAGCCGCGCCCGACATACCTCAATTTATTCGCGATCCGGATGCCGCTGCCGGCCATCGTGTCCATCCTGCATCGCGCCAGCGGTGCGCTGCTGTTCCTCGTCGGCATCCCGCTCCTGTTGTGCGTCGTGCAGCGTGCGCTGGCAGCGCCCGAAGCCTGGGCGCAGTTGCGCGCCGCCTTTGCTTCGCCGTTGGCGAAACTCGTTGCCTTGGCCCTCGCCTGGGCCTTCATCCATCACTTGTTGGCCGGCATCCGGCACCTCTTGCTGGATGCCCACATTGGCGTTGAATTGCCCGCGGCGCGCCGGTCGGCGGCGTTGACGCTGGTGCTGGCCGTCATCCTGACCCTGGCTGTGGCGGTGCGACTGTGGTAACGCCCAATCGCATCGTCGTCGGCGCGCACTACGGATGGCGCGACTGGCTGGTGCAGCGCGTCACTGCGGTGGCGATGGCGCTGTACACGATGCTCATTCTCGGCATGCTGCTGTGGTTCGGCGGGCTCGACTTCGCCGCATGGAAAGCTGCGTTCGGCAACGAGGCGTTCCGCATCGCGACCTTCGTGTTCATGGCATCGCTGCTCTGGCATGCATGGGTCGGCGTGCGCAACATCCTCATGGATTACATCAAGCCTGTGTACCCGCGATTGACGCTGCAGGTGCTGGTGATCGCCGCGCTGATCGGCTATGCCGGATGGACTCTCCAGGTGCTTTGGGGCGCCCAATGAGAAGGAAGTCGCTGATGGCGCCTCATTTTCCATGACCGGCCCATGAAGCTGCCCATCCAGAAATTCGACGCAATCATCGTCGGTGCCGGTGGCGCGGGCATGCGCGCGTCGCTGCAACTGGCGGAAGCGGGTTTGCGCGTCGCGGTACTGTCCAAGGTATTCCCGACGCGATCGCACACGGTCGCGGCGCAGGGCGGCATCGGCGCGTCGTTGGGCAACATGGCCGCCGACAACTGGCATTGGCACATGTACGACACCATCAAGGGCTCCGACTGGCTCGGCGACCAGGATGCGATCGAGTACATGTGCAGGATGGCGCCGCAGGTCGTGTACGAGCTCGAGCATTTCGGCATGCCGTTCGACCGCAATCCGGACGGCACCATTTACCAGCGTCCGTTTGGTGGCCACATGGCCAACTTCGGCGAAACGCCCGTCCAGCGCGCGTGTGCCGCGGCCGACCGCACCGGTCACGCCATGCTCCACACGCTATATCAGCGCAACGTGCGCGCCAACACGCAGTTCTTCGTCGAGTGGATGGCGCTCGACCTGGTGCGCGACGCGGAAGGCGACGTCGTCGGTGTCGTCGCGTACGAAATGGAAACCGGACAGACGATCATCCTGCAGGCCAAGGCCACGGTGCTGGCCACCGGCGGCGCCGGAAGGATTTTCGCGGCATCGACCAACGCCTTCATCAATACCGGGGACGGCCTCGGCATGGCCGCGCGCGCCGGCATACCGCTGGAGGACATGGAGTTCTGGCAATTCCATCCCACCGGGGTCGCGGGTGCGGGCGTGCTGATCACCGAAGGCGTGCGCGGCGAAGGCGGCATCCTGCTCAACAGCGATGGCGAGCGCTTCATGGAACGCTACGCGCCCAACGCCAAGGACCTCGCGTCGCGCGACGTCGTGTCGCGCGCGATGGACCAGGAAATCAAGGAAGGGCGCGGCTGCGGTCCGCACAAGGACCATGTGCTGCTGAAGCTCGACCACCTGGGCCCCGATGTCATCCTGAAGCGGTTGCCGTCGATTCGCGAAATCGCGATCAAGTTCGCCAACGTCGATCCGATCAAGGAACCGATTCCGGTGGTGCCGACCATCCATTACCAGATGGGCGGCGTGCCCACCAATGTGCATGGCCAGGTCGTCGCACCCAAGGAGGGCAACCCCAACTCCGTGGTCAGCGGCCTGTATGCGGTGGGCGAATGCGCATGCGTCTCGGTGCACGGCGCCAACCGGCTGGGCACCAACTCGCTGCTCGACCTGCTGGTGTTCGGGCGCGCGTGCGGCAACTTCATCGTCGACCAGAATCTGCGGGCGCAGGGACAGAAGCACCTGCCTGCCGATGCCGGCGACCTGTCGCAGGCGCGACTGGCCCGACTGGACAGCGCGACGTCCGGCGAATCGGTCCCGGAAGTGGCCGCGCAGTTGCGCAAGACGATGACGGCGCACTGCGGCGTCTATCGCAACCAGCAATTGCTGGGCGAGGGCGTGACGCAGGTCATGGCGCTGGAACAGCGCATTGCGCGCACGGCCATCAAGGATCGCAGCCACGTCTTCAACACCGCGCGCGTCGAGGCGCTGGAACTGGACAACCTGATCGAAACGGCCAAGGCCACCGTGGTTTCGGCGGAAGCCCGCCGCGAATCGCGCGGAGCGCAGGCGCGTAGCGACTATCCGGACCGCGACGACGCCAACTGGCTCAAGCACACACTGTGGTACCGCGACGGGAACCGGCTGGACTACAAGCCGGTCAATCTGAAGCCACTGTCGGTGGATGCGTTCCCGCCGAAGGCGCGCAGCTATTGAAGCCGAGTGAAACTGAGACTGAACCTGAACCTGAACCTTTAGCCGGACCCCAATGAAATTCCGAGTTTACCGCTACAACCCCGAGCAGGATTCGGCGCCGCACTATCAGGAGTACGACGTCGCGCTGGAGTCCACCGACCGCATGCTGCTCGATGCGCTGCTGCGCCTTCGCCAGCAGGACGACACGCTGTCGTTCCGCAAGAGCTGCCGGGAAGGCGTCTGCGGCTCGGACGCGATGAACATCAATGGCAAGAACGGCCTCGCGTGCATCACCAACCTGAATGACGTGAAGGAGCCGGTCGAACTGCGTCCGCTTCCCGGACTGCCGGTGATCCGCGACCTGATCGTCGACATGAGCCAGTTCTTCAAGCAGTACCACTCGATCAAGCCGTACCTGGTCAACGATACGCCGCCACCGGAAAAGGAGCGCCTGCAGTCGCCCGAGGCGCGCGAGGAACTCGACGGCCTCTACGAATGCATCCTTTGCGCCTGCTGCTCCACCGCCTGTCCGTCGTTCTGGTGGAACCCGGACAAGTTCGTCGGTCCCGCGGGTTTGCTGGCGGCCTATCGCTTCATCGCGGACACGCGCGACCTGGACACGAGCGCTCGCCTGGACAACCTCGAGGACCCGTACCGGCTGTTCCGCTGTCATTCGATCATGAACTGCGTCGATGTGTGTCCCAAGAACCTCAATCCGACGAAGGCCATCGGCAAGATCAAGGACATCATGGTCAAGCGCGCGGTCTGATGGACTTCGCGCGCGGTAGTGGCAACTGAGTGAAAAGCGAATGACAACGGGGCGATGCTCGCGATGCTGGAACCGGAACGCCTGAACCGCATCCGCTGGCGCAGCCGGCGCGGAATGCTCGAGAACGACCTGGTGCTGACCCGCTTCCTCGATGCCCGGGGCCGCACGTTGAGCGAGGATGAAGTCGGCATGCTGGATCGCCTGCTCGACTTGAGCGACAACGAGTTGTGGGACCTGATCAGCTGCCGGCAGGAGCCTGCCGATGGCACGGTCGCTCCGCTGCTCGCGCAACTGCGTACCGCCTGAGACCTGAATACTTGGGCCCGAGACCGAACGCCCGAAGCTGTTGCTTTTTGCCGTGTGTGACCTCAACTGACTATCTGCCGGGAGCCTCCTGCAATGACTGACCGCACCGCCACACTCGCCTTCTCCGACGGTTCGCCTTCGGTGACGTTTCCGGTCCTGTCGGGAACCGTGGGGCCGGACGTCATCGATATCCGGACGCTCTACGGCAAGACGGGGCGCTTCACCTACGACCCGGGATTCCTGTCGACGGCGTCCTGCACTTCGGCCATCACCTACATCGACGGCGACAAGGGCGAGCTGCTCTATCGCGGCTATCCGATCGAGGAACTGGCCACGCGCTGCGACTTCCTCGAAACCTGCTACCTGCTGCTCTACGGCGAACTGCCCACGCCGGACCAGAAGCAGGACTTCGTAACACTCGTTTCGCACCACACGATGGTCAACGAGCAAATGCACTTCTTCATGCGCGGCTTTCGCCGCGATGCGCATCCCATGGCCGTGCTCACCGGCCTGGTCGGCGCGCTGTCCGCGTTCTACCCGGATTCGATGAACCTGCACGACGCCAAGCAGCGTGACATCTCGGCCATCCGCCTCATCGCCAAGATGCCCACGCTCATCTCCATGGCCTACAAGTATTCGGTCGGCCAGCCGTACATCTACCCGCAGAACAACCTGTCGTATCCGGGCAACTTCATGCGCATGATGTTCGCCACGCCCTGCGAGCCGTACGAGGTCAACGAGGTGCTGGTGCGTGCACTGGACCGCATCTTCATCCTGCACGCCGACCACGAGCAGAACGCGTCGACGTCGACGGTCCGGATGTGCGCGTCGAGCGGCACCAATCCGTTCGCGGCGATCGCGGCGGGGGTCGCGTGCCTGTGGGGCCCGGCACACGGCGGCGCCAACGAGGCTGCACTGAACATGCTCTTCGACATCCAGAAGCAGGGCGGGGTCGCGAAGATCGGCGAGTTCATCCCCCGGGTCAAGGACAAGAACTCCAGCGTGAAGCTGATGGGCTTCGGCCATCGCGTCTACAAGAACTACGATCCCCGCGCCAAGCTGATGCGCGAAACGTGCTACGAGGTGCTGAACGCGCTGGGGCTGCAGGACGATCCGCTGTTCGACCTCGCGATGAAGCTGGAAAAAATCGCGCTCGAGGACGAGTACTTCGTGTCGCGCAAGCTCTATCCCAACGTCGACTTCTATTCTGGCATCGTGCAAAAGGCCATCGGCATTCCGGTGCAGCTCTTCACCGCGGTCTTCGCGCTCGCACGCACCGTCGGCTGGATTGCCCAACTGAATGAGATGGTCGCCGATCCGGAATACAAGATCGGCCGCCCGCGGCAGATGTATTCCGGCGCCACCCGGCGCAGCGTCACGCCCATCGCGCAAAGGACCTGAGCCCATGGGCAGCATGAAGGAATTCGAGTCCAGCAGTACGCTCTTCGGTTCGAACATCCCGTTCATCGAGGAGTTGTACGAGCACTACCTGGCCGATGCCAACAGTGTCAGCGCGGAGTGGCGCGCGTACTTCGACGAACTGCGCCAGGGCGCGGCCGATGTCGCACACGCGCCGGTCATCGCGTCCTTCGTCGAGCTCACCAAAAACCGCAAGGTCGCGGGCGCGATGGTCGACGCGGCGACGATGCACAAGCAGGTGCTGGTGCTGCGACTCATCAGCAAGTTCCGCACGCTGGGCATGTTCTACGCCGACCTCGACCCGCTGCAGCGGCACGAACCGGAATACCTCCCCGATCTCGACCTGCGCACCTATGGCTTCACCGAGGCCGACATGACCGCCGAGTTCGACGTCGGCTCGTTCAAGGCCGGCCCGGCGCGCATGCGTCTGGCCGACATCATCGCGGCGCTCAAGGAGACGTACACACGCACCCTCGGCACCGAGTACATGTACATCTCGGACACGGCCACCAAGCGCTTTTTCCAGCAGCGGCTGGAGCCGATTCGCGCAACACCTTCCTATACGCCGGAGGAGCGCCGCCATATTCTCGAGCGGCTCACCGCGGCCGAGACGCTGGAGCGCTACCTGCACACCAAGTACGTCGGGCAGAAGCGCTTTTCCGGCGAAGGCGGCCTGACCATGATCCCCATGCTCGACCGGCTGATCGAAAAGGCGGGTGCTGCAGGCGTGCAGGAGATCGTGCTGGGCATGGCGCATCGCGGCCGCCTGAACGTGCTGGTGAACACGCTGGGCAAGATACCGGCGGATCTCTTTTCCGAATTCGAAGGCAAGACGGCGCAGGATCTTCCGGCGGGCGACGTCAAGTATCACCAGGGTTTTTCGTCGGATGTTTCCACGCCGGGCGGACCGGTCCACTTGACGCTCGCTTTCAATCCGTCGCACCTGGAAATCGTCAATCCGGTGGTCGAAGGCAGCGTGCGCGCGCGCCAGTTCCGGCGTGGCGACACCAAGGGCGACCAGGTGCTCCCGGTGCTGCTGCACGGCGATGCCGCCATCGCGGGCCAGGGCGTCAACCAGGAGTGCCTGAACATGGCGCAGACCCGTGGCTTCTACACGGGCGGCACCGTGCATATCGTCATCAACAACCAGATCGGCTTCACCACCTCCGATCCGCGCGACACCCGCGGCACCATCTACTGCACCGACATCGCCAAGATGGTCGAGGCACCCATCCTGCACGTGAACGGCGACGACCCGGAAGCCTGCCTGCTGGCGGTGGAGATCGCGCTCGAGTACCGGCAGAAATTCCACAAGGATATCTTCATCGACCTCGTCTGCTTCCGGCGCTTGGGCCACAACGAGGCCGACGAGCCGATGGTGACGCAGCCACTGATGTACAAGAAGATCGCGCTGCACGAAGGCACGCGCAAGTTGTATGCGGACAAGCTGGTTGCGGAAGGTGTGGTCAGCGCGGAAGAACCCGACGCGATGATCGCCACCTATCGCGCGGCGATGGACCGCGGCCAGCACACCAACAAGACCATACTGTCGAATTACAAGCCGCCGTTCACCATCGACTGGAAGCCGTACATGAAGCGGCACTGGACCGATCCGGCCGTGACGGCCGTGCCGCTCAGGCAATTGCGGGCGCTGGCGCAGAAGGTCACGACGGTGCCCGAAGGCTTCAAGCTCCACTCGCGCGTCGAGAAGGTGATCGCCGACCGCCGCGCCATGGGCGAGGGCGAACTGCCGCTCGACTGGGGCATGGGCGAGACGCTGGCCTATGCGTCGCTGCTGGACGAAGGCCACGGGGTGCGGTTCTCCGGCGAGGACGTCGGCCGCGGCACGTTTTCGCACCGCCATTCCGTGCTGCACGACCAGAATCGCGAAAAGTGGGACGATGGCACCTGGATTCCGCTCCAACACATCAAGCCGGGACAGCCGGTGTTCGAGATCATCGATTCGGTGCTCACCGAGCAGGCGGTGGTCGGCTTCGAATACGGCTATTCGACCTCCGATCCGACGCGCCTGGTGATCTGGGAAGCGCAATTCGGCGACTTCGTGAACGGCGCGCAGGTGATCATCGACCAGTTCATCAGCGCCGGTGAAGTGAAGTGGGGCCGGATCTGCGGACTGGTGATGCTGCTGCCCCACGGCTACGAAGGCCAGGGCCCAGAGCACTCGTCGGCCCGTCCCGAGCGCTTCCTGCAACTGTGCGCGCAACACAACATGCAGTTCTGCGTGCCGTCCACGCCGGCGCAGGTGTTCCACATGCTGCGGCGGCAAATGCTGCGCAAGTACCGCAAGCCCCTGATCGTGATGAGCCCCAAGAGCCTGCTGCGCCACAAGGAAGCGGTGTCTTCGCTCGACGACCTGGCGAAAGGCGGCTTCCAGAACGTGATCGGCGAAGTGGACGACCTCAATGCCAGGAAGGTGCGGCGCGTGCTCGCGTGCTCGGGCAAGGTGTACTACGAACTGCTCGCGCATCGCCGCGAAAACAAGCTGGACGACATTGCGATCCTCCGCATCGAGCAGCAGTATCCGTTCCCGCACGCCGACTTTGCGGCGGAAGTTGCGAAGTTTCCCAATGCGAAGGAAGTGGTCTGGGTGCAGGAAGAACCGCAGAACCAGGGCGCGTGGTACCGGCTGCGCGCATACCTGCGTCGCGATATCTCCGACAGCCAGGTGCTGGCCTATGCAGGTCGCGCAGTCTCAGCATCGACCGCGGTCGGTTATCACAGCGTGCACAACGCCGAGCAAAAGCAATTGCTGGAAGATGCCTTCGCCGCCAGGTTGAAGTCGGGCGAGATGGTCGTCGCCCATTAGGCGAGGGTCGTCGCGCCGTTGTAGCCGGGCGGCTCCCTCCAATCAGGAAACGAAACAATGCGTATCGAAGTGAAAGTCCCGCAACTTCCCGAGTCCGTGGCCGAGGCGACGCTCGTCGCCTGGCACAAAAAACCCGGGGATGCGGTCAAGCGGGATGAGAACCTGATCGACGTCGAGACGGACAAGGTGGTACTTGAACTACCGGCGCCGGGCGATGGCGTGCTGGTCGAGCTGGTGAAGGCAGATGGCTCCACGGTGACGTCCAACGAGGTCATCGCGATCATCGACACCGACGCGAAAGGCGTGGTCGCGGCTCCCGCAGCTTCTGCCAAAGCACCTGCCGCGCCAACTACCGCGGCGACGACCATGGCCACGGCGGCCGCACCGGCGGGCACGCCAAGCGGCACGCCATCCGCCACGTCCTCCACCGCCATGCCCGCGGCGCGCAAGATGATGGCCGACGCGGGGGTAGCGCCCGCCAGTGTCGAAGGGACCGGCCGCGGCGGACGCATCACCAAGGGCGACGTCATCACGGCCGTCGACGCGCGGGCCAGCGCAGCCAGCAGCGCCGCCACGACAACAATTCCCGCACTGGCGCCTGCACTTGCGTCCGCACCGACTCCCGCACCGGCGGCCAAGGCACCCTCGCTGCCGCCTCCGGGCGTGCAGGGCGGACGACCGGAGCAACGCGTGCCGATGTCGCGGCTGCGCCTGCGCGTGGCAGAGCGCCTCGTGCAATCCCAGGCCACCGCCGCCATTCTCACGACGTTCAACGAAGTGAACATGCAGCCGATCCTGGACTTGCGCGCCAAGTACAAGGATCGCTTCGAAAAGGAGCACGGCGTCAAGCTCGGCTTCATGGGTTTCTTCGTCAAGGCTGCCGTGCACGCGTTGAAGAAATATCCAGCGGTCAATGCCTCGATCGACGGCACGGACATCGTGTATCACGGCTATTTCGATATCGGCATCGCGGTGGGCAGTCCTCGGGGGTTGGTCGTCCCGATCCTGCGCGACGCCGACCAGATGTCGCTGGCGGAGATCGAGAAGCAGATCGCGGAGTATGGCAAGCGGGCCAACGAGGGCAAACTCACCGTCCAGGAATTGACCGGCGGCACGTACACGATCAGCAACGGCGGCGTGTTCGGCTCGATGCTCTCCACGCCGATCATCAATCCGCCGCAATCGGCCATCCTGGGCGTGCACGCAACCAAGGAGCGCGCGGTGGTCGAGAACGGGCAGGTGGTCGTGCGGCCGATCAACTATCTCGCGCAATCCTACGACCACCGCATCATCGACGGTCGCGAAGCGGTGCTGTCGCTGGTCGCGATCAAGGAAGCGCTGGAAGACCCGGCGCGCCTGCTGCTCGACATCTGAAGGCCGCTGACCCATGGCTGAGCAATTCGATGTCGTCGTGATCGGCGCCGGACCCGGCGGCTACATCGCCGCGATCCGCGCCGCGCAACTGGGCATGACTGTCGCCTGCATCGATGACTGGTCCCGCGCGGACGGCAAGCCCGCGCCCGGTGGCACCTGCACCAACGTTGGCTGCATTCCGTCCAAGGCATTGTTGCAGTCGTCCGAGAATTTCGACCACGCCGGCCATGCGTTTGCCGACCACGGCATCGAAGTCAAGGGACTCGCCATCGATGTCGCAACGATGATGGCGCGCAAGGACCGTGTCGTCGCGCAGAACAACGACGGCATCCTGTACCTGTTCAAGAAAAACAAGGTCGGGTTCTTTCACGGCATCGGCTCGTTTGCCGGCAAGGACGGCGATCGCTGGCGGGTGAACGTGGCGGGAGCCAAGCCCGCGCAACTGGTCGCCCAACACGTGATCGTGGCTACCGGCTCGAAGCCGCGACCGCTTCCCGGTGTCGCTATCGACAACGTCCGCGTGCTCGACAACGAGGGCGCGCTGGCCATCAAAGGTGTGCCAAAGAAATTGGGCGTGGTGGGCGCCGGCGTGATCGGCCTCGAGATGGGCAGCGTGTGGCGGCGGCTGGGCGCGGAAGTCACCGTGCTGGAGGCGCTTCCTGCCTTCCTCGGCGCCGTCGACGGCGCCATTGCCAAGGAAGCGCTGAAGCTCTTCACCAAGCAAGGACTGACCATCCAGACCGGCGTGAAAATCACGGATGTGAAGGTCGGCAAGCAGGATGTTGCCGTTGCCTACACCGACGCCGCGGGAAAGCCGCAGGACGCAACCTTTGACCATCTGATCGTCTCTATCGGCCGCATTCCGTACACCGGCAAGCTCGGGGCCGACACCGTCGGCCTGAAACTGGATGAGCGCGGATTCGTCGTCGTCGATGATGAATGCCATGCCAATTTGCCGAATGTCTGGGCGATCGGCGATGTCGTGCGCGGACCCATGCTGGCGCACAAGGCCGAGGAAGAGGGCGTGGCCGTCGCCGAACGCATGGCCGGCCAGCGACCGCACGTCGACTTCAATACGGTGCCGTGGGTGATCTACACGTCGCCGGAAATCGCGTGGGTCGGCCAGACCGAACAGCAATTGAAGGGCGCGGGCATCGACTATCGTGCCGGAACGTTCCCGTTCATGGCCAACGGACGCGCGCGGGCGCTGGGCGATACCAGCGGCTTCGTCAAGATCCTGGCCGACCGCAAGACCGACCGCATCCTCGGCATGCACATCATCGGCCCGCAGGCATCGGAGCTTATCTCCGAAGGCGTGGTGGCCATGGAATTCGGTGCCTCGAGCGAGGACCTGGCGCGCATCTGCCACGCCCATCCATCGCTGTCCGAGGCGACCAAGGAGGCCGCGTTGGCAGTAGACGGACGGACGCTGAATCTCTAGCATGGGCGCAACACCCCGACGCAGCGGACGAAGCAGCAGTCGGGCAGCTGACGAGCAGTTGAAGGGGGAACGGTGAACGGCATCAACATCGCGATTGCGGCGTTCGGTCGGACGGCAGGTGTTGCTGCCGCGCGTAACGCATGAACAATGGGCTCGCGCCCAACCCGACCGCG
>JANMCH010000099.1:0-9590 GCA_031361045.1 Betaproteobacteria bacterium | reverse complement strand
GGTTTTTTTTTTTGTGTTTTTTATTTTAAACCTCAAAAAAACCCTTTTGTTTTTTTTTCCCCGGTTCTCCCCGCGCCCCGCGCGCCCTCGGCAGGTAACGTCTTCTGCGTCGGCCCGGACTCCAGCGCCGCCACGGGAATGACACGCCGCCCCTGTGGCACCGCCGGCCAATCCGGCTGCAGCGTCACATGCTCGATCGCAAATTGTTGGGCCAGCAGTCGCTGCGCGCCCGCCAGCGTCTGCGGCCACGCCGTGCCGTCCGCAAGCGCGATGTGCGCGGACAACGCGGCCCGTTCGGCGGTCATGTTCCATACGTGCAGGTCGTGCACGCCGGTCACGCCGGGCAGACGCGCCAGCGCCTGGCCAATGGCGTTGTAGTCGAGGTGCGTGGGCACGCCCTCCATCAACACGCCGGTCGACTGCTTCAGCAACTGCACCGTCGAGCGCAGGATCAGCACCGACACCACCAGCGACAGGATCGGGTCGATCGGCATCCATCCAGTGGCCATGATGACGCCGCCGGCGATGATCGCTGCGAGCGAACCCAGCAGGTCACCCAGGACGTGGATCATCGCGCCGCGGGTGTTGAGCGAACCCGACACGCGCGACAGGAGCCACGCGCACACCACGTTGACCGCGAGGCCTGCGAGCGCCACGCCGAGTACGGCCTGACCATGCACCGGCGTGGGTTCCAGCAAGCGGCGCACCGCTTCGATGGCGATGACCGCGACCACCGCCAGCATCACGATCGCGTTGACGAACGCCGCCAGCACTTCGGCGCGCCCGTAGCCGTACGACGCTCGCTGCGATGGGGCCCGCCGGCCAATGACGTTGGCGAACAGCGCCAGGCCGAGTGCCGCCACGTCGGTCACCATATGCCCCGCGTCGGACAACAGCGCCAGCGATCCGGCGAAGAAGCCCGCGCCGATTTCCACGACCGCGAAACCCGCAGTCAGCAGCAACACGGTCCACAGGATGCGCTGCGCGCGCGGGTCCTGGCCCGGAGCGGCATGGACATGTCCATGTCCGTCGCCCTTGTCCTGCGCGTGCGCATGCCCGCCCTGACCGTGGGCGCGATCATGTTCAGCCGCGGATGGGGGGGACGGGTTCATGGCCGGTCGCTTCGCGCATCCATTGTGCCCTCGTCCAGGCGAATGGGGCCGGCCTTCTCCGGCCACTTCGCAGTCTTGTCCGCATAGAACGCGGCAATGCGCGCCATGTCGGCCGCGACATCGCAGGTAAGATCGATGTAGCCGCCGACACCGGTTTCGCGGCGCCGATAGTCGATGAACGACAATGCCACCGGCACGTTTGCCGCACGCGCCAGGTGATAGAAGCCGCTTTTCCAGCGTTCGGTGCGGCTGCGCGTGCCTTCCGCGGCGACGACGAGCTTGAAGTCCTCGTGCCCGGCGAATTGCACCGCAAGCCGGGCAATGGCGCCCGTCTGCCCGCTGCGGTCGATCGGGATGCCGCCCCAGCGCCGCAGCCAGGGTCCGAGCGGCGTGGCGAACAGCGAATTCTTGGCGATGAAGCGAAAGTGCACGCCGAGCATCCACTTCGCCATCAGGCCGGTCGGAAAATCCCAGTTGGACGTATGCGGATAGAACACGACGACGCACCGCGGCGGGACCGGTTGCGCGAGAACGACGCGCCATCCACTGAGCCGCAGCATCCAGCTCGCGAAGCGCGCGCGAAAACCGGGCACGAGCGGCGCGTTGACGTAAGGCGTTGGCAGATTGGGATTGAGAGACAATTCGTTTCCGGGGACTGCTCAAGGCGAACCCGTTCCGGACGCGCGAAGTCTACCGCGACGGGCGGTAAAATACTCGCCATGGTTGCCGATCTGCCCACGCTTGCCGAGCGCATCGATGCCGTGCTGCCGCAAACGCAATGCACGCGCTGCGGGTTCGTCGCGTGCCGGCCGTATGCCGACGCGCTTGCTTCGGGTGCCACGGCCCTCGACCGTTGTCCGCCGGGCGGTGACGCGCTCATCGCCACCTTGTCCCTGCTGACCGGCCGTACCGCGAAGCCGCTCGATCCGGCGTGCGGCGAGGCGGGGCCGCTGCAGGTGGCCGTCATCGACGAGTCGCGGTGCATCGGCTGCACGCTGTGCATCGCAGCCTGTCCGGTCGACGCCATCCTCGGCGCACAAAAACGCATGCATGCGGTACTTCCCTCCCTGTGCTCCGGATGCGACCTGTGCGTGGTCCCGTGTCCGGTCGACTGCATCGCGATGGTGCCCGCCGGCCGCGAGTGGACCGCTGCCGATGCGAACGCCGCCCGCGAACGCTTTGTGGGCCGCAGCGCGCGACTTGCGCGCAACGAACGCGTCGTGCGCCGCGCCGACAACGCCACCGCCAACGCCGAACGTGCCCGGCGGCAAGTGGCCGTTGCGGCAGCACTTGTCCGCGCGCGTGCACGCCGCGGACCAGGTACGCCGGGCAAGTCATGACCGCGCGCATCCGCTCGTCGACGGCGATCTATTTTTTCCTGCTGCTGGAGGACGACGAAGACCTGAGGGCTAACGATGCCGCACGACTCAAGCGGCCGGCCGACCTCGGCAACGCCCGGGCCAACGTCCGATGAATCCTTCGCGGCGGCGCGAGATATTCGAGCGCCTGCGCGCGCTCGATCCGCACCCCACCACCGAGCTTGCGCACCTGTCGCCGTACGAGTTGCTGGTGGCGGTCGTGCTTTCCGCACAGGCCACCGACAAGAGCGTCAACAAGGCCACCGCCCGCCTCTATCCGGTGGCGAACACGCCGGCCGCCATGGTAAAGCTGGGCGTCGACGGCTTGATTCCCTTCATCAATGCCATCGGATTATTCCGCGGCAAGGCAAAGAACGTCGTCGCGCTGTCGGAAATTCTGCTGCGTGACCATGACGGCAAGGTGCCCGAGACGCGCGCGGCGCTCGAGGCGCTGCCCGGCGTGGGCCGCAAGACCGCGAACGTGGTGCTGAACACCGCGTTCGGCCAGCCGACCATCGCGGTGGACACCCATATCTTCCGCGTCGCCAATCGCACCGGTCTGGCGCCGGGCAAGGACGTCGAGGAAGTCGAACGCAAACTTGAAAAATTCGTCCCCGTCGAATTCAAGCAGGATGCGCATCACTGGCTGATCCTGCACGGGCGCTACACTTGCATCGCGCGCACGCCGAATTGCCCTGAGTGCGCGATCCGCGACCTGTGCGATTTTCGCGGCAAGACCCAGGGACCCACACCGCTATCGCCACGGATGCCACCGCGGAACTGAACCGGACATGTTCAATCCGTCGCGCGACGAAGCAAGGGCGTTCCTGACCGGCGCGTGGGCCAAGCGCCGCTCGCAGCAGCCATTGACCGCGCTGGAGAAGGTTGCTGCGGACCTGATCGCGATACATCCGGAATATCACGCGACGTTCGAGAATCCGGAACGGCATGGCGAACGCGACTACGCGCCGGAAACCGGCGACATCAATCCGTTCCTGCACCTGTCGCTTCACCTCGCGGTAGCCGAACAGCTGACGATCGATCAGCCACCCGGTATCCGCGCGCAATTCGAGCGTCTGCGCGCGGCGCGTGGCGACGAGCACGCCGCACTGCACGCGGTGCTGGAATGCCTGGGGGAAGTGATCTGGAGCGCGCAGCGAATGGGCAAGCCGCCCGACGCGGCGCTCTACCTGTCCTGCCTCGAGCGGCAGGCCTAGCCAACAGCCTCCATTCGCCGCGATCTGACGCAGGTAGCCCAGCGGCGCCACGTATACTGCGCCAACATCGGCGGCTCGACCTCAGCGGGGAACGTGGACGAAATGATGCGGATGATGGATCGGCGCGCCTTCATTGCCGCCATGGCCGCAGGACCGCTGGCATTGTCGCGCGCGGCCGCCGCGGACGCGCAAAGGATCCATCGGATCGGCATCCTGATTCCCGGCGCAACGACATCGGAACTGGCTGGACCGGAGACCGGGAATGCCGCCGTCAAGGCACTGCTGAGGGGTTTGCGCGAACACAAGCTCGTCTATGGCGAGCATTTCGTGACCGCGGCGCTCGGCGGGCGGGGCCGGGAGGCGGACTACCTGGGTCTCGCCACTGAACTGGTTGAATTGCGCGCGGACGTGATTGTCGCCGCGGGACCCATGCTGCCCGCGGTCAGGAAGGCGACGTCTGCCATCCCTGTCGTGATGGCCGCAGCTGCCGACCCCGTCGCCGAAGGATTCGCGAAGAGCCTCGCCAGTCCCGGCGGCAATTTCACGGGACTGAGCAGTCAGATCGTGGAAACGATGGGCAAGCGGCTCGAATTGCTCAAGGAAATCGTGCCCGGCAAGGCGCCCGTCGCGGTCATGTGGGAGCCATTCAACATTTTGTCGTGGCGCGCGATCGACGTTGCCGCGAAGGCGCGTGGCTGGAACCTGTTGTCACTGGAAATTCGCGACGCCGCGGAGATCGAGACGGGATTCAAGTCCGCCAACGACGCCCGCGCGTCCGCCGTCATGGTATTGCCGAGCGGACTTTTCGATCGCCATGACGCCCGGATTGCGCAGCTTGCCATTCGCTACCGGCTGCCGTCGATGTTCGCGTTCCGGCGCTACGTCGACGCGGGAGGACTGCTTTCCTACAATGCGGACATCCTGGCGATCTGGCACCGTGCCGCGGATTTTGTCGCCAGGATACTCAATGGCGCGAAGCCCGGCGACCTTGCGATCGAGCAGGCGTCGACATTCGATCTTGTAATCAACATCAGGACCGCAAACGCGCTCGGTATCACGATTCCCGACTCGTTGCTGGTGCGAGCCAGCGACGTGATCAGGTAGCCCGGAGCCACGTCAGGCGATATCGATGTGTCGCGTAATCCAGCCGACGCGGCAGGAACCAACCTTCACATTCAACGCGCCATTGCCACGCACCGTCCATGTGACCGTGCGCGCGCCGGTGGTGCCACGCGTTTGCATGTAGTAGATCGCGCCCGAACCATCGAACAATCCGCGCCCCCAGCCGTCGAGGTGGCCGATTTCGCGGTGGGCGAGGCTGGGCTCCGCCAGTTCGCAGCCTTGGCAACTGACATCGGCCCAGAGCTGTTCGTTGTGCGTCAAGTCCTTGGCCGACGCCAGGATGAACGTCGGCAGATAGCCGTGGTTGGCCACGGTCAGCGTCACCCTCGTCAGACCATCGGAAAGCCGGGTCGTTTGCACCGCGTCGATGGCCAGGGACGGCGCCAGCGACGCCGTGCGCAGGAAATGCGTTGCCTGCGTCGCGCATACGCCCGGCATTTCCGACGCCGGCGGATTCCACATGCCGACGCGCGGATCGATGCCCCCGACTTCGACTTCGCCCAGTTGCGGATGATTGAATTTGCGCCACGGCAGGATCGACCGGCCGCCGTTCTTGTCGCGGTCCCATGCGGCGATCTTCAGCATGTCCGCGCGCGTGAGGTGCGTGTAGTTGTCGACGAAGCGCTTCTTGCGCTCCAGGCCGGCCTGCTTGAACAGGTCCCACAGCTCGACGACGTAGGCGATCGCGCCGCGCTGGTGATAGGCGTAGTCGGTGAGGTCGCCGTGCAGCGGCGTGTCGGGCTCGTAGGTGAACTCTTCGCTGCCGGACACCATCGGGTAGCCCGTGATCTCCTCGGCCCAGGCACCCAACTGGCGGAACAGCGCCAAGTCCTGCGAGTTCATCTTGGTATCGGGCTTGTCGCCCAGCGGCCGGATGAACACGCCGCCGAACGTGTGCAGATTGAGCCAGAGATAGATCTCCGGGTGCTGCGCCGTGAACGCGACGACCGCGCGCGACTCGATTTCACTCAGCGGATACGCGCCCGCGCCCTCCTGCTTGCTGTCGGGCGCCCAGAAATAGGGGAAGTTGCGGTTGAGGTCGGTCTGGTTGTCCGACAGGAAATACGGCGAAGGGACGTTAGCGCCGTCGAAATTCTCGATCACGCCTTCCGGATAGATCTTGTAGAACGGTCCTTCGTCATCGATGGTGCGCGGCAGCAGCAGGTTCGGGAAATCGGGCGACTCCACCATCTCGCCGCCGGGATCGCGCACGCGCATCGCCAGCGCCAGGCCATCGCCGTCGACGTCTCCGGTGTGCCAATGCGCATGGGCCTGCGCCGGCCGCTCGTCGCGCGGAATCGAGCGCACATAGCGCCCGGTGGACAAAACCGCTTCGGCGCCGTCCGGCGACATCCGGGGCAGCACGTAGAAACGCACGTCGCGCAATCGCGCTTCGACCGCGCCGGACATCGTCGACCCCGCGGGGGCGCCTCCGCCAAGATGCAGCCGCAGGATATCCTCGGCGATGGCCAGCGCCACACTCGATCCGCACAGTTCACTCGCGTGCATGTTGCCGTCGACCCACGCGCTTGGCCGCACGCGATCGGGATCGGGACCCAGCGTCAGCAGCCAGAGTTCACGGCCTTCCGGCGTGGTGCCGATGGACGTGGTGCGGCACAGTTCCGGAAACGCGTCGGCCCACGCACGGACCTGCCGCGTGAGTTCGTCGTAGGAGAGAAACTTGTCGCGGAAGCCCAGCGATAGCTTGTCGATGTTCGTGGTCGCCACGTTCACATGCGCGTCTGGAGGACGGGCTGCAGCGTCGCGTAATACTCGGCCACGTCGTCGATGTCTTTCTGGGACAACCCTGCCGCCATGCCGGCCATGATCGCGTTCTTGCGCGCGCCCGACTTGTAGTCGCGCAGCGCCTTGGCCATGTAGTCTGAATATTGGCCGGCAAGTTTCGGATAGTCGGGAATGGTGCTGATGCCATCCATGTTGTGGCACGCCGCGCAGACTTCCTGCGCCTTCTTCTTGCCGGCAGCGACGTCCGCAGCGTTGGCGTTGGCGGACGCAATGGCGAACGCCACGGCGAGTAGTGCGACGGTTGTCCTGGTCATGGTCATTTCACCGCCGTCTGCAAGGGCGCCTGCGCGTAGTACGCAGCGATATCCGCCATGTCCTGGTCCGTCAGCGTGGCCGCGATCGCGTCCATGGACGGGTGGCTGCGCTCGAGCGCCCGGTATTCCTTGAGCGCGGCTATGAGGTAGGCCGGATGCTGTCCGGCAATCCGCGGCACGTGGTAGACCTCCGGGTACGCGGTGCGCCAGCCGACGATGCCGTGGCAACCCTGGCACATCTGGACTTTTTGCGCGCCGCGGGCCGGATCGCCGACGGGTGCCGCCGTCTGCGCCAGCGCCGGAGCGACGACGGAGGTGAGCACGGAAGTGAGCGCCAGCGTGGCGAGCAAACCCGTGAAATACTTGAGTCGAGTCATGGTTTTCCTATTTTTCGAGATACTGGAATTTTTCTTTGACGTCTTTCCAATCATCGGCGTCGGGAGGCCCGGGCTTGCGCTCGATGATGGGTTTCCACATCTTTGACAGTTCGGTATTCAGCGCCTTGAAATGCTGCTGGTCGGCCGGCACGTCGTCTTCGGCGAAAATGGCCTCCACCGGACACTCGGCAACGCACAGCGTGCAGTCGATGCACTCGTCCGGGTCGATCACCAGGAAATTGGGGCCTTCGCGAAAGCAATCGACCGGGCAGACATCGACGCAATCGGTGTACTTGCAGCGGATGCAGCTTTCGGTGACAACGTAGGTCATGGCGCTGGCCTGGTGGCGGTGCAACGGAAGGGTTGAATTTTAGCAGATCGGCCCCCATCGTCGGCAGTAGGAACTTGTGTAAACTGACGGCGCGATCCCCAAGAGAGGAATTTCCATGAGCACTGCAATCAAACATGTGTCCGACGCCTCCTTCAGCAAGGACGTCTTGGAGTCGGGCAACCCGGTTCTGGTCGACTTCTGGGCCGAATGGTGCGGTCCGTGCAAAATGTTTGCGCCGGTGCTGGACGAAGTCGCCAAGGAATACGGCGGCAAGCTCACCGTGGCCAAGCTCGACATCGACGCCAATCCGTCCACGCCGGGCAAGTACGGCATCCGTGGCATCCCCACGGTCATCCTGTACAAGGGCGGCCAGCCCCACGCGCAGAAGGTCGGCGCGCTGACCAAGTCGCAGCTCACCGCATGGATTGACAGCAACATCTAACCGCTATACCCTGCGCCTTCATAAGCGAGGCGCAGGTCTGTAACAGGCCAAGGTGTGTAGTTAGCCCACCAATGCGCCGCCCGCTTACCGCCGCCCAGTTGGTGAATCTCCCGGCGCAGTAGTCCCAACCCGCCTCGCCCAAATAAAGTCCACAGCGGTACACCGCGCGCCGGAAACTCCGGCCTGCCCCTCCTTAAGCCGTTCCGGCTGCCCCCCAAGTCACCTATCGCATTCCCCAGTTTCCCTCTTTCAACTTCAGACGCACCATGCATCTATCCGACCTCAAAGCCAAACACATATCCGAGCTGATCGACATCGGCAACTCGAATGAAATCGAGGGCGCCAACCGGATGCGCAAGCACGACCTCATCTTCGCGCTGCTGAAACAGCAGGCGAAGAAGGGCGAGTCGATCTTCGGCGGCGGCGTGCTCGAAGTGCTGCCCGACGGCTTCGGCTTCCTGCGCTCGCCGGACACGTCGTACCTGGCCAACACCGACGACATCTATATCTCGCCATCGCAGATCCGCCGCTTCAACCTGCACACCGGCGATACGGTGGAAGGCGAGATCCGCACGCCCAAGGAAGGCGAGCGTTACTTCGCCCTGGTGAAGGTCGACAAGGTCAACTTCGAGGCGCCGGAAAACGCCAAGACCAAGATCCTGTTCGAGAACCTGACGCCGCTGTTCCCCGACGAGCCGATGGTGCTCGAGCGCGACATCAAGGCCGAGGAGAACATCACCGGCCGCATCATCGACATCGTGGCGCCCATCGGCAAGGGCCAGCGCGGCCTGCTGGTGTCGTCACCCAAATCCGGCAAGACCGTCATGCTGCAGCACGTCGCGCACTCGATCGCCGCCAATCATCCCGACGCGATGCTGATCGTGCTGCTGATCGACGAGCGTCCCGAGGAAGTGACGGAAATGCAACGCTCCGTACGCGGCGAGGTTGTCTCCTCCACGTTCGACGAACCCGCGACGCGCCACGTGCAGGTTGCCGAAATGGTGATCGAGAAGGCCAAGCGCCTGGTCGAGCACAAGAAGGACGTCGTGATCCTGCTCGACTCGATCACGCGTCTCGCGCGCGCCTACAACACCGTGGTGCCGGCGTCCGGCAAGGTGCTGACCGGCGGCGTGGACGCCAATGCGCTGCAGCGGCCCAAGCGCTTCTTCGGCGCCGCGCGCAACATCGAGGAAGGGGGCTCGCTGACTATCATCGCCACTGCGCTGATCGACACCGGCTCGCGCATGGACGACGTGATCTACGAGGAATTCAAGGGCACGGGCAACATGGAAATCCACCTCGACCGCCGGATGGCCGAGAAGCGCATCTACCCTGCGATCAACGTCAATCGCTCCGGCACTCGCCGTGAAGAATTGCTGATCCCGCAGGAAGTGCTGCAAAAGATCTGGGTGCTGCGCAAGTTGCTCTACCCGATGGACGATATGGAGGCGATGGAATTTTTGATCGATAAAGTCCGCGCAGCCAAAAATAATGCGGATTTCTTCGATTCGATGCGGCGCGGCTAAAACTTGCTTTCCCCCCACCCGTTCCCTATAATCACGCGCTCTTTG
>JANMCH010000041.1:0-27473 GCA_031361045.1 Betaproteobacteria bacterium | reverse complement strand
CCTGCTGGGCGACGTGAATCAGAATCGCGTCGTGACGGTGTCGGATGTCGGACAGATCAACGCGCAGCTGGCGCAGTTCGTCACCGCGGCCAACTTCGTCGACGACATCAATGCCAGCGGAACGCTGACGATCACGGACAGCGGAATAGCCAACGCCAAACTGACCACGGCATTGCCGGCGCCGTAATGGCGTGACCGTCCTGACGGCACATTGATTCAACGCAGCGTCGTCGTCACACCTTCGTGCCGGCGACGCTGTAGCCGACGGCATTGCCGTAGAACGTCCCCGCGCGGTGCCGCTCCTCCAGCGCCGCCAGGAAATCGCTGCTTTCGTCGTCGGTGATGTCGCCCGCGGCCACCGCCTTTGCAAGCCGCTCGCTCACGAAGAACATTTTCACGTAGGCCGGCTGTTCCAACTCCAGCACGAAACCGGCGAGTGACACGTCGACCAGGCCCGCGCGCACGAGCATGCCGCGCAACCGCGTACCGCTGTGCGGATTGACGATCATATCGAGCAGCTGCCGTTGAATGGCGTTGTATACGCGGCGATGCGTCGGATCGTCGAGCCCGAGGCCTGCCTGTCCATGATCGGGGTCGGTAACCATTACGCGGCCTCCGGAGCGCGTGACGCGCAGTATTTCGCGCAGCGCCCGTTCCGGATCGTCCAGATGCTGGAACACGCGCTCGCAGCGCACGGCGTCGAATTCGCCGTCGGCGAAAGGCAGCGCGTAGGCCGACCCGACGCGCAGGTCGATGGCATGTCCCGAGGCAAGTGCGGCCTTGCGCGCCGCATCGACCATCGTTTGCGAAAGATCGATGCCGGCGATCTTGCCGTTGCGTCCGACGCACGCCGCCAACTCGACGCACACTTCGCCTGCGCCGCAGCCGACATCGAGCACCGCCGAGCCGGGTAGCAGCCGCAACATTTCGTAGCCGCTGCGGCGAATTTCGGTGACATGTCCGGCGGTGAGCGCCAGGTAGTCGACCAGCTCTGCCGAGCGGCCGCTGGCGTCAACGTCGGAAAACCCGGTCTGCTCCTTCACTTGCCTATTCCGCGATGGATTTGAGCACCAGCGCGTGCAATGCGCGATCGCCGCATGCGAACACGTCACCGCCCTGGTCGCAGGGACCGCCCGACCAGTTGGTGATCACCCCGCCCGCCGCTTCGACCAAGGGGATCAGCGCCTGCACGTCGTACGGTTGCAAACCGGTCTCGACCACCATGTCGACGAAACCCATCGCAAGCTGCGTGTAGCAATAGCAGTCGCCGCCAAAGCGTGTCAGGCGCGCGGAACCGGTGATGGCGTTGTAGACCGCGAGCTGCCGCGGCGACTGGAAGTGGCGCGGGTCGGTCGTCGCCACCACGGCGTCTTCCACCTTTGCACATCGGCGCGTGCGCAACGTGCGCCGCTGCTCGCCGCGCCGCCATTGCGCGAGGCCTCCTTCGATGCCGGTGAAGGTCTCGCCGACAAAGGGCTGGTGCACGACACCCACGACCGGACGCTGGCCATCGTGCAGCGCGATCAGCGTCGCCCAATGCAGCTGGCCCAGGATGAAACTGCGCGTGCCATCGATGGGGTCGACCACCCATGTGAGCGGCGATGTCCCCGCCTGCTTGCCGTGTTCCTCGCCGTGGATGCCATGGTCAGGGTAGGTGCGGGTGATGGCCGCGCGAATGACGTCTTCCGCCGCGCGATCGGCGATGGTGACCGGGTCATAACCGTGCTGATTTTGTTTGTCCTCGACGTCGATGACCTCGCGGAAGTGCGGGAGGATGGCGTCGCCCGCAGCGTAGGCCATCTTGCAGGCAAACTCGAGGTAACTTTCGGCGTCGCGCGGATTCATCTTGGCTGTGCGTCGTGGGCAACGTGCAGCAGGATCATCGCACGGCCGGCGCCGCCGCTGCGAAGGCGAGGATCTCGCGTTCCTGTTCCGCCGTGAGCACCCCTTTCCATGCGCCGGCATTGTCGCGGGAGGCGAGCCACTGCGCCGTCGCATCGATGGTGTCCCCCAGCGGGCGCGTGCGCATACCGGCGGCGGCGGCCTTGCGGCAATCGAATTCCATGAAGCCTGCTTCGTCGGCAAATGTCGACGGAATCCATAACGGCAGCCCGGTCCACGGCTCCACCTTGTGCTCGAGCAGCAGCGCCTCGTCGACCCAGGTGGCCGGCGGCGTACCGGGAACGGCACGCAGCGCGTCGACGATGTCCGCCATCGTCCAGTGCCGCGCGGGACTGCACGCGTTGTACGTGCCGCCCGCCTTCGTCGCAACCGCGTTTTTGTCCACGGCATTTTGCTCAACCAGCGCGATCATCCAATCGCCCAGGTCGCGCGCGTCGATGACCTGCATCGGTGCCTCCGCTGGCGCCGGTACCACCGCTGTCGCAGGACGCTCACCCAGCAGCGCCGGATGCCGGAAGCGCGCGACCCAATAGCCGAAGCGGTCGGTCGCGTCATGCGGGCCGACGATCAATCCCGGCCGCACAATGATCGCGGCATCGCCGAATATCGCGCGGACCTGGTCCTCGCACGCGGCCTTCAGCGGGCCGTAATGCTTGGCCACTTCCTCCGTCAGCGGATCGTCGAGCTTGCCCACCGGCGCCGATTCGTCCTGGTTCGCGCCGCCACCGCCTGCGTACACCGAGATCGACGACACGAACAGGTATTGCGATGCGCGTTCGCGTAGCAGGCTCGCCGACGCACGCACGATGCGCGGGACATAGCCGCTGGTGTCGATGACCGCGTCCCAGCGTCCATCGTGCAATGCGTCGAACCCCGGCGCCAACAGCGGATCGCGCTCGCCGATCAATGCGGTGACAGCGTCACCCCACGGGTGCGGCGTGCGCCCGCGCGTGAATAGCGTGACGTGGTGTCCGCGAGCCAGCGCCGCGTCGACGGCATGCCGTCCCAGGAACCGCGTGCCACCGAGAAACAGGATGCGCATGTCCGCTCCGTGCCGGCGCGGCGCTTAAGGGGCGCCGACGATCTTGATGCCGTTCAACTTCTCCTGCGCCTCGATCAGCGAAGGCACGTACTTGTCGCCAAATCCCATCAGGTTGGCGTTGACCAGGCTCTGATGCACCGCCTCGCCCATGATCGCCGACACCGGCAGCGACTCGGCGAAGTGCGTGTAGTAGCGCAGGTCCTTCATCGCGTTGACCAGCGAGAATTTCAGCCCCGTCAGGTCGCCGCCATCCAGCATCTTGCCGACCATCATCTGGAAGAGTCCCGAATTCACCGCCCCTGCCGAGATCACCTCGTGCAGCGTCCTGATCGACAGCCCCGACTTGGCGGCCGCGGCCAGCGCTTCCGCCGTTGCCGTCGTGATGGCCTGGCCGATGAAATTGTTGATGAGCTTCAGGATGATGCCGTGGCCGGCCGGACCGGCGTGGATGATGTTCTCGCAGAATGCGGCGAGGACGGGCTTCAGTTCCGCGAACGTCGCGTCGTCGGCGCCCACCATGATGTTGAGCTTGCCCGCCTCTGCCTCGACAGGGGTTCGCGCAAGTGGCGCATCGACAAAGCGCACGCCCTTTTCCGCCAGCGCTTCGCGCATTTTCGCGGTGGTGGCAGGCTCGCTGGTGGACGTGTCGATCACCACCAGTCCCTTGTGCGCCACGGCGGCAATGCCGTCCTTGCCGTTGATGATTTCCTCGACCTGTGGCGCGCCGGTGACGCACAGGAACACGATGTCCGAATTGCGCGCGACATCGGCGTTGGTCTTGACCTCCTTGGCGCCAGCCGCGAGCAGGTCCTCCAGTGGCTTGCGGTTGCGATTGACGCGCACGGTCAGCGGAAAGCCCTTGGTAACGAGATTCTTTGCGATGCCGTGGCCCATGAGGCCGATGCCGATGAAACCGATGCGGGGCTTGTCCATGTGTTTCCTCCTTGTTGATGAGTCTAGTCGATGACCGTCGGCTCGGGCGCGACGAGTAACGCGCGCCGGCGTTCGTGCCAGGTGAGAAGCAGTCCGCTGCCGGCGATGATGGCCATGCCGATCAAGGTAAGCGAGTCCGGAAAGTCCCCGAACACGAGCCATCCGATCAGCGTGGCGAATACGACCTGCAGATAGGTAAAGGGCGTGAGCGCCGACGCCGGCGCCCGTTGGAACGCAAGAATGAACAGGAAGTGACCGACGGTGCCGAGGATGCCGATCGCCACCAGCAGTCCCACGTCGGCCCACGTCGTGTCGATGCGCGAGCCGAACCACGGCCACACGCAGGTCATGATGATGGCGCCGATCAGCGCCGGATAGAACAGCGTCACGCGCGGGTCTTCGCCCGCCAGCATGCGCGTGGTGATCTGATAAACCGCGTAGCAGACGGCGCAACCCAGCGCCAGCAGCGATGCGCCCTTGAAGAACTCGGCGCCTGGCTGCACGATCAGCAGCATGCCGACAATGCCCGCAATGACGAAGGCCATGCGCGGCAACGTCACCCGCTCGCCCAGGAAAGCGATCGCGAGGACGACAACGATGGCGGGCGTAGTGTAGTTGAGCGCCGTCGCGTCGGCGAGCGGCAGGTATTTGAGCGCGGTCATGAAGAGCATCGACGAGCAGACCAGCAGCACGCCGCGCACCAGTTGCAGCCCGAGGCGCTGCGTGCGCAGCATCCCGCGTCCGATTTTCGGTGCGAGCCACAGCACCATCGCGATAACCTGGAAACCCCAGCGCGCCCAGACGATGAGCGGCACCGGATACCGGGAGGCCAATGCCTTGGCGATGCCATCGGTGATCGAAAAGCACACGACCGCGCCGGCGATCATCAGCACGGCGGAAGGCGGAATGTGGACGTGCGCGCGGGTCATCGTGCAGCGGAGGCAAATGAGGGCGGGGAAAGAAAACGCCGGACCCGCCGGAAACGCTACTGGAAGCAACCTCTAGCGAAACCGGGTGCCCGGCAACTGGTCAGACCATTTTACCAGTTTGGCACGCGCGCAGCCAGCGACCCGGCGCTGCCCGCAACGGAAACGACGTCAGCTCAGGGCCGGAGGTACGCCCAACCCTGCTGCTGCTTCTGCATTATCTCGACCACGCCGGCAGAGACGTAGCCAATGCCGCCCAGCATTTCCGGCTTGTTGAGTTTCTGCCCGCGCATCGTGTTCTCGCAGGCGACGACACTGATGCCGGACGCCAGCGCCTCGGCTACCCGCGAGCCGACGACCGAATCGGCCTTGAGCATGCCGAGGCCCGGACCGTAGGTGACGATCTCGATGTCAATGTTGGCAGCACCCAGGTCGACCTGCAGGTTGCGCGCATTGTTGAGCGCGAGATTCCATTTGCCGGCGTCGCCGTCGCTCACCTGCATGACGACCTTCGACTTGGTGGCGGTGGGCTGCGTCGCGAGCGTCTGCGCCGCAGCGGCCGTGGTGACGAGCAGCATGGCGAGCATTGTCGCAATGGCGGGAAGGCGAATCTTCATGGCGAATCCTGATGATTGGGTGAGTGGAGCGGCAAGAGGACTTTGGAGCGGCAAAAGGACTTTGGAGCGGGTGAAGGGAATCGAACCCTCGTCGTAAGCTTGGGAAGCTTCTGCTCTGCCATTGAGCTACACCCGCGATGAAGGTCATTTTACGCACCCGGACTTTGCCCCCGCAACGTCGGGGGTCCCGCCGTCAGCGAACGGGCACGCCCATCATGGCATCCGGGAACCACGTCGCGATACCAGGGACCAGGCAGATCAGTACGATGGCGAGCGCCATCAGCGCCACGAAGGGAAGCACGCCGTAGATCACGTCGCGCAGCGGGATGTCGGGAGCCACGTTGCGGATGACGAAGATGTTGAGCCCCACCGGTGGATGGATGAGCCCCATCTCCATCACGATCGTCATCAGGATGCCGAACCAGACGAGGTCGAAGCCCGCGGCCTTGATCGGCGGCAGCAGGATCGGCACCGTCATCAGGATGATCGACACCGGCGGCAGGAAGAATCCCAGCACCACCACGAGCAGCAAGATAGTCGCCAGCAGCAGCCACTTGGACAGGTGCAGCGATACGATCCACGCCGCCGACGCCTGGCTGATGTGCAGATAGCTCATCACGTACGAGTAGAGCAGCGACATGCCGATGATGAACATCAGCATCGTCGACTCCTTCAGCGCCGACGAAAGAATCGGCGACAGGTCGCGTGGCCGCCAGATGCCGTACACCACGGCGATCAGGACCAACGCCAGCACGGCGCCCAATCCCGCGGTCTCCGACGGCGTCGCATAGCCGCCGTACAGCGCGATCATCACGCCGGTCAACAAGACAACGAACGGAACGACACGCGGCAGCATTTCGAATTTTTCGCGCGCAGAGTAAACCGTATCGTCGAGATATGCCGACTCGGTGCCGTGCGCGGCGTAGGCCGCGGACGCTGCCCGATGCTCCTTGCGATAGCGATACACCGCGTAGAGCGCGAACAGCGCGACCAGCAGCACCCCCGGACCGATGCCCGCGAGGAACAACCGGCCGAGCGATTGTTCCGCGGCGACGGCGTAGAGGATCATCGTGATCGAAGGCGGCAGCAGGATGCCGAGCGTGCCGCCGGCGGCGATGATGCCCGCGGCGAAGCCGCCCGAGTAGCCGCGCCGGCGCATTTCCGGGATGCCGGCGCTGCCGATCGCCGAGCAGGTCGCCGGGCTGGAGCCGGCCATCGCCGCGAACAGCGCGCACGCGAAGACGTTGGCAATGCCAAGGCCACCGGGCACCTTGCTCATCCAGACATGCAACGCCTGGTAGAGGTCGCGCCCCGCCGGCGACTTGCCAATGGCCGCGCCCTTGAGGATGAACAGCGGAATCGACAGCAGCGTGATGCTCGCCATTTCCTCGTAGACGTTCTGCGTCACCGTATCCAGCGACGCGGACGGCATGAAGAAGAACATGAACGCCACCGCCACCGCACCCAGTGAAAACGCGATGGGCATGCCGGAGAACATGACGATCAGCGTCACGGCGCCGAACAGCAGTCCCAGCGCGAGCATGCTCATGGCCGACTCGCAAGCAGGTTCATGACGGGCGCTTGGACTTGAAGAAGTGGTTGGCAGATTGCAGCAGCGCCTGCAGCGCGAGCAGCGTCATTCCGAACGCCATCAGCCCGTAGGGAATGGCCAGCGGCGGCGCCCAGCTGGACGAGGTCGTCTGCTTGTCCACCCACGCTTCGTGGAACAGCGTCCACGACTTCCACGCAAAGAATGCGCAGAACGCCAGCGTGAGCACGTCGACGAAGATCATCCGCCAGCGATTGACTCCCGGCGGGAGGATGCTGGCGATCGCCTCGATGCCCACGTGCCCGCGGAGCGACTGCACGTACGCGCCGCACAGGAATATCGCGCCAACCAGCAGGAACACCGCCCCTTCATCCTGCCAGTCGGTGGCGGCCTTGAAGAAATAGCGGGAGAAGACGCTGTAGGTGAGCACCGCCGCCGACGCCAGCAGCGCGACCATTCCCACGAAAAGCGCGGCCCGGTTGACGAGCCGCAACAGGGTGTCCAGCGGCGCCAGCAACGGCGCGACCGCCGTATCGCCGGGCGTCTCGGCGGACGAACTCACAATGTCTTGATCGCGGCCGCGAGCAGCTTCGCGCAATTCTCGCTTTTCTCGCCGTAGTCCTTCCATGCCGTTTCACGCGCGATGGCCTGCCACTTCCTGACCGTCGCCTCGTCGAGGTCGTAGACCTTGGCACCGGCCTTGACGTAGACATCGGCAACCGCCTTGTCGTCGGCCCTGGCGGAATCCAGCGCAAATTTTTCCTGCGCCGCGCCGGCCGCCATGATCGCCGCCTGCTGGTCCTTGGGCAGCGCATCGAAAATCTGCTTCGACATCAGCAGCGGCTCGAGCATGAACCAATACGCGCGGCCGCGGCCTGTGGTGAGCGCCTTCGATACTTCCTCCAGCCGGAACGAAATGAGGCTGGTCGACGAAGTCATGCCGGCGTCCATCGCGCCGGTCTGCATCGCGGCGTAGATTTCGTTGGACGGCAAGGTCAGCACCGACGCGCCCGCAGCCTTGAGGATCATGTCCATTTCGCGGCTGCCGCCACGCACCTTCATCCCCTTGGCGTCTTCCGGCTGCACCAGCGGCGCAGCGCGACTGGCCACGCCACCTGCCTGCCACACCCAGCTGACGATGACGATGCCCTTCTCCCCCATGATCTGCGTCAGCAGCTTGCCCACCTCGGCGTTTTTCCACGTGTAGGCCTGATCGTAATTGGTGACCAGTCCGGGCATGAGGCCGATGTTGGTCTCGGCCACTTCGCCACCGGCATACGAGATCGGATACAGCGACAGGTCGAGCGCGCCCTTGCGCATTGCCGCGAATTGCGGAATGGTCTTCATCAACGACGAGTTGGGATACACCGCGAACTTGAGCGCTCCCTTCGTCTGCTTTTCGACGTCCGCGGCAAAGCGCCGGCACAGGCGATCGCGGAAGTCGCCTTCGGTCAGCGAACCGCCGGGAAACTGGTGCGAGATCTTGAGGGTTGCGGCGGGAGTCTGGGAGCGCGCGACGGACGACCATCCCAACGCCGCCGTGGACAACGTGGCGGCCGAACCCAGGACGACTTGACGGCGTGTAACGGACATTGGTTCCTCCTCATGCGTCCCGATGCGGGAATCGCGAAATTTGCACGCGGCTCTGATGGCCTTTTGCCAAGGCGTCGGCCTGCTGATGCCAAGGATACAAGAGAACGCCGCCTCCGGGCCAATGCGGCCCGTGACGTCAGGCCGGGGGCAGGCGGGCGAGCGCCGCGTCCAGCGCCGGCAGGTACGCGACATCCCGCATCGCGATGGCCTGCGCGCGGCAGGCCCGAAGTGCTGCGCGATCCGGATCGCCACGGCCCGCCGCGGCCAGCAAGCGCGCCACGGTGACCGGAAATTCGGTCCATGGCAGCGGTTCATTCCGCATGCACGCCTCCAGCGCATCGGCATAACGTTCGGCCTCGGACCATGCGCCACCTTCAAGCGAAACCTGGATGGCGTCGCGGTTGAACCAGAGGTGACAGTGCGCGATGCTGTGTTCCCGCAGCAGAGCTTCTCCCTTGGCCAGCGCATCGTGCCGCTCCTCGTCCCCGGCCGCCACCAGGGCCATCGCACCCTGTACGGCGGCGCCGATGAATCCGTGAGATATCTGGCCCGAGATCACCCATGCCTCGTTCAGCTTTTCGCGCGCCGGCGCCGGCTGGCCACGCCATTGGTCGATTCGCGCGAGAAGCAAGAGGCACATTATTTCGTAGCGCCGCGCGCCGATCTCGCGGGACAGCGCCAGGCAATGGATCACGAATACCTCCGCCTCCTCGAACCGGCCCTGCAGCACGAGCATCCAGCCGGTCACCTCTTCGTTCATCGCCTCGGCCAGCCGGTGCCGCAGTTCACGTGCAGTAACGCGCGACCGTGCCAGCCGTTGCAGCGCCTCCTCGCCGTTGCCGAGCCACGTGTCGATGATGGCGAGCATCGCCTCGTTCATGATCGCAAAGCGTGCCAGTCCATGGCGTTCGCAGATCGCCACGCATCGCGAAAAGGCCGCATGGGCGGAGCGCATCGTGCCGCTCGCGTAATTTGCATCGCCCAGCCCGCTCAGCGCCTGCGCTTCGCATTCGGGATCGGCCGCGCGCCGTGCGAATTCCAGCGCCCGCTCATGCTCGGCACGGCACGCAGTCCCGTTGCCCTGCGCAAAGAACAGGTTCCCGCGCAGGTAGTGGATCTGCGAGCGAGCGCGCTCGAGACTGCTGCTCTCGGCGAAGGCCTGCGCGCGGTCCAGCGCAGCGAAGGCAGGTTCGACGGTACTGGTCACGCGATGTCCGGCAGCAATACCGATCCACGCGGCGCAGCGTTGCGCATCGTCGGCTGCCAGCGGAAGCGCGCGTTCGAATGCCTTGACCGCGTTCGGCGCATCGCCCAAGTCGCGGCAAAGTTCACCCTCCAGGGCCGCAAGCGCATGGCGGACCGGCTGCAGCGAATCGAGTTCCGCGCCCCGGCGCAGCAGGCGCAACGCCGACTCGATGCGCAGCGCGGCCACTTCGACTTGCGCCGCGGCGAGATAGGCCGCGGCCGCGTGCGTATCGCCGGCGCGATCCAGGTGCTCGGCATGGAGCGTGGCGTCGCGACCCGCGTACCAATCCGCCGCCCGCAGATGCAGCGTGCGTCGCGCGCTATGCAGCAGCGACGCATAGGCGCCGTCCCGGATCAACGCGTGGCCGAACATCCATTGTCCGCTGTCGCCGGGCTCGCGCCGAATCAGGTCGCGCGCAAGCAACGTGGCGCCGTCGTAGGTTGCGTCCTGCAGCAGATGCCGCAATAGCGCGAGCTCGTAGCGCTGGCCGATGACGGACGCCGCCTGCAGCGCGGCCTTGTCGTGCGGCGGCAGCCCGTCGAGGCGCGCCAGCACGACACTCTGGATCGTCCCGGGAATCGTCGCACCATCCGCGCCACTGCGCAGCAGTTGCGTCAGGAACAGCGGATTGCCCTGCGCGCGCTCGACGCACCGCAGCGCCACGTCCGGATGGGCGGTGAGAAACGTGCGCGCCAGCGCCAGTGCATCGTCATTGGCAAGCGGCGCGAGATCAAAGCGAATCGACGCCGCGTCCGGCCAATCCGGTTTGATCGCGCTTCCTTCACGGCGAGACGTCAGCAGGACAATGCACGGCAGGCGCCGCGCGCACGCCGCGAGTTCGTGCAGCCCCGAAAGCACCCACGGCGAGGCCCAGTGCACGTCCTCGATCAGCAGCACCAGCGGCCTGCCAGCGCTCGCGCGCTCAAGCGCGGCGGCCAGCGCACGCAACTTGCCCCGCGTGCGCGCATCGTTGTCCATCGCTTCGTATCGCTGTTGGCGAGTCTGGGCAATCGCCAGAAGATCGGCGCCGAACGGCTCATCCGCGTCATCGACGCGCTGTTCCGCAACTGCGCGATCGAGCGCCACCCGGCGCTCCGCGGCAGACATATCGGCACCGACGCCGACGATGCTGCAATAGATTTGATGGATCGCGTCGCGGCCCTGCGCCTCGCCGAAGTCGAGCACCGCGGCGGCATGCCGGTCATATCCGAGCTCGCTGGCCGTCGCGAGAAATTCCTCGGCGAGTCGCGTCTTGCCCAATCCCGGGTCCGCGCAGGCAACGACAGTGGCGCCGGCGCTATCGGCAGCGACTCTTTCGACGATGTGCCGGAACCGCCGCATTTCGTCGGCACGACCGATCAGGTTGCCTTGCGCGACGTCGGGTGCGCGCAGCGCGTTCAATTTCCAGACCCGCAACTCGTGTTCGAGGCCGCGAATGGCGACCGTGCCCAGGGGCTGCGCGTCGATCACATGCGCCAACGCGCGATAGACGTCGTCGGAGATGACGGTTTCGCCCGCGTGCGCCAATTCCACGAGACGCGCCGCCAGGTTCACCGCGTCGCCCGTCATCGTGTACGTGCGATGCGCGGCGCTGCCGGTGTCCGCGGCGACGACTTCGCCGCTGGCAATGCCGATGTGCGCGGTCAGCGGCCGTGCGAACTCGCGGGCCAACGTCGCCATTTCCGCGTGTATCCTGCTTGCCGCGCGAAGTGCGCGCTCGGTGTCGTTGCCGTGCGCGACCGGCGCGCCGAACACCGCCATCACCGCGTCGCCGATGTGCTTGTCGATGGTGCCGCCCATTTGCGAAATGACGCCGTCGACCCGCTCGAAGAACCGCGTGAGAAGTCGATGGACCTCCTCGGCATCGAGCGCGCTGGTCAGCCGCGTGTAGCCGGAGAGGTCGGCAAACACGATGGCAACCTGCCGCCGCTCGCCGGGTGGCGACGGCGCGACATCAACCGGCGCTGCAGTCGATGCGGCATCGACCCGAGCCCCGCATTGCGGACAGAAGCGCGCGTCGGCCGGGACCGCAGCACCGCAACTCGGACATATTGGGGATTCGACGGGCATAGCGACCGCTCTCCATGCGCGCAACCGCCGCACCATTGTGCCACGCCGCGATTGCCCGTCCGGACATTTCGGCGTACCTTCGCAGCCAACGCTAGGGGTCCTGGCCGCCGCAGTTTCTGTTTCGATTCGGCGGCCGGGTGAGATAAAACCCTTGGAACCTGTTCGGATAATGCCGGCGCAGGGAAGCGTGAGCAGCACCCCGCTCCTCATGGATTTCCCGTTGCGCCAGGTTGACCTCAGTTCACCGCGGTCAATACAGAGCCTCGAGGAGCACCATGAACGCCAACGACCAATTCTTTGCCCGCGACGCGCAAGTCGATGCCGCTGCGGTAGCCCCCTTGCCCGCTTCGCGGAAGATCTACGTGCAGGGTTCGCGCGCGGACATCCGCGTGCCAATGCGCGAAATCACGCAGTCCGAAACCCCCGCATCGTTTGGATTCGAGAAGAATCCCCCGCTCGCCGTGTATGACACGTCGGGCCCGTACACCGACCCGACGGCAAAGATCGACATCCGCCGCGGTTTGCCGGCGCTGCGCGCCGCGTGGATCGCCGAGCGCAACGACACGATCGCACTGGACGGTCCGACCTCGGGCTACGGCCGTGCGCGATTGGCCGACCCGCAACTTGCGGGCTTCCGCTTCGACCTGCTGCGCACGCCGCGCCGCGCAGCGCCGGGAACGAATGTTTCGCAAATGCACTACGCCCGCCGCGGCATTGTCACGCCCGAGATGGAATTCATCACGATCCGCGAGAACCTGAAGCGCGACGAGATGCTCGCGACAATGCCGGCGATCGTGATGCGCCAGCACGCCGGACAGAATTTCGGCGCAGCCATGCCGCCGGTCATCACGCCGGAGTTCGTCCGCGAAGAAGTCGCCCGCGGCCGCGCGATCATCCCCAACAACATCAACCATCCGGAAAGCGAGCCGATGATCATCGGCCGCAACTTCCTGGTGAAGATCAACGCCAACATCGGCAACTCCGCGGTGTCGTCGTCGATCGGCGAGGAAGTGGAGAAGATGACCTGGGCCACGCGTTGGGGCGCGGACACGGTGATGGATCTCTCCACCGGCAAGAACATCCACGAGACGCGCGAGTGGATCATCCGCAACTCTCCAGTGCCGATCGGCACCGTGCCCATCTACCAGGCGCTGGAGAAAGTCGACGGCAAGGCCGAGGAACTGACCTGGGAAATGTACCGCGACACGCTGATCGAACAGGCCGAACAGGGTGTCGACTATTTCACGATCCACGCCGGCGTGCTGCTGCGCTATATCCCGCTCACCGCCAAGCGGATGACCGGCATCGTGTCGCGTGGCGGCTCCATCATGGCCAAGTGGTGTCTCGCGCATCACAAGGAGAGCTTCCTCTACACGCGCTTCGAGGAAATCTGCGAAATCATGAAGGCGTACGACGTCGCGTTCTCGCTGGGCGACGGATTGCGTCCGGGCTCGATCTACGACGCCAACGACGAAGCGCAAATGGGCGAGCTCGCCACACTCGGCGAACTGACGCAGGTCGCGTGGAAGCATGACGTGCAGGTGATGATCGAAGGCCCCGGCCACGTTCCGATGCACATGATCAAGCACAACATGGACGAGCAGCTTCGCCTGTGCGGCGAGGCGCCGTTCTATACGCTGGGGCCGCTGACCACCGACATAGCACCCGGTTACGACCACATCACCAGCGCCATCGGCGCGGCGATGATCGGCTGGTACGGCACGGCGATGCTCTGCTACGTCACGCCGAAGGAACATCTCGGCTTGCCCAACAAGGCCGATGTGAAGGACGGCATCATGGCGTACAAGCTGGCCGCACACGCTGCGGATTTGGCCAAGGGACATCCGGGTGCACAGGTCCGCGACAACGCACTGTCCAAGGCGCGCTTCGAGTTCCGCTGGGAAGACCAGTTCAACCTGGGTCTCGACCCGGACAAGGCGCGCGAGTTCCACGACGAAACGCTGCCACAGCACGGCGCCAAGCTCGCGCACTTCTGCTCGATGTGTGGTCCCCACTTCTGCTCGATGAAGATCACCCAGGACGTGCGCGAATATGCGGCGAAGCTGGGCGTTTCCGACGAAGATGCGCTGAAGAAGGGGATGGAGGTGAAGGCCATCGAGTTCGTGCAGAAGGGTGCCGAGATTTACAGCAAGGCTTAGGTGGGGTTCGGGTTGTTGTCGCCAACGCCGGCCGCAAAATCGACGCGCAAAGCCGCGGGGCGGGGCGCGGTGCGCGTCGGGATTTCCGGCTGGAACTATCCTGAGTGGCGGGGTGAGTTCTATCCCAAGGGACTCGTCCAGCGGCGCGAACTGGAATTTGCATCGCGTGCGCTGCCGACCCTCGAGCTGAATGGCTCGTTTTACTCGTTGCAGCGGCCGGAGAGTTACCGCAAGTGGCACGACGAGACACCGCCGGATTTCGTCTTCAGCGTGAAGGCGCCGAAGTTCATCACCCACATCAAGCGCCTGCGTGATATCGACGCGCCGCTGGCCAACTTCTTTGCGTCGGGAATCGCCAATTTCGGCGCCAAGCTTGGTCCCATCCTCTGGCAGCTGCCGCCGACGATGCGCTTCGACCCCGAGGTGCTCGATGCATTTCTCACGCTGCTGCCACACGACACCGACGCCGCGGCGGCGTGTGCCGAACGGCACGATGCCCGCGTGGACGGTCGGACCCAGACCGATTTCGGCGCGCGTCGCCTCCTGCGTCACGCGCTCGAAGTTCGCCATGCCAGTTTCGTCGATCCACGGTTGATCCAGCTTCTACGGAAGCACCGCGTCGCATTGGTCGTTGCCGACACTGCGGGCAAATGGCCTGAATTTGCCGATGTCACGGCCGACTTCGTGTACTTGCGCCTGCACGGGGCGAGCGCGTTGTACAAGAGCGGCTACACCACAGCGCACCTAAAAATCTGGGCCTCGCTCATCGAGCATTTCCGGGAAGGCCGGGAGCCGCCTCAGGCAAAGCAAATCGAGCCGGCGGAGAAATCGCCGCGGATGGCACGCGATGTCTACTGCTACTTCGACAATACGATGAAGGTGTTCGCACCCGGCAACGCACGCCGATTGCTCGACCTGCTGGGCGAGCCGTCGGCCACTGCCTCTTCGCATCAGGTTGCTCGCGATCACGCCGCGCCGAAGCGCGGCACTTCGTTGACGCCGGGCAGGCGATCAAAGATACTGGGCCGCCGCTGAATTTCACACGAGGTCTGCGTCACCGCCGACGGGAGGATCCAATGAAAAGAATCGCATTGCTGCTCGCCTTGTTGCCGTTTTGCGCATTCGCGGCCGGCAAATTCACGCTGGAGAGTGCTGAAGTCAAGCCCAACCAGAAAATTGCCGACGCGCACGTGTTCAAGGGTTTCGGCTGCGACGGCGGCAACCTGTCGCCTTCGCTCACGTGGAAGAACGCGCCGCAGGGAACGAAGAGTTTCGCCGTCACCGTCTACGATCCCGACGCGCCTACCGGCAGCGGCTGGTGGCATTGGCTGGTATTCAACATTCCCGCGGACGTGACCTCGCTACCCGCAGGCGCCAGCGACTCCGCGAAAGGAAAGTTGCCCGCCGGCGCGATGCAATCGAAGACCGATTTCGGCACGGCAGGCTATGGCGGCCCATGCCCGCCGCAGGGCGACAAGCCGCACCGCTACATATTCAAGGTGTTCGCGCTGAAAGTCCCGAAGCTCGACCTCGACGAAAGTTCATCGGGCGCACTGGTCGGCTACATGCTCAACGCGAACAAACTCGGCACGGCGGAATTCACGTCGACGTACGGCCGCAAGTAGCCTGCGTGGGCAGCGCCTACGATTCGTCGTCGTACGTGTCTGGGCGCGAACCGCCGCGCACCACGCCCCACGCTGCGGCCAACGCAACACCGAGGCAGATCACCATGAAGAATCCGGCGACGATGCGTGCCCACCACGGCATGTCGCCGCCGGTCAGTGTCGTCGACATACTTCCGAACGAGTGGGTCGTGGTTGTGCGGAGCCCGGAGATGCCCGCGATCGTGTAGGTGCCGTCCGTATCCGGGTGCATTGGCGCGAACGTCATCGCCGCCATCACCAGGCCGAATGCCCCCATGTACACCATGACCGACAGCGACTGCAGTCGCGGCCAGCGATCAGGAGTCAGGATGCTCGCGCCAAAGCCGGCGAACGCCGCCCCAAACACGATCAACACGAGATGAAGTTTGGCCGGGACCGACGTTGCCCACCACGGCATGGTCATGAGTCCCAGGCCCATGGCAAGCGGCAGCAGTCCGGGCAACCTGTTCAGGAAACCGCCACGCATGTGCGCCCTCATTGCGCTCTCAGTGCGCCCGTGGCTTGCCCGGCCAGCGTCGACCGCTATTTGGCAGGTGCGGGCGCAGCGAGCGGTCCGCCCTTCGGTACCACGTAGACAGCGATCACTTTCACCGGCCCGCCGACTGTCTTCACGTCGTGGATCGTTCCTGCCGAAATCTGGTACGAGTCGCCGGCCTTCAGCGTGCGGTCGGGTTGGCCTTCGATGATGAGCACCATTTCGCCTTCCACCACCGTACCGGTTTCAGGCCCGGGATGCGTGTGGCGTCCGGCATTCATTCCGGGGGCGATCTCGGCCATGCCGAGGACCGTTTCGTACGTGGTTCCCGGCACGTCGACTTTCTGGAGGATCGTGCGCTTGATGCCGGGCGACGCTGCCGCGGCGGGCGCCGGTTGCTGCGCGTGTGCGACGCCGGCCACGAAGGATGCGACGAGTGCGGCTTGCATGAGGTTCTTGAACATGGCTTCTCCCTTATTGGCGATGAATGAAACTACGCGATCATGCTGCTCGTTCAGTTTGCGTGCAATCAATCGTCGCTGCCCAGCAGGCGCACGATGTAGCCGCCGGATTTCTCATCGCGTTCGAGCGCCAGCGCGCCACCCTTTTCCGCTGCTTCCAGAAGGGCGTTGAACGAGCGAAAGCCGAAATACGATTCGTTGAAGCCGGGTTTGCGGCGCTTCAATGCCTGCTTGACCATCGAACCCCATATTTTTTCCTCGCCGCCGCGCTCTGTCGCGAGCGCTTCCAGCGTCTCGACGATCAGGTCGATGGCTTCCGCGCGCCGCTCGTCGTCGCCCTTCTTGGCCGGCGCCTTGGCCTCGCCTGCCGCGGGTTTCGCGGCCGCTTTTTGCTCACCACTCGCGGCCTTGGGAACCGCGCGCCGCGCCGCCGGCCGCTTCTTCTCGCGCACGAGGTCGTCGTAGAAGATGAATTCGTCACAGTTGGCGATCAGCAGGTCGGACGTGGAGTTCTTGACGCCGACGCCGATGACCACCTTGTCGTTCTCGCGCAGCTTGGACACCAGGGGCGAGAAGTCCGAGTCGCCGCTGATGATGACGAACGTCTGCACGTGCGCCTTGGTGTAGCAGAGGTCGAGCGCGTCGACGACCATCCGGATGTCGGCCGAATTCTTGCCGGACTGCCGCACGTGCGGGATCTCGATCAGCTCGAACGACGCCTCGTGCATCGGCGCCTTGAACGCCTTGTAACGGTCCCAGTCGCAGTAGGCCTTCTTGACGACGATGCTGCCCTTGAGCAGCAGCCGCTCGAGCACCTTGCCGATATCGAACTTCTCGTAATTGGCGTCGCGGACGCCGAGCGCGATGTTCTCGAAATCGCAGAACAGTGCCATGTTGGTGACTTCGGGAGCGTGGGCCATGGGGACGTTTCTCTTGCGGATGACTTCGGCCCGGTACGATACCAGCTTCCGCGCTAAACTCGCGGTCCGGAAACCCGACGCCTTTGCCCCGGCAACAGTCCATGTCCCTCCCCACGCTTTCGCTGCTCGAAACCCGCGTTCTCGGTGTGCTCGTGGAAAAGCAGCACACGGTCCCGGACACCTATCCGATGACGTTGAACGCCCTGGTCTCCGGCTGCAACCAGAAGACGAGCCGCGACCCGATCCTGCACGCCACGGAAGCGGAAGTGCAGGCCGTCGTCGACCACCTGAAGAACTACGCGCTGACCGTAGAGTCGAGTGGCGGGCGCGTGATGCGCTACGCACACAACGTGGGCAAGGTGCTGGCCATTCCAGCGCAGTCGGTCGCACTGCTGGCGACGATGATGCTGCGTGGCCCGCAAACCACGGGCGAGCTGCGCATCAATTGCGAGCGCCTGCACCATTTCTCGGACATTTCCTCGGTCGAGGGCTTCCTGCACGAGCTCGCCGCGCGGGAAGCGGGCGCGCTGGTGGTCGAGCTTGCGCGCCAGCCCGGAACTCGCGAGACGCGCTGGGCACATCTGCTCTCCGGGACACCGGCGGCGGACTCCGTCGTACGCATCGCCGCGGCTGAAGGCGACGTCGTCACGGTATCGGAGTTGGCTGCGTTGCGAGCCAACGTCGCGGACTTGCAAAGCGAAATCGGCACGCTCCGGGCGACCGTCGCCAAGCTGTGCACCGAACTGGGCATCGCGCCGCCCGGGCAATCCTGACTTTCCCGCAGCGCGAGCATTGCACATGGCGGGCACGTAGGTAAGAATGGCAACCCCCGGCATCGTCGGCACGCTGATCACCAAGTCGCTCGAGGGGCAGAAGATCGAGCCGAAGGTCATCCGCTACATCGCCAGTACGGTCAATGTCGCCCTCAATGTCTTGCTGGTGGTCGGCATCCCCCGCAACGCATTCCTGATTCCCAACTTCAAGCGAGGTTCATGATGGGACTACTCGACAGCTTACTCGGCAGCATGATGGGCGGGATGCCGGGCGGCAGCCAGGCGACGCCCGGGGCGCAAGGTGCACAAGGCGGCAGCCAGATGATCCAGATGGCGCTGCAGATGCTGCAGCAGAACGGCGGCATCGAGGGCCTGCTCGCAAAATTTCAGCAGGCGGGCATGGGGCAGCAGGCGCAATCGTGGGTGGGCACCGGCCAGAACATGCCGATTTCCGCCGACGCGCTGTCGCAGATCTTTGGCCAGGGTCAACTGGGGAAGATCGCGCAGCAGATGGGCATGTCACACGAGGAAGTCGCGGGTGGTCTCGCGCAGGCATTGCCCGGCGTCGTCGATCACATGACACCCGGTGGCGAGATTCCGGAAGAGCACAACGACCTCGTCGCGCAGGCGCTCGCAATACTGCAAAAGGGCCGGCAGGTCTGAGCAAAACGGCCTGAGCAAAACGGCCCGAGCAAGAGGGTGTCAGTCCTGTCGCCAGGGCAGGCCGTCGACGCGCCAGCCGTTGACCACGCGCTGCCCCGCCGCGTTCTTGTCGCCTTCGAAGCCATTGAGGACATCGAACGCGTTGGCGTAGCCGTTCTGCGCCGCGAGCGTCGCCGCGTGTTTCGAGCGCACGCCGCTGCGACACAGGAATGCCACCGGCCGGTCCGGCTCGACCTTTTCGCGTAGCTGCTCCATGAAGCGTTCGTTGCGCTTCTTGGCCGGATAGTCGTACCACTCGATGACGACGCTGCCCGGCACATAGCCGACCAGGTCGCGCTCCGCGAGCGTGCGCGTGTCGACGAGCGCGACCTCGCCATCCTTGAACAGCGCCCAGGCCTCGGCCGGCTTCAGGAAGCCGCGAAAGGCGACGCCCTCGTCCTTCGCCCGTGTTTCCGCGAGTGCGCGAATCCTGGAATGTTCAGCGGTGGAATCGGCCATGGCGTCAGGCGGCATGCGGAATGCCGAGACGCTTGTTGGCCGGCACCGCGACGTCGATCATCTTCGGGCGAGGTAGGTGGAGGTTGGCCATCAACTCGACGAACGCGGCGCGGTCGCGATTGGCAAGGCGTGCGTTGTGGCGCTTTTCCCAACCGATCGTGGACACCGCGTTGCCGTGATAGTCGTGGGCGGGATAGACGCGCGTGATGTCAGGCAGCGTGAACAGCCGGCCGTGTATGGCGTCGTACAGCGCACCAGCATCGCCGCCCTGAAAGTCGGTGCGGCCGCAACCGTCGATCAGCAGCGCATCGCCGGTGAAGACGTTGCCGCGCCACAGGTAGCTCATGCTGCCGGCCGTATGCCCAGGCGTGTGCAATGCCTGCAGCTGTTCGGCGACGCCAAACAGCAGAACGTCACCATCCTGCAATTGCACGTTGGCAGGCAGGATGCCGCAACCGGAAGGCGCCGCCGCCAGCGCGCCGGTGGCCGCGATGAGCCGCGCCGCGCCGGTGATGTGATCGGCGTGCGCGTGGGTTTCCAGCGCATAGCGGAGCTTCAAGTCGAGGCGCTTGATCAGCGCGAGATCGCGCTCGACCTGTGCTTCAACCGAATCGATGGCCATGGCCTCGCGGGTGGCGCGGTCGACCAGGAAATACGTGAACGTCGACGACTCGACGTCGAAGAGCTGGATCAGATCGTGGTCCATGCCTTCATATTACGCCCGATATGCGACAATCCGCAGCGCGCGCCGTTGACGAAAATCAACCTCCCGCGGCGTCACGGTGCCCCCTTGGAACATCCCACTCTACTCGTCGCACTGCTGCTTGGCCTGGTCGAAGGCCTGACCGAGTTCCTCCCCATTTCCTCGACGGGTCACCTGATCGTCGCCGGCTCGCTGCTGGGCTACGTGGGCGAGCAGGCGAAGGTCTTCGAGATCGTCATCCAGGCCGGCGCGGTGCTGGCGGTTTGCTGGGAGTTTCGCGCCAGGCTCATTGCCGTCGCACGCGGACTGGGGCGTGACCCGCGCGCGAACCGCTTCGTCGTCAATCTCATCGTTGCGTTCCTGCCGGCCGCCATCCTGGGCCTCGCGTTCAACAAGGCAATCAAGGCCGCGCTGTTCGCGCCGGTTCCCGTCGCATGCGCCTTCGTGATCGGCGCGCTCGTGATCCTGTGGTCCGAGCGCCGGCAACGAACGCGGCCGGAGACGGTGCGCATCGACGACGTCGATGCGATGCGCTGGACTGACGCGCTGAAAATCGGCTGCGCGCAGGCGCTGGCGCTGGTGCCCGGCACGTCGCGGTCAGGTGCGACGATCATCGGCGGCATGCTGTTCGGCCTGTCGCGCCGCGCGGCCACCGAGTTTTCCTTTTTCCTGGCGATACCGACGCTATTCGCCGCGTGCGCGTACGAAGCGATCAAGAACCGGCACCTGCTCACCGCAGCGGACCTGCCCGCGTTCGGCGTCGGGTTCGCGGCAGCGTTCGTCTCGGCATTTCTTTGCGTGCGCTGGTTGTTGCGCTACGTGAGCCACCACGACTTCACACCGTTCGCGTGGTATCGGATCGCGTTCGGGGTGCTGATCATCGCCACCGCGTGGAGCGGCGCAGTCGCCTGGAACTGAAGCGCGAACTGAAGCCGACCTACCAGCCCGTGGGCAGCTTGCGCAGGATCGAGATCGTGCGGTCCTCGACGGCAAGATAGCCGCCGGCGACCAGGTCCTTCATCAACTTGCCGATCATGTCGCGCGACGCGCCGACTCGGTCGGCGATATCCTGCTGCGTGAGTTTTTCGCGCACCGCCACCGTGCCGTTTTCGTCGGTGGACAGCGCGTTGAGCAGGCGCGCGAGGCGCCCGTACACATCCGACAGCGCCAGGCTCTTCACGTTCTCCGTCGTCACGCGCACGCGATGGATCAGCTTTTCGATCAGGTACATCGCGAAGTCCGGGTGCGCCAGGATGAACTCGCGGAAGTGGGCACGATTGACGATCGCGCAGGTGGTGGGCTCCATCGTGATCACCGACGCAGAGCGCGTCGAACCGTCAAGCGACATTTCGCCCAGGCACTCGCCGGGTCCGTGGAAGTCGATGACCACCTCGCGGCCCGCCGCGTTGCTCGCGTAGACCTTTACGCGGCCGGCCAGGATGATGTACAGCGTATCGCCGGTGTCGCCGTCGTGGATCAGCACCGTTTGCTTGGGAAACTGGCGCACGACGCCGGTGGCGGCAATTGCGCGCAGCGTCTCCTGGCGAATGGGCGCAAATGGGTCAGCGGGAGCAGGAACGTTCACAGCGATTCCACGTTGCAGGCAACGCAGGAATGCTAGCACGGTGACCGCGTTCACGCGGCGGCCTTGCCTGCTAGTCGAACTTGCGCGTGTCGTCGATGACCTTGCCGTCGTTGGGAAGCTCCCCCGCGTTGCGGAACACCACTTCGCCGCGCAACTTGGTGACATCGCGAATGGTAGCGACGATGGCCTCCGCATGGGCGGTGGCTCCACCGGCCGTCTCGACGTGCAGCACCATGCTGTCGTTGCCGTCCGGATTGGCGACCACCAGTCGCGCCTTGGTGATTTCCCGATGCCGGCCAACGATCACCGCGACCTGTGATGGATGCACGAACATGCCCTTGATCTTTGCCGTCTGGTCGGCGCGACCCATCCAACCCTTGACCCGCATGTTGGTACGCCCGCAGGCGGACAGGCCGGGCAGCAGCGCCGACAGGTCACCGGTGCCGAAGCGGATCAGCGGATAGTCGGTGTTGAAGAGCAAGGTGACGACGACTTCGCCGACTTCGCCCTCGGCCACCTGATCGCCGGTGCCGGGCCGCACGATCTCGACCATGACGCCTTCGTCGACGACTAGTCCGCCGCGCGCCGCTGTTTCGTACGCGATCGTTCCCAGGTCCGCCGTCGCGTAGACCTGGAAGCCGGCGATCCCGCGTACCGTGAGCGCATCGCGCAACGGTGGCAGGAACGCCTCTCCCGAGACCAGCGCGCGCCGTAGCGACGGCAGTACCACCCCCTGTTCGTCGGCTTTATCAAGGATGATGCGCAGGAACGACGGGGTGCCCACGTAACCGTCGGGCTTCAGGTCGGCCATTGCCTGCACCTGTTGCTCCGTCTGGCCGACGCCGCCCGGAAAGACAGCGCAGCCCAGCGCATGCGCGGCCGTCTCGAGCATCGAGCCCGCCGGCGTGAAATGGTAGGAGAAGCAGTTGTGGATCAGGTGGCCGGGACGAAAGCCGGCGGCGAACAGTGCGCGCGCCAGCCGCCAGTAATCGGGACGCGCGCCTTCCGGTTCGTAGATCGGGCCGGGCGAGGCGAAAACGCGCCGCAAATCCGACCGGCTGCCACCCCAGCCGGTGGCGGCGAAACCGCCAAACGGGCGGTCGTTCCTCTGGATGTCGAGCAGTTCGGACTTGCGCGTGACCGGCAACTTCGCGAGTGCCGCGCGCGACGTGATGGAAGCTGCATCGACTTGGGCGAGAATCCTCGCGAACGCCGGCGATGCCGACTTGGCATGCGCGATCTGTCGCGGCAACGCCGCGAGTTGCGCGCGCTCCCGTTCCGCGGGGTCGCGCGTTTCCAGCGCGTCGAAATGTTCAGCCACCGGAACGGGTCAAGGCGTCAGGAGAGCCAGCGCTTGCGGCGGCGATAATGCTTGACGTCGCGGAACGACTTGCGCCCCGCCGACGACAGGCCCAGGTAGAACTCCTTCACGTCCTCGTTTGCGGCAAGGTCGGAAGCCTTGCCGTCCATCACCACGCGGCCGTTCTCGAGGATGTAGCCGTAGTTGGCGTAGCGCAACGCCACCGTGGTGTTTTGCTCCGCCAGCAGGAACGACACGCCTTCCTTGCTGTTCAGGTCCTGCACGATCTCGAAAATTTCCTCGACGATCTGCGGTGCCAGGCCCATCGACGGCTCGTCCAGCAGGATCATCGACGGATGCGCCATAAGTGCGCGGCCGACGGCGGTCATCTGCTGTTCGCCGCCCGATGTGTAGCCCGCCTGGCTCGTGCGGCGCGTCTTCAGGCGCGGGAAGTAGTGGTAGACACGCTCGAGCGCGGTGGCGATTCCCGCGCGTGAATTGTCCTGCGTGAACGCACCGGTCAGCAGGTTCTCCTCCACCGTCAGGTGCGCGAAGCAATGCCGGCCTTCCATCACCTGGCACACGCCCATCTTCACCAGTTCATTGGTGGTCAGCTTGTCGACGCGCTTGCCGCGGAACTCGATCGTGCCCTTGGTCACATCGCCGCGCTCCGCCGACAGGAGGTTGGAAATGGCCTTGAGCGTGGTGCTCTTGCCGGCGCCATTGGCGCCCAGCAGCGCCACGATGCGGCCTTCAGGCACTTCGAGCGACACGCCCTTCAACACGAGAATCACGTGGTCGTAGATGACCTCGATGTTGTTCACCGAAAGGTAGGGCGTGTCGGGCATTGCCGTTGCTCAGTTGCTCAATTTTCCTTGCTGCAATCGCGCGGCGTGATCTTCTTTTCTGCGGCGTACTTTGCCGCGGTTTCTTCGACCATCTTGCGCACCAGCGCGCGATCGCCTGCCATGAACGGCGTGACCTGCTTGAAGCCGTTGCCGTCCCACATCTGGAACTTCACCATGCCCGAGCCTTCGTGATCGGCGCAGCTCGTCTTGATCGCGGGGAAAAGGCCTGCGGCGCCGATCTCCTTGATGCGTGCATCGGTGAGATTCAGGTGCTCGAAGCCCCAGCGCAATTGTTCCGGCGTCATGACCTTGCCCTTGCCGAACTTGGCTTGCGCAACACGCAGTGCTTCGACGACGATCATCCCGTAGACGACGCCGCGCGTGTACATGACGTTGCCCAGCCGCGACGGATCCTCGAGATTGCCCTTGCCGGCACCATAGACCTTGCTTTTGATGTCCTGCATGACCGGGAAGCCCAGTCCGGACGCCGTAAAGGTTGCGCTGACATAGCCTTTGGAAGCGTCGCCTGCGGGGATCACGTCCTCTTCCGAACCCGCCCACCACACGCCCAGCAGCTTGTCGCGCGGGAAGCCGGTCTTGGCTGCGGTCTTGAGCGCGACCGTGCTCATCACGCCATAGGTCCACATGATGGTGAAGTCGGGCTTGGCCTGGCGGATCTGCAGCCACTGCGATTCCTGCGTCGTTCCTGGCGGTGCCACGGGGATCTTGATGACTTCGAAGCCCAACTTTGCCGACAGCGCGTCGAGCACGGGAATGGGCTCCTTGCCGTACGCCGACTCGTGATACAGGAAGGCGATCTTCTTGCCCTTCAGCTTGTCGAGCCCGCCGGACTTCTGGCCAAGGTACTCGATCATCGCCGCCATCTGGTCCCAGTACGTCGTGCCGAGCGGGAACACCCAGTCGTAGACGCGGCCGTCAGCGGCGCTGGCGAGACCGTAGCCGAACGTGGTCAGCGGAATCTTGTCCTGCGCCACGCGCTCGAACAGGCCGTAGGCAATGCCGGTGGCCAGGGGCTCGACTGTCGACGCGCCGCCGAATTTCTTCTTGAGGCGCTCGTAGCATTCGACGCCCTTGGAAGCGTTGTACTCCGTCTCGCACTCTTCCCACTTGAGCTTCACGCCATTGATGCCGCCGTTCATGTTGACCAGGGTCCAGTAGTCGATCGCGCCACCGTAGTAACCGGAGCCGCCTGCAGCATAGGGTCCTACGCGGTACGACAGCACCGGGATGTACTGCTCACTCTGCGCGCTGGCCACGGTCGCGGCTGCAAAGAGCCCGATACCCAGCAGCACCGATTTCATTGCCTTCATGCATTCCTCCTAGGGAATCGATGTAGAAACAGCCCGCAATCCCGCCCTTGCCACTGCCTGGCGCATTCGACCGGATTTCGAGAACTTTACATGGTACTTCAATGCGGGAACGGCCACAGCCGCAACTTCTCCTTGCCCACCTGCCACAGCCGCGCCAGGCCATAGGGTTCGACGATCAGGAAGAAAATGATCAGCCCGCCGAACACCATGAATTCGAGATTCGAGATCGTGCTCTCGGCGATGTGCAGGCCCAAGTTGGTGTCCAGGAAGCGCACCGTCACACTGAGCAACACAGGCACCCGGATCACGAAGGAGCTGCCCAGGAACGAACCCAGGATGGTGCCGATGCCGCCGATGATCACCATGAACAGGATGCGAAACGACAGGTCGAGGTTGAAGGCTTCCGGTTCGACGGTGCCCAGGTACGCGTAAGCGAACAACGCGCCGGCCACGCCGCAATAGAACGAGCTGACCGCAAACGCCAGCAGCTTGGCGCGCATCAGCCGGATGCCGATCACTTCAGCCGCGACGTCCATGTCGCGCACCGCCATCCACGACCGTCCCACATTGCCGCGCGCCATGTTCTTTGCGGCCAGCGCCATCACCGTGACGATCGACAGCACCAGCAGGTACTTGGACGCCGGCGTCGTGAACTTGTAGCCGAGAATCTCCATCTGCTGCGCAGTGATCACGCCCGAGGAACTGTAGTTGGTGACCCAGCCCACCTTGTAGAGAAACCAGATGATGAAGAATTGCGCAGCAAGCGTTGCCACCACCAGGTAGAAGCCGCGGATGCGCAAGCTGGGCAAGCCGAACAGGATGCCGACGAGTGCGGCCACCGTGCCGCCCCCTGCGAACGCCAGCAGCAAGGGAATGCCTGGAATGCGCAGCACGAAGTTGTACGACGCGAACGCGCCTACCGCCATGAACGCCGCCGTGCCGAGCGACAATTGCCCTGCGTAACCGGTGAGGATGTTGAGGCCGAGCGCAGCAAGCGAAAAGATGAGGAACGGGATGAAGATCGCGGTCAGCAGATATTGACTGCCGACGGCGGGGACGACGAAAAACGCGATCGCGAGCAGCGCCAGCACGGCGATGCGATCCTGGCGGATCGGAAAGATCTGCTGGTCCTGCGCATAGGAGACTTTGAATTGTCCGGCTTCGCGATAGAGCATCGTCAGACCCGGTCGATGTGTTTTTCGCCGAACAGGCCTTCGGGCCGGATCAGCAGGAACATCAGCGCAAGGACGTAGCTGAACCAGCCCTCGATGCCGCCACCGACGAACGGACCAAGATAAACCTCGGCCAATTTCTCCGACGCGCCGATGATGAGGCCGCCGACGATCGCGCCGGGAATCGAATCGAAGCCGCCCAGGATCAGCACCGGTAGCGCCTTCAATGCGACGAAGGTCAGCGCGTACTGGACGCCATTGCGCGCCCCCCACAAGAGTCCCGCGACCAATGCGACCGCGCCGGCCACGCCCCATACGATCGCCCAGATCTGCTGCAGTGGAATGCCCACAGCCAGCGCTGCCTGGTGATCGTCGGCCACCGCGCGCAGCGCACGGCCGATGCGCGTACGGCTGAAGAAGAGGGCGAGCACCGTCACCAGTATCGCCGCGACGCCCGCCGCGACGAGGTCGAACTTCGACACGTTCATGCCGGTGGTGTCGGTCACCCACTGCAGCGGCTCGTCCTGCAGTCCCAGTTCCAGGCCGCGCACGTTGGCGCCCCACACCCACTGCGCCAGGCCCTCGATGAAGAACGTGAGTCCGATCGTCGCCATGAACAGCGTGATCTGCGGCTGGTTGACGAGCGGTCGCAGCACGACCCGCTCGATAACGAGTCCCAGCAGGATCATGACGACGAGCGTGATGGGCACCGCCGTCCACGGCGAGAGTCCCTTCTCGAGCAGGCCGACGTAGGTAAGTGCCGCGAAGAACACCATCGCGCCCTGCGCGAAGTTGAACACACCGGACGCCTTGTAGATCAGCACGAAGCCCAGCGCCACGAGCGAATACATCACGCCCGAGAGCAAGCCACCGATCAAAACTTCGAAGAAAAATGACATAGCTTAATTAGGGTCAGACTCGAATTTTCAAGGATTGGCCGGTGATCAGTATGGGTTTCATTGAGACAATTCGAGTCTGACCCTAATTAATGGGCGACGCCAAGATAGGCGTCGATGACCGTCTGGTTGCCGCGGATTTCGTCG
>JANMCH010000029.1:0-3680 GCA_031361045.1 Betaproteobacteria bacterium | reverse complement strand
GGCCCGCCCCTGCTCGAGCAGCGGCGCGAACGCGGCCTTGAGCTTCGCGGCATCGAGCGTGCGGCCACCGCCGTAGTACTGCTTGGCGAGCTGTCCGAGCGCCCAAGTGGTCGCGAACGCCATGCCTGAACTCGCTGTCTGATGACCGACCGCGCGGCCGACGCCGCCCAGCACGGTACCCAGCAATCCGCCCAGCAACTTGCGCCCGAACTGCTCGAGGTACTGTCCGGTCAGGCCTATCCCTAAGGTCGCGACGAATTCCTTGATATGCCCCTGGTCGAGTTCGTAGCCGTACGCCTTGCCGATCTGGTAGACGAGCCGCACCTGCAGCGGGAGTATCGCCATCGAGGCGAGCGATTCGGGCAACAGTTCCAGTGCGGCGTTGGTCACGGACGCATTCGCGATCTGCTTATCCAGTGCGGCCGCTTCCGGTATCACAGGCACTTGCACCTGGCGGGTGGGCTCGACACCGCTCGCGCTGGCGACGCCCGCGGCGCGCGCGAGGGCATCGGCTTGCGCCGCATACGCTTTCGCTTCCTCCGCGGGCAGGCCGAGCGCCGCGGCGAGATCGCGCAGGAACGCGCCCTCCGCCGGCGAGTGCACGCCGTCGGAGGCCGCGACCGTCACTGCGGTCTCGTAGGCTTGGCGGCGGGCTTCGGTGGTGGTGAGGGGCCGCACCGCATCCGCAATGGAGATCTTGCGCACCAGCACGTCGTCGTAGACGTCGGTGAGATCGATACGGCCCTCGCCCAAGCGCCCGGCGAGGCTTTTCAACGCGGCGCTCTCGCGGTCGTCCTTGGCGCCGTCGGCAAGCGCAGCCATGAGGGCGATGGTCAGGAAGGCGCGGATTTCGGAATCGTTCATGGGAGGTTCCTGGACGCGATGGACTGAAATGGGGCTCGAAGATTTCTCGAGCGGGATCAGGCGTTGACCAGCGCAGCCGCCGCATGCGCCGCCCGCACCTTGCGCCGCAACGAAACCGGCGACAGCACTTCCACCTCGCCACCATGGCGCAGGATGTCGAGCACGATTTCGCGGTCATCGCGAAACGGTAGTTCGAGGATGTAGCGCCCCTCGGCGTCGAAGCTTCCCTTCTGGTCAAGGTGCCACACCTCGGACGCCACCCAGCGCGCGCGCTCCACCGAAATACGCAACCTGGCCTGCTGCGCTTCGCCGCCGCGCACGATGCCGTAACTCTCGTGCATATAATCGTCCAGCACCTTGAGCGAAACTTCCTTGGCCGGCGCGTCGACCATCTCGATCTTGCGGATGCCATCGACGGAAAAGCTGCGCAGGTCGTTGCGCAGGTGGCACCACGTGTCGAGATACCAGTTCTCGCGGTAGTGGACCAGGCGCTGCGGCGACACTTCGCGCGCCGTATGCGTGTTGGTGCTGCGCGCGTAGTACTCGATGCGCAGCCGACGCCGCTTGAACAGCGCGGAGCCGACGATCGAAAAATATTCGAGCGGCACCTTGCGCATGCCAAAGGTCAGCAGGCGGATCCGTTTGCGAATTTCCCGGGACGTCGCCTCGCCTTCGCCGAGGATGGCGTCCAGCCGCGCCACCAGCGGCGCGATGTGCGGGCCGATCAGCCCACCCTGGTCGAGCGCCGACAGCAGGTGCTGCATCGTCACCAGCGCGAAGGCCTCCTCTTCGGTGAACCACAGTCCCGGCAGCTCGAACCGACGGCCGACCTTGGCCTTCGTCTCGTAACGGTACCCGCGCAGGTCCGCGTCCCATACGACGGGCGCATGGAAGCGATCGCGCATGTATTCCAGGTCCCGTTTGAACGTGGCGGGCGAAACTTCGAGCGCGCGCAGGAAGGCGGCCCGCGAAACGACCGTCTGCTCCTGGAGGAGCTGGTCGATCTTGTAGAAGCGCTCGAGGCGGTTCATGAACTCACACTGTACCAGCACTGGCTCGCACTGTGAGCTACCGCATGTCTAGAATGAATCTCGATGGACTACGAGCTGCTAGTAGACGGACACCACCTGCGCGAAGGCACCAAGTTGTTCGACGGCGGCTTCAAGGTTCGCGGCGGCCATCATGGCAACAGCAAGGCAACCGTTGCATTCGCGGATGGATTTGTGCTCGTCAACGCCCTGGACCGCGGGTTCGTCGCGCGCGCCACGGGGCTGTGGCCGGGCATCGCGCGCACTAGTGCGTCGCTGTGGGTCGCGCTGGCCAAGGTGCCGCCGGTTGGCGACGAAATCTCGATCACCTTTGTCGACGGCAGATTGAAAGTCGGTCCCATGGCCATGGAAGCCGATTGGCTCCCCGTCAGCCAGTCCCTGCTGACGCTTCCAGGCGCGCCGGATTGGATTGGCGGGCTGGCACTGAAGTATCGCGTCCCCCCGCCCGGCGCCAGGGGACGCGCCTACGCCGGCGAAATCGCCAATGCGGAGCGCAATCTAAGTCAGCTGATCGACCGCACCGTCAAGCCGCTGCTGCCGTTCGGCGTGACGGTGGAGGATGTCCAGGCGTTGGTCAAGCGCCGCCTGATGGAACGTTGGGGGCTGCCTCCGGACAAAGCGGCGTGAGCAGGTTCCCCTTCAATGCGGCAAGCGGCCCTCCTCTTTCGCCGCTTGCGCCTCCGCCTCGGCCCGACGTGAATCGACAAGGCGGCACGTGTAGACGCCGATGCGCCGCAGGATGTCGCCGGTGACCCAGGGCTTGTCGATGCCGACGATCGCTTTCGCGAGCGTCCAGGTCAGGACGTCGACAAACGTTTCCATCGAACCCTGATCGTAGGCCTCGGAGAGCAACGGATTGATCACCGCAAGGTAGCGGCGTTCCGCCTGTTCCGCAGCCGAACAATCGGCCATCGGTGGCGCAGCGGCGAGTGGTGCGGAATCCACTTCAGGAACTGCGATAGAAGTTGACTCTGCAACCGGTGCTTCAGTGACTTCGGACATGTCATGGACTCCTGATCAAGCAGTCAATGCCTGGCGAAGAAGAACAGCCAGTCATCGATATCGAGTTGCGGCCGGTTCTCCGGGTTGGCCTCCAATACCTGCTGCCAGCCGGCGTACTCATCCAGCTTGTCCGTGTGCCACTTCAACTTTTCCAGGCATTCACCCAGATCCTTCTTCAGATCGTTCCGGATTATCAACTCCGCGCCGCGATCCCAGTCGCGGCCCTTGGGGGTGGTGAACCCCAACACGATCTTCTCGTCCACCTCCAGGCCTTCAGCGCGGATGGTGGCCATCACGCCCTCGCGCGTGTTCCGCCAGAACTGCAGGCGCTCGCGGTGAAAGTCGGCCTGTGCGGCGGCAGCTTCGGCCAGGCGGCCGGCGGTGTAGTCGAACTTCCATTCGTTTCGTTGCATGGGACTCCGTTCGGGTCTGCTTCACGCCCGAGGCGCGGGCGGCGCTTGCATGGATCGCAGCGATGCGGTGAGTTAGAAGTATGCCAAGTCGGTGGCTCACCAAGTGAGCTAATGCGACGGTAAGATCACTCACATGGCCTACGACATCATCGGCGACATCCACGGACACTCGGAAAAACTGATCAAACTCCTCACCAGGCTCGGCTACCGACATCACTTGGGCGCTTGGCGCCACCCGGATCGCAGCGCGATCTTCGTCGGCGATTTCATCGACCGCGGGCCGGGGCAATTGGAGACCATTCGCATCGTTCGCGAGATGCTCGACGCAGGCACCGCGCAGGCGGTGATGGGC
>JANMCH010000112.1:0-10357 GCA_031361045.1 Betaproteobacteria bacterium | reverse complement strand
TTCCCCGTTTGCACGTCAACCGTTCGTACCCAGAGTCCACAATCCGGTCCAAAAACGGTCCCATGAACGCGCCCGACATCGCCGCGTTGTTCCCGCCGACCACGCCCGCGCTGCTGGCGCTGGCCGATGGCACGGTGTTTCGCGGTCGGTCTATCGGCGCGCTCGGCAGCGCCACCGGCGAAGTGGTGTTCAACACGGCGATGACCGGGTACCAGGAAATCCTGACGGACCCGTCCTATGCAGGACAGATCGTCACGCTGACCTATCCCCATATCGGCAACACGGGTGTGAACGGCGACGACGTCGAGTCCAGGCGCATCTTTGCCGCGGGACTCGTGATCCGTGACCTGCCGCGACTGGCATCGAGCTGGCGTTCGACGCAGGGCCTCGGTGACTATCTGCGCGACAACAATCTGATCGGCATCGCCGATATCGACACGCGCAAGCTGACGCGCATCCTGCGGGAAAAGGGCGCGCAGAACGGCTGCATCGCGGCAGCGCCGACGCTGCGTGACTCTGATGTCGCCGATGCAATTGCCAAGGCGAAAGCGGCACCGTCGATGGCAGGGCTCGACCTCGCCAAGGTGGTGTCGTGCACGCAGAGCTACGACTGGAGTGCGGGCAGCTGGTCGCCCGACTTCGGCTACCGCGCCGCGCCGCCGCCTGCGTTCCATGTCGTCGCGTACGACTACGGCATCAAGCACAACATCCTGCGCCTGCTTGCGGATCGCGGTTGCCGGCTGACGGTGGTTCCTGCGCAGACTACGGCCTGCGACGTACTCGCGCTCAAGCCGGACGGCGTGTTCCTGTCCAACGGTCCGGGCGATCCGGAACCTTGCGACTACGCTGTCGCCGCCATCCGCGAAATCGTCGACGGTGGCATGCCCACGTTCGGCATCTGCCTCGGGCACCAATTGCTCGGATTGGCGTCGGGCGCGCGCACGATCAAGATGAAATTCGGCCATCACGGCGCCAATCATCCGGTGCTCGACCGTGACACGGGCCAGGTGCTGATCACCAGCCAGAACCACGGCTTCGCGGTGGACGCATCGACGCTGCCCGCCAATGTGCGCATCACGCATGTGTCGCTGTTCGATGGCAGCCTGCAGGGTTTCGCCCGCACCGACCGGCCGGCGTTCAGTTTCCAGGGACACCCGGAAGCGAGTCCCGGCCCGCACGACCTCAAATACCTGTTCGATCGCTTCGTGACGATGATGTCCAAGTGATGTCGACACGAGACCAGCCATGCCCAAGCGCACCGACATCGAATCGATCCTGATCATCGGCGCCGGCCCGATCATCATCGGGCAGGCGTGCGAGTTCGACTATTCGGGCGCGCAGGCGTGCCGCGCGCTGCGCGAGGAGGGCTATCGCGTCATCCTCGTCAACAGCAATCCGGCGACGATCATGACCGACCCGGAGATGGCCGATGTCACCTACATCGAGCCGATCACCTGGCCGATGGTCGCCAAGATCATCGAGCGCGAACGTCCCGATGCGTTGTTGCCGACCATGGGTGGGCAGACCGCGCTCAACTGCGCGCTCGACCTTGCACGCGAAGGCATCCTGAACAAGTTCGACGTGGAGCTGATCGGCGCCACGAAAAAAGCCATCGACAAGGCCGAGGACCGCGAGAAGTTCAAGGCGGCCATGACCCGCATCGGGTTGGGTTCGGCGCGCTCCGGCATCGCGCACGACATCGACCAGGCATTGGAAGTGCAGGCGGAAATCGGCTTCCCGGCGGTGCTGCGCCCGTCCTTCACGATGGGCGGCAGCGGTGGCGGCATCGCCTACAACAAGGACGAGTTCATCGAGATGTGCAAGCGCGGGTTCGAGCTGTCGCCCACGCATGAATTGCTGATCGAGGAGTCGCTGCTGGGCTGGAAGGAATTCGAGATGGAGGTTGTCCGCGACAAGAAGGACAACTGCATCATCGTCTGCTCGATCGAGAACCTCGACCCGATGGGCGTGCATACCGGCGACTCGATCACCGTCGCGCCGGCGCAGACGCTGACGGACAAGGAATACCAGATCATGCGCGATGCCTCCATCGCGGTGCTGCGCGAGGTGGGTGTCGACACGGGCGGCTCCAACGTCCAGTTCGCGATCAACCCCGAAGATGGCCGGATGATCGTCATCGAGATGAATCCGCGCGTGTCGCGCAGCTCGGCGCTGGCCTCCAAGGCCACCGGCTTCCCGATCGCCAAGGTCGCAGCCAAGCTCGCGGTGGGCTACACGCTCGACGAATTGCGCAACGACATCGCCGGCGGGCAGGGCGGGCATTTCATGCCGGCCTCGTTCGAGCCCACGATCGACTACGTGGTGACCAAGGTCCCGCGTTTCGCGTTCGAGAAATTCAAGCAGGCCGACGATCGCCTGACCACGCAGATGAAGTCGGTCGGCGAGGTGATGGCCATCGGTCGCACCTTCCAGGAGTCGCTGCAGAAGGCGCTGCGCGGTCTGGAAGTGGGCGTGGACGGCTTCAACCTCAAGACGGTCGACCCGGAAAAAATCTCCGACGAGCTCGCGTATCCGCGCGCCGAACGGCTGTGGTACGTCGCCGACGCGTTCGGCGTGGGCATGTCGCTGGAGGAAGTCCACCTGCACACCCGGATCGACCGGTGGTTCCTGTCGCAGATCAAGGAGATCGTCGACCTCGAGTTGAAGCTCGACAAGCGCACGCTCGACTCGATCAGCGCGGCCGACCTGCGCGAGCTGAAGCGCAAGGGTTTCTCCGATCGCCGTCTGGCCCATCTGCTGAAGGTCACCGAGACCGACGTGCGTGAACGGCGCCATGCGCAGGGCATCCGCCCGGTGTACAAGCGCGTCGATACCTGCGCAGCGGAATTCGCGACGCGCACCGCGTACATGTATTCGACGTACGAGGAAGAATGCGAGGCAGAACCCACGGACCGCAAGAAGGTCATCGTGCTGGGCGGTGGACCGAATCGGATCGGGCAGGGCATCGAGTTCGACTACTGCTGCGTGCACGCCGCGATGGCGCTGCGCGAAGACGGTTTCGAGACCATCATGATCAACTGCAATCCGGAGACCGTCTCCACCGACTACGACACCTCCGACCGGCTGTACTTCGAGCCGGTGACGCTGGAGGACGTGCTCGAGATCGTCCACGTGGAAAAGCCGTGGGGTGTGATCGTCCAGTACGGCGGCCAGACGCCGCTCAAGCTGGCGCGCGACCTGGAGAAATTCGGCGTCCCGATCATCGGCACCACGCCGGACATGATCGACATGGCGGAAGACCGCGAGCGTTTCCAGCAGATGCTGCACCGCTTGAACCTGAAGCAGCCGCCGAACAAGACGGCGCGCACGCCAGCGGAGGCACTCGAGGCGGCGAATCAGATCGGCTATCCGCTCGTCGTGCGGCCGTCCTACGTGCTGGGCGGGCGCGCCATGGAGATCGTGCACGAGCAACGCGACCTGGAGCGCTACATGCGCGAGGCGGTCAGCGTGTCCAACGACTCGCCCGTGCTGCTCGACCGCTTCCTGAATGACGCCATCGAAGTCGACGTCGACGCGATCTGCGACGGCACCGACGTGCTGATCGGCGGCATCATGGAGCACATCGAGCAGGCCGGCGTGCACTCCGGCGATTCGGCGTGCTCGTTGCCACCGTATTCATTGACGCCGGAAATCCAGGACGAGTTGCGCCGGCAGACGGTGGCGATGGCCAGGGGCTTGAACGTCGTCGGCCTGATGAACGTGCAGTTCGCGATCCAGTACGACGAACAGGAACGCGCGGTGGTGTACGTGCTCGAGGTCAATCCCCGCGCATCGCGTACCGTTCCCTATGTATCGAAGGCGACCGGCCGGCCGCTGGCCAAGATCGCGTCGCGCTGCATGGTCGGCACCACGCTGGCGCAGCAGGGCGAGGTCGGCGAAATCCTGCCGCCCTATTTCTCGGTCAAGGAAGCGGTCTTCCCGTTCATCAAGTTCCCGGGTGTGGACACCATTCTCGGACCGGAAATGAAATCCACCGGCGAGGTGATGGGGGTCGGCGAATCGTTCGGCGAAGCGTTCGTCAAAAGCCAGCTGGCGGCGGGCGTCAAGCTGCCCGAAGGCGGCCGCGCGTTCATCAGCGTCAAGAATGCCGACAAGGCCAAGGTCATCGAAATCGCGAAGATGCTGACCGCGCTCGGCTTCCAGTTGGTCGCGACGCGGGGCACGGCAACGGCGCTGTCGACGGCCGGCGTGGCGGTGGCGGTCGTCAACAAGGTCGCCGAAGGGCGGCCGCACATCGTCGACATGCTGAAGAACGACGAGATCGCGCTCGTCGTCAACACCGTGGAAGAAAAGCGTGCGGCGATCCAGGACAGCTACCAGATCCGCCGCGCGGCGTTGGTCGATCAGATTCCGACCTACACGACGCTGGCCGGCGCGCGCGCGGCGGCGATCGGCATGCGCGCGATGCGCGGCCTCACACCGTATTCGATACAGCAGCTGCACGAACGGCTGAACTGAGAAAAACATGGCAAAAGTTCCGATGACCGTCGAAGGCGCCGAGCGCCTCAAGGTCGAATTGCAACGGCTGAAAGGTGTGGAGCGCCCATCAGTGATCTCGGCGATTGCCGAGGCGCGCTCGCACGGCGACCTGTCGGAGAATGCCGACTACGACGCAGCGAAGGAGCGGCAGAGTTTCATCGAAGGCCGCATTGCCGAAGTGGAATCGAAGCTCGCCAACGCGCAGGTGATCGATCCCAAGTTGCTCGACGCCGACGGCCGCGTGGTGTTCGGTGCGACGGTGGACCTGGAGGATGCGGAGAGCGGCGACACGGTCACCTACCAGATCGTCGGCGACGACGAGGCCGACATCAAGCACGGCAAGATCTCGGTCAGCTCGCCGATCGCGCGCGCGCTGATCGGCAAGAGTGAAGGCGACACGGCGGACGTGCAGGCGCCAGGCGGCGTGCGTAGCTACGACGTGCTTGCCGTCCGCTACGGCTGACTGGCGTTCGACGGCGCGGTGGCGGGCGCGCGCGCATTGACCAGCGCAATACCCGCGCCCACCAGCGCAACGGCTCCAAGAAACGCCGGCGTGATGCGATCTCCCAGCACGAAGTGTCCGAACGCCACGCCGAACAGCGGCGTCAGGAACGCGAACACCGACAGCCGGCCGCCCAGATACCGCGTCAACAGCCAGAACCAAGTCAGGTAGCTTGCGAACGCGACGACGACCGATTGGTACGCGAGGCTGGCAATGCCGATGGGCGAAAACGCGATGACGCCCGGCTCGCCCAATGCACGCGACACCAGCGGCAGCAGCGCCGCAGAAACCGCGAGCTGGTAGAACAGCACGCGCGTCGCCTCGATGCGCGACAGCGAAGTCGTGCGAATCACGACGGTAGTCGCGGCCCATCCGATCGCCGCAAGAACGCCGAACATGTCGCCCAGCCACATCGTGCGCTCGGCGCCGAAGCCGTCGGCGAAAGCCGCGACAATGCCGCCGAAGGCCAGCGCCACGCCGAGCCATTGCGTCGCGTGCAGCCGCTCGCTGGGAAGGAACCAGGCGAGTCCCATCGCCGTGAGGACAGGCGCCAGATAGATGAAGACGACCATCCTCGCCGCGGTGGTGTGGCCAAGACCCGCGTAGATCAGCGCGAATTCACCGGCGAACAGCAGCCCGGCGATCATGCCCGGCGCGAGCGTTCCGTCGCGCTTCAGAAGTGCAATGCCGCGCCAGCGCGCCCATGCGAGCACGAGCACGCAGGCAAACGCGGAGCGCAGCGCACCCTGCATCACCAGCGAAATGCCTGGCGCGGCCAACTTGATCGCAACCTGCTGGAATCCCCAGAGCGCGGACAGCACGACCATCAGTGTGACCGCGAGACCGTCCAGCGGCCGACGGGCATCCATCAGGCGCACATCAGGAATTGAGCCTCATGCGTGAAGCGGACGAAGGGCTGCGCGTCGCGTCAAACCTTGCGTCGGCGCCGCGGCGTGCTTTCCGCCGACTTGCCGCTACCTGCGGGCGGCTTCTTGGCCCACGCTTCGCGCGGATTGGGCTTGGCGCTGAAGGAGCGCGGCGTGGTCTTGGCCGTCCACGCCGACTTGCGTTTACCCGCGGGCGCATCTTCCGTCGTGCGCGTGCGGCGTGCCGCAGGTGCCGCGCCTCGCGGCGGCAACGGTGCACCTTCCGGCAGCGCGTTGAAGCGCGCGGCGCCGCGCGTTCCCTTGCCGATCTGCGGTGTGTCGGCTTGGGCTCCGCGCCGTCGCTCGCGAACGGGATCCACCGGCGCGCGCGGCCCGGTCTTGGGCGCCTTCGGCCGCTTGGCCCCCGACTTGGTCGCGGCTTTGGGTTCGCGCTTGATCGGCGCAACCCTCTTCACTTCGGGGTTCGGGCGCCAGATCACCAGCACCTTGCCCAGGTGCTGGACCGCCGCGCAGTCCATGTCGGTGCAGATGGTCGCGAGCATCGCCTCGCGCTCTTCGCGTGCATCGCTGAACACGCGAACCTTGATCAATTCGTGCTTGGCGAGCGCCAGGTCGATTTCCGCGGCAACCGCGGGCGTCAGGCCGTGTTGGCCGATGATGACGACCGGGTCGAGGTGGTGCGCCTTGGCGCGCAGTGCGCGGCGCTGGGTGGCAGTGAGAGGTTCCATATGCGGAGTTTACGGGAAAAGCATGCGATTTCGATTAGGATAGCCAGCCCCGAATTGCGACAACCGGCATTCGAAACCGTGGATCCAGCGAAGAAAAAGAAGAAGAACAAGTCCGTCAAGGCGTGGATGCACGACCACGTCAACGATCCGTACGTGCAGGAGGCGAAGCGCCGCGGCTACCGGTCGCGCGCGGCCTTCAAGCTGATCGAACTGGCCGAACGGGACAAGCTCCTGAAGGCGGGCATGACCGTGGTCGACCTGGGCGCGTCGCCGGGCAGCTGGTCACAGGCGTTGCGGGAGCGGGTTGGACCGTCCGGAAAGATCGTGGCGATCGACCTGCTGCCCATGGATGGCATCGCCGGGGTCACGTTCATCCAGGGCGACTTTCGCGAGGACGAGGGCCTGCGGGCCATTGAAACCGCGCTGGGCGGAACGAAAGTCGACCTTGTGGTCTCCGACATGGCCCCCAATCTCTCTGGCATCGATGCGGCGGATCAGGCGCGCAGCGTGCATCTGGGTGAACTTGCGCTGGATTTTGCCGTCGGACACCTGACGCAGGGCGGCGATTTGCTGGTCAAGGTGTTCCAGGGCGCCGGCCTGGCGGAGTTTCAGAAGGCAATGTCGGCGCACTTCACCAAGGTCTATGTGCGCAAACCCAAGGCGTCGCGCGACCGCAGCCGGGAAACCTTCCTGGTGGGCAAGGGTTTGCGCGCGGCGGGTGGCAGCTGAGATTGGCAACTGAAATTGTCCAATGAGTGGGGCATGTCGATGCGCCCAATGATTTTGTCGTTTGCCGGCGACATACGGTGTTTTGGCTGGTATAGCCGGATTTTTGTAACTTTTAGTGCGCGTCCGCAGGCTGGACGGACGGTGAAAAGTGGTTTTCGGGACGTATTCGCAGCTAGAATGATAGTCGCTGCCAAAGCGGGAGTTTCGCGGCGGCAGCGGTTACCGGTGCGCGACCTGCCGGATTCATGACGGTCGCAAGGAGCCAAGTTTTGAACAATCTGGTCAAGAACGTCGGCATCTGGGCCGTGATCCTTCTGGTGGTGTTGTTCGTCGTCAAGCAATTCGACGCGCGCCAGCCCGGCAAGGACAACATGTCGTATTCCGAATTCATGGACTCGGCCAAGAGCGGCAAGGTCGAGTCGGCTACGGTCGAGGGTCGCAAGATCAACTGGACGTCCACCGACAAGAAGAAGTTCACCACCATCAGTCCGGGCGACATCTGGATGGTCGGCGATCTTCTCAAGTACGGCGTCAAGGTCGACAGCAAGCAGGAAGAGGAACAATCGTTCCTGTCCCAGATCTTCATCTCGTGGTTCCCGATGCTGCTGCTGATCGGCGTCTGGATCTTCTTCATGCGCCAAATGCAGGGCGGCGGCCGTGGCGGCGCCTTCTCGTTCGGCAAGAGCAAGGCGCGCATGCTCGACGAGGCCAACAACACCGTCACCTTTGCCGACGTCGCCGGTTGCGACGAAGCCAAGGAAGAGGTGGCGGAGCTGGTCGAATTCCTGCGCGACCCGTCCAAGTTCCAGAAGCTGGGCGGACGCATTCCGCGCGGCGTGCTGATGGTCGGCTCACCGGGCACCGGCAAGACCTTGCTGGCCAAGGCCATTGCCGGTGAAGCCAAGGTTCCGTTCTTCTCGATCTCCGGCTCGGACTTCGTCGAGATGTTCGTCGGCGTCGGTGCCGCGCGCGTGCGCGACATGTTCGAGCAGGCGAAGAAGAACGCGCCATGCATCGTGTTCATCGACGAAATCGACGCGGTGGGCAGGCAACGCGGCGCGGGCCTGGGCGGCGGCAACGACGAGCGCGAACAGACGCTCAACCAGTTGCTGGTGGAAATGGACGGCTTCGAAGGCAACGCGGGTGTGATCGTCATTGCCGCGACCAACCGTCCGGACGTTCTCGACCCGGCGTTGATGCGGCCGGGCCGCTTCGACCGCCAGGTCGTCGTGCCGCTGCCGGATATCCGCGGCCGCGAACAGATCCTGCTGGTGCACATGCGCAAGGTCCCGATGTCCCCGGACGTCAAGGCCGATATCATCGCGCGCGGCACGCCGGGCATGTCGGGCGCCGATCTCGCCAACCTGGTCAACGAGGCCGCGCTGTTCGCCGCCCGTTCGAACAAGCGGCTGGTCGACATGCACGACTTCGAGCGCGCCAAGGACAAGATCATCATGGGCGCTGAACGGCGCTCGATCGTGATGCCGGAAGAAGAACGCAAGAACACGGCATATCACGAGTCCGGCCACGCCATCGTTGCGGTGCTGCTGCCCAAGACCGACCCCGTGCACAAGGTCACGATCATTCCGCGTGGACGCGCGCTCGGCGTCACGATGCAGCTGCCCACCGAAGACCGCTACAGCATGGACCGCAATCACATGCTGAACATCATCTCGGTGCTGTTCGGTGGACGCATCGCCGAGGAACTGTTCATGAACCAGATGACCACCGGCGCATCGAACGACTTCGAACGTGCCACGCACCTTGCGCGCGACATGGTCATGAAATACGGGATGAGCGAAGCGCTTGGCCCAATGGTGTACGCCGAGGACGAGGGCGAAATCTTCCTGGGCCGCTCGATCTCGCGCAATGCGAGCGTGTCCGGTGCGACATTGCTCAAGATCGAAACCGAAATCCGCAAGATCATCGACCAGCAGTACGCGGTTGCGCGCAAGCTGCTCGAGGACAACCGCGACAAGGTCGAGGCGATGGCCAAGGCGCTGCTGGAGCTGGAGACGATCGACGCGGACCAGATCGCCGACATCATGGCCGGCAAGCCGCCACGTCCGCCCAAGCCGACGCAGTCGCCGGCCGGACCTTCGACGGGCGGCCCGACGCCGGGCCCGGATGCGGCGCCGTCGGTAACGCCTGCATAGGCGGAAAACATCTAGTGGATCCGGGGCGAGCACCGCCCCGCCTTTGAAGTGTCCGCGTCCCTGAATTGCGGTGGTTTGAACCTCGGCCTCGAACGGCCGAGGGTGATGGGCATCCTCAACGTCACGACGGATTCCTTTTCCGACGGCGGCAAGTTCATCGACCGTGAGCAGGCGCTCGATCATGCGCGGCGCATGATCGAGGACGGCGCGGACATCATCGACATCGGCGGCGAGTCGACCCGGCCAGGGGCAAGTCCCGTGGCGGAGGACGTCGAACTCGAGCGCGTGATACCCCTCGTCGAAGCGCTTGCCGGCGAAGGGGTGCCGGTGAGCGTCGACACGTCGCGCGCGGCCGTCATGCGCGAAGCGATGCGCGCGGGTGCATGCATGATCAACGATGTGCGCGCGCTGCGCGCACCGGGGGCCGTGGCCGCCGTCGCCGCGGGCGGCGCTGCGGTGTGCCTCATGCACATGCGGGGAGAGCCGCTGACGATGCAGTCCGATCCGCGCTACGACGATGTGGTCGCGGAAGTCCGCGACTTCCTGGTCGAGCGCGCGCAGGCGTGCGAGGCAGCCGGCATTGCCCGCAACCGTATCGTCATCGACCCGGGCTTCGGCTTCGGCAAGACGGTGGCGCATAATCTCGCGATGTTGCGCGCCATCGGAACTTTCACGAGCACCGGATATCCGGTGCTGGCCGGCTTGTCGCGGAAGTCGACGCTGAGCCAACTGGCCGGGCGCGATGTGCGCGAACATCCGGGCGCAAGCGTGGCGGCGGCCTTGTTCGCGGTCGCGTGCGGCGCGGCCATCGTCAGGGTGCACGATGTGCGCGAAACTGTCGATGCGCTGCGCGTC
>JANMCH010000075.1:0-3050 GCA_031361045.1 Betaproteobacteria bacterium | reverse complement strand
CGGGTCAGCTTACGGGTCTCTACTTCTCCGGGATCCCGGCCTTGCGCAGACCTGAATACCAGTGCTCTTCGGCGAGCCGCATGTACTCCGGATTGACCGAATAGCGTTTGGCCCTGAGCGCCGCAATCGTGAAGCCGGGTGCCCGGCGCAGGATCTTGGCCTTCTCCTGCGCGGCCCGTTCGGTCCGGCCCTTGTGGGAATACGCGGCGGCGAGAAAGTACGCAATGTCAAAATCGTCGCCCGTTTGGCCGGCGGCCTTCTCGCATGCCGCGATCGCATCGTCGTATTGCCCGAGCAATAGATGCGCTTCGCAGCCAACGCGGGACTTCCACCACCCCGCGGCGGGGTCCATCGCAACCGCCTGCGCGACGAGGGCGACGGCCTCCGCGGGTCTTCCAGCTAACGACATCAGCCATGCTCGGTTAGATACAAGCCACGAAGCATCGGGATCGAGTTGAATCGCATTCGCACTTGCTTCGAGCGCAGCGTCCCACCGTCCCATGTACATCAGCGCGCCAGCGCGCGCCCCCCAGGTGTCAGGTGCGGCGCGATTCAAGTTCACGGCCCTTGTGGTCACCTCGTCCATGCGCCGGACCAGGCGCTCGCGGTCGACATTCGCGTCGAGATCGAGCTGCCCATCAAAGACCCCGACGATGCCAAGCAACGCCGGCACAAAATCGGGATCTCGCCGCAACGCTTCCTCGTAAAATGCTTCTTCGCGGCGCAGCCGGTCCAGCGATTTTTCCGTTTTTTCCAGCGCGTTGGCACGCAACACATAGTCCATTGCCGTCATGGCACGTTCTGGATTCTTGGCGACTCGTTGGATCTCGGCATGAAATAGCCGATCTCGAAGGTGCTCCATCGCCACTCGCAAAGTGCGCGTCTGATCTCCGGCAGCTACCGGTTCCTTCATCGACACCGTCTCGCTCCAGATCTGCTCGCCGGAAGCGCCATTGACCAATCGTAAGCGAATGTCCGTCGCAGTCTGCGCCGGTTGTATTTCGCCCTCCAGGACATACTGGACGTTGAGTGCTCGGGCCAGTTCGCCAATGCCGCCTCGATTCGCTGCTCCGGATTGCTGCACCGTTGCGGGCACCGCACGGATCGCTACATCGGCCAGCGCCAGTTGCGAGGTCAAGTCGCGAGTCATCGATGCCACGCGTTGCGCCGTTGCCGGATCGCCAGCCTGCGCGACCAGCGGGATCACGCCGACCGACATGGCCGGAGGCGCAGGTGAAACGTCGCCGCGGAAAGGCCACAAGTGGGAATATTGCGCGGTCAACGCGAATGCCGCGACGCTGACCACGATCGCGAAGGCGACCCATCGGCTCGTTGACCGCAGCGTCAACTGTGCCAACGCACCGGTTCGTGCGGTTGGCGATGCTCGAGGCGACTCATTAGCACCCCCGAATCGGACGGCAAAGGCGCGGATCGGCCGCGCAATGTTCTTGACCTGCTGTTCGCCGATATCGTCGAAGCGGACGTCCAGCGTACCGTGGACCTGCTCCCGCACGGACCCCGAAACGCAAATGCCACCCGGCTCGCATAGCGTTTCCAGTCGTGCCGCCACGTTGATGCCATCGCCGGCCAGGTCGCTGCCGTCGACCATGACGTCGCCGAGATTGATGCCGATCCGGTACTCGATTCGCTCGTCCACCGGCACGTCGGCGTTGCGCACGACCATCTCGCGCTGTAAGTGCACGGCCGTCCGCAGTGCAGAAAGCGCGCTTCCGAACTCCGCCATCAGTCCATCGCCTACGGTCCGCACAACCCGACCACCATGAGAGATAACGGCGGGATCGACGACTTCGTCGCGGATAATTCGCAGCCGGGCGAAAGTGCCGGTATCGTCGCGCTCCATGAGGCGTGTGTAGCCGACGACGTCGGCAATGAGGATCGCGGCAAGTCGGCGAGTGACCGCGGGATCGTTAGCGGCAGCCATCGCACAAGTCTAAACGAGCGCGCGCGTCCTGTGCGGACTTGGAACGGCGCTACTTCGGCGCCATCCGTATCGCGCCATCCAGGCGGATCACCTCGCCATTCAGCATCGGGTTGCGGACGATCTCGGCCACTAGCGAGGCGAACTCATCCGCGCGACCCAGACGCGGCGGAAACGGCACCATCTTGCCCAGCGCGTCCTGTACTTCCTGAGTGAGGCTCGCCATCATCGGCGTCTCGAAGATGCCCGGCGCAATGGTCATGACCCGAATGCCGTAGCGTGCAAGTTCGCGCGCGACGGGCAGCGTCATGCCGACCAGTCCCGCCTTGGACGCGGCATAGGCGGCCTGCCCGATCTGGCCGTCGAAGGCTGCGACCGATGCGGTGCAGACGATCACGCCGCGCTCGCCGCCCGCATTCGGCGCGCCCTTGCTCATCGCTTCCGCGGCCAGGCGCGTGAGGTTGAACGAGCCGATGAGATTGATGTTGATCGCGCGCGCGAATCCGGCAAGCGTGTGCGGCCCCTCCTTGCCGACGATCTTTTCGCCGTGCACGATGCCGGCGCAATTGACGAGTCCCTGCAGGCCGCCGAAGCCATCGACGGCGGCGGCGACCGCCGCCTTGGCCGAAGCCTCGTCGGTCACGTCGGTGCGCACGAAGCGCGCGGCGCCGCCCAGTTCTGAGGCCAGCGCATTTCCAACTTCGGCGTTGACGTCGGCCAACACGGCGTTGCCGCCGCCCGCGACGATCATTCGCGCCGTCGCCGCGCCCAATCCAGACGCGCCTCCTGTGACAACGAACGTGCTGCCTTTCAGTTCCATGCGCTCATTTCCTCCTCACCCCTCGTCACTTTCCCTCACTTGCCCTGGGCTTTCACGATGGTCATCGCCGTCGCAATCATCCCCGCCATGTCGGAAACATTGGCCGGCACGACCAGCGTGTTGTTGGTCCTGGCGAGCAGCCCGAAAGCATTGATGTAGTGCTCCGCCACCTTCAGGTTGACTGCCTGCAATCCGCCCTGCGCCTCGATGGCTGCGGCAATTTGGCGGATGGCGGACGCGTTGGCCTCGGCGTTGATCAGCGTCGCCTGCGCCTCGCCCTGCGCGATGTTG
>JANMCH010000010.1:0-4425 GCA_031361045.1 Betaproteobacteria bacterium | reverse complement strand
GAAGACCTCGAAGCTCAACGTAGTGGTGGCGCCCAGGGGTCCGCCTCCCGTGAGCACGATCAACAGTGTGATGAGCGTCAGGTACACGATGCCGAGCGTAAGGGCTGTGCTGCCGAGCGTGGGGATCAGGTGCGGGAACGTAACGTAGCGAAGCTTTTCCCACCAACCCCCACCGTCGATTCCGACCGCTTCGTAGAGGTCCTTGGGGATCGATTGGATCGCCGCGGTGACGATGACCATCGCGTAGGGAAACGACCACCAACTCGTGACGAGAATGGTGAGCCAGAGCGCGAGGTCCGGATCACCCAACATTAGGCCGGGAGACAGGCCGAGCAGGCGCATCGTGTGGCTGATCGGTCCGTAGGACGGGTTGAACAACCATAGCCAGATCGTTCCGACTACCGCCATCGACAGTGTCCAGGGAATCAGGGTGAACACGCGTAGCGCCGCGCCGCCGCGTTTGAGGTTGTTCAGGACCAGCGCAGCGAGCACTCCAAGTCCGAGCGAAAGAACGAGGGAGCCAGCGGTGTATACGAGCGAAGTGTAGGCGATCTCCCAGAATGCGCGCGACGAAAATGCATCCACGTAATTCGCGAGTCCGACAAAGCCAACAAGATCGTAGAACTTCGTCTTCTGGAAGCTCATCCACACGACGAACAGAGTTGGATACAAGGTCACAGTCATCAGCAGTACGAGGACCGGAACGAACCACAGCAGGGGACCCAGTTGTTTCAGGCGCCTTCGCGGGCGCCTCGTGCGCGCCGGTGGCGTCGCGCGGGGCGCGGTCGCAATGTGCTGAGCCATGGTTGTGTCTCCCCCGGTGCGTTCGCTGCGTCTTGCTGGTCGACGTGTCTACGCGATAGGCTCGGAGTGCGGGCGGCGACGCGCTTCCGGAGCCATCCAAGGCATGGTCCAGCCTCGATCAGCTTCGTCGACAAAGCTGCCTGCGGCGTTGCACGCGTCGCACTCCTCCTTCTTGGCTTTACCATCAGCGCCAAACATCATCGTTCCGAGCGAGTAGGTGCTCACGCGGATGCCCGTTCTTCCGAGCGCTCGATATTGCATGACGGTCTCCGTAAACCTGCGCGTTGGCGCTAGGCGTTGTTAGAGTTGCTGTTGGCACAGAGCATCGCTTGTCTCCTACGCTGCCGCTGTATTCTCATCACGCAGCTCCGACGGGGTCGCACTATCGGGTCGCGTTTGCGTCCGGCGAAGCGGCCATATCGCAGCGATTTCGTTGGCCGCCGCCATTACCGCGCTCGCATGTCGGACAATCTCGTTCGCGCCAAAGCGCATTAGCGGTCCGGCGACGCTGCATGTTGCGACCGCAGGTGTATTGGGTCCGGACGGACGGATTGGCGCGGCGATCGCTGCGATGCCGCGTTCCCCTTCCTCGTACACCATCCCCCATCCTCGCGCCCGTGTTTCGTCGAGCGCCGCGACAAACGTCTCGATCGAACGAATGGCGTTTGGGCCAAAGCGGCCTGGCTGTGGGAAGCCCACCTCACGCACAATGCGCATCGCGTCGTCGGGTGATAGTGTCGAAAGCCATGCCTTGCCATGCGAGGTAACGGTAAGCGGCACCAGTCCGATCATCTCCGGCTGATAGATCAATCCTGTTTTGCGTCCCTGAACGAAAGCGACCCAGCTGAGCCGCTCGCCTTCCACAATCGCCAAGCGCACGAGCTCCTGCGTTTCGTCCGCGAGTTTTTGCAGGATCGGGCGCGTGAGATCGGGAATGCGCGTGGCGAGCAGAAGGCGCTGTCCCATGATCGCGAGTCGCATGGTGAGGCGATAGAACCCGGTTTCCGGATCCTGCTCCACCCATCCCATATTGCACAACGACGTAAGCAGCCGGTGGACGGCGCCCTTTTGCACCCCCAGCCGATCGCTGATGACGCCTAGGCGAAACGCGAGCGGTTGCTCCGCAAGGAGTTCGATGAGCTGGAAGCACCGCTCGAGGAGGGGATTGACGACTTTCATAGATTAGGAATGCCGTTTCGAATTTACATTAAGCCGAACTGGGAGGGTATTGCCTCTCGTACTTGACATTGCATTTGCATTTGGAATATCGTTACATATCCCAACGAGGAGCGCAAGGGGATTTTGCTACCAGAACTGCAAGAGGTCCCAGAAGCGTGTCGGACCCAGCGAATCAACGACCCGCACGGCAGGCGGCTGTCCCAAGACTCCCCGCCAAGCAGGACGAGTTTTTCCAAAACTTAGAAAGCAACACTGGAGGAAGTAATGAAAGCAATGCATAAGAGCCAACCCTTCGCCCAACGTGGGCCGGCGCCTCGCACCCCATGGTGGAACCGCGTCGCCGCGATGACCTTTGCCCTGGCATCCGTCATCGCGCTTGCGCCAATTGCGCTCGCGCAGCCCGTGGAAATTTCTTACGACACGTTCCTCGACCCGAACAACGCAACCGACCCGCGCGCCGCGGCCCAGACAAAGGTGATCGCGGAGTTCGAGCGACTAAACCCCAATATCAAGGTGCGTGTCGTCGTTGACCCCACTGGTGCCAATGGTGCGCGCGCCCTTCGCACGAAAGCTGATTCGCCCGACGTCGTGCGTTTCACGACCTTTCAGATGCCCGAGATGGTCGCCACGGGCGCGCTACTGCAGCTCGACGAGCTTGTTGCGCGGGACAAGATCGACTCGAACGACTGGCTTGTGCCGCTCGGGAAGACGAAGGTAAATGGCCATATTTATGGCCTGCAACAGGACTACCGCATCCCGATCTTGATCTATCGCAAGCATGTGCTGGATGAGGCAAAGGTGACACCGCCGCGAACTTGGGACGACGTGTGCATTACCGGGGCGAAGCTGACCAAGGGCAATGTGGCCGGATATGCGATCCCGATCGGTACTACCGGCGGCATCGGCGGCGCGCAGGCGTTCGGCGAGTTTTACCTCAGCACGCTGCTGTCGGGGTCCGAAGGCAAATACTTCGCGGACGATAACAAGACGATCGCCTTCAGCAAGGATGCGTTCATCCGCACTGCGCAGCTCATCAAGGATCAGTTCGTGAAGTGCAAGTCGACGCCGATGGCCAGCCTGCAGTATGCCTACAACGACATTCACGACGGACTGCGCTCGGGGACCATCGGAATGGCGACATTCGGCCTTTTTCGATATCGCACGATCCAGGCCCAAGGTGCGGGCGAGGATCTTGCGTGGGCGCCGGCGCCAGGCTTCAAACCCGACGATCCGCAGGCCGTCTACGGGTTCCAACTCACGATCAACGCGGCTTCAAAGCAGAAGGACGCGGCATGGCAGTTCGTGAAGTTCATGACCAGCCCTGCCGGCGAGGCCATCGTGGCGCAGGGCGGTGAGGTCGTGGCGCGGGCATCGGCGTACAACGATCCCTACTTCGCGTCAGCGCAGGGCCGCGACCAACGCAGTTGGGCAGAACTCGTCAAGTCGCGAGGCCGGGTGGTGAACTATTCGATTATCCAATCGACGTTCCATCAGATCGTCGCCGACGCGTTCCAGCGCATGATCTTGCGCAACACGACCCCCGAGGAGGCTTATCAAGAGGTTGTGACCAAGTACAACGAGGCGCTTGCAAAAATACAATAACGATCTTCGAATTCGCGTTAGTAGACGTACGAATCGAGGAGACGCAATGCCACGCGACGACTTAGTCCTGAATCCCGACGTCGTGGACAAAGTTGAGGCAGCTCATTGGTCGCGACATCATCCTTTGGGGAAGCGGTGTCTTCCGCAACGGCGCGCTGGCGGGTCCCGCCTCGAACTTCAACTACATGGCGTTTCGTTTCATTGTAGGTCCCGCTACCGCTATGCTGCTGCGGGCGCAGGCTGGGTACCAGCTGATCGAAAGAAGCGATGAGTCTCGCAGGACTAGGCGCGGTTTGCATCTGGCACGACCTGTTGCCTGAGGCACGTGACGACTTTTATCAGTGGCATAACCGCGAGCACATGCCGGAGCGCGTCGGCATTCCGGGATTTCGTCGTGGTCGCCGCTATGTGGCCGTTGCCGGCGCGCCAGAGTATTTCAATCTGTACGAGGCCGACAGCCCGGAAGTGCTCGGTGGGCAGGATTACCTGAACCGTCTGAATGCGCCGACCGCATGGACGCGGCGCGTCGTGCCGTCCTTCCGGAACGTGTCGCGCTCGATCTGCCGGGCGGTCTACACCGACGGTGTTGGCCAGGGCGGATTTATGCTTACACAACGCTTCGACGTCAGCGAGCGCGACCGTCTGCACGTGGTCGAAGCATTGCGGCAGCGCCTGCTGCCGCCACTCTGTGACAATAAAGGCATCGCCGGTGTCCATCTCTGTATCGCTGACGAGTCCATCAGCAAAGTGGAGACAGCCGAGAAAAAAGCTCGCGCGGACACGACGCAAGTGCCAACCTGGATCATGCTGATTGAAGGCAATTCGTCCGCGGACGTCGGG
>JANMCH010000005.1:0-16080 GCA_031361045.1 Betaproteobacteria bacterium | reverse complement strand
CTGCGACCCTTGATCACCGCGACGATGCCGGTCTTGCCGATGCCTGTGTGGTGCTCGATGCCCATCTGCGCCAGGCGTTCCTGCACGATGCGCGCGGTGCGGTGTTCCTCGAAGCCCAATTCCGGATGCGCGTGCAGGTCGCGGCGGATGGCGGTGAACTCGTCGAGCCAGTGCTTGATATGTTCGTTCGGTTTCATCAGGCGACAGCAGTCCTTTCGATGCGCAGACGGGGGTCGACCGCGTAGTACATGAGGTCGACGAAGAGGTTCAGCATGACGAAGATCAGCGCGATGAAGCACAGGTACGCGGCCATCACGGGAATGTCCGAGAAATAGACGGACTGGATGAACAGCAGGCCCAGGCCGGGCCACTGGAAGACGGTCTCGGTCACGATCGCGAAGGCGATGATGCCGCCCAACTGGAGCCCGGTGATGGTGATCACGGGCACCAGCGTGTTCTTCAGCGCATGGCCAAAATGGATCGCGCGGTCGGACAGGCCGCGTGCGCGCGCGAACTTGATGTCGTCGGTACGCAATACCTCGAGCATTTCCGAGCGGACCAGCCGCATGATCAGCGTCATCTGGAACAGCGAGAGCGTGATCACCGGCAGGATCAACGCCTTCAATCCGCTCTTGGTGAGCAGTCCGGTGCTCCACCATCCGAGTGCGACGGTTTCGCCGCGGCCAAAGGACGGCAACCACCCCAGCTGCACGGCGAAAACCAGGATCAGCAGAATGCCGATCAGAAACGACGGCAGGCTCACGCCGACCAGCGACCCGGCGAGCAACAGGTGCGCACCCCAGGTGTCGCGCCGCAATGCGGCATACACGCCGGCGGGAATGCCGACCGCAAGCGCCAGCAAGGCTGCGCCGAATGACAACTCGAGCGTTGCCGGCAGGCGCTCCTTGATCAGCGCCGACACGCTGCGGCCCTGGCGCAGCGAACGCCCAAAGTCGCCGCTGACGGCATTCAACGCGAAATGGTAGAACTGCACGACCACCGGCTGGTCGAGCCCCAATTCGCTGCGCAGCCGGTTTTTTTCCTCCATCGTGGCGTCCTGCCCAACCATCGATACGACCGGGTCGCCGACGTAGTTGAAGAGACTGAAGGCGATCAGCGCCACCACCGCCATCACGGCGATGGATTGGTGGATGCGGCGCAGGATGAAGGCAAGCACTAGGGAATCCTGACGGCAAGAGGCTCGAGCGTCAACCTCAGTTGCCAGATCCGCTTCTCACTCAGCTTCCAGCCTGGCTTCCACCCCCGCTTTCGCTCACGCATTGAGTTCCCCGGCTCGGTGACAGGCAACCAGCATGTTGCCGAGCGGCGCCAGCACCGGCACTTCAACCGCGCAACGCGGTATCGCGTGCGGACACCGCTTGTGGAACGCGCATCCGGACGGTGGGTTCAGCGGCGACGGCAACTCGCCGGTCAGTGGTACGCGCGCGCCGCGCCCTGCTGCCGCCAGCGACGGCGTGCTGGCCAGCAATGCACGAGTGTAGGGATGTGCAGGTCGCTGGAACAACGTTGTCTTTGGACCGGATTCGACGGTCTTGCCGAGATACATGACCAGTACGTTGTCGGCAATGTGGCGCACGACCTGCAGGTTGTGCGAGACGAACAGGTACGCGATGCCCAATTCCTGCTGCAGGTCCATGAGCAGGTTCAACACCTGGGCCTGGATCGACACGTCCAGCGCCGACACCGGCTCGTCGGCGACGACCAGTCGCGGTCGCAGCATCAATGCACGCGCCACGGCGACACGTTGCCGCTGACCGCCGGAGAACATGTGCGGATAACGGCCGAAATGCTCGGGACGCAGTCCGACCTTGGCCATCATTGCGCGCGCCGCGTCGTCGCGCTCTCCGCCGCTCATATCGGTGTTGATCGCGAGCGGCTCGCCCAACAGCGTGCCGACCTTCTTGCGCGGATTGAGCGAAGCGTAGGGATTCTGAAACACCATCTGCACCAGCGGACGCAACTTCTTGCGCAGCGCGGCGTCGGCCGTGCCGGCATCGTGCCCGTCGAGCAGCAATTGGCCGGACGTCGGCCGTTCGATCATCGTCACCTGCCGCGCCAGCGTGGACTTGCCGCAACCGGATTCGCCGACCACCGCAAGCGTTTCGCCGGCGCCCAGCGTGAACGACACGCCGTCCAGCGCGCGCACCAGTCCTTTCGGGCGGAACACTCCGCGCGACACGCGATAATGCCGCGCCAGGCCGCGAGCATCGAGCAGCGTAGTGTTCAACTGACCCCCACGCGTGCCGCCTCATTTACCAATTCGACAGCGCTCATGCGGTGCCCTCGCTTTCCACGGCGACGCCGTCGGGACGCCAGCTCCCTGTCGGACGTCCCGCCGCATCGAGCGGAAAGTGGCAACGGACGCGGCGCTGCGCATCGCCGGCCAACGGTGGCATCTCACGTCGGCAGCGTTCCACCGCGAAGACGCATCGCGGCGACAACAGGCAACCGGCTGGCCGGTCGTGCTGGCCCGGAACCATGCCGGGAATGGCCTGCAGCCGCGCCTTGTCCTCGTTGTGTTCCGGTAACGCCGCCAACAATGCCTGCGTATAGGGATGTCGCGGAGTCTCGAACACGCCCGAAACCGGTCCGGTCTCGACCTCCTGCCCTGCATACATGACGACCACGCGCTGCGCCGTCTCCGCCACCAGCGCCAGGTCATGCGTGATGAGGATGAGCGCCATGTCGCGCTCACGCTGCAATCGCGTAAGCAACGCCAGCACCTGCGCTTGCACCGTGACATCAAGGGCGGTGGTCGGCTCGTCGGCGATCAGCAGCCGCGGATTGCAGGCGATGGCCATCGCTATCATCACTCGCTGCGCCATGCCGCCGGACAGTTGATGGGGGTACAGGTCGAGGCGCGCGGCAGCATCCGGTATCTCGACCTGCTCCAGCAGCTGCAGCGCGCGCGCGCGGCGCGTGGCGCGGTTGCGCCGTTCTTCATCGCTGCCATGGATGCGCAGCGTTTCCATCAGCTGGAAGGCGACGGTGAAGCACGGATTGAGGCTCGCCAGCGGATCCTGGAAGATCATCGCGATGTCCTTGCCGACGAGCGCGCGGCGTTCGCGATCGGAAATGGTCGTCAGGTCGCGGCCGTTGAAGGTCATGGCATCGGCGCGAACGCGACCTGGAAAATCGATCAGCCCCATCAGCGCGAGCGCGGTCACGGTCTTGCCTGACCCCGACTCGCCGACCACTCCGACGATCTCGCCCGCGTCGATCGCGAAGTCGACGCCATCAACCGCCTTGAACGGCGCGGTCTCGGAGCCGAATTCGACGGTCAGTCCGGAAATGTCGAGCAGCGGCATGCAGGCCTAGCGCTTGAGTCTCGGGTCGAGGGCATCGCGCAGCCCGTCGCCCATCAGGTTGAACGCCAGCACGGTGATCAGGATTGCCAACCCCGGGAAGGTCACCACCCACGGCGCGCGCTGGATGAACTCGAGCGCGCTGGCGAGCATCGAGCCCCACTCCGGTGTCGGTGGCTGGGCACCGAGGCCCAGGAAGCCCAACGCCGCGGCGTCAAGTATCGCGGTGGAGAACCCCAGCGTCGCCTGCACGATCAGCGGCGCCGTGCAGTTGGGCAGGATGGTGTTGAACATCAACCGCATCGTTCCCGCGCCGGCGATGCGCGACGACGCGACGTACTCCTTGCCCGCCTCGCCGATCACGGCCGCCCGTGTCAGGCGGACGTAGTGCGGCAACAGCACGATGGCGATGGCGTACATGGCGTTGGCCAATCCCGGTCCGAGGATGGCGACGACAGCGATGGCGAGCAACAGGCTCGGCAGCGCGAGCATGACATCCATCAGCCGCATGATCACCGTCTCGGTCAGGCCGCGGAAATAGCCGGCCAGCAGTCCCAGCACGACGCCCAGGCCGAGCGAAATCGCAACGGAGATGAGGCCGATCATCAACGAAAGTCGCGTGCCGAAAATGAGACGCGACAAAATGTCTCGCCCGACCGGATCGGTGCCGAGGATGAAGCGCATCGAACCATCCTTGTCCCACGCGGGCGGCGTCAGGAACGACTCGCGGTATTGCTCATTGGGTGGATGAGGCGCCACGAAGTCGGCGAATATCGCAATGAGGATCAATGCCGCCACCAAGCCCAAGCCAATCATCGCGCCGCGGCTGCGCGAAAGCGATTGCCAGAACTCGCGCCAGGGTCCGGGCGGCGCCGACGGCGCGGCGACCAATGCGCTGGCGGCCTCAGGCATGGCGAATCCGCGGATTGATCACGCCATACAGTAGGTCGACGATCAGATTGACGGAGATGACAATGGCGGCGATCAGCAGGATGCCGCCCTGCACCACCGGATAGTCACGCGACTGCACGCCGTGAATCAGCCAGTTGCCGATACCGGGCCAGGAAAAAATTGTTTCAGTGAGGATGGCGCCAGACAACAACAGGCCGACCTGCAATCCGATCACGGTGATCACCGGTATCAACGCATTGCGCAGCGCGTGGATCAGCACCACCTGCAGCCGCGGCAGGCCCTTGGCACGCGCGGTGCGCACGTAGTCTTCGCGCAGCACTTCCAGCATCGACGAGCGCGTCATGCGCGCGATGACGGCCAGTGGAATGGTTCCCAGCGCGATCGTCGGCAGGATGAGATGCGAAAGTGCTGAGCGAAACGCGCCGGGATCGCCGCTGCGCAGCGTGTCGATCAGCATGAAGCCGGTGGTCGCCGCGACGTCGTACTGTACCGAAATTCGCCCCGACACCGGCGTCCAGCCCAATTGCACCGAAAAAAGCAGGATCAGCAGCAGCGCCCACCAGAAGATCGGCATCGAATACCCGGTGAGCGAGACACCCATCACCGCGTAATCGGCCACGGTGTTGCGCTTGATCGCGGCGAGGATTCCCGCAGGCAGCCCCAGGCACACCGCGAAGACCAACGCGAACAAGGCCAGCTCGAACGTCGCCGGGAACAGCGTCAGGAACTCCGTCAGCACCGGCTCGTGCGTGGTCAGCGAGGTGCCGAGGTCGCCGCGCAGCACATTGCCGATGTACTCGAAATACTGCACGTACAGCGGCTTGTCCAACCCGAATTGATGCAGCAGGCGCAGGCGCCGCTCGGGGTCCATGCCGCGCTCGCCGGAGAGGTTCTCGACCGGATCGCCCGGAATGAGCCGAATCAGCGCGAACGCGAGCAGTGTCACGCCGAAGAACGTCGGCACGATCAGCGCGACGCGGCGGAGGATGAAGGCGAACACGGAGGACGCCCTAAAGCGAATATTGCGGGGACATCGGCACGGGGATCATGCCGAGCAAAGCGAGGGATCTGCTTGCGATGAGTTGCGGCAGACCCCTCGTCACTGTCGTTACTTGGTCAGTTCGACGGTATTGAAGTAGTGGTGCGACGTCGCGTCCATCTTGTAGCCCTGCACTTCCTTGCGGATCGGATCGAAGCGCACCGAATGCGCGACGGTGATCCACGGGGCCTCTTCCTTGAAAATCACCTGCGCCTGTTCGTACAGCTTGGCGCGGTCGGCCTGGGTGGGCGTCTGCGCAGCCTTGATGATCAGGTCCTCGAAGCCCTTGTTGCACCAGCGCGCGACGTTGCCGCCGCCCTTGACCGCTTCACAGCCCAGCAGCGGAACGAAGAAGTTGTCGGGGTCGCCGTTGTCGCCCGACCAGCCGAACATCATCACGCCTTGTTCGCCGGTCTTGCTGCGCTTGCGGTACTCGGCCCATTCGTAGGTGATGAGCTTGGTCTTGACGCCGATCTTTTCCCAGTCGGCCTGGATGACTTCCGCCATCCGCTTGCCGTCCGGGTTGTAGGGGCGCGTCACCGGCAGGTACCACAGCTCGACTTCGAATCCGTTCGGATACCCGGCTTGCGCCAGCAGTTCCTTGGCCTTGGCCGGGTCGTACGGATAATCCTTGACCGCGTTGTTGTAGCTCCACAGGATCGGCGGGATCGGATTCTTGGCCACTTGCCCCTGACCTTGGTAGACGGCCTTGAGGATGGCGTCCTTGTTGGTCGCCATGTTCAGCGCCTGCCGCACCAGCTTGTTGTCGAACGGCTTCTTCTCAGTGTTGAACGCGATGTAGCCGATGTTGAGGCCTTCCTTCTGCAGCACATTCAGGTTGGCGTCCGTCTTCATCTCGACTAAGTCGGCGGGCTTGGGGAACGCCATCACGTGACATTCGCCGGTCTTCAACTTGGCGTAGCGGGCGGTCGCGTCACGCGTGATCGAATACACGAGGTTATCGATCTTGGGCTTGCCGGCCCAATGCTTGTCGAAGGCCTTGTAGCGGATCGTCGCGTCCTTCTGGTACGACACGTACTCGAACGGGCCGGTGCCGATCGGGAAGATGTCGGCCGCGTTGGACGCGCCCTTCCTGGCCATCGTCTCGAAATATTCCAGCGACAGGATCGACGCAAAGTCCATCGCCATGTCGGCCAGGAACGGCGCTTCCGGACGCTTCAGCGTGAAGCGCACCGTCATGGGGTCGACCTTCTCGACCTTGGCCACGATGTTCTTCATGCCCATGTCGTCGAAGTACGCGTACGTCTGTCCGCCGGTGCCCCCGTGGAACGGGTTCTTGTCGTTGGCCATCCGGTCCCAGCTGAAGATCACATCGTCGGCGTTCATGTCGCGCGACGGCGTGAAATTGGCGTTGCTGTGGAACTTGACACCCTTGCGCAGCTTGAACGTGAAGACCTTGCCGTCGGGCGACACCGTCCACGACTCGGCGAGCGCCGGCACGATATTGGTGGTGCCGATCTCGAACTGCACCAGCCGGTTGAACATCGGCACCGACACCGCATCAAACGTCGTGCCGGTCGAGAAGAATTGCGGCTGGAAGCCCTCGGGGCTGCCTTCCGAACAGTAGACCAGCGTGCCTTTAGCCTGCACGGCGGTGGCGGTCAGCGCCAGCGCGGCAACCAGCGCGATGCGCTTCCAGGAACGGGGTGTAACGACAGCGGCGTGCGGCATGAAAGTCCTCGTCAAAAGGGAAAAGTGCGACCCAGGCGGGCAAAACATCCGCCCATGCTAGTCGCACGGCCGGGGCAAGGCAACGGGATTGGGAGGCAGGAGGTCCGGCTAACCTGCCCTGGCCCGGACCGCCTGAGTCGCATAGAGGCAAATCCCGGCCGCGACGGAGACGTTGAGGCTCTCCACGCTGCCGGACAGCGGAATGCCGACGATGCGGTCGCACGACTCACGCGTCAAGCGACGCAGCCCCTGGCCTTCCGCGCCCAGCACCCACGCCACCGGGCCGGCCAGGTCGGCGGTAAAGAGGCTCTCGCCTCCGGCATCGGCGCCCAGCAACCAGACGCCGCGCTCCTTCATTTCCTTCATGGCGCGGGACAGATTGGTCACGGCCACCACGGGGACGGTGTCCGCCGCGCCGCACGCGGCCTTGGCCACGGTGGCATTGACGCCGACCGCACGATCCTTGGGCACGATCACCGCTTGCGCGCCGAACGCATCTGCGCTGCGCAGGCACGCGCCGAGGTTGTGCGGGTCGGTGACGCCATCGAGCACCAGCAACAGCAGCGGCGCATCGGTCGGCTCCAGGACATCGTCCAGCGTGACGTGTGGCAGCGCGTCGTCGACCACCGCCACCACGCCCTGATGTTGACCGTGCCCGGCCAGCGCATCGAGGCGCGCGCCATCGACGACGTGGACCTTCACGTTGGCGCCCTCCGCGCGCGCGACCAGGTCGCGCAGCCGGGCGTCCTGCCTTCCGTTGAGGACATAGAGCTCATGCACGGCGTCCGCGCGTTGGCGCAGGCGAGCCGTGATGGCGTGGAATCCGAACAGGGAACGTGTGGCGGACATCGAAACCAGGTGGCGGGAAAGGCGCGGCGGTGGCCGCGAAACCATGTGATAGTGTAACGCGCATGCTCGAAGAAGATCTCCAGCAAATGCTGCGCGCAACGCTGCTGGTGGTGGGCGCCATCCTGCCCATTGTCAATCCGGTCGGCAGCGCGCCGATGTTCCTGGCGATGACCCACGGCGCCGACAGCGCGACGCGGCGCACGCTGGCCAGCCTGATCGCCATCAATTCGTTCATCCTGCTGCTGGGATCGCTGATCTTCGGCAATTTCGTGTTGCGCCTGTTCGGGCTCTCGGTACCGGTTGTGCAGCTCGCGGGCGGATTGGTGCTGTGCTCGCTGGGCTGGCGCCTGCTGACGGACGATGCGCCCGCCACGCCCTCCACTGACACGCCCGCCGATGCCAGCTCGATCCTGACCCGCGCGTTCTATCCACTCACGCTGCCGCTGACCGTCGATCCGGGCGCGATATCCGCGGCCGTGACCATCGGCGCCAACCACTCGTCAAGCATCACTAAGGTACTGATCGCGCTCTCCGGCGCGATCGTCGGCGTTGCGATCATCTCGGGTACGGTTTGGCTCACCTACCGGTACGCCGAGCGGGTCGCGCTGTGGTTAGGCCATACGCGCCTGATGGTCGTGCTGCGGCTGTCCGCGTTCATCGTGTTGTGCATCGGCGTGCAGATCGCGTGGAATGGCGTCAGGGCGCTGCTCGAGGAACTGCCGTTGGCCGCGACTCCCGTCACCGCTCCAGTGAAGCAAGCGCCGTCATGACGATCGACCCGCGCCATTTCGCCGAAGGTGTGTTCCTGGTATTTGCGGCACTGCTGCCGATCGTGAATCCGCTGGGCGCGATGCCGGTGTTCCTGGCCATGACCCGGCGCTCCGACGATGCCACGCGCGCAATCCTGGCGCGCAAGGTCACCATCAATTCCTTCATCCTGCTGATGGCGTCGGTGTTCGTCGGCACCTACGTGCTCGAATTCTTCGGACTGTCGATCCCGGTGGTGCAGGTCGCCGGCGGCCTGGTCGTCTGCGCGGTGGCGTGGGACCTGTTGCGCGGAGCGGATGCCACCGACAAAACCGACGCCCTCGACCTTCACAATCCCGAAACGGTCGCCACGGAGGCGTTCTATCCGTTGACGCTGCCGCTGACGGTCGGTCCCGGGTCGATCTCGGTGGCCATCACCATCGGCGCCAACCATCCGCAGTCTGTGCGCTCGTTCCTTACGGCATCGTTGTCGTCCGTGCTGGGCGTGCTGCTGACCTGCGTCGTCGTCTACCTCTGCTACCGCTATGCCGAGCGCTTGTCGAAATGGCTGGGCGTCGTGGGCACGGCCGTCGTGGTGCGACTGATGGCGTTCATCCTGTTGTGCATCGGCGTGCAGATCATGTGGAACGGCATCGATGCGCTGATGGGCATCACCGGGCCGGCGCGAGTGGTTCCGCCCTAGCGGCGACTTGGCAGCGGTTGCCCGCATCAGCTATAATATTGGGCTTCACGCAGTAGGCAGTAAAGCCGGCGTAGCTCAGTTGGTAGAGCAGCGCATTCGTAATGCGAAGGTCGGGAGTTCGACTCTCTTCGCCGGCACCAAATTTCGCAATGGCCCGCACGCGCGGGCCATTGTCATTTTCCGCGCCAGCCGCATTCGCGGGCCATCGTGGTTTCATCGGCCTGCCGATTCCGGTGCGGAAGCTTTCGATCCACGACCGTTTCAATCCACGACCGCGGATTTCCGTGGCAGCAATCCCTTTTGCCGCGTCAACGCCAGCGCCAGGCGACGGCGGTGCTCCGGATTCAGGTTGGGCGCGGCGGCATTGATGCGCATCTCGGTGTCCGCTACAGATTGTGCGGCAAGCTTTGTACGCAGCTCACCGACGTCACCATTCACCGAGTCGGGAATGCCCAGCATGAGGCGAATATGCCGCTCGCGCACCCAGGTGACGGCGTAGCCGAAACCGATGCTGGCGACGACACCGCCGATGACGAACGCGATGATCCAGAGAGTCATGATGTGCTCCAGTCGCCCCGTTGTTGGGGCCAATGGAGCAATCAGCAAGCGGTATGCCAATCAGTAATTGAGCGTGTGGATTGACGCGATCAACCGACGAACGGCGAATTCCGGCTAGCCTTGTGCCGCGACGTGCCGTATCCACTGCGCGGTCAGCTTCTCCTGCACCGCATTCTGCTGCAAGCGCAGGTCGAGGCCCGGGAAGTCGACGAGGTCGAGCGGCTGGTCCTGGTTGAAGCAGGAGAAAACGTAGGTAACCTTGCCCGTCACGGGGTCCTTCTGCGGCTGCAGGCACTGCGCGCAGATTTCCTTCATCATGCATTGCATCGGCGAGTTGATGGACCCGATGGCGCGGTGATCAGGCTTCAAGTACGGCGCGAGAACGCCGTGCCGCGCGGCAGTGACGGCCGCCATCATCTTGTCTGAGCCGATGGCGATGATGCGATCGCACGCGCTGAAATTGAGCACTTGCGCGCCGAGTTCGCCGGAAGCATACGAGCGCATCGCCTGCACGATGTTGCCGACGAACGCGCGGTCCTGCGGACGTTGCGGCGCAAAGCCGGGCGCCTCATCGCAGCACCAGATGACCACATCCGCCGCCGCTTCGATTTCACCGGTCTTGTAGCGATCCTGTAGCTTCTTGTAGCCGGCGAAATACAACACCTTCGATCCCGCCGCGCGAAACGCCTGCCCGATGGAGAACAACACGGCATTGCCCAATCCGCCGCCGACCAAAACCACCGTTTCGCCGGGCTCGATCTCGGTCGGCGCACCGGTCGGCCCCATCAACACGACCGGTTCACCGGGCTTGAGCTGCATGCAAAGGTCGGACGATCCGCCCATTTCCAGAACGATGGTGGATACGAGTCCCTTCGCCCGGTCAACCCACGCGCCCGTCAGCGCGAGGCCTTCCATCGCCAGTCGCGTGCCGTCGCGCTTTGCCGCCAGCGTCTCGTAATTCTGCAACCGGTAGAACTGCCCGGGCCGGAAGCGCTCCGCCGCGGCAGGTGCATGCACGATGACTTCGACGATCGTCGGCGTCAGGCGCTCGACGCGCACCACAGTCGCGCGCAGTGTCTGGTCGAGCGTTGCGAAAAACCCGGCGTCGCTCAACGTTGACGCGGGTGCAATGTTGGCGAGCACCCGCGACACGATCGGATAGCCCTGCTTGGCGCTGGCCATCGCCTTGACCACATTGCCGGAGAACGACGGATGCAGGTCGCCGAAGAAACTCGTTGCGCGGCCATCGGGCAGGATGTCGGTCAGCACGGCTGGATGTGCCGGCTTGGCCAGGCCGCGGATCACCTTGGCCGGATGGCCCCTCTCGTCCAGCAGCCGGAAATATTTGCCGTCCAGGTGGAAGTGCGTTTCGTCCTCGCGCACCAGCACCGTGTTGGGCTGCGTGCCTGCGGCGATCAGGATGGTGCGCGCCGGCAGCATCGTCCGCGCAGTCTCGTGCCATACGCCATCGCCATCGTTGTGCTGCACCGATACCTGGAGACTCGTGGCTGCACCGTCCGAGTCGACATCGATGGCCAGCGGCGTCAGGCCTTCGGCGAAGCGGATGCCCTCCTCCAGCGCCTTCTCAACCTCTTCGTGATTGAGCGTGTAGGACGGGCTGTCGATCAGGCGGCGCCGATAAGCGACGGTCACGCCGCCCCAACCTTGCATGATTTCTGCGATGCGGGCCGGTCGACCTTCGCGCAGCGCGGCCGCGCGTTCGTCGCGAATGGCGCGCGCATGCGCCAGGAATTCCCGCGCTATGACGCGATCACGCGCAGTCCACGAGGCCTCGACGGTGGCAACATCGCTGTCGGCGACCAGTGCTTCATGCCGCGCCAGGAACTTCTCCACCTGCACGGGGTAGTACGCGAGCGATTCGGTCGCGGTATCGATGGCCGTGAGGCCGCCACCGACGACGACCACCGGCAGGCGTACCTGCATGTTGGCGATCGAGTCCTTTTTTGCCGCACCGGTCAGCTGCAGCGCCATCAGGAAGTCCGACGCGGTACGCACGCCGTTGGCGAGACCGTTGGGCAGGTCGAGCACCGTGGGCTTGCCCGCGCCCATGGCCAACGCGATGTGGTCGAAGCCCATCGCAAAGGCGCCGGCATCGTCGAGCGTGCCGCCGAAGCGCACGCCGCCGTACAAGGCGAAGCGATCACGGCGCTCGAGCAGCAGGCGGATCATCTTCAGGAAATTCTTGTCCCAGCGCACGGTGATGCCGTATTCCGCCACGCCGCCAAAGCCGGCCATCACGCGGTCGTCGAGCGGATCGGTCAGCGATTGCACATCCCGTATCGGCGCGAACGGAACGCGTTCGCCGGCGATGGTGATGCCTGACAACTCCGACGCCAGCGGCTCGATCTTGAGGCCATCGACGGCGACCACCGTGTGCCCGTCGTTGACCAGGTGATGCGCGAGCGTGAAGCCCGCCGGACCCAGGCCGACGATCAGCACGCGTTTTCCCGTGCGCGCCACCGGCACCGGACGCTTGAGATGCAGCGGATTCCAGCGCGTCAGCAGCGAATAGATCTCGAAGCCCCACGGCAGCGCCAGTACGTCCTTCAGCACGCGCGTTTCCGATTGCGGAATGTCGACCGGGTCCTGCTTCTGGTAGATGCACGACTTCATGCAGTCGTTGCAGATGCGGTGGCCGGTAGCCGCGACCATCGGATTGTCGATGCACATCATCGCCAGCGCGCCGACCGCCCAGCCTTCCGCGCGCAGCTTGTGAAATTCGGAGATGCGCTCCTCCAGCGGGCAGCCGGCGAGCGCCACGTTGAATGGCGACTTCTTGAACGGCGCCTCGCCTTCCACCGGCTTCTTCTCCGGCAAACCACGCGCACACGAGTCCTTGCCCTGTTCGTGGCACCAGATGCAGTAGTGCGCCTGGTCGAGGCCGCCGACCAGGTCGGTGCCGTGGTCGGTCAATGCGAAGCCTTCGCGACGGCGAAGCGCATGATCCGCGGGCTGTTGCCATGCCGACGTCCCGCCAATGGCGACGGCTTCGATGGGAACGAGCTTCAGCGAGTCGAGCTTGCGCGGCGCGCGGAACAGCACGCCGCCCTTGTGCGCGGCGCGACCGGCGGGCGTGTGCAGCGCCCACGCCGCATAGCGCGCTGCCGATTCCAGCGCATCGGAGTTGACCACGTCATCCTGTTGCCACCGCGTGACCGCGTTCGCAAACGCCAATTCACCGGCCTGTCCAGTCACCGGACCGCCCACGAGTACTTCGACCGCCACCCGCAATGCCGGACCGTCGAACGTCGCGGCGACGTCCGCCTTGAACGCATTGGCGGCTTTGCGCTGGACGAATTGGCGCTTGACCGCGAAGAGCGGCGCCAGCTCATGGTGCCTGGCCTCCAGCGCGCGTACTTCCGGAACGATGCCAAACAGTTCCGCGAGAAAGTCCTCCAGGTGCGGCGCGACCGCGATCAGCAGCGCGGATTCGTCCTTGAGCGGCAGTGTGGATGGGCTTTCACGCGCGGCCACCACACGGTCGGCCAGCGCCGGATCGGCGGCGCGAAGGTGGGCCGCGAACAGCGTGTCGATGCGCTGGTTGCCGTCGACCGAATACAGGTCGGCGAAAGCGAGGCCGTGGGCAAGCGTGAGCATGGGAAAATGGGGCTGTCCAAACGCGCAAAAGCCTTCCATTTTACCTGCATTGCCCACTCCGCCCGTCCCTCGACAAGGCATATGCTTAGGTCTTTGGTATTGTGCGGTCAACCCGCGCCGACCCCGGCGCGTTCATGGCACCCCTACCCGGGTGTTCCGCATTGGAGCGCATTGGAGATCTGCATGACCGTGTCCCGCCGTCTCGTGGTCGCCGCCTTGGGCTTGGCCGTGGCCGCGCCGTCGTTTGCGCAAGCCGTGAAGCTCGGCGAGCTCAACAGTTACAAGGTCTTTCCGGCATTTCTCGAGCCGTACAAGAAAGGCATGGACCTGGCGCTGGCGGAAGTCAACGCGGCCGGCGGCGTGCTTGGGCGCCCTCTGGAAATCATCTCACGCGACGACAACGGCACGCCCGGCGATGCGGTGCGCGTGGCGGAGGAACTGACGTCGCGCGAAAAGGTGTCGATGCTGATCGGCACCTTTCCGTCGAACGTCGGCCTGGCCGTCGCCGACTACGCCAAGCAGCGCAAGATTCCCTTTCTTGCCGCCGAGCCACTGACCGACAAGATCGTCTGGGAAAGCGGCAACAAGTACACGTTCCGGCTGCGCGCGTCGACGTTCATGCAAACCGCCATGCTCGTGCCCGAGGCCGCCAAGCTCGGCAAAAAGCGCTGGGCGATCGTCTATCCCAACTACGAATACGGCCAATCGGCAACGGCGGCCTTCAAGAAGCAGATGAATTTCCTGCAGAGTGGAGGTCTCGAATTCGTCGAGTTCCCCGTGCCGCTGGGCAAGATCGACGCGGGCGCGGTGGCGCAAGCGATGCTGGACACGCAGCCGGATGCCATTTTCTCGTCGCTGTTCGGCGCGGACCTGGCCAAGTTCGTCCGCGAAGGCGAACTGCGCGGCCTGTTCAAGAATCGCCCGGTGTTCAACCTGCTGGGCGGGGAGCCGGAGTATCTCGATCCGCTGAAGGACGAGGCGCCGGTTGGCTGGTACGTCACGGGCTATCCGTGGTACGCCATCGACACGCCGGAGCACAAGCGCTTTCGCGACGCCTACCAGGCCAAGTTCAATGACTATCCGCGCCTGGGCTCGGTGGTCGGCTACAGCACGGTGATTGCCGCCGCTGCGGCCATCAGGAAGGCCGGCTCGACCGACCCGGAAAAGCTCGTCACGGCGATGAAGGGCCTGGAATTCGTCTCGCCGTTCGGCAAGGTGATGTTTCGCACCATCGACCACCAATCGACGATGGGCGCGTACGTCGGCCGCACCGCGGTCAAGGACGGCAAGGGCGTGATGGTCGACTGGAAGTACGCTGACGGCAAGAACTACCAGCCCAGCGACGACGACGTGCGGCGGATGCGACCTGCTGATTGAGGACGGCGTCGTGCGTGTAGCATCGCAAGCTTGTCCTTAGCCTCCCTTTTCCTCCAGCTGCTCAACGGCCTCGCGTCCGCGTCGTCGTTGTTCCTGATCGCGGCCGGCCTGACGCTGATCTTCGGCGTCACGCGCGTCGTCAATTTTGCGCACGGGTCGCTCTACATGCTGGGAGCGTATTGCGCGTATACGTTCGGCAACCTGCTTGCCTCCGTCGTTGGGCGCGGTCCGCTATCGTTCTGGTTGGGGCTGTTGCTGGCCGCACTCGCCGTCGCGCTGATCGGCGCGTTGTTGGAACGGCTGCTGCTGAAGCGCCTGTACGACGCACCTGAGTTGATGCAGTTGACGGCCACGTTTGCCGTCGTCCTCATCGTCCGCGACGTGGCCTTGGCGCTGTGGGGCGCGGAGGACCTGCTGGGACCACGGGCACCAGGACTATCCGGAACCATCGACTTCTTCGGGCACGCGATCCCGCAATACGATGTGTTCCTGATCATCGCCGGGCCTGCGGTGCTCGTTGCGTTGACGCTGCTGGTCACGCGCACCCGCTTCGGCGTGCTGATCCGCGCCGCTGCCGAGAATCGAACGCTCACGGCGGCACTCGGCGTCAATCAGGCGATGCTGTACACCGCCGTGTTCGCGCTGGGTGCCTTTGTCGCGGGCCTTGCCGGGGCGCTGCAGCTGCCGCGTGAACCGGCCAATCTCGGCATGGATCTTTCCATCATCGCCGACGCCTTCGTCGTCACGGTGGTCGGTGGACTGGGCTCGATTCCCGGCGCATTTCTCGCTGCCGTGCTGATCGGCGTGACCAAGACCATCTGCATCGCGCTCGGCGATGTCGACATCTTCGGCATCACGTTTGCGTTTCCACGTCTCACGCTGGTGGCGGAATTCGTTGTGATGGCGGTCGTGTTGGCGATCAAGCCGCAGGGTCTGCTCGGTGCTCCTCCCGCGCCCCCCGTGAACACGCCGTTGCCCGAACAGCGCGCGCTGGTGGTGGCTCCGGGGCGGCGTGCCGCCATCATCGCCGGAATCGTTCTGCTGTCGCTGGTCGTGCTGCCGTTCGTGCGCGACGAATATTCCGCGGTGCTGGCCACCGACATCGTGATCGCCGCGCTGTTCGCGGCCAGCCTGCAGTTCCTGCTCGCCACCGGCGGCATGACGTCGTTCGGCCATGCCGCGTATTTTGGCGTAGGCGCATATGCCGCAGCGCTTGCAGTCAAGGCCGGTTGGTCGATGCCGATGGCGCTTGCCGTCGC
>JANMCH010000003.1:0-30827 GCA_031361045.1 Betaproteobacteria bacterium | reverse complement strand
CCCGCGCGGCCTCCAGTTGATGGCCCGCTTCGGGAAGCCGTCGAGATCGAAGTGATCAGTCAGCGAGCACGCGGCCGAAGAACGGATACTGCGGATCGGTGTAGCCGGGCGTCGACGGATGTCCGGGCGGCACGAGCGAATCCACCAGCGCCTCATCGGCATCGGTCCATTGGGCGCCCATCGCGCCCACATAGTCCTGCCATTGCTCCATCGTGCGCGGGCCGGCGATCACGCTGGTGACGATCTGATTGGCCCACGTCCACGCCATGGCGAACTGCGTCGGCGTCCGGCCGGTCTTCTTCGCATGCTTCGCGAGTTTCTGCGCGATGACGAACGACTCCTCGCGGAACTCCGTTTCCATCATCCGCCGGTCGCCGCGCGCGCCACGCGAACCTGCCGGCGCCTTGCCGCCCAGCGCGTATTTACCGGTGAGCACGCCGCGCGCCAGCGGCGAATAGGGTGCTACGCCGATGCCGTAGTGATCGCACGCCGGCAGCACTTCCACTTCGGGCATCCGGTTCAGCAGGTTGTAGTACGGCTGGCAGACGACCGGCAGCGCCACGCCCTGCGCTTCACACTCGCTGACCATTTCCGCGATGCGCCAGCCGCGGTAGTTCGAGATGCCGAAATAGCGGATCTTGCCGCTGCGCACCAGGTCGCCGATGGCGCCGACGGTTTCCGAGATTGGCGTATCGGGGTCGTCCTTGTGCAGGTAGTAGATGTCGATGTAGTCGGTGCCAAGGCGCGCCAGGCTGTCGTCGCAGGCGCGCATGATCCACCGGCGCGACAGTCCGCCGTCGTGCGGCTTCGCGGTCATCACGTTGGCGACCTTGGTGGCCAGGATCCAGTGCGAGCGGTGCGACTTGATGGCCCTGCCGACGATCTTCTCCGACGCGCCTTTGGTGTAGACGTCGGCCGTGTCGATGAAATTGAATCCTGCGCCGAACGCGGCATCGACGATCTTCTGCGAGGCGGCGGCGTCCGTGCGGTCGCCGAACATCATCGTGCCCAGACACAGGGGTGACACTTCGAGTCCGCTGTTGCCCAATCGCCGGTATTCCATTGCAAGCTCCCGTTTCAATGAGCCGGCGACTATGCCGCAAGGGGGCGTTTCCCGCAATCAACGGATGCGTCCCGGTATAATTTGCCGGACGCTTGCTCAACCCACTCGAGGCAAGGCGCGACTCGCGCCGAGCCCCTTCCGCCAATGAATGTCCTGTTCGAGGACGACGGCCACCTGAAGGCCGGGTCCGTTCTCGCCGATAACGACGCAACGCTGCAGGTTGAGGCGGCTTCAGGCAAGCGGCTCAAGATCAAGGCGGGCGCGGTATTGCTGCGCTTCACGTCGCCGACCGCGGGCGCGATCCTGTCCGACGGGCAGCAACTGGCGGCGGAACTCGACCCGACATTCCTGTGGGAAGCCAGTGGCGACGGCGAGTTCGGCTTCGATGAACTCGCGCGCGAGTACTACGGCGCACATCCGACACCCGCGCAGGCGACTGCGGTGGCCATGCTGCTGCATGCATCGCCGATGTATTTCTACAAGAAGGGCCGTGGCCGCTACCGCAAGGCACCGCCGGAATCGCTGCAGGCGGGGCTGGCGTCGGTCGAGCGCAAGCAGCGCGAAGCGTCGCTGATTGCGGGCTGGGTGGCCGATCTCACTGCGCATCGATTGCCGGTGGAATTCGTGCCGAAGCTGTCGATGCTGCTGTACAAGCCGGACAAGAACGCGCTGGAATGGAAGGCGTTGTCCGCCGCGTGCGAGGCGGGCAAGACCAATCCGGTCGCGCTGCTGGCCGCCTGCGGCGCCATTCCCTCGACCCACGACTACCACTTCAATCGATTTCTTACCGAAGCATTCCCCAAGGGCTCTGCCTTCCCGGATTGGGGCACATTGCCGCCGCCGCCGGACCTGCCGCTGGCGGAGGTGCGTGCATTTTCCATCGATGACGCGACGACGACGGAAATCGACGATGCGTTCTCGGTGCGCGAGTTGCCCAACGGCAACATCGAGGTAGGCATTCACATCGCGTGCCCCGCGCTGGCCATCCCGCGCGGTAGCGCGCTCGACGCGATTGCGCGGGAACGCCTGTCAACTGTGTACATGCCTGGCCGCAAACTGACGATGCTGCCGGAGGACGCGGTGGCCGCGTTCACGCTGCGGCAGGGGACGTCCGCACCGGCTTTGTCTCTCTATATCGAGACCGACCCCGACGGCGTTCCCATCGCCCATGCCACGCGCCTGAACCTGGTTCCGATCGCCGCCAATCTCGACCTGTCGACACTGTCCGAGGCGTTCGCGAATCCTTTGCCATCGCCGTCGGATCCGCCGTGGACGCAGGAGATGCGCGCGTTGTGGAAGACGGCGAAACACCTGTCCGCCAAGCGCGGCAAGACGGACATCAACCGCATCGACTACAACTTCGACGTCGACTGGAGCGCCGGGCCTGAGGGCCGCGTGAAGATTCTTCCGCGCGAGCGCGGCAGTCCGCTCGACAAGCTGATCGCGGAACTGATGATCCACGTCAACAGCACGTGGGGCCAGGTGCTTGCGGCTAAAGGCGCCGCGGGACTGTATCGCGTGCAGGCCGGCGGCAAGGTCAAGATGAGCACGCGCCCCGGCGAACATCAGGGACTGGGGCTCACGCACTACCTGTGGTCGAGCTCGCCGCTGCGCCGCTACAGCGACATGGTCAACCAGCGGCAACTGCTGGCCGTGGTCGCCGACGATGCTCCGCCATATGGGGAAAATGACGCCGAGCTCTTTGCGGCGTTGGCGGACTTCGAAGTGACCTACAGCCAGTACGCGGAATTCCAGGACCGCATGGAGCAGTACTGGTGCCTGCGCTGGATGGCGCAGGAAAACGTCACCGAAACGACGGCCACGGTGATCCGCGACAATCTCGTCCGCTTCGATCGCTTGCCGTGGGTTCAGCGGCTGGGCGACCTGCCCGAACAGCCGGCGGGAACCGGGATCCGGGTGGCGATCATGGCGGTCGATCTGCTCGCCGCAACGCTGGAGTGTCGCTACGCCGGTACAGTCTGACGATATTTTCGCGTCCCGGGCCCGGGTTGCCATGACATCGGCATGGCACTTGCTAGAATGGAAATTCTCCGTTTTCCATGAGACGGGCCGGAATTGCCGCCACGCGCTTCCCCGCCGAAGACACTTGTTCCCAAGCCGGACCCGGGCGCCTCGCCTGAGCTGAAGGCCGTTCCCGCCCCAGCTACGCGCAGGACTTCGGCGGAGGGGGTCGCCCGGAAAAAGCCCGCCGCGCCTCGAGCCACGAAGGTGGCGGCCCCGCCGGTGCCGATGACCGTCGTTCCGACATCGCCCGTGGCAGCGCCCGCGATGCCGCCCAAACCAAAAGCGCCAACGCGTCGCACCGCGCGCATCGCTCCGGCCGGTGCGTTGCCACCCGCGAACATCCCTCCCGAAGTGCTGGTCTCGCCGCGTCACGACAAGCTGATGACGTATGCGCTTGCCGGGTCGCTGCTGGTGCACGCGATCGTGCTGACGATCCACTTCTCCCCGTTCGACCTCACCAAGATGGCCGACAACGGCCCGCCGCTCGAGATCGCGCTGGTGAATGCCAAGACGACGGCGAAGCCGACCAAGGCGGACATCCTGGCGCAGGCGAATCTGGACGGCGGCGGCAACACCGATGCCGACCGGCGCGCGAAGACCCCGTTGCCCGTGCTGCCATTGAACAATCCGGAGCAGCAGGTCGCCGTCGCGACGCAGAGAGTGGAATCGCTCGAGGTGCAGACGCGCGAGCTGATGACGCAATTGCGTTCGGCACCGATCGCCGCGGTCCAGAACAAGCCCGTCGACGCGACGGAAAAGTCCGAGCTCCCCACGGCGAACGAGCTGATGCAGCGCACGCTGGAGGCGATGAAACTCGAAGCGCAGATCGCCAAGGACATGGACGCGTACCAGAAGCGACCCAAGCGGCGCTTTGTCGGCGCGCGCGCCGAGGAGTACCGCTTCGCCCGCTACGTCGAGGATTGGCGGCTCAAGATCGAGCGCGTCGGCAACCTCAACTACCCCACGGCGGCGCGCGAGCTGAAGCTCTACGGCAGCCTGTTGCTCACGGTGTCGATCAAGAGCGATGGCAGCGTCGAGAAGATCGACATCAATCGCAGTTCGGGCAACCGGATCCTCGATGCGGCCGCCGTGAAGATCGTCGAGATGTCGGCGCCTTTCGCGGCGTTTCCCCCGGACATCAAGCGTGACACCGACGTCCTCCACGTCACCCGCACGTGGACGTTCACCAAGGCCGACGAGCTCGTCAGTCAGTAGGGAAGCACCTTGGACAAATACGCCGTCATCGGCAATCCGGTGGCCCATTCCCGCTCGCCGCCAATCCACGAGGCATTCGCACGCGCAACGGGACAACGGCTGACCTACGAGCGGCTGTTGGCGCCGCTCGATCTCTTTCGTGCCACCGTCGACGCGTTCGCGAGCGCGGGCGGGCAAGGACTGAACGTCACCGTGCCGTTCAAGCTGGAAGCGTTTGCACTTGCCAAGGCACACAGTCCGCGCGCGCTGCTCTCCGGTGCCGTGAACACGCTGAAGCGGGACGGCGACGGCTGGTATGGCGACAACACGGATGGGCCGGGGCTGGTGCGCGACCTCTCGCACAACCTGGGCGTGGCACTGGCGGCGCGCGACGTGCTGGTGCTGGGTGCGGGCGGCGCGTCGCGCGGCATCATGAGCAGCGTGCTGGCGGAGCGACCGCGTTCGCTGACCGTGTCCAACCGCACCTTCGCGAAGGCCGCCGCCATCGCGCAATTGTTCCAACGGCATGGCCCCATCACCGCGTTGCCCCCCGAGGCGCTGTCCGGGCGATCCTTCGCCATCGTGATCAACGCCACCAGCGCGGGCCTGGCCGACCATTCGCCGCGCCCGTGGCCCACATCGATTGTCGCGGGCAGCTTTGCCTACGACATGATCTACGCGGATGCGCCGACGGACTTCCGCCGATGGGCACAAGCGCACGGTGCCCAGCGGACGGCGGACGGCCTCGGCATGCTGATCGAACAGGCGGCGGAAAGTTTCGCGCTCTGGCGCGGCGTGCGGCCCGAGACGGCGCCGATCTTCGCGTTGTTGCGCGCACCGTCGCACTCGTGATGGCACCCGCCTCGCGGCGTCGCAGTTTCGTGCGCTGGTTGGGGTGGATGATCGGCACCGTGGCCTTGGCGCTGGTGCTGCTGCAAGGGTGGTACGCCGCGCACATCCTGTGGTGGCGCAGCAACCCGGTAGGCGAGACGTCGTTCATGGCGTACCGGATGGACGAGCTGCGTGCCAGGAATCCCAAGGCGCCTCAGCACTATGCATGGGTGCCCTATGAGCGCATCTCCAACAATCTGAAGCGCGCGATGATCGCTGCCGAGGACGCCAAGTTCATCGACCACGAAGGCTTCGACTGGGACGGCATCCAGCTTGCAATGGAAAAGAACCAGAAGAAAGGTCGTGTGGTGGCCGGGGGGTCCACCATCACGCAACAGCTCGCCAAGAACCTGTTCCTCACGCCGTCACGCAGCTACTGGCGCAAGGCCGAAGAGGCGGCGATTACCGTGATGCTGGAAGCGCTGTTGCCGAAGAAGCGGATCCTGGAGATTTATCTCAACGTCATCGAGTGGGGTAACGGCACCTTCGGCGCTGAGGCGGCCGCGAAACAGCTCTTCGGCACCACCGCCGCGCAACTTACGCCGGACCAGGCTGCCCGCTTGGCCGCGATGGCGCCCAACCCGCGCTTCTACGAGCGCAACCAGGGTGCGCCGGGCCTGAACCGCAAGATCGGCATCATCCTTGCGCGAATGCCTGCCGCAGAGATTCCCTGAACGCCTGGAAATTAGGGTCAGACTCGAATTTCCGTAGTGCGTCGTGGAAAGTCGAGTCTGACCCTGCTGTCCGTTGTTAAACTTGGTCCATGCCTGAATCCGCTGCCGCGAAGATTGTCGAGCGCCCCGAACCACGCGAACGCGTGCAGGACGCGCTCGTCGAAATCACGGCGTTGCTGCGCAAGCACCGGCTGGTCGAGGGCCTCGTCCACGAGCAACTGGAGCACGCGCCGGGCGCCGACGGCAACGGGCGCAGCGAGATCGTCGAGAGCCTCGTCACCAAGCAGAACCGCGCGCAGCTGACGCGCAAGCTCGACCGCCTGCATCCGGCCGACATCGCGTACATCCTCGACGCGCTGCCGCTCGACGAGCGCCTGTACATCTGGGACCTGGTGCGCGCATCGCGCGACGGCGAAATCCTGCTCGAGGTCTCCGACGCGGTCCGCGAATCGCTGATCTCGTCGATGGACACGGAGGAACTCGTCGCTGCGGCGGAAACGCTCGACGCCGAGGAAATCGCCGACCTGGCGCCCGACCTCCCGCAAGAGGTGATGGACGATCTATTCTCCGGACTCCCGCTGGAAGAACGCGAGCAATTGCGCGCCGCGATGTCCTTCGAGGACGACATGGTCGGCGCGCTGATGGACTTCGAGGACTTGCAGGTGCGCCCGGACGTAACGCTGGAAGTCGTGCTGCGCTACCTGCGGCGCTTCGACGAGCTGCCGTCGCAGACCGACCAGCTCTTCGTCGTCGATCGCGAAGAAAAATTGCTGGGCGTGTTGCCCATCAACCGGATGATCGTCAGCGAGCCCGATGCGCTGGTCTCATCGCTGATGCTGCCGCCGGTGGTCAAGCTCATGCAGCATGAAAAGGCGCAGGATGCCGCATCGGCCTTCGAGCGCTACGACCTCGTATCCGCACCGGTCGTCGACACCAATGACAAACTGGTGGGGCGCGTCACCGTCGACGAAATCCTGGACTTCGTGCGCGAACGTGGCGAGGAGGAAATGCTCGCCCAGGCCGGCCTGCGCGAGGAGGAAGACGTGTTCGCGTCGGTGTGGAAGTCGTTCCAGAACCGCTGGTCGTGGCTGGCCATCAATCTCGTCACCGCATTCATTGCGTCGCGCGTCATCGGCGCTTTCGAAGGATCGATTGCCAAACTCGTGGCACTGGCGGCGCTGATGCCGATCGTCGCGGGCATCGGCGGCAATTCCGGCAACCAGACCATCACGATGATCGTGCGCGCCGTGGCGCTGGGCCAGGTGACGCGCGAACACGCGAGCAAGCTGTTTCGCAAGGAAATCGTCGTCGCCGCGATCAACGGCGTCGTGTGGGGCGGCGTGATGGGTCTGGTCGCGATGCTGCTGTACAAGGATGTCGCGCTGGGACTCGTCATGGTGCTGGCGATGACGCTGAACCTGATGCTGGCAGCGCTGATGGGCGTCGTGATCCCGATGACGATGCTGAAATTCGGGCGCGACCCGGCGGTCGGTTCGTCGGTCCTGATCACCGCGGTGACCGACTCGGGCGGGTTTTTCATCTTCCTCGGACTGGCAACGCTTATCCTGATTCGCTAGGTGAAGGGAACAATCGATTTGGGGAATAATCGATCGCCGTTCGTGTTCACGAGGAACGCAACAACCCCTTTTGCACGGAGATCCGGATGATTCGTACTGTACATAGCCTGGTTGCCGCGGTCCTTCTCTGCGCATGCATCGCGGTGGCCGCGCAAGCGTTGCCGGCCAGGAAGAGCGCCGACGGCACCTGGACCGACGCCGCAGGCATGACGCTGTATGTCTTCGACCGCGATGCCGGCGGCAAGAGCGCCTGCAATGGCCCGTGTGCCACCAACTGGCCACCGCTCATGGTCGTCGGCGCGGGTGCTGCCAGCGGCGACTGGACCGTCATCGTCCGCGAGGACGGCGGCAAGCAGTGGGCCTACAAGGGCAAGCCGCTGTACGCGTGGTCCAAGGACCAGAAGCCGGGCGACAAGACCGGGGATGGAGTCAACAGTGTCTGGCATATTGCCAAGGACTGAGCGCCAAGGTCCTGACCGGCAAAGCACTGCGCAGCGCAGCGCGTCGCCGATTGCCTGACCGATGGCCGACGTCGCAGCCCCGCCGCCGCTGCCGCAACCGGACCTGCTGGCCGCCATTCCGCGGCTGCGCCGTTACGCCCGCGTGCTGACCGGCGACACCAACCGCGCCGATGACCTGGTCCAGGACACGCTCGCCCGCGCCTGGGAAAAGCGGCGGCTGTGGGCGGCGGGAAGCGATCTTCGCGCGTGGCTGTTCACGATCATGCATAACGTATTCGTCAACCAGCGCGCGCTCGCGCGCCGCGAAAAATTGCACGTGTCGCTCGACGACGGCGGCGAGGGCCACGAGGCGTGGCAGATTCCGGTGCGCGCCACGCAGTACGCGCGCGTCGAATTGACCGAGTTGATGGAACACGTGGGACGCCTGCCGGTGGACCAGCGCGAGGTGTTGCTGCTGGCCGCCGTGGAAGAGCTGCGCTACGAGGAGATCGCGGTCGTGCTGGCCATTCCGGTAGGTACCGTCATGTCGCGACTCTCCCGCGCGCGCGCCAAGCTTCGCAATGCGTTCGCCGATGCGCCCGCGGGTGCCGGCGGCCTGAAAGTTGTCAAATGAGTTGTCAAAGGAGTTGTCAAATAAGTTGTGAAATGAGGATTTCCTGAGATGAATCCGCTCCCCGTGACCGACGCCGATCTCGACGCGTACGTCGATGGCCAACTTTTGCCATCGCGCGTGGCTGCCGTCGAGGACGCGCTCGTACGCGATCCGGCGCTTGCGGCAAGTGTTGCCGATGCGCGGCGTCGCAACGCGGACCTGCGCGATGCGCTCGATCCCTGGCTGGCGGAGCCCATTCCCGATCGGTTGCTGGCGGCGGCCAGTGGGCCGACTACGGGGCCCTCGGCGCGGTCGCCGGAAACGATGCGGCGCTGGCTGGTGCCGTTGACTGCCGTCGTGGCTACGCTAATGGTGGGTCTGGGCGCGGGATGGTTCGCGCGCGACATGCAACTCGAACGCGCGGGCACGCCGACCACGTTCACGCGTCAGGCCGCGCTGACGCACGCACTTTATGCCGCCGACGCCAATCGTCCGGTTGAGGTCTGGGCGCCGGAAGAAAAGCGACTCGTGGCATGGTTGTCGAAGCGGCTCGGCTTTCCGGTCAGCGCGCCGGACCTGAACAGCACCGGCTTCGCGCTCGTTGGCGGGCGATTAGTCGCCGGGCACCAGAATCCCACCGCGCTGTTCATGTACGAAAACGCCGACAAGCAGCGCCTCTCGCTGCAGGTGCGCAAGCAACCGGTGGACGGTGGCGAGGTCGCGTTTCGGTACGCGCTCGAGAACGGCGTGGGCGTGTTCTACTGGATCGAGGACAACTGCAGCTATGCGTTGTCCGGCAACGTCGATCGCGCGCAGTTGCTTGCGGTTGGCCGCGTCGTCTACGGCCAGTTGGCGGCGTTGGAGGCTTCCGTCGCTAAATAGCGTTCGCACTTGCGCTGTCGGCACGGCGCAGGCATGGATATCCCCATGCTAGAATTCCCGCGCAATCATGGTGGTCATTGCAACCGGGACCGGGGAGACCGAGCGATGAATTACGGGAAAATTCTGCTGGTATTGGGCCTGGTGCTACTCGTCGCGGGATGCACGTCGCGGCCGATCATGAACGTCACCGACCAGCCAGTCGTGAACGCCGCGGGCAAACAGCTTTCGGCGGACCAGGTCCGGGAGGTCATCGTCAAGGCCGGCGTAGGTCTGGGATGGGTGATGACGCCGGTCTCGCCTGGCCTCATCAGCGGACGCCTGGCCCTTCGCGAACACCTCGCCGTCGTCGACATTCGCTACAACGGCAAGGCCTTCAGCATCACCTACAAGGACAGCACGAACCTCCACTACCGGGACGGGCAGATCCACAGGAATTACAACGGATGGATAGAGAATCTCGATCGCGAAATTCGCGCCGAACTGCTGCGCATGTGAATAGCGCGCACCCCGAATTCCGCTGTGCCGGAGAATCCGGCTGATGGCCATGACCGAACTCGAACGGGAGATCGCCGCGTCCATTGTCGAGGCGCTGGCCCTTGAAATTCCGGCCGGCGAGTTCGATCCGGAGGCGCCGCTCTATGGCGATCGCTACGGGCTCGATTCGATCGACATGCTCGAGATCGCCGTCGTCGTTTCCGCGCGCTATGGCGTCGAACTGCGCTCGGACGACGTCGAAAGCCGCAACGTGTTCGCATCGCTCCGGGCCCTGGCCAGTCATGTCGCCCGCCATCGCACCAAATAGTCCGGCGCAGGGCGAAGGCGCGACCGTTCCCGCAACCGACGTTGCTCCCCTGCGCGTTCGCTGGAGTGCGGCGCTATCGTTCACCGCCTGCGTGGCGTATCCATTCCTGGTCTGGTGGATCCTCGCACAGCGGAGTCCGTGGCTCGGCTTGCTGCTCACGTTGGCGGCGCTGGCCGGACTTTGCCTGTGCCTGCCCCGGCCCGCGCGCGCGATCGCCATGCTGGCCGTCGCGGCACTTGCTGGCGCGGCTGTGGCATTCGCGTCACCTACGTCACTGTTGTTTCTTCCTCCGCTCGCGGTCAACCTGGGCCTCGCCTGGTTCTTCGGCCGCACGCTGGCGCCCGGGCGCGAAGCATTGATCACGCGTTTCGCCCGCTTGGGACAGCATGACCTCGATGCCGCGATTCCGATCTACACGAGGAGGCTGACGTGGGTGTGGGTCGGATTCTTCCTGGCCATGGCATCCTTGTCAGCTGTGCTGGCAGCGTTCGGCGCCTACCGGGCGTGGGTCTGGTTCACGGCCGTCGGCAACTATCTGTGTGTCGCCGCGTTGTTCGCGATCGAGTACGGCTACCGGCGTTGGCGCTTCCCCCGCGACGATCACGTTTCGCCGTGGCACCAGATCCTGATGATGCGCGCCGCATTGCGCGAACGCGGTCGCTGACGGAACCGGGGGAGTTCCTCTCATCGACGCCATGTCGCCTCTGTTGCGCGGCTTCGAGCCGGAGCAGACGCTGCTGTTCGACCGTGGCCGGCGCATGAGCGCGGCAGTATTTTGCGCCGCCGCGCTGGCTGCATCAGCCCGGTTGCCGCGCGCGCGCTTCGCGTTCAACTTGTGCGAAGGCCGCGCCGAATTCCTGCTCGCGAGTGCCGCCGCGCTGCTCGCCGGGCATACGCTGGTGCTGCCCCCCAGCCGGCTGGCGCGCACGCTCGACGATTTGCGCGAAGCGCATCCCGACAGCTACTGCCTCGTCGATGCGCCGGCGCCGGCGCATTCGGGCATAGCCTGCGTTGCACTGCGGCCGGAACTCGATGCTGCGCGCGAGGAGCCGGTGTGGCCGCCGCCGTCGATCCGGGACTCGCACATCGCCGCGATCCTGTTCACCTCGGGTTCGACAGGTGCGCCGCAGTCGCATGGCAAGACATGGCGGGAGCTCTGCGTGGGCACGCAGACGCTGCTCCGCTCGTTCGGGGCGCCACCGGCCGGGGCGGCGATTCTGGGATCCGTTCCGCCGCAGCATATGTTCGGATTCGAGACCATGGTGATGCTCACGCTGCAGTCCGGCACCGCATTGCTCGATGCGCGCCCGGTATATCCGGCGGACCTGGCGCAGTCGCTCGCCGCGGCGTCCGCGTCGGGCGTATACGATATCTGGCTGATGTCAACGCCGTTGCAACTGCGCGCGTTTCATCGCGACCTCGACGCGGTGCCTGGACTGCGCCGGATCATTTCGGCGACCATGCCGCTTGGGCGCGAACTCGCGCAGGCGATCGAGCGCGACTGGGAAGTGCCGGTCGGCGAGATCTTCGGCTGCACCGAAGGTGGCATCCTCGCCACGCGCCGACCCGCCGTTTCGGCTTTCTTCGCGCCCGCCGCCGGGCTCGCCTTCGAGCTGACCTCCGACGGATTGCCGCGGGTCTCCGGCGGACATCTGCCGCGCCCGTTGACGTTGTCCGACCGCCTGCGGCCCGAATCGCCGGGCTTCGCCGGTGCCGGCCGATTCGAGGTGATCGGTCGTGATGACGACATGGTGAAGATCGCGGGCAAGCGTGCGTCGCTGGAGGCATTGACGCGCGAATTGCTGGCGATCGCGGGCGTGAACGGTGGCGCGATGTTCCCGCCGTTCGCCGACGCGCCCAGGCTGGCGGGTATCGTCGTGGCGCCGGGCCGCAGCAGCGATGACATTCGTGCAGACCTCGCGTGTCGTATCGATCCCGCGTTCATGCCGCGGCCGCTGGTCGTCGTCGCCGCATTGCCACGCGACGCGAATGGCAAATTGCCGATCAAGGACTTGTTGGCGTTGTTGCCTGCGCGTCGCGGCGTGGAGCCGGATGCGCCCGTGCATCTGCAAAGGGAAGTCGTCGTCCCCATCGACCATCCCGCGTTTCCCGGACATTTTCCGGGCCGGGGAATCGTTCCCGGCGTCGTGTTGCTCGAAATGGTGGAGGCGCTGCTCTCCGACCATGGCTATCGGGTGCGCGAATGCCCGCAGGTCAAGTTCCTGGCGCCGGTCGGGCCGGCTGCGGCGCTGTCATTGCGCGTCGACATTGCGCAACGCGGGTCGGCCCGCTTCACGATCGAAGTCGCCGGCTCCAGCGCGGTCGTCGGCAAATTCGTCTGCGCGTTCGCGCCGGCGGACGCATGACCGCGCGACCGGCCTGGCTCGCGCAACCGGAGCGGGGCAGCCGTCCGCTCATCTGGCTCATCGTCAAGGTGACGCTGTTCCTGGGCCGCGGCGCGGGGCGCGTTCTGCTCTATCCGATCTGCGCCTATTTTCTGCTGTTCTCCGGACGCGCGCGCCGTGCGTCGCGCGACTACCTGCGTCGCGTGCTGCCGCGTTCTCCCGGCTGGCGGGACCTGTTCGCCCACTATCACTGCTTTGCCCGGACGATTCTCGATCGCGTGCTGTTGCTTTCCGGGCAGCAAGGCGATCTCGACTGTGACATCGAAGGCCTCGACGTCCTGCGCGGCGTGCTTGCGCGAGGGCGCGGGTGCCTGTTGTACGGCGCGCACTTCGGCAGCTTCGACGTACTACGCGCACTGGGCTACACCGAAAGTCCGGTGGCGGTGAACGTACTGATGCACGAGGACAATGCGGAAAAATTGAACAGTGTGCTGGCGGCGCTGAATCGCGAGATGCCGCAGCAAATCATTCCGCTGGGGCGGGCGGAAACGATGCTCAGGGTCGCGGAGGCGCTGTCCCGCAACGAAATCGTGGGCCTGTTGGCCGACCGCGCGATGACCGGCGACAAGATGTTACGTTGCAGTTTTCTGGATGCTGCGGCGCCGTTTCCGGAAGGACCGTTCATCCTGGCGTCGGTGCTGAAGGCCCCGGTCGTGCTCTTTTCCGCCGTGTATTGCGGCGGGCGCCGCTACCGCGTGCGGTTCGAGGCGTTCGCCGATGCACCGTCGCCGACGCCGGCAACGGAGGGCCGCCGCGAAGCGGTGCAGTCGCAAGTCCAGCGGTATGCCGATTGGCTGGCGCGAAGCTGTCGTGCGGCCCCCTACAACTGGTTCAATTTCTACGACTTCTGGACGCATGCGACGGCGCGCTGAATGGGGCTTTGCCGTCGCATCGTTGCTTCTCGCCCTGGCAGCGCTGCCGGTGACCGCGACCGCGTTCGACATGGCCGAGCTGATGGCGCTGATGCAGCGCGTCGAGTCCAGCCGTGTCGCGTTCGAGGAGACGAAATACGTGTCGACGCTGACCGCCCCGCTGGTGCGGCGCGGCGCGCTGTCCTATGTCCGGCCCGATCGGCTGGAGATGCGCGTCGAGTCGCCGTATTTCGAGCGCATGGAAATTGTCGGCGACCTGCTGGTGATCGAAACGAAACGTGGCACCCGGCAGCTGGACCTGTTGGGCGAGCCTGGCCTGGCCGCGTGGGTGGCGAGCATTCGCGCGACCCTCGCCGGGGACCGGGCCACGCTGGCGCGCCACTTCGCTTTCAAATTGAGCGGACAGGCGGCGCGCTGGACGCTCGCGCTGACGCCGATCGAGCCGGCGCTGTCCGGCGTGGTCGCAACCGTCACCATCGATGGCGTGCAGGCGCAATTAACGCGCATCGAAGTCGACGAACGGATGGGCGACCGGTCGGTGCTCGTCGTGCAACCGACGGGCAGTGCGAAGTGAGGGCCTGAGTTGGGCGGCGCGCGCAAACCGACCATCGCCGTCTGGGCGCTGCTGGTCGCCGCGGCGCTGGCGTGGTGCGCCACCGCGCTGAAGGTCGACAGCGACTTCTCGGCCTTCCTGCCCGGCGGCCAGTCAGAGGTGCAGCGCATTCTCAGCAGGGAATTGCGCGACGGCCTCGCCAGCCGGCTGTTGCTGGTCGAGATTGCGCACAGCGATCCGGCTCGCCTCGCATTGATCAGCCGGGCGATGGTGCGCACGCTGTCGGCGGATCCCGAATTCCGCCATGCGGCAAACGGCGAGAGCACGCTGCAGGCACCGGAACTTGCGCTGATTGAACGCTACCGCTATCAATTGAGCGATCGCATCGACGCCGCGCATTTCGATGCGGCCGCGCTGCGCGACGCATTGGAGGAGCGACTGGAAGGACTGGCCGGCGGCGGCAGCGTGCTGGAAAAGCGCTGGCTGGCCAACGATCCGACGGGCGAGACGCTGCACATCCTTGCGCAATGGGCGACGCCGTTGCAACCCAGGCGCGTCGATGGCGTGTGGTTCGCGCGAAGCGGCGATGCTGCGCTGCTGGTCGCGCAAACGACGGCGCCGGGATGGGACGTCGACGGGCAGCAGCGCGCGCTCGCGGCGCTGACGCGGGCGTTCGACGCCGCGCGTGCGGGCGAAACGGCGCAGATGCGCTTCTCGAGCCCGGGCGCCATGAGTGTCGCGAGCCGCGCGCTGATTGCAAGCGATGTGACGCGCTTGTCGATCGCGTCGACCCTCCTAATTCTCGGCATCCTGTTCTGGGTTTATCGTTCGGCGCCGACGGTCGTGCTGTGCTTCATTCCGGCGGCCACGGGGTTGCTGGCCGGTATCGTCGCGGTCGGTGCCTGGTTCGGCACAGTGCAGGGCATCACGTTGGGCTTTGGCGCGACGCTACTGGGAGAGGCGGTCGATTACCCGAGCTTCCTGCTGACCCAATTGCGTCCCGCCGAAACAGTTGCGGACGCGCGTACGCGATTGGCGCCCACGCTGCGCATGGCGATTCTCACGACGGCATGCGGATCGCTGGCGCTGCTCTTCGCCGACTTCCCGGGTCTCGCTCAACTGGGCATGCTGACGATGGTGGGAATCCTCACCGCGGGTGCAATGACGTATTGGGTGCTGCCGCTGTGGATTCCGGCGTCCATGGTGCGTGTTCCCGTGGCGACCGGCTCCCGCCGACCGCTGCGATTGCCCGGTTGGCAGGTGCGCTGGGCGCTGGTCCTGATCGTGCCTGCGTTGGCGGCGGCGTTCTCGTGGAACAAGCCTTGGTTCGACGACAACGTGGCCAACATGAATCCGTTGCCGGCCGCACTCAAAGAACTCGATCGCGAGTTGCGCGACGCACTGGGTGCGCCGAATGTACGCTATCTGCTCGTCGTCAGCGGGTCAACGGAGCAGGACGTGCTGCTGCACGCCGAGGCGCTGCGCCCGGAACTCGTCCGATGGGTGGGGCGCGGCGCGATCGGCGGCTTCGACCTCGTCTCCGACCTCGTGCCGAGCGCGGCCACGCAGAAAGCGCGCCAGCGGGCGCTGCCATCGGCTCCGCAACTGCGGGCGAATCTGGAGCAGGCGCTGGCCGGCCTGCCGTTTCGTCCGCGGACTTTCGACCCGTTCCTCGCCGACGTCGAACGTGCGCGCGGTGGCGAGGCATTGACGCCGTCGGCACTGTCCGGCACGGCGCTGGGAATGAAGGCGGAGTCGCTGCTCCGGCACGATGCCGGCGCCGGTGACGCATGGTACGCGGTCGTTCCACTGCGCGGCGTCACCGACCCGGAAGCCATCGCACAGGGCGCGGCGGCAACGGGCTCGGGGCAGGTCATGGCGATCGACCTCCGCGCGGAGTCATCGCTGATGATGACGGCATTCAGGCTCCGTGCCCTGCTTTTTGCGGGCATCGGCGCACTGCTGATCTTCGCCGTGCTTGCGCAGGGGCTGCGCAGCGCCGCGCGCGCATTGCAACTTATGGTGCCGGTCGCCCTGTCCATCGCGGTGACCGCCGGCACATTGGTCGCCTCCGGCTCGCCACTGTCCGTCCTGCACCTGGTGGCGCTGCTGTTGGTGCTGGGCATCGGCATCAACTACGCACTGTTCTTTGCACGCGCCGGGATAGCGCAGGAAGACACGTGGCGCACGCTGCGCACACTGGCGGTAGTCAGCAGCACGACACTGTGCGCGTTCGGCATGCTCGCGGTGTCGCGGATCGCCGTGCTGCAGGTCATCGGCGTGACGGTCGCGTTGGGCGTCGTCTGCAGCCTCTTCTTCTGCGCGGCGTTGTTGTTCGCGCGCGAACCGGCGTGACCGGCATGCGCGCATTGCCCATTGCAGCATCGACGATGACCAATGCCTGCGGTGTGGGCACCGGCGAGGTGCTGCGGGCGATGAGGGCCGGCGCGAGCGGGCTGCGTCCCAACGACTTCGCGCCGGCGGCGACACTTGCCACGTGGATCGGGCGAGTGGACGCCGTCGACGCGTCGCCGATGCCGCCGGAATTTGCCGCCTACGATTGCCGCAACAACCGGCTGGCGCAGTTGGCTCTGGAGCAGGACGGTTTCGTGACAGCGGTGCGTGGCGCCGCCCGGCGTCACGGCGCGCATCGCGTTGGCGTGTTCCTGGGCACCACCACGTCAGGAATACTTGCTACCGAACTCGCGTACCGCGCAATCGCGACGGCGCAGGTCGACCGAGACGACTCCCTGTCGCCGCAGTTGTATCGCTGCCGACACAGCCTCTTCGCGACCACGGAATTCGTTCGCACCTATCTGCGCCTTGCCGGGACGGCGGCGACCGTTTCGACCGCCTGCTCGTCGAGCGCCAAGGTGTTCGCGGCGGCGTCGCGTGCGATTGCCGCCGGCGATTGTGACGCGGCCGTCGTCGGTGGCGTCGATTCGCTCGCCCTGTCTACACTGTATGGATTTCACTCGCTCGAATTGCTGTCCCGCAGTCCATGCCGGCCCTGTGACGCGAATCGCGACGGTATTTCGATTGGAGAGGCGGCAGGATTCGCGCTGCTCGACCCGGGCGCATCGAGCGCCGTCCATCTCGAAGGAGCGGGGGAGAGCAGCGACGCCTACCACATGTCGAGTCCCCATCCGGAAGGCGCCGGCGCCGCGCGTGCCATGCAATCGGCGCTGTGCGACGCCGGCCTGGAGGCTCACGGCATCGACTACATCAACCTGCACGGCACGGCGAGCCGGCCCAACGACGCTGCGGAGGACCGGGCGATTCTGTCGGTGTTTGGCGCGGGTACTCCGGTCAGCTCGAGCAAGGGCTGGACCGGCCACACGCTCGGCGCCGCTGGAATCATGGGCGCATTGGTGGCGGAATTGGCGCTCCGGCAGCAGTGGATGCCCGGCACGCAGAATTGCGAAAGCGTTGATCCCGCGCTTGCCTGCGCGGTCGTCCTGGCGTCGCGGCCGCAACGCCTGCGGCGAGTTCTGTGCAACGCATTCGGCTTCGGCGGCACCAATTGCAGCCTGGTGCTGGGCCTCGCGCCATGACGCCGCTCGCAATCGCCGGCATTGGTGTCTGTGCGCCCGGCATGGTCGACTGGACGCGGGCGCAAACTGTGCTGCGGGCCGGCGTGCCGACCACGTTCGATCCGCTGCCACGATTGGCCCCCGAGTGCCTGCCGCCGGTCGAGCGCCGGCGCGCCAATGCCACGACGCGACTCGCCGTCAGCGCGGCAATGCAGGCAGTCGACGGGATGATTCCGGAGGACGTCGCGCAGTTGCGCACGGTGTTCAGTTCGTCCGATGGCGATGGCGAAGTCCTCGCCAGCATGCTCGCCGCGCTGGCGCAGTCCCCGGTGGTGCTGTCGCCCACGCTTTTCCACAACTCGGTGTTCAATGCGCCGGCCGGTTACTGGAGCATCGGCGCCGGCGCGCCTGCTGCATCGATTACCGTGAGCGCCGGCGCGGCGTCGTTCGTCGCGGGCTTGCGCGAGGCGCATGCGCAGGTCCTGGCCACCGGCGCACCGCTGCTGTATGTCGCGTTCGACGCGCCGTTTCCCGTCGCGTTGGCGTCGTTCGCGCGCAGCGCCGAACCCTTTGCCTGCGCGCTGCGGCTGCAACCCGTGGCGAACGGAGGAAACCAGGGTCTTGGCCGCATCGAAAACCTGGGATCCGGGCGGATCGACGACGAGCGCGGCGAGTCGCTGCCGCCGCACCTGCGCGAGCGGTTCTCCGCCAATGCCGCCGCGGACGCCTTGCCGTTGCTGCTGGCGATCGCGCAGCGCAGGCGAGCGCGCATCCCAATGCCCTGGCTCGACGGGTCGCGCCTGTGGCTCGACTACGTTCCATGATTGCGGTACGCGCGGAGATAGAAGCGCTGATTCCGCAGCAGGGGGACATGTGCCTGCTCGAACGCGTGGAATTCTGTGACGGGCAACGTATCATCTGTTCCACGATGCTACATCGAGCCACGACCAACCCGCTGCGCACGCACGGGCGACTCTCGTCGCTGCACGGTATCGAGTTCGCCGCGCAGGCGATGGCCGTGCACGGCGGACTTACTTCACCGGAACGCGACCGGCCGCGCGTCGGCCTGCTGCTTAGCGCGCGCGATTGCGTTTTCAGCAGGCCGCGCCTGGATGACATCGCCGGGCCGCTGGTCGTCCTGGCGGAACTCCTTGGCAACCACGGGCACACGCGCCTGTACCGGTTCCGCATCTCCGCGCAGAACGAGAACGTCGTCGAGGGCCGCGCGGCGGTGATGCTGCGCGATGGCGCATGGCCGTGAAGCACGCATTGGTTACCGGCGGTACGGGCGTCATCGGCGCGGCCATTTGTGGCGAGTTGGCGCGCGCGGGTCATCATGTCTTTGTGCACGCCCACTCGCGCGTCGAGCGGGCGCACGAAATCGCCGCGAGCATTCGGAATGACGGCGGTTCTGCCGAGGCCGTGGCTTTCGACATCATCGACGCGGCGGGCACCGGAGAGGCGCTGGCTCAACTGCTCGCGCGGGCGCCGATCCAGATCCTGGTCAACAATGCCGGCGTCACCGCGGATGCGCCGCTGGCCGGGATGTCGCAGGCGCAGTGGCACGGCGTGATCGACGTCGCTCTGAACGGGTTCTTCAACGTCACGCAGCCGCTGCTGTTGCCAATGATCCGCACGCGCTGGGGGCGGATCGTGAACATTGCTTCGATCTCGGCGCTCGCCGGCAATCGGGGACAGGCGAACTATGCTGCTGCCAAGGCCGGCCTGATCGCCGCCGGAAAATCGCTGGCCATCGAGGTAGCGCGCCGCGGCATCACGGTCAACAGCGTCGCACCGGGAATCATCGACACGCCGATGACGCGGGCCGCGTTCGACGACGACACCATCAAACGCCTGGTGCCGATGCGGCGCGCCGGGAGCGCACAGGAAGTGGCGCAATTGGTGGCATTCCTGGCCTCCGATGCGGCCGCGTATATTTCGGGGCAGTGCGTTGCGATCAATGGAGCGCTCTACTGATGCCGGCCGCCATCGTCATCCCCGCCTATGAGGAGGTGCGGACCATTCGCGGGATCGTGGAGCGGTCCCTTCGCCAATGCGCGCTGGTGATCGTCGTCGACGACGGTTCGACGGATGGCACCGGTGCAGCACTCGAAGGACTGGCCGCGCAGGTGCTGCGGCACGAGCGCAATCAGGGCAAGGCTGCGAGCCTGTGGGACGGCATCCAGTTTGCCCTGGCGTGCGGCGCCGATGCGGTCGTCACGCTTGACGCGGATGGCCAGCATCAGCCGGAAGACGTCCGGCGCCTGCTGCTCGCGGCGCAGGAGCACCCGCAGTGCGTGATCGTCGCCGCGCGCCTCAAAGGGCGCGAGTCGTACCCGAAGGCGCGGCGGCGTGCGAACCGGTTCGCCGACTTCTGGATTTCCTGGGCGGCCGGTCATCCGATCGCTGATTCGCAGTCGGGACAGCGGTTGTATCCTGCCGCGCTGTTGCGGCAGCTCCATGTCCGGCACGATGCGGGCGCGGCGTTCACGTTCGATAGCGAGGCACTGATCCGCGCGGCAAGACTGGGCTACACCACCGTCGCCGTTCCAATCGAGGCCCGCTTCGATCCCGCCGGCCGTCCCAGCCATTTTCGTCCGGTGCGCGACATCGCGCGTATCACCGCGATGGTCGCAGGGCAACTGCTGGCGACAGGAATGTATCCGGCGGGCCTGTGGCGTAGCCTGCGATTTCCTGCGCGTATCGCCGAAGCGCTTCCGGGCAATGTGGATGGCGGCGACTGGACGAAGCGGGCCTGATGCAGCGCATGCCCGCCCGACCCGGCGACTCCGTCGCGTCCATCGAGACGCCGGCGTTGATTGTCGATCTCGATCCGTTCGAACGCAATCTCGAGTTGATGGCCAATGCCATGCGCGGTTCCGGACTCGCGTTGCGGCCGCATGCCAAGTCGCACAAGTGCCCGGAAATCGCGAAGCGGCAGGTCGCCCTCGGGGCCATCGGCATCTGCTGCCAGAAGGTGGACGAGGCGGCGGCCTTTGTCGAGGCCGGCATTCGCGATGTCCTCGTCACCAATGAAATCGTCGTACCGTCCAAGTTGGCCCGGCTCGCCCATCTCGCGCGCGCTGCGACGATCGGCGTGCTTGCCGATGACTTGCGCGCGGTCGGCATGATCTCCACTGCGGCGACCAACGCTGCCGTGACCTTGGATGTGCTGGTCGAGATCGATGTCGGCGCGCATCGCTGCGGTGTCATTCCCGGTCCCGAAGCGGTCGCGCTGGCACAAGCAATTGCCGCGGCGCCCGGACTCAGGTTTCGTGGTCTCCACGCGTATCACGGCGCCGCGCAACATCTGCGCACGCCCGCCGAACGTCGCGCAGCGATCGCCACGGCCGTGGATCTGGCGCGCAGCACCCGCAATGCCATCGTGGCCTCGGGCATGGCGTGTCCCACCGTCACCGGTGCCGGCACCGGAACCTGGCACCTGGAGCGCGACAGTCAGGTCTACACCGAGTTGCAGCCGGGTTCCTACATCTTCATGGATGCCGATTACGGCCGTAACGCGCTGGCACCGGACGACCACGAGTTCGAGCAGAGCCTCTACGTCGCGGCCACCGTGATGAGCGCGCCGGTGCCGGAACGCGCGGTCGTCGATGCGGGGTTGAAGGCGTTCGCGTTCGATTCCGGCCCTCCGGTCGTTCACGCAGCACATGGCCTCGAGTATGTCGGCGCGTCGGACGAGCACGGCGTGCTCCGCGTCGATTCCAGCATCGCGCGGCCCGTCGTGGGGGAGCGCGTCTGGCTCATTCCCGGCCATTGCGACCCGACGGTAAATCTCTACGACTGGATCGTCGGCGTGCGCGGCGACCGCGTCGAATGCGTGTGGCCGGTTGCGGCGCGCGGGGCGCTGGGGTAGCTCAGCCGAACGCGGCCACTCCGCAGGTTGCGTCCGATTGCGCCCGCGGAACGCGAGTAGTAATATTCCCGCAGGGGGAACGCAGGACCCCCGGGTTCAAGCCCTCCAAGACGGTGCCCCGTCCAATCTCTGCAAACGTTTCGCGTCGAGCGTGGGCACCATTGCAAGCAACTGACAACGCAATGCCTTTGCGCACCCAACGTCCGGGAGCGATGCGTACGCCTTTTGACTTCATCTTGGAGACTTCCCCATGCGCTACCACATTGCGCCCATCTATTGCCGTCCCTGGACACTGAACGGACTATCGCAGCGGCTCATCGAGAGTCACTACGAAAACAACTACGGCGGCGCGCTGAATCGCCTCAACGCGATCACCGAAAAAATCGAATCGCTCGACTTCGGCGCCACGCCCGGCTACGTGGTCAACGGCCTCAAGCGGGAGGAGATGGTCGCTCTCAATTCGACACTGCTGCATGAGCTCTATTTCGCCAGCCTGGGTGGCGATGGAAGAAAACTGCCGCCGGCGATTTCCGAGGCGATCGTCCGCGACTTCGGCTCGGTCGAGCGCTGGCGCGCGGAATTTGTCGCGATGGCCGGCGGCCTGGCCGGTGGCTCAGGCTGGGTGCTGCTCACCTACGTGCCGCGCGATCGCCGACTGGTCAACCAGACGGCTACGGACCACGGGCAACACATCGCGGGCGGAATGCCGATCCTGGCCCTCGACATGTACGAGCATGCGTATCACCTCGACTTCGGCGCCAACGCGGCGGCGTACATCGATGCATTCATGCGCAACATCGACTGGACCGCCGTGCAGACGCGTTACGAGGACGCGACCAGTGTTGCCCCGCCGCGACAACTCGTGCAGAAGGAGTTTGCCGACCTGCCCGCCATCGCGGTCGAAGACGTGAAGGCGATGCTCGATGAGGGCAAGCCGGTACAGATCGTCGATGCCCGCCCGAAGTTCTATTTCAGCCGCGGGCAGGACATCATGGACGGCGCCGTCTGGCGCGATCCCGAGCGTGTGGATGAGTGGATGGATGACCTGTCAAGAACCGAGCCGGTCGTCGTCTTCTGCGTCTACGGCTTTTACGTCGGATGCGAAACCGCGGTGACGCTGCGCAAGGCCGGATTCGATGCGCGATACATGGCCGGCGGACACACGGCATGGAAGGCGATCAAAGGCGCCATGAAGCTGCATGCGTGACGCCCGCCCGGTGATGTCGACGGACATCCGCCGGTTGCTGGTTGCGCGCGGCCTGCGCGCATTCGGCGACGGCTTTGTCAGCCTGCTGCTGCCGCTCTACCTGATCAAGCTGGGGCTCTCGCCCTTGCAGGTCGGCGTGATTGCCACGGGGACGCTGCTGGGATCCGGCGTACTGACGCTGCTGGTGGGGATGCACGCCTACCGGCTTCGCTTTCGCACGCTGCTGCTGGCTGCGACGGCGCTGATGTTCGCGACCGGCGTGGGCTTCGCGTCGTTCACGACATTCTGGCCGCTGCTCGTCATCGCGTTGGTCGGCACGCTCAATCCATCGGCCGGCGATGTCAGCGTCTTCCTGCCGCTGGAACAGGCGCTCCTGGCCCGTCTTGCCCCCGACCGCCAGCGCACCGCGGTCTTCGCGCGCTACAGCCTGGTCGGCGCGCTGGTCGGCGCCGTCGGCGCGCTCTTCGCCGGATTCAGTGACGTGCTGGCCGGCGCGATCCACGTCGATCCTGCGGCCACGATGCAGGCAATGTTCCTGCTTTATGCGCTGCTCGGGCTGGCATCGGGTCTCGTCTACCGCGGATTGCCGGCGGCACTCGAGACCGAGACCGGCACGCCCGCGGCGCCGTTGCGCGAGTCGAAGCGCATCGTCTATACGCTTGCGGCGCTGTTCAGCCTCGATGCCTTCGGCGGCGGCTTCATCGTCCAGTCGATGCTCGCATTCTGGCTGTTCGAGAGATTCGAACTTTCGCTCGCGGTGGCCGGGACGATCTTCTTCTGGACCGGCGTTTTCTCCGCGTTCTCCTACCTGGTGGCGGTGCGCATCGCGCATCGGATCGGGCTCGTCAACACGATGGTGTTCACCCACCTGCCTTCGAGCGTGTTGCTGATCATCGTGCCTTTCGTGCCCGACCTCGGTTGGGTCATCGCACTGCTGCTCGTGCGCAGCGCGCTGTCACAGATGGACGTGCCCACGCGCAGCTCGTACGTGATGGCCATCGTCTCGCCGGGCGAACGCGCGGCGGCGGCAAGCGTCACGTCGGTGCCGCGGAGTCTCGCGTCGTCGATCAGCCCGCTCATTGCCGGCTATTTGCTGGGCGTCTCCAGTTTCGGCTGGTCGCTGGTCATCGCCGGTGGCGTGAAGATCGTCTACGACCTGTTGCTGCTCGCCACGTTTCGCGCGGTCCGGCCGCCGGAAGAGGCGGCGCCCCGCAAGTGAATTCAGCAGGGAATCGCGGCGCTACAGCGTCGCCACGCCGCGCGAGGTGCGGATCATTGCGGCGATTCGCGGTGATTTTCCGTAAGTGACCTTCATCGTTTCCGACAGGCCCAGTGTTGCGAGTTCGGTGCGCACCGGCGCGGGCTCCGGATGCTCTCCGGCGACGGCAACCAGGCGACATCCCGTATCCGGCATGCGATCGGTGGGGTGTGCGGCACCGGGCCACTGGATCAACGTCGGCACCAGCCCGCGACCGGGCCGATGACCGTCGTCGGGAATGGTGATGCGCCACGAGAAATCGCCGCGCGACATCGGTGTGGGCACGCCCAGGTCCGGCAGGCGGGCGACCGCGGCATCGATGTCCACGGTGCGCGCAACCCAATGCGCAAGGTGCGGACCCTCGGCAATCGCCGCACGCATGCGTGGCTCGTCCATGTCGAACCAGCGCGCACGACCGGGCTTGATGCCGTCCGGGTCCACCGCGATCACCTCGAGATAGAAATGCGCGCCCAGCGACAGCAGCGCATTGTGCGTGCCCATGGCGACGTGCTTGCCGCCGGGCTGCGGGCGAACGCCCAGGCGCTCCTCCACCCAGTCGCAGCCCAGATGCAATTCCGGTGTGACGACGACCAGGTGATCCGGCTCGACGTGCAGCGGATTCATTCGCGCCTCATCTGCGGATCATGCTTGTGTCCGCACTTCGCCCGGGTCGAAGTCGAGCTCCACGCGCGCGCCGTTCGGATCGAACATGAACACCTGCCAGATGCCGGTGCCGTTCTGGCGCCGACAGGTGTGCTCGACATTGAATGTGATGAGACGCGCCAGCATGTCCGACAGTCCCTTGGCCGAGAACGCCATGTGGTCGATGACGCCCGGCTTCATCTGGTCGCGCGATTTGCCGCCAACGACGTGCAGGATCGCGGCGTCGCCGGCATAGAGCCACGCGCCGGGGAAGCCCAGGTCCGGCCGCGCGCCGTCGGCCAAGCCCAGCAGGTTGCAATAGAAATCGACCGTGCGCGGCACGTCGTCGGTAAGCACGGTGAAATGATTCATCGCCGAAATGGTCATCGCATGCGTCCTCGTCTGGAACAGCCGTCAGGATAAGGCATCGGTCATGAAGGCACCGACCAGTGCTGCGGCGTCCGGCGCTTCCGCGTCGTTGTACGCGAGCGCCGCATCACCGCCGCTCCACGCATGTCCCAATCCCGTCACCTCGACCAGTCGCGCGACCAGCCGGCCCTTGCTGCGCCATTCGCGGACGACTTGGGTGCGGCCATTCGGCAGCGTGGTCCGCGTCTCGGATTCGGCGGCGGGCAATTCCGACGAACCGGCATCAGGAGTCAGCACCGACGCGTGGCCATTCAGATGAAGATACTGCTGGATCAGCGCAGTGGCATGTCGCGGCGCAACCACTGCATCGGACTGGCCGTGGATGGCCAGCAGCGGAATCGGCAACGCGCGCCTTCCCGCAGCGGCGCGCGCCTCGTCGCCGATCGCCGCCACATTCTGCTCCGGCCCGTTCTGCATCACCATGATGGCGGACAGCGGTGACTTTGCCGCGCCGCACGCGAGCCCCGAATGCGCGGCCACTGCCGTCACCAGGCCGGGGTAGCGCAGGCCCATCACCGCGGCGAACGCGCCGCCCGCCGACATGCCGGCGACCAGCACGCGCTTGCGGTTGCAACGATAGCGACGGCGCACGAAGCGGATCTGCTTGGCGACGATCGCCGCCTCGCCGGCACCTTTCATCGTATTGATGTCGAACCAGTTCCAGCAGCGCCACGGGTTGGCGGTGTCCTTCTGCCGCGGCAGCAGCACCACGAATCCGTGCTGGTCTGCAAGCTCCGTGATGCGCGTGCCTTGCGCGAATTCCTCGGGCGTCTGCTTGCAGCCGTGGCACAGCACGAGAAGCGGCGCGCGGCGCCAATTGGAGCGACCCTTGGGAATGTAGACCAGGAATTCGCGGCTCGGCAGCACAAAGGGCGCAGCGGCGAGAAAGCCCTTGAGGCTCCAATTCGATCCGGATTCGAACCGCCCCGGTTCCGGCTCGCTTTCGAAGAGCTTGCCGAACATCGACCGCGTGCGTGCCCAGAGCCTGGCGAACATGAGTCTAGATCAGCACGATGTCGTACTGTTCCTGCGTGTAGACCGTCTCCACCTGCAGCGAAATGGGCTTGGCAATGAAATCGCCGAGTTGCGCAAGGCTCTGCGACTCCTCGTCCAGGAACATGTCGATCACCGACTGCGCGGCCAGGATACGGAATTCGCGCGCGTTGAACTGCTTGGCTTCGCGCACGATCTCGCGCAGGATCTCGTAGCAGATCGTCTGCGCGGTCTTGAACTCACCGCGGCCGTGGCACGTGGGGCAGGCTTCGCACAGCACATGCGCGAGCGATTCGCGCGTGCGCTTGCGCGTCATCTCGACCAGGCCCAGCTGCGTGAAGCCATTCACCGTCAGGCGGGTGCGGTCCTTCTCCAGCGCCTTGTTCAACTCGGCGAGCACGGCCGCGCGGTGGTCCGCGTTTTCCATGTCGATGAAGTCGATGATGATGATGCCGCCCAGGTTGCGCATCCGCAGCTGGCGGGCGATCACCTGCGACGCTTCGAGATTGGTCTTGAAGATGGTGTCGTCGAAGCTGCGGCCACCGACGAAGCCGCCGGTGTTGACGTCGATCGTGGTCATCGCCTCCGTCTGGTCGATGATGAGGTAGCCGCCGGACTTCAAATCGACGCGCCGCGACAGCGCCTTCTCGATCTCGTCCTCGACGCTGTGCAGGTCGAAGAGCGGCCGGTCGCCGACATAGTGGGTGACGCGATCGGCCAGCGCGGGCGTGTAGGCCCGTGCGAAGTCCTGCATCTTGATGAAGGTTTCGCGCGAATCGACGACCACGCGCGACGTTTCCTCGCTGGCCATGTCGCGCAACACGCGTTGGGCCAGGTTCAGGTCCTGGTACAGCAACGAGGCCGGCGGAACCTCGCGCGACTGGACGTTGAGGTCACCCCAGAGCTTGGTCAGGTATTCGATATCGGTCTGCATCTCACGCTCGGATGCCGACTCCGCCATCGTGCGGATGATGAAACCGCCGGTGAGACCTTCAGGCAGCAGCAGCTGCAGGCGTTCGCGCAGGCTCTCGCGTTCGGCCTCGTCGCCGATGCGCTGCGAAATGCCGATATGCGAATCCTGTGGCAGGAACACCAGCAGCCGTCCCGCGAGACTGACCTGAGTGGACAGCCGCGCGCCCTTGGTGCCGATCGGATCCTTGATCACCTGCACCAGCAGCGACTGGCCTTCGTGCAGGATCTTTTCGATGGGTTTCTGCTCGCCGCCGTGGCCGTTCTGGCGATGTTCCCAGATGTCGGCGATGTGCAGGAACGCGGCACGCTCAAGACCGATTTCGACGAAGGCGCTCTGCATGCCGGGCAACACACGCGCGACGCGTCCCAGGCAGATGTTCCCGACCAGGCCCCGTGCGCTGGCGCGTTCGATGTGCAGTTCCTGCACCACGCCCTGTTCGAGCATGGCCACCCGCGTTTCCTGCGGTGTCACATTGATGAGGATCTCATGCATGCTGCCGCCGATTTTACAGCACGGGCCTGCCGAGCTTGGCCAGTGCCGCGGCAGTCTCCGCCAATGGCAATCCCATCACGCCCGAGTAGCTGCCCTCGAGGCGCGTGATGAACGCCGCCGCGCGTCCCTGAATGGCGTAGGCACCGGCTTTGCCGACGGGCTCACCGGTGGCGATGTAGCGGCCGAGTTCGTCTGCCGACAATTCGCGCATCGTCACCAGCGACGTTGCAACGGTGATCACGAACTCACGCTCCCATCGCAACGCCACAGCAGTCAGCACCTGATGCGTGCGGCCGCTCAGCCGGTCGAGCATTTCCCGCGCGTGGGCTTCGTCGGCCGGCTTGCCGAAGATGTGCCCGTCCAACACCACTTCAGTGTCGGCGGCAAGCATCGGGCGCGCGACCAGCCCGCGCTCGGTCATCCGTTCCCAGCCCACGTTGGCCTTGGTCCGCGCGATGCGCTTGATGTAGTCCGGCGCGGATTCGCCATCGCGCGGACCTTCGACGATGTCCGGGTCGCGGCCGGGCGCCTCGCGCAGACGCAATTCGTCGAACTCGACGCCGATCTGCCGCAGCAATTCCTGCCGCCGCAGGCTGCGTGACGCGAGATAGATGCGCTGGTCAGTTGGCAATTTTGTCGGCAACTCAGTGTGCAGGTCTAGTCACGGTGATAGGGGTGACCCGCGAGGACGCTCGCGGCGCGATAGAGCTGCTCGGCCAGGATGACGCGCACCATGCCATGCGGCAGCGTCAGCGCGGATAACGCGAAGCGCGCGGAGGCGTCCCGCTTCAGTCCTTCGTCGAGGCCGTCCGCGCTGCCGACGACGAATGCGACACCCTGCGCCGCGTCGCGCCAGCGCTGCAGACGGTTGGCCAGTTGCCGCGTGGTCCACGCGTCGCCGTGTTCGTCGAGCGCAACCATGGTGGATCCGGCACAGGCGGCGCGGATGCGCACCGCTTCTGCCGCAAGCAGCGCGTCCGCGGACTTTCCGGAGTCGCGTGACGCGGGCTTCAGTTCGGTCAGTTCGACTGCATACTCCCTGGGCATTCGCTTGGCGTACTCGGCATAACCTGACGCCACCCACGCGGGCATGCGGTGGCCGAGCGCGACGATGCGAAGCTTCATGAAAATGGTGAAAATGGGGTCAGGTTGGATTTATTCCGGCGCCCACTTTCCGCCTAAGAACAAATCCAACCTGACCCCATTTTCACGCCGCTTTCGAGGCGTGGCCCTGCCACAGCTCTTCGAGGTTGTAGTACGCGCGAACGGCAGGCTGCATGACGTGGACGACGATATCCCCACAATCGACCAGCACCCAATCGCCGGTTTCCTCGCCCTCCACACCAATGATCGTGGCACCCGCTTCCTTCAACCTGTCTCGCACGTGGTGCGCAAGCGCCTTCACCTGTCGGTTCGATTCCGCCGTCGCGATGACCATCGAATCGTAGAAACTCGTGATCTTGCGAACATCGAGCACCTTGATGTCTCGGGCCTTGATGTCCTCGAGGGCGGTTACGGCGGTCTGCTGCAGTTTGTTAAGACGCATCCGATCCTGAGCCGTAGAGGTGATGGAGCTCAATATAGGCCAAAACGGCGGGCGGGAGCAAACCGTGCAGTTTTGCGGCGGAAACGCTTCCCTTGGCCAGCATGGCCCGGATCGTCGTTGCCGAAATCGCCTGCGGCGCGATGGGCTGGACGAATATCGATCCGGCGGGCCGCCCCAGCAGGAGGCCCGGGTCAGTCACGAGGCGATCGCGCCAAGGCTCGACCAGCGGCGCGGGCAACCCGGCCTCGAGGTTCACGCCGGGTCGTTCGACGACGACGATGTGCGCCAGGTCAAGCAGTTCCCGCCAGCGGTGCCAGCCGGGCAGGCCGCGGAAAGCGTCTGCGCCCAGCAACAGCAGAAGGGGCGTGTCGGGGAACTCGTTGCGCAGTTCCGAAAGCGTCAGCACCGAGTAACTTTTGCCACCGCGACGCAGTTCGCGGTCATCGACCACGAGGCCGGGAAATTCCGCAGCGCCCAGGCGCAGCATGGCCAGGCGATCGACGGCCGATGCCGAGGGTCCGGCGCGATGCGGCGGGTCGGCGGCGGGAACCAGGCGCACTTCGGTCAAGCCAAGCGCATGGCGCACTTCATCGGCGAAACGCAAATGTCCGTAGTGCACCGGGTCGAAGGTGCCGCCCAGCAGCGCGATGGCGTCCATGCGGGAATTCTACTTGGCCGCTAGAACCTTGATCCCGGCTGCGACAGGAAGGCGACTTCCTCCGGCGTCGACGGCCGGCCGAGGATCGCGTTGCGATGCGGGTAGCGGCCGAAACGCGCAATGACGTCCGCGTGCTTTTGCGCCCATTCGAGTGGTTCGGTCAGCCCGGACGACTCCGCCAGCGCGCCGAACAATTCGAGCGACCGGTGCTGTGCGTCGGCATCCTCGGCGTGCTCGAACGGCATGTACAGGAACCAGCGACCGTAGCGGTCGAGCGCGCGGTCGAGCCCGCGAGCGACGGCGTCCTTGGCCGTTGCCAGAGCGCGCACATCGCCGGCAAATGCCATGGGCGTGTCGCGATGGATGTTGCGCGTGAACTGGTCAAGAAGAAGGATACGAGCCAGTGCGCCGTCGGCGGTGGCGCACCACTCGCCGTAGCCGCCAGCGAGCGCGACGTTGACTGCCTCGCCGAAGCGCGCGCGGATTTCCGCATCGAACGCGGCGTTCTTGCGAAACCAGACATCGCGCTCGGTCCAGTCCGCCGCGCCGAACCAGAAGGCGAGGACCCCGGCAGCGACTGGATCGAGTGGGATGGCGGTCAATGGCTGGCCGCGTATTTCCAGTAGACGGCGTCGATCTTCTTGCCCTTCGTGGCCAGCTGGCCCTTGAGCGCTTCGCCGATCGCGAAGGTGTCACGTACCTCGTGGTGCGCGCGGACGAACACCACGGCGCGGTCGTCGTCCAGGATCAGCGACTTCACGTCGGCGCGGATGTCCTGCGACGCGAGCCACTCGCGCGCAGGGGCATCGACGTCGGGGTCCGAGGCGTCGATCAGCAGCTTGCGATTCAACGTTGCCAGGAACAGCGCCATCACGCCCAACAGCACGCCGACGAAAATGGCCACCGTCGCGTCGAATACCGGGTTCGGTCCCCAGATGAAGCTGATGCCCGCGACCAACAGCGTCAGCAGGATGCCGAGCAGCGCGACCGCATCCTCGAGCAATACGGCGAGCACGGTGGTGTTGGTGCGGTTCTCGCGCAGGCCGGCCCACCCGCCGATTTCCTTCAAGGCAACCGTGAAGGTCCAGAACTCCAATGCGAGCGAGAACAACAGTAGTCCGATGATGAGCGGCGTGAACGGCTCCACGGCCTGCCGCTGCAGCAGCGCGTGAATGCCGTGATAGAGATTGATGCCGCAGCCGATGAAAAACACGCTCACCGCGGAGACCAG
>JANMCH010000001.1:0-13263 GCA_031361045.1 Betaproteobacteria bacterium | reverse complement strand
TTGCGACCGGCAACAAAGCCAACAAAAGTCAGGAAAATCCTTTCATGAGACCACTTCGAATCCTCGCGGCCCGCGTGCTTGCGTCACTTTGTTTGCTGTCCGGCGGCGCATGGGCGCAGGTCATCACCGAGTTCAGTGCCGGTATCACCGCCAACGCGGTGCCTCTCGGCATCACGGCCGGTCCCGATGGCAACCTGTGGTTCACGGAATCTGGCGGCAACCGGATCGGGCGGATTACCCCGATGGGGGTCGTCACCGCGTTCAGCGTCGGTATCACCGCCGGCGCGACTCCTTCTGTGGGCATCACGGCCGGCCCCGATGGCAACTTGTGGTTCACGGAATCTGACGGGAACCGGATCGGGCGGATTACCCCGCTCGGCGTCGTCACCGAGTTCAGCGTCGGCATCACCGCCGGAGCGCAACCTATCGGCATCACGGCCGGCCCCGATGGCAACCTGTGGTTCACGGAATTTTCCGGGAACCGGATCGGGCGGATTACTCCGCTCGGCGTCGTCACCGAGTTCAGCCTCCCCGCCGGTGCGGGACCGTTTGGCATAACGGCCGGCCCCGATGGCAACCTGTGGTTCACGGAACGTAGCGGCAACCGGATCGGGCGGATGACCACGCTCGGCGCCTTTGTCGAGTTCAGCAGCGGCATCACGGCCAGCTCGGGCCTTACCGGCATCACGGCCGGCCCCGATGGCAACCTTTGGTTCACGGAAGTTACCGGCAACCGGATCGGGCGGATTACCCCAGTTGGCGTCGCCACCGAGTTCAGTGTCCCCTCCGGTGCGGGACCGTTTGGCATCACGGCCGGGCCTGATGGCAACCTTTGGTTCGCGGAGGTTAGCGGCAACCGGATCGGGCGGATTACTCCACTCGGCGTCGTCACCGAGTTCGGCAGCGGCATCACCGCCGGTTCGGATCCGGTCGGCATCACGGTCGGCCCTGATGGCAACCTTTGGTTCACTGAACAAACGGGCAACCGGATCGGGCGCATCACCACTGGGACTGCAGCGCCGCCGGTGTTCACCAGCGCCGTGTCGCGCAGGGTGCATGGCGGCGCGGGTACGTTCGATCTGCCGCTGACTCTTTCGCCGATCACCAATCCAACGACCGAACCGCGACAAGGTCCCGCACATGCCATCATGTTCACCTTTGACAAGGCGGTCAACGCGGCAACGGTGGCCATCACCACGGGCACAGCGACGGCGGGCGCACCGACATTCAGCGGCAATGGGGTGATCGTCAGTTTGACCAACGTGACCAACCAGCAATACGTGACGGTGTCCCTGACCAACGTCGCGGGTTCCGATGGAAGTACGGGCGGGAGCGGTTCGGCCCGAATCGGATTCCTCGCCGGTGACGTGAATCAAAGCAGAGTGGTGACCCTAACGGACGTAGGCCAGGTGAATGCGCAGCTGGCGCAGCTCGTCACGGCCACGAACTACCTGAAGGATGTGAATGCGAGCGGTACGCTGACATTGGCCGACAAGGGCATTACCAATGCCAGCCTGACCACGGCGTTGCCGCCGCCGTAATACGACTTCTAGAGCGACGCGCCGCAGTTCCAGCACAGGTCAAAGTTCGCCGGTGAGGGCTCGCTGCAACGGCGGCAGAACACGTCCGCTTTGCCCGAACCGGCCGACTCGATGTCGCGCAGTACAACCTGCGCGCGCTCGCGATCGCACTCCCGCTCGATCCAAACCTGCGGCTGCGCGACGTCCGGCGGCACATCGCCGACAATGCTCGACGCGTACTGGTTGAACACGTGTGCCTTGATGCCGGCCTGGTTAAGCCGATCCGCGACCAGGTACGCGTCGTAGCGTTGCTGCGCCGTATACACGCGGATCATGCCGAAGGCCGGAAAGCGTTTAGCGAGCGCACCAGCATCTGCAATACGCTGACCAGGCGCGCCGCCCTCGCCGCATCCCAGCGGTAGGGGGGCGCCTCGTCCATGTAGCAGCGCTGCGCGATTTCCAGTTGCAGCGCATGCACGCCTTCCAGCGGCCGACCGTGGTGGCGCGTGACCCACCCGCCCTGGAAGCGCCCATTGACGACGTGCGTAAAGCCCTCTGCCCATGCCAGCACGTGCGTCGCGCCGACCTCGAGCGTGAGTTCGCAACTCTTGCCATTGGCAGTGCCCAGGTTCAGGTCGGGCAGGCGCCCGGCGAAGAATCGCGACACCTCGGAGCGAATCGAATGAGCATCCAGCAGCACGACGTACCCATGTTGCCGGCGCACGCGTTCCAGCTCTTCCGCCAGCACCGCGTGATAGGGCAGGAAATACCTGTCGCGACGTTCCGCGATTTCCGCTTGCGACGGCGCCTGGCCGTCGAGGTAGATGGATTCTTCGCCGAACGTCCGCGTCGGGCAGAGCTCGGTGTTGTCGGCGCCGACGTAGAGCGCCGCGCCCGACGGATCGCGATTGAGGTCGACGACGTAGCGCGAATGCGTCGCGCAAAGCAGCGTGGCGCCCGCTTCCCTGGCAAACGCATACAGCCGGTCGACGTGCCAATCCGTATCGGGAACCGTCAGCGCAACGGCGGTCAACTGTGATCGCAGCTCGTCGGGCAGGTACGTCCCTGAATGCGGGATGTCGATGACCAGCGGACTGTCGCCGCGATGCAGTTCCCACAGTTCCATCAATCGCTCCAGCGCACGACCTTGCCCGCGCGGATGATGCCCGCGCACGGGTTGCCGCCGATACGGTAGGCGAGTTCCGCCGGCTCCACGACATCCCACATCGCAATATCCGCGCGTTGGCCGTCGTCCAGAGTGCCCCGGTCGGTCAATCCGAGCGCCCTTGCGGCATGGACGGTCGCACCGGCCAGCGCCTCCTCCGGCGACAGGCGAAACAGCGTGCACGCCATGTTCAGCATCAGCACCAGCGACGTCGCCGGCGAAGTGCCGGGATTGCAATCGGTGGACACGGCCATCGGGACGCCCAGTTCACGGATCGCGGCGATCGGCGGCACCTTGGTCTCGCGCAGCGCATAGAACGCACCGGGCAGCAGCACGGCCACCGTCCCCGCACGCGCCATCGCCGCCACGCCTTCGACGTTCGTGTATTCGAGATGGTCTGCGGAAAGCGCGCCGGCCGCTGCCGCCAGCGCCGCGCCGCCGGTGTCGGACAACTGGTCCGCGTGCAGTTTTACCGGCAAACCGTGCGCGCGCGCCGCCGCGAACACTCGCTGCGTCTGCGCCGGTGTAAAGCCGATCGTTTCGCAAAATGCATCGACCGCATCCGCCGCGCGATCCCGCGCAACCGTCGGCAGCATTTCCCGACAGACATAGTCGACATAGGCGTCGGAACGTCCGGCGAACTCCGGCGGCAACGCGTGCGCGGCGAGTAACGTCGTACGCACGTCGACGTCACATTGCTCGCCAAGAAGGCGCGCAACCGCGAGTTGCTTCAACTCGGTTGCCGTATCGAGTCCGTAGCCGGACTTGATCTCGACGGTGGTGACGCCTTCTGCCGCAAGTGCGGCCAGCCGCGGCAGGCTCTGGGCAGCGAGTTCTTCCGCGCTCGCCGCGCGCGTCGCGCTCACCGTGGCGTTGATGCCGCCGCCCTCTCGGGCAATGTCGGCGTACGTTGCGCCGAGCAGTCGCCGTTCGAATTCGCCTGCGCGATTGCCGGCATAGACAAGATGCGTGTGGCAGTCGATGAGGCCGGGCGTGAGCCACCGGCCGCCGCAGCGTCGCGTTTCCCTTGCCGTCACATCGCGTGGGAGTTGGGCGGCGCGGCCGACCCAATCGACCACGCCGTTGCGAATGCCCAAAGCACCATCGCGGATCGTGCCGTAGGACACGTCACCGCGGCGCATCGTCGCGAGATTGGCGTCGACCAGCAGCAGGTCGAATGCCGCAGCCGTCATCGCGTTGCGTCCAGGCGCGCAAGTGCAGCGCGATAGCGACCGAAGATCTCGTCCTGGGCGACATGGCGCCCGTCACGGACGATCCACTTGCCGCCGGCCATGACGTCGCGTACCGGCGCGCGCGACGGCCCGAAGATGGCGGCGTCGAGTACATCGTCGGCGGCCTGTCCGGCCAGCGCGGGATCGTCCATGTTCAGCACGACCAGATCGGCACGGCGACCGGCCTCCAGCGCACCGGACGGCTGCGCAAGCGCCTGCGCACCTCCGCGCGCGGCCTGCGCCCACAGATGCGTGCCGATGGTCGTTTCGCCGGGACTGACCAGCACGTTGCGCTTGCGCGCGCGCATCCGCTGCGACCACTCGAGCTGCCGCAATTCCGCGAAGGGATCGATGATCGTGTTCGAATCGCTGCCGACGCCGAAGCGGCCACCGGCGGCGGCGTACGCCGCGCCGGGAAACGTGCCATCGCCCAGGTCGGCTTCCGTCGTGGGCGCGATGCCGGCCACGGCGCCGCTGGCCGCCAGCGCACCGACTTCCTTGTCCGTCATGTGCGTCGCGTGCACGATGCACCAGCGCGCGTCGACATTGGCCTGCGTGAGCAACCACTCGACCGGGCGCATGCGGCTCCAGGCGAAGCAATCGTCGACTTCCTTCGTCTGCTCGGCCGCATGAATATGCACTGGCGCATCCGCAGCCACCAGGCGGACCACCTGCCCCAGTTCCTCCGGCGTGACGGCGCGCAGGCTGTGTGGCGCCACGCCAAGCACATAGCCATGTTTGCCGGCGCCCTCGCGCAGCCGATCAAACAGGTGCGTGAATGTGTACGTCGTGTGGGCAAAGCGCCGCTGTCCATGCGTGACCGGCGTTCCGCCGAAGCCGGCATGCGCGTAGAAAACGGGCAGCAGCGTCAGGCCAAGCCCGGCCGCCCGCGCTGCGGCGACGATGCGCCATGCCAGCTCCGCGGGATCGCCATACGGCTTGCCTGCGGAATCGTGATGCACGTAATGGAACTCCGCCACCGCGGCATAGCCCGCCTTCGCCATTTCCACATAGGCCTGCGCGGCAATGGCCTCAAAGGCATCGGCGTCGACCCGATCCAGGAACGCATACATCGCCTGCCGCCACGTCCAGAAACTGTCGTCGCGCGATGCGGACGCGCGACCGGTGCGGCCCGCGATCGCGCGCTGGAATGCGTGGGAATGCAGATTGGGCATCGCAGGCACGACCGGCCCCGCAACGAGCTCGCGTCCCCTGGTATCGGCGTCACCTTCGATGCGCGCGATTACGCCGTCATCGTCCACGTCGATGGCCACGTTGCGCGCCCAGCCTTCGGGCAGCAGCGCAGAAGTCGCCGCGAGTTTCAGCACGCTGCGTTCCGGTGATTGGCGTGGACGGCGTTCATTCGAGTCGTAACGAGGCGACGAGCGCAACCGACCCCGCCGCAACAGGATTGACGACCAGGCCCTGCACCGCGGCGCCGTCCTCGACTGTCACCAGCAGTGCATGGGCCTCGGGAAGCGCGAGCGGCGGATGCCCGGCGACCAGGCATTCGGAAGCCCCCACCGCCGCATAACAGACATGCGTGTGCGCGGGCGCGATGGCTTCGCCACCTTCGCGCCTGACGACGACATTGCCGCGCGCCTTGCCGCGACGGACCAGCAAGTTGAAATCGCGTATCGGGCCGGCGACAAGAGTGCACATCAGGTCAAGGTCGCCGGAAAAGTCGATCGGCTCGAAAGTCGCCCGCAAATCCACCGGCTCGCCATCGCCGGTCAGCCGGATGCCACGGCCTTCAAGCAGGACCAGCGTGCGGTCGACGCCCGAAAAAATGGAGAACGGGCCGTCCCGATCGACGTCGGCCATGCTGACTCTCCAGGCAAAGGACTCCAGCCCGGCGCCCGGCGGAAATGCGGCAATTTCCGTGGTCGTGCCGCCGCCATTCTTCCACGGCATGCGGCGAAAATCGGCGGGCGAAAGGACGCGATGAGTGGTCATGGCAATGCGGGCCAAGGCATGCGTCGGATTGTAGAGCGTTGGGCGACGTCGCCCAAGGATTTTCGAACTCCTCCATAATGTGCCGTTCGCGCGGGACGGGTCGGGAATCGAACATGAGCAGCGAGTTGTACCTTACGTATCTCAACGGACCGGATGTCGCGAGCCTCGCGCTGACGGACGCGGAGATCCTGGAAGCGGTGACCGCGGGATTGTCCGCGCAAGGCCAGGGGCAGACGGTGATCGAGCCGCGCATGCACCTGTCGCCCGGTCCGTCATGCAACGGCCATTTCAACGTGCTGCGCGGCTACATCGAGCCTCTGGCGCTGGCCGGCGTAAAGGTTGTCGGCGATTACGTCGACAACTACCGGCGCGGCCTGCCATCGGAAATGGGACTGCTCAACCTGTTCGATCCGGCAACCGGGCAGCCCGTCGCGATCATCGACGCGGCAGGGCTCACCGACATGCGCACCGGGGCCGTCACGGCGATCGGCGCAAAACATCTGGCACGTCCGTCGAGCCGCATCCTGGCGCACATCGGCGCGCGTGGCACGGCGTATTGGAACGTCCGCCTGCTCGATTCCATTTTCCACTTCGACGAGATCCGCGTGCATTCGCGCCGGCCGGAAAGTCGAAATGATTTCGCTGCGCGGTTATCGCGGGACCTGGGCAAGCACGTGATCGCAACGGACGACTGGGAAAGTTGCGTGCGCGGCGCGGACATCGTGGTCGAAGCATCGCGGTTGCAGCAGCCGGAACCCCTGCTCAGGACGGAGTGGATCAAGCGCGGCGCCTTCGTCGTGCCCTACGGCACGATGAGCGCCGTGGAGTTGTCCCTCACCGACATCATGGACAAGCTGGTCGTCGACGATTGGGGACAGTGCAAGTCCGGACCGTTCGGCAGCCTGCGCGCGCACGTCCACGCGGGCAAGCTCAGCGCAGCCACGCTGCACGCCGAACTGGGCGAGATCGTCGCCGGTCGCAAGCCCGGTCGCGAACGCGAAGACGAGACCATCCTGCTCTGGCACCGTGGATTGTCGCTGTCGGATATTGCGCTGGGTCACGCGATGCTGCAGAAGGCGCGGCGCCTGGGGATTGGCCAGCGCCTTCGCTATGCATGACGCCCGGTCACTGAACATCGTCGTTCCCGCGCAGGGGGGAACCGCGCGTCTTATCGCCAATGCCCGCATGTACGCGGTCAACGCCATCGTGGAGGATGCTTGGCGCACGCTGCTCGAATGGGTGATCGCTCGCGCCGAGGTGCCCTGCGAAGTCATCGACTATCCGGCGCCCGCGCCGTTGCCGGCGATGTGGGCGCGGCCGGACGTGGGCTGCGTCTTCATGTGCGGCTATCCGATCGCGAACGCGCAACGGCCGCCACGGATTCTCGCCGCACCGGTCCCATCCCCGGTGCGCTACGGCGGCAATCCCGTCTACTGCACCGACATCGTCGTGCGCGCCAATTCGCCGCTGCGGCAATTGCCGGACATCTTCGGACACCGGTTCGCGTTCACGACCGTCGATTCGCAGTCCGGTTACCAGGCGCCTCGCCATTTTCTGGCGCCGTTCGCACGTGACCGCGGCGGCCGACTGTTCGACGCAGTGATGGGTCCGCTGGTCACGCCGCGTCGCGTGGTCGAGGCCCTTCTGGCGGGCGAAGCGGATGCCGGTCCGCTCGACAGTTACTTCCATGACCTGCTACGCGCTCACGAGCCCGCACTGGCTGCGCAATTGAAGGTGCTGGCGTCGACACCGATGACGCCGGTTCCGGCCCTGGTCGCCGCGTCGACATTGCCGCAAGCGCAGGCCGGGCGACTCACCGCGGCATTGCTCGCCGTCGCCCACGCCAAGGAGCTGGCGCCCATCCGCGAAACCCTGCTGCTGCGCGGGTTCGCCGCGCTTGCCGCGGATACCCATGCGTCGTTGCGTCACGATGCCCTGGCAGCCGACAGGGCCGGCTATTCGCACCTTGCCTGAGTCGATGCGGACCGCGTTCTCGACGCATTGACACCGCACGCCGTCGCGGCAAGAATGAACGGTTACCCGTCAACACTTGCCGCCCTTCCCCTTCTGGAGCACGCCATGTCCCTGCAACGCATTGCCAGGATGGCCATCGCCATCGCGTCTCTAATGATGCTGGGCGCAATCCCGGCGTCGGCCCAAGTCCGTATCGGCTCGAAGAACTTCACCGAACAATTCATCGTTGCGGAAATCTACGCTCAGGCGCTGGAAGCCGCCAACATCAAGGTCGAACGCAAGCTCAACCTGGGCGGCACGCTCATCGCCCAGAAGGCGCTGGAGGAAAAGCAGATCGACGTCTACCCTGAATACACGGGGACGATGCTGCTGGCGGTGCTCAAGCAACCGGTCATGACCGATCCAAAGGCGGTTTACGACAAGGTCAAGGCCGAGTACGCGACCAAGGGACTGGTGCTGCTCAACCAGTCGCCGATGAACAACACGTACAACATGGTCGTGCGCCCGGAAACCGCCGCGCAGTACAAGCTGGAGACTCTCTCGGACCTGGCCAAGGTGGCCGGCCAGCTCAAGCTGGGGGCGGGACCGGAATTTCGCGACCGCGCCGACGGTCTGCCCGGCCTCAAGGCTAAATACGGCATCGAATTCAAGGAAGACCTGCAAATGGCCATCGGCCTGCGCTATCAGGCACTCTCAGGCAAGCAGATCGATGTCGTGAACGGCTACGCGACCGACGGCATGATCAGCGCGCTCAAGTTGAAGCGCCTCAAGGACGACAAGAACCTGTGGCCACCCTACTATCTCGTCCCCGTCGTGCGCAAGGAGGCATTGGACGCCAATCCGCAGATCGCCGAGGTATTGAATCGCGTCAGCGCGCTGCTTGATGAGCCGACCATGGCGGAAATGAACTACAGGGTCGACGGCGAGAAGGAAGAGCCGAAGGACGTCGCCCGCGCATTCCTCAAGGCAAAGGGCATCGTCCGCTGAACGTTCCAAAGTCGCGCATGACCACGCCCGCGATCGTTCTTACCGGCGCCGGCGTCACGATCGGCGATGTCGTACGTGTGTCGCGTGCGCACGCGCGGGTCGAAATGGCGAAAACGGCGCGGGAACGCGTGAGCGCGGCGCGTGCCGTGGTCGACCGGCTCGCGCAAGCCGGCACTCCCGTTTACGGCGTCAATTCGGCGCTGGGTGCGAATACCGGCAAGGCCCTTGCCCCCGACGACCTGAACGCCTATCAGCAGCGCGCCGTGGAGGCGCGGGCCGTCGGGGTCGGGCCGCGCTTCGCGACCGACACCGTGCGCGCGATGTTGTTCGCACGGGCCAGCGGGATGGCGGTCGGTGGTTCCGGCGTGTCGCCGTCGGTGCTCGACGCGCTGCTCGCCATGCTCAACGCCGGCGTCCATCCCGTTGTCCCGAATCTGGGTTCGATCGGTGTCGCAGACCTCGCGCCGCTGTCGCACCTGTTCCTGCCATTGCTGGGTCAGGGCTTTGCCGAGTATCGGGGCAGCATCCAGTCCGGCAACGATGCGCTGGCCTCCGCCGGCCTGCAACCCGCGCCACTCGCCGCCAAGGATGGCCTCGCGTTGATCAGCGCAAATGCCGCCACCGTGGGACAGGCAGCGCTGGTCTTGCGCGATTGCGCCGATGCGCTGGATGCATTGAACATTGCCGCCGCACTTTCTTTCGAAGGCTTCCGCGCCAACCTGAGCTTTCTCGATCCGCGCGCACAGGCCGCGCATCCCGCGCCGGGACAGTGCGAAGTCGCCGCGCGCCTGACGGCGCTTCTGGCCGGCAGCGTGTTGTGGAGGACGGGTTCCGCACGCCGGGTGCAGGATCCGCTGTCATTGCGGTGCGTGGCGCAGGTTCATGGCGCCGCGCTGGCCACGATCTGGGGCGCGCGCGACCATGTCGAGCTGGAACTGAACAGCGCGGCGGAGAGTCCACTGGTCGTTGCCGACCAGATGCTGTCGAACGGCAATTTCCACATCGCAGGACTGGCGGTGGCGTTCGATGCACTCGCCATCGCGCTCGCGTCTGCGGCGATGCTGTGCGTCCAGCGCTGCCAGAAGCTGTTCTCGCCTGCGCTTTCGGAATTGCCGCTCCAGTTGACGAACCATGGGCCGGGGCATTCCGGGTTCGCCACCACGCAGAAAACGCTCGTCGCGTTGTACGGGTCCATCCGCCATCTGGCCAATCCGGCATCGCTCGACTACGCGCCTGTTTCGGAGATGGTCGAGGACCACGCCACGATGGCGGCGCATGCCGTTGCCAAGTCCGGTGCGATGGTGCGGCACCTGCGGATGCTCGCTGCGATTGAACTCCTCGCCGCAGCCCAGGCGGTCGATTTGCGCGGACTATCGCTACCTGACCTGGGGGCGGGCGCGCGGGACGCGCAGGCCACTGTGCGCGCGCACGTCGCCATGCTCGACGGCGACCGTCCGCTGGGGCCGGACATCGAGGCCATCAGCGCGGCGATCGATGCCGGCGAATTTCCCGTGGCCGATCTCCTCGCGCGATGAAGTGGCTCCGCAATAACTGGGATCAGGTCCTGTCGGCCCTGGGCGAACACATCGTCATATCGTTCACATCGATTGGCATTGCCTTCGCATTGTCGCTCGCCATCGGCGTCTGGGCGGCGCGCAACGACCGCGTGTTTCGCTGGTCCATCGCCGTCAGCGGCTTTCTCTACACAATTCCGACGCTCGCGTTTCTGGCCTTGCTGATTCCGATCGTCGGACTGGGCAAGGCCAACGCCATCATCTGCATGGTCGCGTTTTCTTTGATGATCATGATCCGCAATGTCGCCACCGGACTCCGCGAAGTTCCGTCCGAGGTGATCGACGCAGCGCGGGGAATGGGCATGCGCAATGTCGAGATCCTGGCCAGGATCGAACTTCCGCTCGCGCTGCCCGTCATCGTCGCGGGACTGCGGATCGCGACCGTCACCGTGATCAGCGTCGCAGTCGTCGCCGCCTACATCAACGCCGGCGGCCTCGGGACGCTGATCTTCAACGGCATCAGCAACGACTTCGCCCCGAAGATCTGGGTCGGCGCACTGACCGCCTGCGCGCTCGCGGTGGCCGCGGACCTGAGCCTGGCGTCGGTCGAAGGCTGGCTGCGGCGTCGGACCGCATAGCGCCCACGTCATGCTCCTCGTCGAAGCCTGGCAGTTCATCGTCGCTCACCCGGAACGGTTCTTCAGCGCGCTGTATGTTCATGTCGCACTGTCGGCAGCTGCGCTGGGGCTAGCCATCGCGGTTGCGCTGCCCGCGGGCATATTGCTCGCGGACCGGCAGCGCGCGGCGTTGATCGCAATTACCGCCGCCAATATCGGGCGCACGCTGCCTTCACTCGCCGTACTGGCCCTGGTCATGCCGATCCTCGGCACGGGATTCGTACCGTCACTGTTCGCGCTGACGCTGCTGGCGTTGCCACCGATACTGATCAACACCTGCACGGGATTGCGCCAGGTCGACCCCGACATGGTCGATGCGGCGCGCGGCATGGGCATGACTCGCGCACAGATCATGCGGCGGGTGGAGCTGCCCGTCGCCATGCCGGTGATTTTCGCAGGCATACGCACGGCCTCGGTGCAGGTCGTGTCCGGCGCGGTACTGGCCGCCTACATCGGCGGCGGCGGATTGGGCGATTTCATCACCGCCGGCATCGCCATGATGGCGCTGCCGCAACTGCTCGTCGGCGCCATTCCCGCCACGATGCTGGCGATCGGCGCCGACCGGCTGTTCGGACTGCTGCAGAAAGTCATGACGCCGGTCGGGATGCGCGCGCGATGATCGAGATCCGCGGACTCGTCAAGCAATTCGCCGGCGCTGATCACCCTGCGGTCGATCAGCTGTCACTGACGATTCCGGCGGGAGAGGTGTGCGTGCTGATCGGCCCCTCTGGCTGCGGCAAGACCACGACGATGCGCATCATCAATCGGATGATCGACGCGGACGCGGGCAGCGTTCATGTGGCCGGCATCGACGTGATGCAAACGGACCCGGTCAGCCTTCGCCGCAGCATCGGCTACGTGATCCAGCAGATCGGCCTCTTTCCGCACTGGACTATCGCGGACAACATCGCGACCGTGCCCAGGCTGCTGGGCTGGGACGCCACCCGCATTGCCGCACGCGTCGATGAACTGCTCCATCTCGTGGGCATGGAGCCGGCGCAGTACCGCGACCGCTTTCCGCGCGAGCTGTCCGGCGGACAGAAGCAGCGCGTGGGTGTTGCGCGTGCGCTCGCCGCCGACCCGCCTGTGATGCTCATGGATGAACCCTTCGGTGCCATCGACCCCATCACGCGCGCGCGACTTCAGGATGAATTCCTGCGCATCCTGCGCGGCCTCAAGAAGACGATCGTGTTCGTCACGCACGACGTCGACGAGGCGATCAAGATGGGCGATCGCATCGCGATCCTGCGCGACGGCGCGCTGATCCAGTTCGATACGCCGGAGGCCATTCTGGCACGCCCCGCTGACGACTTCGTCGCATCATTCGTGGGCACCGACCGCGCATTGAAGCGGCTTGCATTGATCCGCGCCGACGCCGCGCTCGAACCGGCCGGGGTCGACGTGCCCTCGCGCTCCATCGCGGCACACCTGAGCCTTCGTGATGCGCTGGCGTCGATGTTCGAGTCCGGAACCGACGCCTTGGCGGTCACGGGACCCAGTGGAATCGTACTCGGCATCGTCACGCTTTCGGGCCTTCGGGTCCACACGCGGGCCATTGACAGCCCCGCCATTGCCCCCTAGATTCGGTCGCTTGCACCCACCTTCCCGGAGCATCACCATGCGCATTCCCCTCGCTCTCGCATTCGCATCCGCGGCACTTGCCTATGCTGTTGCCACCAGCGCACAGGAAACCAAGGTCGCCATCGGCATTTCCGGCTGGACCGGCTTTGCACCGCTCACGCTGGCCAAGGAAGCCGGCATCTTCAAGAAGAACGGTGTCGACGTGAGCATCAAGAAAATTCCGCAGAAGGATCGCCACCTGGCCATCGCGTCCGGCGACGTGCAATGTGCCGCAACCACGGTGGAGACCTACGTCGTGTGGAACGCCAACGGCGTGCCGATCACGCAGGTCGTGCAGCTCGACAAGTCATATGGCGCCGACGGCCTGGCCGTGCGCAACAACATCGCGAAAATCGCCGACCTGAAGGGCAAGACCGTCGGCGTCGACGCGCCCGGCACGTCGCCCTATTTCGGCCTCGCGTGGATCCTCAAGAAAAACGGACTGTCGATCAAGGACGTGACGGTGGCGACGATGAGTCCGCAGGCTGCGGCACAGGCGTTCGTGGCCGGGCAGAACGACGCGGCGATGACCTACGAGCCGTATATTTCCTCGGTTCGCGACAAGCCGGACGCCGGCAAGATCATCGCCACCACGCTCGACTATCCGATGGTGATGGA
>JANMCH010000125.1:0-20882 GCA_031361045.1 Betaproteobacteria bacterium | reverse complement strand
ACGTCGATGGCCGCGATCATCGACAGCGGACCCATCAGTTATGCGGTGCCGCAGACGACAGCCGGGCTGTACGTCAATTTCGTCACCGGCGCGCACGGAACGCCCGCACAGGCCGGCGCCTGGGACTTCAATCCCTACGGCTCGGCCAACCTGAACTTCTTTGCCTCCAACCTCGCGGCAAACACGGCTGCGGTCGTGACCAACGGAGCGGGCATCGCGTTGGCATTGAACGCCGGCGACACGATCGGCGCGGGCAACAGCTACCAGATCAACGGCGCCGCGCAAACGACCGGTACCGCGTTCCGCAACACCGGGATCGAGATCGTCGGCATCTCATTCAACAATGAAGTGACCGGTGTGACGAACTACGGCTACGCGCAGGTCCAGACGATCGCGCCCAACGGCATTCCGGCAACGGTGCTGCGCTACGTCTACGAGAACACGGGCCTGCCGATCACGGTGGCGACTCCGGCGCCGACCGTTCTCTTCGCCTACAACCGCGCCAACAATCACCTGGTCAGTTTCGACGCGACGGCCCCAGGCACGTTGCTGAGTGACATGTCGGTGGTCGGCCTTGCCCCGACGGAATCCATCCTCGGCATCGACTTTCGTCCGGCGAACGGCCTGCTCTATGCGACGACGAACAACGGCGGCGTGCAGCGGGTCGTGACCATCGATACCGCCACCGCCCTGGCACAACCGGTCATCACGGCGAACACGCTGGCCACGCCGGCCGGTGGTTTCTTCGGCGTCGATTTCAATCCCACCGTGGACCGCCTGCGTGAGGTCAGCGATGGCGACGCGAACCTCCGGCTCAATCCCGGAACAGGCTTGATTTCGGGAACCGACACCTCGCTGGCGTATGTGGCGGGCGATCCGAATGCGGGCGTGAATCCCAACGTCGTCCACGTCGCCTACATCAACAACTTCCCGGGCGCGACCTTGACCACGCTGTACGGCATCGACTCGGCGACCGATTCGCTGGTGATGATCGGCGGCGTGAACGGCGTGCCATCGCCCAACGGCGGCCAGCTCACCACGATCGGGGCACTCGGCGTGGCCATCGGCGACGGGGGCGGATTCGACATCCACTTCAACCTGAACACGGCGTATGCGGCCCTGCAGGTTGGCGGCGTATCCAGTCTCTACACGATCAACCTGACCACCGGCGCGGCCACGCTCGTTGGCCAGATCGGTACGCTGACGCAGGTCGATGGCTTGTCGGTCGCGTTCAGTTCCGCGCCGAAATTGTTGGCGGTCGATTCCCGCAAGATCCACGGCGTTACGACATATGACCAGCCGCTGTCGAACCTGCGCACCAATCCGACCACCGAACCGCGACAGGGACCGACACAGACGGTGGTGTTCACGTTCAATGTGCCGATATCCGGAGTCGGATACACCGTTTCGGTTCTCGAAGGCATTGCGTCGATTGGCGCGGTGTCCACCGTGGGCAACCAGTCGATCGTCGATCTCGCCGGCGTCACGGATGCGCAGTACGTGACGCTGGGCATCACCAATGTGGCCGATTTGAACGGCAATGGCGGCGGTGGTGGCACAGTGCGCGTCGGTTTCCTGGCCGGCGACGTCAACCAGTCGCGCGTCGTCACCCTGACCGACGTCCTGCTGGTCAACGGCCAGCTCGCACAGCCCGTTTCCGCGGCAAACTTCCTCAGGGACATCAATGCCAGCGGTACGTTGACTCTCACCGACAAGGCGCTGACCAACACGGCGCTCACCCACGCACTGCCGCCGCCCTGACGCCCACGGGGCGTCGTCGCCGCGGGCAACCCGTCCACTACAACTTCGCCGCAACATCCGGGGCGGCGAAGTCCTGCCCGGTGCCGCCGTACGATGGACGGCACGCGCCGATTCCAGTACAAATCAGGAGGGAACTGCCTTCGACCAGGGGTTTGTGCAATGCAAGTGGACGATCATGGACCGCGCAACCGGCTGCGCCGCCGCGCGGCGGCCATCGCGATCGCCGCGGCCCTTGGCGCCACCGCGCCCCCGTCCATGGCCACCATCGTCGACAGCGGGCCGGTCAGCATCGGTATTCCGAACACGCTGGCCGGCGTCTACGTCAACTGGGTGACCGGCACCAACGGCGTCACCGCCGCCGCCGTCCCCGGCTGGGACATGAACCCCTACGCGATCGGTTCCGGCACGCTCCTCAATATGTTTGCGCCCAATGGCGGCAGCAACGGCGTGGTCGGCGTCATCGCCACCACGGCCGTCACGACGTTGCCCAACGCTACAACGGTAGGCAGCGCCAGCGTTTATGTGCAGGGCGTGGCGAGCGGCGTCAATTTCCGCGACACCGCGACGCACTATGTCGGCATCAAGTTCATGAACGAAGGCACTGGCCTCGTCAACTACGGCTACGCCCAGCTACAGACCACCGCACCCGGCGGCTTTCCGGCGACCATCGTCCGCTACGTCTACGAAAATACGGGCGCGCCAATCACCACGCTGGGTGGACCGCCGCTGTTGCAAAGCGCCGTCTCGCGCCACGTGCATGGCGCAGCCGGCCCGTTCGACCTGCCGTTGTCGCTCGTGCCCACGGCGCCGACCACCGAACCGCGCCAGGGCCCGGCACATTCGGTCGTCTTTACCTTCAACACGTCAATTGTCAGTGCGACGGCGGCCATCACCGAGGGCGCGGCAGTGGCGGGCACGCCAACGTTCAGCGGCAACGCCGTCACCGTCAATCTCACGGGTGTCATCGACCAACAGTACGTCACGGTGACCTTGTCCAACGTCACCGACAATGTCGGCGGCTCCGGCGGCACCGCGGCAGCGCGCATTGGCGTGCTGTTCGGAGACGTCAACGGTTCGCGCGTCGTCACACTGGCGGACACGGGACTGGTCGGCGCGCAATTGGCGCAACCGGTTGCCATGACCAATTTCCTGATGGACGTCAACGCCAGCGGCACCCTGACGCTGTCGGACAAGGGTCTTACGAACTTGAATCTGACTCACGCCTTGCCGGCGCCATGACAGAGGCGTTTGAAAACTACACACCGTGTTCGGCATGCGGCGTGAACCCCGGAGATCGTGTAATGCGAACTGAAATCATGTCTCAGCGCAACAATCTGCGCCGCCGCGCCGCCAGCATCGCATTGGCCGCTGCGCTGGGTATCGTGGCCACTACACCGATGGCCGCGATCATCGACAGCGGGCCGATCAGCTTGGCCATACCGTCGACAACCGCGGGCGTGTATATCAATTTTCTGGCCAACACTAACGGAATCTCCGGTGGGGCGGTTCCGGGCTGGGACTTCAATCCCTATCAGACCGGCACCGGCTTGGGTTTCTATTGGTGCTCAACTCCAACGGTCCTTGTCTGTGGCGGCGTTGTCGCTTCGGTGGGGGGCCCGTACGCCATCCTCGCACCCGGCGACGTCATCAGCGCCGCGTCGATTTTTTCAAGAACCATATTGGCCACGGCCAATTTCAAGGCAGGAGGCACCAATCTCATTCTCGGATTTCGCATGTATAACGACGTGACCGCCACCGTCAACTACGGGTATCTCGTGATGGATACCACCGCCGGCGCAGGCACCATGGCAGGATTCCCGGCCACGATCAAGCGCTACGTCTACGACAACACGGGCGCGGCGATTGTCGTCGCGCCTGCCGGACCCATACTGCTCGGCGTGTTCTCGCGCAAAGTCCACGGCCTGGCCGGAACGTTCGACCTGCCGTTGACGACCACGACCCCGCCCGCCATCGACCTCAACCCGGTCACGGAGCCGAGACAAGGGCCCACGTATGTACTCGCATTCAAATACGACCGGCCCATTGCCTCAGCATCACTGACGCCCATCGAGGGCACCTTCGGGGGGGCCAGTGGAATCACTCCCGGCAACGAGGTGGTGTGGACGATCACGGGCGTACCGGACCAGCAATATCTCGCCTTCACAATGGGCAGCGTCGTCGCCGGCGATGGCAGCATTGGCGCCAACATCTCCGTGCGCGTCGGCATGTTGGCAGGCGACGTCAACCAGAACCGTGTCGTGTCGCTGGCGGACGTGGGACAAGTCAACGGCCAGCTTGCACAGGCGGTGACCGGCAGCAACTACCTGAAGGACATCAACGCCAGCGGAACGTTGACGCTGACCGACAAGGCCATTACCAACGCCAGCCTCACGCATAGTTTGCCGGCACCTTGAGCACCCGCCTGCGCCGCCGGATTGCGAGCGTTGCCATCGGCGCGGTGCTTGGCGTCGTGGCCGCCGCACCGAGGGCCGCGATCGTCGATAGCGGGACGATCAGCATCCCGATACCGCCGGACTTCAGCGGCATCTACATGAACTGGGTGGCCGGAACGTCGGGACAATCCGGTGCCGTCGTTCCAGGCTGGGACTTCTGTGCGTACGCCAGCGCGGCACCCGGCACGCCCACGCTGACCTTCTTCACGTCGGCCAGCTCTGTCAACGTCAACCAGATCGTCGGCAGCGGCGACACGGTCGCCGCGCTCGGCACCGGTACCGTCGTGGGTCCGGCCAGCATCCTTGCCACCGCGGGCATCGTCCGTACCGCAGGCACGGCCTTCCGCACCACGGCAACGTCGTACGTCGGCGTGGCCTTCGAAAACGAAGCCACCGCGACGACGCTCTACGGTTACGCGGAAATCCAGACGACGGCGACGCTCGGTTTCCCGGCGACGATCACGCGAATCGTTTACGACAACACCGGTGCCGCCCTCGTGATTGGCGGCGCGCAACCGCCGGTATTCCTCGGTGCGTCGTCGCGCAAGACGCACGGCGTGGCGGGCACGTTCGACGTGCTGCTGTCACCGATCATGGCGTCAACGTCGGTCGAGCCTCGCCAAGGTCCCAACCACACTCTCGCGTTCCAGTTCAACACGGCGATCGTCAGCGCGACCGCAACAGTCACCGAGGGGACAGCGACCGTCGGTGCAACGACCTTTGCCGGACTCGTCAACGTCGACCTGACGGGTGTTGCCGACCAGCAGTATGTCACGGTCACCCTGACCAACATCACGGACAGCCTCGGCGGCACTGGCGGCACGGCCACGGCGCGCGTCGGCCTGTTGGCGGGCGATGTCAACCAGAACCGTGTCGTGACGCTGGCGGACGTGGGACAAGTCAATGGCCAGCTTGCACAGGCGGTGACCGGCAGCAACTACCTGAAGGACATCAACGCCAGCGGAACGCTGACGCTGACCGACAAGGCCATCACCAACGCCGCCCAGACGCACAGCTTGCCGGCGCCGTAACTTCCGAAGCCCGGCGGCGCCATTCCCTTGGGACGGGGAGCGTCGGCTAAAATGTCGGCACTTCGTTTTCGCCGGTTCTGCCCGTCGTGCCTGATCACCTCCATCATCTCGAACAGCATTCGATCCACCTGATCCGCGAGGCCTACGCGCGGCTGAAGCCGCTCGCCATGCTGTGGTCGCTCGGCAAGGATTCGAACACGATGATCTGGCTGACGCGCAAGGCCTTTGCCGGCCGCGTGCCGTTCCCGGTGATCCTGCTCGACACGGGCAATGAATTCGCCGAGGTCTATGCCTTCCGCGACCGCTATGTGCGCGAATGGAACCTCGAGTACATCAATGCGCCCTGCCCGCCCATCGAGGCGACGGACCCTTCGCTGCCCCCCAACGCACGCGCTGCGGCGCGCAAGACATTGGGATTGAAGCAGCTGATCGCCGACCGCGCCTTCGCCGGCATGCTGCTGGGCATCCGCCGCGACGAGCAGCCCATCCGCGGCAAGGAGCGCGCGATGAGTCCGCGCGATGCGCAAGGCGCGTGGCATGTGCGCGAGCAGCCGACGGAATTGTGGGGCCACTACACCAGCGCGGCGCCCCCGGGCGGACATGTTCGCGTGCATCCGCTGCTGGAGTGGACGGAACTCGACATCTGGCGCTACGTCGAGCGCGAGTCCATTCCGGTGTGTGAGTTGTACTTCGCGCGCAACGGAAAGCGCTACCGCTCGCTCGGCGAGTCCGACATCACGTTTCCGGTGCCGTCGAATGCTGGCACGGTGGCCGAAATCATCCACGAACTCGAAACGACCAGGTCCGAGGAGCGCGCCGGCCGCGCGATGGACCACGAGCGCGAGGATGCGTTCGAGCGCCTGCGCGCCGCGGGCTACATGTGATGCAGCAACCGCTCTCGGTGTGCCTGGCGGGCCACGTCGACCACGGCAAGTCGTCGCTGCTGGGCCGCCTGCTGCACGAACTCGACCTGCTGCCTGATGGCAAGGTGGCCAAGCTCGAAGCGGCCAGCGCCAGTCGCGGCGTGCCGCTCGAATGGTCGTTCGCGCTCGACTCGCTGCAACTGGAGCGCGACCAGGCGGTCACGCTCGACACCACGCGCGTGCGGGTGCGCACGCCGCAACGCGAACTGATCGTGATCGACTGTCCCGGGCATCGCGAACTGGTCCGCAATCTTGTGACCGGTGCGGCCGGAACTGCCGCTGCCTTGCTGGTCGTCGATGCGCAACTGGGCGCCGAAGCACAGACGCGCGCGCATGCGGCGCTGCTGCGTCTCCTTGGCGTCCAGCACTTCGTGATCGCCGTGAACAAGATGGACGCGCTCGACTGGAGCGAGTCCCGCTTCGCCGCGCGGCGCGACGAAATCACCGACGCGCTCGCACCGCTGGGCGTGGTGGTGCACGCCATCGTGCCGACATCAGCGCGCGATGGCGGCAATATCGTCGTGCCGCCCGCGGCACCGTGGTGGCGCGGTCCGACGCTGGCGGATGCGCTGCAGGCGCTGCCGGCGGAATCGGCGGAACCCGCCGACGCGCCGCTCAGGCTTCCGGTGCAGGACGTCTATCGCGCCGGTACGCGACGCACGATTGCCGGGCGCATCGCGCAAGGCACGCTGCGGCCCGGCGACGAAGTTATGGTGCTGCCGTCGGGCCAGCGCGCGCACGTCGCCACGCTCGACGGCTGGCCGCAGTCGCCCGCATCGGCCGCGACCGGCGACAACGTCGCGCTGACCTTGACCGAGCCGCTGATCGTCGAGCGCGGCGATCTCCTCTGTGCGCCCTCCGCGCCGGCGCGGGTCACGCCGGTGTTCGATGCCGACGTGTTCTGGTTGGGCCGCGAGCCCCTCGTCGAAGGGCGGCAACTTGAACTGCGCATCGGCGCGCGGGCGGTCGCCGTGCGCGTCGCGACAATCATCCACGCGCTCGACATCGACCGTTTGGTGCCGGGCGTTGCCAGTGAAATCGCCACCAACGGGCTCGGTCGCGTGACGCTGCGCTGCGCGGTTCCGGTCGCACTTGACGACGCGACGGAATGCCGCGCCACCGGACGCTTCGTGCTGGCCGACGACGGCGCGATCGTCGGTGGCGGCCTGGTCGACGCCCGCCGCTATCCCGACCAGCGCCACGCGCTGTGGCCGCTGAGCCGCAACGTTGTCGCGGTCGATCACCACATTTCCGCCGCCGAACGCGGCGCGCGCGCGGGTCACGTCGGCGCCATCGTGTGGCTCACCGGACTGTCAGGCGCCGGCAAGTCCACGCTCGCGATGGCGCTCGAACGCGCGCTGTTCGACCGCAACTGGGCGGCGTATACGATCGACGGCGACAACGTGCGTCGTGGCCTCAACGCCGACCTGGGATTCTCCCCGGAGGGCCGCCAGGAGAATATCCGCCGCGTCGGAGAAGTCGCCGCGCTGTTCGCCGACGCCGGGCTCGTGTGCATCACGGCGTTCATCTCGCCGTTCCATGACGATCGCGCACGCGCACGCGCGGTCGCCGGCGGTCGGCGCTTCTTTGAGGTCTACGTGAAGTCGGACCTGGCCGCGTGCGAGGCGCGCGACCCGAAAGGCCTGTATGGCCGTGCCCGTCGCGGCGAGATCAAGGGCTTCACGGGCATCGACAGCCCGTACGAAGCGCCACTGGCACCGGACCTCGTCATCGACACGCAACACGACGACCAGGCCGCCTGCATTGCGCAGATCGTCGACTTCGTGGTGACCCGCTGCCGCGCGTAGCGACTAGTTCGCGGGCAGCTTAAGCCCCAGTTGGTGCGCGACAAAGGCCAGGATGTCGGCGCGCTCGGCGATCTCCTCGTCGGTCGTGCGATACGCATGGCTGCCCTGCGTCGCTACGCGAATGAGCACCGGCTTGGCGCAGCCTTGCGCCGCCTGCAGCGCGGCTGCGAACTTGAACGAGTGACTGGGCACGACGCGGTCGTCGTGATCCGCAGTGACGACCAGCGTTGCGGGATAGCACGTACCGGCGCACAGATTGTGCAGCGGCGAATAGCGGTACAGGTAGCCGAACTGCCCGGGCTGTCGCGCTGACCCGTACTCGGCCACCCACGCGGCGCCGCAGGTGAACTGGTCGAAGCGCAGCATGTCCAGCACGCCGACTTCCGGCAACGCAACGGCAAAGAGATCGGGACGCTGCGTCATCACCGCCCCCACCAGCAGCCCGCCATTCGACCGGCCTTCGATCACGAGCTTCGCGGGCGTCGTGTACTTTTCGTCGATCAGGTACTGCGCGGCCGCAAGAAAATCGTCGAACACATTCTGCTTGCGCTCGAACATGCCCGCGCGATGCCACTCCTCGCCGTATTCGCCGCCGCCACGCAAGCTGGGCTGCGCGTAGATTCCGCCCATTTCCAGCCAGGCCGGCAATTCGGTGCGGTAGACCGGCGGCTTGCTGATGGCGAATCCTCCGTACGCATACAGCCACACCGGGTGTGAGCCATCGCGCACCAGGCCCTTTTTCGCGGTGATGAACATCGGCACGCGCGTGCCGTCCTTCGACGCATAGAAGACCTGCCGCGTTTCGTAAAGTAACGGATCGAAGTCGGCTTGCCCTTCCCCAAACATCGTCGATACGCGGGCGGCGATGTCGAAGCGATAGACGGCGGATGAGACCAGCGGCGCGCTCACGCCGTAGTACAACGCGTCGCCGTCAAGCGAGCCGCTCATGCCGTTGACGGTCACCATGCCCGGCAGGTCGAGCGTGCCTTCGTCAGCGCCCGCGAGTGAAAATATCCGCACCTCGCTCTTCACATCGACCAGGTATTGGCAGAACAACCTGCCGCCGGCCACGGTGGCGCTCTCCAGCGCATCGGCTCGTTCCGGCACGATGGACTTCCAGCCCGCGCGCCCATCTGCCAACTGCGGATCGATGGCCACGACCCGGCGCTTTGGTGCGTCGAGATCGGTGCGCACCAGCAGCACCGGCCCGTCATTGCCCAGCACCGTCAACTCAGCGATGTCCTCGTCGACGATCGCGACGATGAGCGCAGAGATATCCGGCTGCATCGGGTCGCCCAGGTCGGCGTACCAGAGCCGGTTCTTAGGATCGGTGCCGTTGCCGAGCGTGACGATCAGGTAGCGGCCGTCTTCCGTCACCGCAGCACCGACGAAATAGTGTGGCAATTCGTGGCGCCGATACACGACTGGATCCTGCTCCTGCGTCGTGCCGAGCCGGTGATAGCAGACATGCTGGTCGCGCAGTTCCGCTTCGAGTACCTTGCCCGGCGGTGGCTCGGGGAAGCGGGAATAGAAGAAGCCCTTGCCGTCCTTGGTCCACGACAGGTTGGAAAAGCGGAACCAGCGCACGATGTCCGGCAGGTCGATGCCGGTCGCGAGGTCGCGCACATGGACCTCCGCCCAATCGGCGCCACCCTCGGACAAGGCATAGGCCAGGTAGCGGCCATCGGGTGACGGGCGCCAATCCGCGAGCGAGATGCTGCCATCCGCCGACAGCGTGTTGGGATCGAGGAGCAATTTCGCAGGTGCAGTGGCCGACGCGCGAACATAGAGCGGCGCCTGCTTTTGCAGGCCTTCGTTGCGCCGATAGAAAAGCTGGCCGGCCTCCTCCAGCGGCAGACCCGTGCGCAGATAGTTCCAGAGTTGCGTCAAGCGCCGCACCAGCGCCGCACGCTGCGACAGCTTGGCCAGCGCACTTTCGGTGAACGCATTCTGCGCGGCAATCCATGCCCTGGTGTCCGCCGAACCCAGGTCCTCCAGCCATCGATACGGATCGGCGACGGTCTGGCCGTGGTAGTCGTCGAGGGCGCTGCCCTTGGTGGTGGCGGGATAGTTCATGTGCATCCTGCGCATGGGCCTCGATAGCGAGGAGTAAGCTTAGCAGTCCGCGCCAGTCCCGCCGAAAGGTCACGTCTTGAAAGCAAGTTCGTCATGCATCCGCTGGCTCTGCGCGCTGCTGTTTGCGGCAACCGCGCTGCCGCTGCCGGCCGCGGAACCCGCCAAGGTCCTGCGCATCGCGCTGCCCGACATCACCGGCCTCGATCCGCAGCAGATTTCGGACCTGTATTCGGCCCGCATCGTCAATGTGATCTTCGAAGGCCTGTACCAGTACGACTACCTTGCCTCGCCTGCCAGGGTCATCCCGAACACCGCCGCCGCGATGCCGACGATCACCGATGGCGGGCGCACATGGACGATCCGGTTGCAGACGGGCATCCGCTTCACCGACGATCCGGCATTCAACGGCAAGCCGAGGGAACTGCAGGCGGCGGACTACGTCTTTGCGATCAAGCGCTCGCTCGACCCTAACCTTCGCATCGGCGGCGATCCTGCATTGACGTCGCTGATCCTCGGCGCGCGCGCCGTCGTCGATGCCGGGAAGAAAACGGGCAAGCTCGACTACGACGCACCGATGGAAGGGCTGCGCGCCGTCGACGCCCACACGCTGCAGATCCGCCTCACCGACGTCGACTACACGTTGCTCGATCGCCTGTGCGCACGCGGCAGTTTTGCGATTGCCCGGGAAGTCGTCGAAGCCGCCGGTAACGACATCATGATGAGACCCGTCGGCACCGGCCCGTTCCGCCTGGGCGACTGGCGCCGGGGATCGCGCGTGGTGCTGGACGCCAATCCGGCCTACCGGCCCATCGCATTCCCCGACAGCGACGATCCGAAGCACACTGCGCTGGTGCGCTCGATGAAGGGCCGCAGGCTGCCGGCGCTGTCGCGTATCGATATCTCCATCATCGAGGAACAGGTACCCGAGCTGCTGGCCTTCGATCAAGGCAATCTGGATTACATCGCACTGACCGGCAACATCCTCGGCCGACTGGTCGCAAACGAAAAGCTCAGGCCCGAATACGCGCAGCGCGGCGTCCGGCATATTCGCTACGCCCTTCCCGCGCTCATCTACACCTATTTCAACCAGGAAGACGCGCTGATCGGTGGCGACACTCCGGAACGCATCGCCCTTCGACGCGCGATTGCGATGGGCTTCAATACGCCCGAATTCATCAAGGTTTTCTACGGCGGCCAGGCCACGCCGGCCAACCAGATCCTGCCGCCCGGCGTTTCGGGGCACGATTTGTCGCTGCCGCAGAAGTCCATCTACGATCCGGCAGCCGCACGCGCGCTGCTCGACCGCTTCGGCTACAAAGCCCGAGATGCCGGTGGCTTTCGAGAAACACCCGACGGCAGGCCGCTCGTCCTGGTACAGAGCTCGACGCCGGACAGCGACTCACGCGAAGCGGACGCACTGTGGATCAAGAGCATGGCCGCGATCGGACTCAGGATGACGGTCAACAACAAGCCGTTTGCCGATTTGCTGAAGCAGAGCCAGGCCGGTCAGCTGATGATGTTCAACCTGGGTTTTCGCGCAGGCGACCCGTCGGGCTTTGATACCCTGGCCACGCTGTGGAGCAAGTCACCGGACAGCACCAATCGCGCGCGCTTTCACAATGCGGACTACGACAACGCCTACGAGCGCTTCCTGCGCACGCCCGACACGGCGGAGCGCATGAGCCTGGCGCGCAAGATGTCGACCATCGTCAACGCTTTCGTGCCGCTGACGCTGCAGGTCTACCCCATCGGCAACGTCTTTGTGCAGCCTTGGCTGCTGGGCTACTACCCGTCGCAGTTCGGTTTCACGTGGAAATACATGGATATCGACGCGGGCAAAAAGCCGAAGTCGTGAATCCGTGGCATCATTTCGGATGCCCACCCATTCGATTTGTCGCGTTGCCCTGTTCGCCGTCCTCATCGCGTTGGCAATGCCGGCCCTCAGCTTGGAATCCGCCAGCGACTTCAAGCTAAGCGTCGTGCCTTTCGGGCCGACACAGGACGATGTGGATGCGCTCGATGCATCGCTGCCCGGGCAACCCGCCGTACAGGCGTTGCTCAAGGGATCCAATTTCCGGCGCCTGTACACCGAGATGATCGAACCGGACATCAAGAAGTCCGGTGCCGCCGTGCCGCCGTCGCGTTTTCGCGCGGTGTTCTACGACTACACGAAACAGCGCGCAGTCGTGGCGGAAGGCGTTGTCGCCAATCGCGCGACCATCACCGCCAAGGCCGTTCCGGATTGGCAACCCGATCCCAGTGACGAGGAATTCGCGCAGGCCGTGGCGATAATCTCCGCCGATGCGACGCTCGGTCCCGACATCGCGTCCGGCAGTCTTACGATCTACCGCCCGATGCCACCGGTGCAGGACCGCGACGCCAGCGGCAACCCGGCCACGCAGCGCGTGATCAATGTGGGCTTGAGTCCCGCGGCCGGCGTGGACCGCGCCCGGCACGAGATTGTCGGCGCCGATTTGGCCGGGAAGTCGGTCACGCATTACGCCGATCACGCACCATTTGGCGCGACGGTGAATGCGCAGCCCAACTGCGGCTCGCCCAACGCCGGTCAAACGACGACGTCGCGCGGCACCGCCGGCCAGTATCAGCTGACCGTGACCAGCGGCAGCACCACGCTCTGGGAAATGCTGGTGATCCGGCCCTCCGCCTCGTCGGGCACGCGCGCATCCGGCATCGAGGTTCGCGACGTCAAGTACAAGGGCATGTCGGTGCTCAAGCGCGGCCACGTGCCGATCCTGAATGTGAAATATCTCAACAACCTCTGCGGGCCGTATCGCGACTGGCAGTACCAGGAAGGCCAGTTCGCGACAACGCCCGGGGCCACCCTCCTCGCGCCGGGAATCCTCGACAACGGCAACACACCCGCCACCACCGCGCTCGAGAACGGCACCGATACCGGCAACTTCAAGGGCGTTGCCGTCTATCGCGAGGGCAGCGAGGTCGTGCTCGTTACCGAGATGGAAGCCGGCTGGTACCGCTACGTCCACGAATGGCGCTTCGACAGCAACGGCGCCATTCGCCCTCGCTTCGGCTTTGGCACCACCGTCAACAGTTGCACCTGCCTGGAGCATTACCATCACGTTTACTTCCGCCTCGACATCGACATCGACGGCCCGAGCAACCAGGTCTACGAAATTCCGGTGGGCGCGACGGACACGTCCGATCTTCCGGCGTATCGCGTGGCCACCGAGAAGAAAGTATCGCGCGTGCTCGGCACCAGCAATTACTACCGTTTCCGTGGCGGCAAGAAAAGCTACACGCTCGTTGCCGGCGCCAACGACGGCATGGCCGACGCATTCTCGACCGGCGACATGTGGCTATTGCAATACAAGTCGGGCGTGACCAACTTGCTGGCGGAAATCGATGACGGCGTCAACATCACTTCCGGCGCGGGTTCCATCGCCAACCTCGACCAGTTCCTCAATGGCGAATCACTGAATAACCAGGACATCGTCGCGTGGTATCACGCCACGGTCACGCACACCCCGGCCCTCACCTCGTTCATGTGCATGCCCACGGGCCTGGGCATACCCGGACGCAACATCCTGACCGGCGACAAGGTCGTCGGGCCGGACCTGCTGCCGGAAGACGTCAACTAGGCATCGGCTTCGTCAGGATTCGGCAGCGCGCTTCCGGCCGAAGGCCAGCAACGCGATCGCGCCGGCGAACGCCAGCACGGCGCCCGCGCGCAGCACGGTGTTGATCGCGCCCGCGTCCCCCGCCGCGCCGGCAACCGACCCGCTCAGCAATTCGACCATGGCCGCGGCAATGGCCACGCTGACGGCGCCCAGCATCACGAGGCACGTCAGCGTGACGCCGGAGGCCGCGCCCGCTTCCGATGGCGCAACGACGGCCTGTGTCGCGACATTGGCCAGCGCCCAGCCCAGTCCCAGGCCGACGCCCGTCACCAGGAACAGCGGCATGTAGAGCCACAGCGAGACGACGTTGGTCAACGCCACGATGCCGGCGGCGCTGATGAGCATGCCGATGGCCATCAGCCGATCGGCGGGATAGCGCTCCGCGAGTCGGCCCGAGAAAAAGCTGGCGGATCCGGACCCCGCCGACAGCGCCAGGAACACGACGCCGGACGCAAAGGGCGAAAGGCCGCGCGCCTGTTGCAGGTAGAGCGCCGAGAACACCGCGACCAGGCAGAACACGACATTGGACAGCGATCCGGCGATCACCACTGCGTCGAACGCGCGATTGCGAAAGAGTTTCAAGTCGACCAGCGGCGTACGCACTCGCGATTCGATGGCGACAAAAATCAGCAGCAGCACAACGCCTGCCATCGACGTGCCCAATGTTGCCGCCGACAGCCATCCCCAGGCCTCGCCGCGGTCGAAGGCGATGCTGATGCACACCAGCCCCGCCGTGACGGCGACCATGCCGGGCACGTCGATATGGCGTTCGGCCGCATCGTCGCGCGTTTCCTGCACATGGCGGAGCATCAGCACGACCGCCGCGATGCAGAACGGTATGTTGATGAAGAACACGCCGCGCCAACTCCAGAACTGCGAGAACGCGCCGCCGACGAACGGCCCCAACGCCGTGCCGATCGCGGCGAACCCCAGCACGATGCCTATCGCGCGACTCTGCCGGGCGCCTGTGAACGTGCTCGACACGACGGCGATCGACACCGGAAAGATCAGCGCCGCACCGATGCCATGCACCACGCGCGCGGTGATCAGCCAATTCTCGTCAGGGGCCGTGCCGCAGATGGCCGACATCACACCGAACACGATGAGCCCGATGACGATGATCCGGCGACGACCGAAGATGTCAGCCAGGCGTCCCGCGGTGACCATCAGCGCGCCGATCGAGATCATGTAGCCGCTGACGATCCACTGCAGGTCGGTCGCCGCAACGTTGAAATCGCGCGCGATGGCTGGAATGGCGAGGTTCAGCGCAAACCAGTCCATCTGCACGATCAGCATCGAAATCGCGCAGGCGGCGATCACCAGATGGTCGGCGCGGGAGAACTGCGCCGCCTCAACTTCTGCGGGAGAATGGGACGGCACAGTCATTTTTCAGGCGCTCACCAAGGGAATGGGCCCACCGGAGGGGCGGAATTTCGCCATAGTGGCCCAAGCCGCGTTGTTCGGGTATATCCTCTTGCGGTCAGGCCGGCACCCTCTCACTGAAAGGGACTGCACGTGAACCGATACAGACGCGAAATGCTGAAAGGCCTTTCGGCACTCAGCCTCGGTATTGGACTGACCGGCACGCGTGCCGAGGCCGCCGAGCCGCCCCCGGAGACGACACGCATCCGGATTCCCAAGGTTCCCTCGGCCTGCGTCGCGCCGCAGTACCTCGCGGAAGCGCTGCTGCGCGGCGAGGGGTTCGATCACATCGAGTACATCGGTGAGGGCATGCAGTTCAGCGGCACGCCGGGCGCACAGCGGATGGGCGCGGGCGAGGTCGACATCGGCATGAACTTCGCCGCTCCGCTCGTGGTCGCGATCGACATGGGCGCGCCCATCGTGGTGCTCTCTGGCGTGCATGTGGGCTGCTTCGAACTGTTCGCCAATGAGAGTGTGCGCACGATCAAGGACCTCAAGGGCAAGACCGTCGCGATCCTGGCCCGCAATTCGGCGCAACACATTTTCCTCGCCAGTATCGCGACCTCGGTGGGCATCGACCCGAACCGGGACATCCGCTGGGTCGAATACACGCAATCCGATGGCAAGCAACTCTTCGCCGAAGGTACCGTCGATGCCTATCTCGGGTTCCCGCCCGACCCGCAGGAACTGCGCGCGAAGAAAGTGGGCCGGTTGCTGCTCAACAGCGCCGTCGACCGGCCCTGGTCCCAATACTTCTGCTGCATGATCTACGCCAATCGCGCGTGGGCGGCGCGGCATCCGGTCGCCGCGCGACGTGCCGTGCGGGCGATACTCAAGGCGAGCGAACTGTGCGCGACGGATCCGGAACTCGCCGCGAAGGCCTTTCTCGCCCAAGGCTTCAAGTTCAATCCGGAATTCGTCCGGCAGGCGCTGCGCGAACTGCCCTACGGCAAGTGGCGCGACTTCAACCCGGAGGAGACGTTGCGCTTCTACGCGTTGCGCCTGCGCGAGGCGGCAATGGTCAAGAGTTCGCCGCAATCGATCATCGCCGGCGGCAGCGATTGGCGGATCGTCGACCGCCTGCGCAAGGAATTGAAGAGTTGAGTGCAACCCGGTGCGTGAAGGGAGCGCCCCAATGAATGAGCGCCGTCGATTGTTGATGCAGGCGCTTGCCGTCGCGGGCCCGGCAGGTTTGACCGCACCGTTTGGCCGTGCGGCCAGCCTTCTGCCGCCGCCGGAGACGACGCGCATCCGGCTGCCCAAGGTCCCCACAGCCTGCCTTGCTCCGCAGTACGTCGCCGAAGAACTGCTGCGTGCGGAGGGATTCAGCCAAATCGAGTATGTCGCACAGGTCGGCGGGGTGCCGGGTGCGCAGAAGATGGGAGTCGGCGAGGTCGACATAGGCATGAATTTCGCGGCGCCACTTGTGGTCGCCGTCGACATGGGGACGCCGATCGTCGTCCTCGCCGGCGTCCACGCGGGCTGTTTCGAATTGTTCGGCAACAAGGGCGTTGGGTCGATCAAGGATCTCAAGGGCAAGACTGTCTCGACGCTGGGCCGCGGCACGGCGCAGCACATCTTCCTCGCCAGCATCGCCACCTCGGTAGGCATTGATCCAAACCGGGACATCCGCTGGCTCGACAATGCCCCGGCCGAAAGCCGGCGCCTGTTCGCTGACGGCGGAATCGACGCCTTTCTCGCCTTCCCGCCGGACGCACAGGAACTGCGTGGGAAAAAAGTCGGCCAGCTTCTGCTCAACAGTGCGGTCGACCGGCCGTGGTCGCAGTATTTCTGTTGCATGATCGCGGCCAACCGCGAATGGGCGGCCCGGCATCCCGTTGCTGCGCGGCGCGCCGTCCGGGCGATCCTCAAGGGGAGCGAATTGTGCGCCACGGATCCTGAAATCGGCGCCAGCGCGTTTATGGCCCAAGGCTACGACGTCGATCGCAACTATGTCCGGCAGGCGCTGCGCGAACTGCCCTACGGCAAGTGGCGCGACTACAACCCCGAGGAAACGCTGCGCTTCTACTCGCTGCGACTGCGGGAAGCGGACATGGTCAAGAATGCGCCGCAGAAGATCATCGCGCAGGGCACCGACTGGCGCATCCTGGACGAGCTCAAGAAGGAGATGAAATCGTGAGCGCCGGCGCGCGCCCGCAAGAGTTCGCGTGCGGTTGACGTCGAGGCATTGAAAACGTGAACCGCAAAGGCCTCGACAGGCGCTCCCTGCTGCTCGCGTTGGCGGGCGCGTGCGTCGCGCCTGCTGCGGCGCACCCGTCCAAGGCCAACGAGCGCTTGCCGGTGGTCGGCCCGGCGCCCGATTTCGCACTGACTACACAGTCGGGAGAACGACTGGCGCTCGCCGATCTGCGCGGCAAGGTGTTTGCCTTTACGTTCATCTACACGACGTGCAAGGACACCTGCCCGATGCTGACGGCGAAGATGGCCATGCTGCAGCGGCGGCTTGGCGCCGACTTCGGTCCGCGAGTTCGCTTTGTCTCGGTCACCGTCGAACCCGAAGTCGACACGCCTGCCGTGCTCAAGGCGTATGCGAAGCAGTTCGACGCCAACCTCGCCGGCTGGAGCTTTCTGACCGGCAGCGGCACCGAGATCGACGAGGTCGTTCGGCGGTACGGCGCGTATTCAAAGCGCGCAAGGCGGGGCGACGTCGATCACCTGTTCCTGACCTCGCTGGTCGACCGGCAGGGCATGCTGCGCGTCCAATACCTTGGCTACCGCTTCGCGCCCGAGGAAATGCTGCGCGACCTGCAATCGCTGATGCGCGAATGAAACTGCACCCGCTCGCCTGGCTCCCGAATACCGTCGCGGGCCTGCCATTTTCCATTTACACGAAGCTTCTGGTCGCGTTCCTGACCATGGTGACACTGCTGGTCGTCGTCGGAGGTGTGGGGCTGGTCGAGCTCGGCGCGGTCAATCAACGCACCGAGGATCTGATGAAACTGGAGCGCAAGATCGCCGTGTATCGGCAAATCCAGCAGAACACCACTTCGCAACTGTACAGCGTCGCGTCGGCGCTGCTCGTGCCTGACGAAAGGACACTGGACGCGACACTGCGCCAGCTCAACCAGTTTGGCTACGACCTCGACCGACTGCAATTTGTCGCGCAAGGCGAAGTCGAGATCTTCGACCGCGTGAGCAAGGATTACCTGACCTTCATCGCCGTCGTCACGGAGGTCGTCGACTTGATTCGCGCAGGCAAGGTCGGCGAAGGCCGGGAAATACAGATCGGTCGTGCCGGCCCGCTCGCCGAGCGCCTCGAGCGCCTGACCAACGAGCTCGTCAACAAGGCCGAGGCCAGCATGGTCGCGCGCACGGACGAGGTACGCGAGTCGTACGTGCGCGCCCGGCGGCTGCTGATCGGCCTTGCCGTCGGCAGCATTGCGCTCGCGCTGGCGCTGGGTTACGCGATTTCGATGTCGCTGATCGCCCCTGTTCGCCAGATGGATGCCCGCTTCGGCGAGATCGCCGCCGGCGACTTCACGAAGCAGGTCGACGTGCACAATCGCGACGAACTGGGCGCGCTGGCGGCCAACCTCAATCGCATGAGCAAGGAGCTGGGGGAATTCCACCGCCAGCGCGAAGCGGCCAATCGCAACAAGTCGGAGTTCCTGGCCAACATGTCGCACGAATTGCGCACGCCGCTGAATGCGATCATCGGGTTCTCCGAGGCGCTGATCGAGCGCATGTTCGGCGAGTTGAACGACAAGCAGGCCGACTACCTGAATGACATCCACTCCTCGGGCCAGCATCTGCTCTCGCTGATCAACGACATTCTCGACTTGTCCAAGATCGAGGCCGGTCGGATGGAACTCGAGGTCACCGAGTTCGACGTCGGCGCGGCGCTTTCCAACGCGATGACACTGCTGCGCGAACGCGCGCTGCGCCATTCGATTGCGCTGAGCGTGGACGCCGATCCACAACTCGGCACCATTCGCGCCGACGAGCGCAAGTTCAAGCAGATCCTGCTCAACCTGCTGACCAATGCGGTCAAGTTCACCGCTGAAGGCGGCCGGGTCGACGTGCGCGCCCGTATGACCGACGGAACACTCGAAGTGGCGGTCAGCGACACCGGCATCGGTATCGCCAAGGAGGATCAGGACGCAGTGTTCGAGGAGTTTCGCCAGGTGGGACTCCCCGGCAGCACGAAGCAGGAAGGCACCGGCCTGGGGCTGGCACTGGCCAAGCGCTTCGTCGAACTGCACGGGGGCCGCATGTCGCTGGAAAGCACGCCGGGCAAAGGATCGACCTTCGCCTTCACCCTTCCGAATCAGCCCGGCTGATTTGACCTAACCGGCCGGGTTGGGAAAGCGGATCTGGATGGCCGCGATGTCCGCCAGCGTTTCGCCGTCGAGCTCGAACTGCGCAGCGGCGATGTCTTCCGTGAGCTGCGACAGGGTTGTCGCGCCGACGATCGACGCGCCCAGGAACCAGCGGCTCCTCACATAGCCCAGCGCAAGTTGCACCAGCGACAGGCCGCGCCGCTTGGCCAGCGCCGCGTAGGCATCGACCGCTTCGTGCACGATCGGCTTGCGAAAGCGCAGACCGATGCCGTCGAACAGCGTGAAGCGGGAATTTTCCGGCTTGGCGCCACCCATGTATTTGCCGGACAGCATGCCTGCGGCAAGCGGGCTGTAGGCAAGCAGCGACATCTGCTCGCGGAACAGCACTTCAGCGAGGTCGTTGTCGACGCCGCGCGACACCAGGCTGTAGCTGTTCTGGATCGTCACCGGACCGGGTACGCCCAGTTCCCTGGCGCAACGCTGGAACTCGCATACGCCCCACGACGTTTCGTTCGACAAACCATAGTGGCGGATCTTGCCCGCCTTGATCATCGCAGCCATGCCCTCGACCTGTTCGCGGATCGACGGCCCGTCCTTTTCCTTCGCCGGATCGAACTCCATGGCGCCGAACATCGGCACGTTGCGCTGCGGCCAGTGGATCTGGAAGATGTCGATGTAGTCGATTTGCAGGCGCGCAAGGCTGGTGTCGACGGCCTCGGCGATGACGTCTCGGGTCAGGTCCGTGCGTCCGCCACGGATCCAGTCGCGCCGTCCGGGCCCCGCGACCTTGGACGCAACGACCAGGTTGCCGCGCGGTCTTGCGCCAAGCCAGGTACCGAGGATGGTCTCCGTGCGTCCCTGCGTCGTGCCGTTGGGCGGTACCGGATACATCTCCGCCGTATCGATGAAGTTCACGCCTTGCGCCATGGCGTAATCGAGCTGCGCGTGGCCTTCGCTTTCCGAATTCTGCTCGCCCCAGGTCATCGTGCCCAGGCACACTTCGGAGACGCTCAGTTGCGTACTGGGCAGCGTGCGGTATTTCATGGACTTTTACTTTCCCCAACGCAAGGCAAGCGGCTTCACTTCGGCGGCCAGTTCGAGCAATCCGGCGCGCGTTGCCGGATGCAGCGCTTCGAGTGGATGGCGCACGGCGTCGCTCTTGATGACGCCACCCTCGGCCATCACCGTCTTGGTCGCGCGCAGACCGCATTGCCGGTTTTCGAAATTGATGAGCGGAAGGATGCGCGCGTAGGCGGCAGCCGCCTCCTTGCGTCTGCCTGCGCGATGGTGTTCCAGCACGGGCTTGATGAGGTCTGGCAGCAGTGCGCTGGGCATCGTACCCGTCGCGCCGGCGTCCAAGTCGGCCAGCAACGTAATCGATTCCTCGCCATCGAAGGGTCCGACGATGGCATCGCCGCCCGCCTCGACCAGGCCGCGAAGTTTGGCGGCCG
>JANMCH010000123.1:0-25719 GCA_031361045.1 Betaproteobacteria bacterium | reverse complement strand
CGGTCACGGTGAACTTGACGTCGAGCGAGTTGGCCACGCGCACCAGGGTTCCTGCCTCGACCAGCCCGCCGATGCGAAATGGCCGACCTAGCGGAGCTTCCCTGGCGACGACCTGCGACGGCGTGAAAAAGAATACGAGATTGGACTGGAACGCGTTCAGTACCAGGCCAACGGCGAGGCCCAGGACGGCAACGCCCGCGGCGATCCACGCAAAACGGCGGTGGCGCGGCTTCATCGCGCCGATGCCTTCGCATGTGCGGACTCGGCCGCCCGGCGTCGCGCGCGCAGCGCGACGAGTTCAATCATGATCACGAGTACCGTGACGCCGTAGGCGCCCCAGACATAGAAACCATAACCACCCATCGTGAGAAATTCGCTCATGACTTTCCTGGTTCGGTCAGTTGACTTGTCCATGCCGCGCCCTGTTCCCGTTCGAGAATGATGCAGCGCACGCGGACCAGCGCGACGGCGATCGCGTAGAACCACGCGGCGAACGTCATGACCAGCATGCCGGTGAGCATGATGGTGGCCATCCTGGGCGCGGCAACCAAGCTGATGGTCGACCCCTGGTGCAAAGTGTTCCACCACTGCACCGAGAAATAGATGATCGGGACGTTGACCGCGCCCACGAGCGTCAGCACCGCGCACGCGCGGTCCGCGCGGCGGTCGTCGTCGATGGCGTTGCGCAGTGCGATGACGCCGAAGTAGAGGAAGAGCAGGATCAGTTCGGACGTCATCCGCGCGTCCCATGCCCAGTAGGTGCCCCACGTGGGTCGGCCCCAGAAGGCGCCCGTCCACAACGCGATGAATGTCATCAGCGCGCCGGTAGGTGCCAGTGCCTGCGCCATCATCGCCGACAGTCGCGCATTGAGGCCGAGCGACAGCGCGCTCCAGAACGCCATCACCAGGTAGATGAACATCGACATCCACGCCGCCGGCACATGAATGAAGATGATGCGGTAGGCGTCGCCTTGCTGGAAATCGGTCGGCGCAATGGCAAAGCCGATCCAGAGTCCGGCAATGGCCAACAGCACAGCGATCCAGCCGAATACGCGCGCGAGTGTGCCCGCGAGCGGATAGAACGCGGCAGGGGAGGAGTAGCGGAAGTAGTTCATCAGTTGAAATGGTGGGTCAGTCGAGGGCGATGCGGATCGCCGCCGATGCAGCGAGCGGCGCGCCGACAATCGCAACCAATAGTCCCGCGCCAAGCAATTGCAGGTTGCCGGTGGCACCGAGCCCCGCTTGCACCGCCGCGACTGCGCCTGCGCCGAAGATCAGCACCGGCACGCAAAGCGGCAACACCAACAGTGCCAACAGGCTGCCGCCGCCACGCAGCCCCAGCGTCAGCGCGGCGCCGATGGCGCCAAGCAGCGACAGGATCGGCGTGCCGAGCAGCAACGCAAAGGTCAGGACAGTCAACGCCTCGCCATCCAACGCGTATTGCAGCCCGAGCAGCGGCGCAAGAAGCACGACCGGCAAGCCGGTGGTCAGCCAGTGCGCCGCTATTTTACCGGACACCAGCGCGGGCAACGGATACGGCGACAGCGCGATCTGCTCCAGGACCCCGTCGGCGTAATCCGACGCGAAGAGCCGCGGCAGCGATAGCAGTGACGCCAGCAATGCGGCGACCCACAGGACACCGGGACCCATCGCCATCAGCAGGTTCCTGTCCGGCGAACTGGCGAGTGGAAACAGCGACACCACGATTACGTAGAAGAGCAGCTGCACGCCCAGTTCCGAGCGCGAACGCAGCGCGAGTTTGAGATCGCGGCGCAATGCCCAGCGCATGCCCGGCCAGGCGCCGGCCTCTGCGGGTGATGCCGAACGCGCGAGCGTGGTCGATGCGGCAGGCGAATTCATGACAACGCCAGGCGGCGGACATTCGCGGCGGGGAGATCGAGCGGTTGGTGGGTAGCCACGACGGCGCTACCGCCGCGGCCGAGATGTCCGGCGAGCAAACGCGTCAACAATGCGAGGCCGTCGGCATCCAGCGCGGTCGCAGGCTCGTCGAGCAACCACAGCGGCCGCTGCGTGAGCGTCAGTCGCGCCAGCCCCACGCGCCGCCGCTGTCCCTGCGACAAGGCGCGCACCGGAAGAGAGGACTGGGCACGCAGACAAACGTCGGCAAGCGCAGCGCTGACTTCTTCTGCCACTACGGGTTCACCGGCCAGCGCGACCAGTGCGGAAAGATTTTCCCGCGTCGTCAGGTCATCCTTGAGCGCCGTCAGGTGGCCGCAGAAAAGGGCATCCCGGCGAAGGGCTTCCGCGAACGGCGCCGTGTCGTCGCCGCGCCAGCGTACGCGTCCCGCGGCGGGCAGGCTCAATCCGGCCAGGATCCGCAGCAGCGTGGTCTTGCCCGTGCCGTTGGCTCCGGTAACGATCAGCGCACATTCCGGTTCGACGCGCAGGTCAAGCCGCGAAAACAAATGCGCCGACCCGCGTCGCGCGGCCAGGTCAATGGCTTCGAGCATGGAGCCTTCGGACGCGTGGCGGGAGCATCGGCAGTCCGCGTTTCCGTGGGGCCGGCAGCGCCGGCGGAGGCATCAATTTCACGGGTTATTATAGCGGAGGGGGCTACGCCCAAAGCTGTGACCAAAACGATGAACCCAATGCTGCCGGGCCTGCTGCAACGATGGGCTGGCGCGCCGCGCTGGCTGGTCGGGCTTGCGATCGTCGCGCTGTTCCTGCTGGTCGTCCAGGTGGGTGAGGAACGGCTGCCGTTCTTTGCCAAGCTGGAAGCCATTGCCTACGACGCGCGACTGCTGGCCACGCAGCCCGGAACCGGCGACCCGCAGGTGGTCATCGTGGACATCGACGAGGCGAGCCTGCTGCGCGAAGGTCGCTTCCCGTGGTCGCGCGATCGCGTCGCGTTGCTGGTGGAGCAGGTGCTGGGCCGGCACCAGGCGCGCGCGATCGGCTTCGACGTCCTGTTCGCCGAACGCGACACGTCGGGCGGCTTTGCGGTCCTGGAACAATTGGCGCAGACGGACCTGGCCAACGTTCCCGGCTACCTGCCGGCGATATCCGGGTTGCGGCGCAAGTTGGACTACGATGCCCGCCTGGCCGAGGCCATGCGCGGGCGTCCCGCGATACTCGCATTCACTTTCACCGTGCAGAAGCAGGCTGCGGGCGTATTGCCGGCGCCGTCGTTCCTGGAAGCGGACTTGGGCTCGCACGTGATTCCCATCGTGCCGGAAATCGGCTACACGGCGAACCAGGCCGAGCTCCAACGCGCTGCGACGTCGGCCGGACACATCGATCCCGTCTACGATTCCGACGGCGTGGTGCGGCGCGTGCCGATGCTCAAGCGCTACGCCAATGGCTATTACCCTGCGCTTTCCCTGGCGCTCGCGCAGGTCGTCGTCGAAGCCAAGGCCATCAAGCCGTTGTTCGATTCGAATGGCGACCTCGACTCGCTCGACCTGGGCGGACTCAAGGTCCCCGTGGCCCGCGACGGGACGGCGCTCGTTCCGTATCGTGGCAGGCAGAAGACCTTTGCGTACTACTCCGCTGCGGCGGTGATGGCGGGGGAGGTTCCCGCGGACAAGTTCACCGGTGCGATCGTGCTGGTCGGCACGACGTCGAAGGGTTTGCAGGATGTGCGCTCGACGCCGGAGGCGCCCGATTTTCCAGGGGTGGAGATCCACGCCAATCTGCTGGCCGGGATTCTCAACGGCGACATGCGTTCGGTTCCCGCGGGCACGACGAACGTCGAACAGTTGCTGATGCTCGTGGCCGGGCTGGTCGTCGTCTTCGCCGTGCCTTGGCGGCGTCCGGTCCTGAGCGTGCTCGGCATTGTCGCCGTGGCGCTGTGCGTCGTCGCGGTGAACATGGGCTTCTGGTATCGCACCCAGTCGGTGGTCCCGCTGGCCGCGACGCTGCTGATGCTGCTGTCGCTGTTGCTGTGGAACCTGGCCAACGGGTTCCTGCGCGAGTCGCGCGCCATTCGCAGCCTGTCGGAAATGTTCGGCGAATACGTTCCGCGGGAACGTGTCGCGCAGATGCGCGAGACCGGCGAACGTTTCTCCATGGAAGGCGAGAGCCGCGAACTCACGGTTCTCTTCTCGGATGTCCGCAATTTCACGACGGTGTCGGAGCGGCTGCCGCCACGCGAACTGTCGGCGCTGATGAATGCCTACCTTACCCCGATGACGGCGGTCATCCACGACAACCACGGCACGATCGACAAGTACATCGGCGACGCCATCATGGCGTTCTGGGGCGCGCCGCTGCCCAATCCGCGCCATCCGATCGACGCGGTGGCGACAGCGCTCGGCATGCAGAAGGCGATGGTGAACTTATCGGCGGGATTCGTTAAACGCGGGTGGCCGCCGCTGGCCATCGGCATCGGCGTCAACACCGGTCCCATGAACGTCGGCGACATGGGATCGACCTTTCGCAAGGCCTACACGGTGCTGGGCGATGCCGTGAATCTCTCTGCCCGCCTCGAAGGCCTGACCAAGATGTACGGCGTCGGCATCCTGTGCGGCGAGGCCACGAAGGCCGCGGCGCCGGACTTCCGCTGGCGCGAAGTGGACTGGGTGCGCGTCAAGGGCAAGGAACAGGCCGTCGCCATTTTCGAGCCGTTGCCGGCCGACAAGGCTGCCACCGTTGACGCGGAAGTGGCGCGGTGGCATGCGGCGCTGGCGCTTTATCGGGCGCGTCAATTTACGCAGGCGCGGGACGAGTTTGCGAGCCTCGCCAAGGCGCATCCCGCGTGTGGGCTGTATGCGGTGTTCAATGTACGCTGCACGGAATACATCGCGGCGCCACCCGCGCCGGACTGGGATGGCGCGATGACGTTCTCGACGAAGTGAACCTGGGTGTGCCGCGATGAACTCGGTTGGCCTCAGGCGACCTCAGGTTACCCGAGCGCGCGCAGCAAGCGCGAGCGTCAGCAGTTGGGCGGGGCCGAGCAGCGACGGTATCCGCTGACGCCTTCGATGACGCCGCCACCGCGGTAATTGAAGTAGTAGTCAAGGCCGATACCCGCGCCGCCGGGACCGGCGAAGAAGCCGACGAAATTGCCCGCGATCAATGGCTGGCAACTGCTGCCCGTGCAGGCGAACGTGCCGCCGATGCCCGACGTCGCGAAGAGCCCGTTCTGGATGCTCGAGCTTCCGCTCAGTGTGTAGGTTGCGTTGTTGAACCCGACGCTCAAGCCGGTCAGCGACAGGTTGGCTGCCGTGAAGTCCACGTTGATCTTGCCGCCTGAAAGCAACGTGCCGACTGCGCCGGTGATGGAGTCGGTGGGGCGCGTGCCGCCAATCGGAACGTAGGACACCTGGCCGGAGGTCGGCAGGTTGGTGGCGGTGGCACCGTAGATGTAGTGGAGGTTGCCGCCGTTGTTGGTCACCGTCTCGCCGTTGGGCAACTTTTGCACGATCGTCGAGCCGGTCCCCTGCCACCGGCCCCAGTTGATGCCGCCCGCGGCCAAGTCGGAACCGGTGTCGAGAATCGCTGCACTGCCGACGTTGGCGTTGAGGTTGGCGTTCACGAACGACGTCATCCGGCCTGCCGCGTCGACCGCAATGGCCGCGCCTGCCTGTGTCGAGCCGAGTTCGATCGTGTAGCGGTCCGAACCGACTGCGGCAGTCAAGTGGGTCGGTACGAACGGCTGTCCGTTGTTGAGATCCTCCGTGGCCTGGTACACGTAGGGCGGCAACGGCAACGACGGGTCGATCGCGATCGGCGGGACGCTCTTGAAGTTGATGTCGGCCGCGGCACTTCCGCCGACGGGACGACCGGACAGCGCATTGGCGAGGAACACCGGCGGCGCCAGCAGGCGCTGCGGAGCTTCGTCGTCGGGGACGAAGAAGTATTCGCGCTCGCCGTATTCGTCGGTGATGCCGCGCGCGTTGACGCTCACGCGGCCTTCGAACACGCCGCCGTAGAGTCCGGGCCGCGCGGGTTGGGCGGCGTCGCTGTCGCGGCATTGCCCGACGGCGCAGATCTGCAATTGATAGTGCGTACCGCGGATGCCGATCGTCGCCTGCGTGGTCAGCACCTGGTAGGTGTCCTTGTTGACCTGGCCGACCTGTCCCGTGACCGTGCGGAAACCGCCGCGCACGAGCCTGAAGACGGCGCGCTCGGTGCCATCGCTGTTGCCGGAGAAAGCAAAGGCCTCGATGCGGAATTCCGAGTCGGGCTTGAGCGCCACCAGCGCGTTGTCGGAAAAGCGCAGTTGCGCATTGCTTTGCGCGCCGGTGATCACGGTGTCGCCGGTGTTGACCTGCGCGCCCGCTGCCAGGCGGCTGCGCTCCGCGCCGCGGACCAGCGTGACTTCGCCGACGGCCAGCACCACCTTCGCGGCCTGCGCCAGCGCGTCGGACGCAAGCACTGCCAGCAGCACGAAGGCGGCGAGGGCGGCGACGGTGGAAAGCGGGGAGGATCGGCAGGGCTGCATGGTCTGGCTAACGGTAGTCGTAGCGGACTTTAAGCGCAATGACGTTGCGCGCGTATTCATAGAGCGGGATATTCGAATCGTTGCGCATGTACTGGTACTGCAGATTGGCGCTCCAGTTGCGCGTGAAGAAATAGGCGACACCGGCATCGACGACGAAGTTGTTGTCGCGGCGCGTGACGTCGATCAGCGGCGTGGCGCCATCGTAGTTGCTGCGCACGTAGGACAGCGCGCCGGTCAGCGACCATTGCGGCAGCGGCGAGACATTGATGGTCGCCGTGACACCGACCAGGTTGCGCGCCAGGTCCGGCCGGTTGTCGCGGCTGCGTTCGTCGCCCCCGAAGACCAGCAGGTCGGCCACCGGCTGCCATCCGGTGAGCCACCATTGCCTATAGCCGACCGCCAGCGATGCCAGGCCCACGTCGCGCACGTCATTGGCGCCGTTGTAGCTGATCCATGAATATTGCGGCGCGACCCAGACCTGCGCTTGCTCGTTGATCTGCCGTCGCCACTCCAGCCCCAAGCCGCTGGCGCCGCGATAGCTGTCGCCGTCGAGCAGGATTTCGCCGTAAGCGTAGTTGGCGGAAAAGGTGTCGGCCCCCTTCAAGTAGCTGGCGCCAACGGCGGCACCGATATTCGCCAAGTCGAATTCCGACTCGCGCGAATAGAAGTTGCCGTTGCCCCACGCGCTGCCGTGCAACACCCAGCCCGGAGCCACCGGATAATCGTAGAGGACGCCGCCGCCGAGGGTCGCGAAACCTGCGCCCTTCTTGACGCCGAAATCGGCGACAGTGACGGGTCCCAGCACCGGAAGCGAGAGATCGGCTTGCGCCACGCCGGCATTCACGTTGCTGTCGTAGCCGCCGCCGAATTCAAAGAAGGCGCGCAGGCGCGGCTTGTATTGAGCTTCGCGGGCAAGCAGCGCGTCCAGGTAGCGCTCGACGCTGGCGCGAACGGCTGGGGGCAGCTGGAGCTTGGCGATGGCGTCGAACTCGCGCCGCGCGTTGAGGTCGTCCTGCGCGTAGAAGTAAGCGCGGGCCAGTTCGAGCCGGCCACGCACGTCGTCGGGATTGCGCAGGTTGTAGCGTTCAAGCGCCAGCACGCCGACGCCGGCACGCCCCACGTCGACCGCGGCCATGCCGCACCACAGGTCAGCGCCGGGTTCGGCCTCGATGTCCAGCGTTGCGCATTGCGCGTAGGCCTCCGTGGAGCGACCGCCTTCCACCAGCTTTTGTACATCGGCGGACGTTGCGGCTTGCGCCGTGCCGATGCCTCCTGCAATGGACGCCATGAAAATGGCGGCACAGGGAACTGCGCGCAGCAGGCGTCGAATTTGCGGCATCGTAGGGGGGGCGCGGAGGTGCGGGGCATCATAGCACCCGCTAACCACCCCTCCAAGCCACGATGCCGGCGTACGGATTCACACGGACGCCGATTGCTGTCCAAATCGCAGTCTCGCCTATACACTAAGACGAGCCGACCAGGAGGCGGCGTCCCAAGTCCGCCCTGCACCTTAGGAGTCGTCGCGTGCGGCACCAGTCATTGCTCGCCTTTGCCGGGTACCGTTATCTCAAGGTGGCGCTGTTCGCCGTTGCATTGGCGATCGGCGCTTACGTCTGGGACAACCCGCCCGGTGGTCCACATGGCGGCACGTGGCTGGGTTACACGCTAGGCACGATTTCCGCGCTGTTAGTGTTGTGGTTGCTGTTGTTCGGCATGCGCAAGCGCCGCTATCGCTCGACGCTGGGAACGCTGCAGGGTTGGTTGTCCGCGCATGTCTACCTCGGCGCTTCGCTTCTCATCCTGGCCACGCTGCATGCGGCGTTCCAGTTCGGCTGGAACGTGCATACGCTGGCCTGGGTGCTGATGGTGGCGGTGATCCTGTCCGGATTCTATGGGGTGTTCGCGTATCTGCGCTTTCCGCCGCGCATCACCGACACACTCGGCGACGACACGCTCGAGTCGCTGCTCCTGGGAATCGCCGACCTCGACCGCGCGGTGCGGCCGTTGGCGCTCGGGCTGCCGGACACGGTGAATCGACTGGTGCTCGCGTCGGCGCAGGAAACGCGGATCGGCGGCTCGTGGCGGCAGCAGTTCCGCGGCCGCGATCCAAACTGTCCGACCACCGCGGCCGTAACGGGCCTGCAGACCATCGGCAAATCATTGCGTGGCGAGGAAGCACGCGTGAATGAGCAGGTTTATGGACTGATGGCGCGCAAGCAGGCGCTGGTCAATCGCGCACGCAAAGCCGTGGCGCTGAAGGCGCGCCTCGACCTGTGGCTGTTCATACACGTTCCGTTGTCGTTCGCGTTGCTGGCGGCACTCATCGCGCACGTCGTGTCGGTGTTCTTCTACTGGTAGCCATGCGGCTCGCGCTCACCACCGTCACGCGCAACCGCAAGGGCCAGTCCGTGCGCGTGACGCGCGTGATTGAAGGCGGGTCGTTTGCGCTCGGGCGTGGCGCGCAATGCACGATCCACCTGCCCGATCCGCGAGTCGCGCTCGAGCACGCGACGGTCTATGCCTCCGACGGCGCGATCCGGTTGGGCGTGGTCGGTACCGCGACGATGCTGGTCAACGGCCGGCCCGATCCGGAAGTCCGCGTCGTGCCGGGCAGCGTGGCCGAGCTGGGGCCCTATCGCATCGAAGTGGAGACGACGCCGGAGGGCGTGGACGCCGCGCTGGCAATCGAACTCGTGCGGCCGCTTCCGGACGACCTGGCCGAAATCAGGACGCGCTCGCGCATGACGCTCGACGCGACCGGTCTGTCCAAGCGGCGTCCGGCATGGGTGCTGGCCACCCTCATCCTGCTGCTGTTCCTGGCTCTTCCCGTCGTCAACGCGCTGCTGCCTTCGTTGCGCGAGTCGACGGCGAACCTGGCCGTTACGCCGGATGCATCATGGAATCCAGGCCTGCTGGCGTCGGGCCACGCCGGTTTCGGCAACGAGTGCGCGCGCTGCCACGAACTGCCCTTCCAGCGAGTGCGCGACCGCACGTGCCTCACCTGCCACGCGAAAATTGCCGGCCATGTGCTGCCGGTGTCGCTGCAGGCCGATCTCTTCGGCGGTACGCGTTGTGCCAGTTGCCACGCGGAACACCGGGGCGACGAAGGATTGGTGCGCCGCGACTCCGGCATGTGCGCGGAATGTCATCAGGACTTGAAGCGGCGCGTGCCGGGTACCACGGTCGCCGATGCCAGCGATTTCGGTTCCGCACATCCGGAGTTTCGGTTGCCCATCTGGGCCGGGCAGGGCAAGGCAGGAACGCAGCGCGTGGCGCAAAGCGACAGGGCGCGCCTGACCGAGAACTCGCGCCTCAAGTTTCCGCACGATGAACACCTGAAGCAGAACATTCGCGGACCCAAGGGACGCGTCACGCTCGGCTGCAACAGTTGTCACGTGCTCGATGCGTCCGATCGCTCGTTCGTTCCGGTCAATATGAACCAGCATTGCCTCGAATGCCACACGCTGGAATTCGAGCCCGCCGTCACGTCGCGACAGGTGCCGCATGGCAACGTGAAGGACGTGATGGCGACGATGCAGGAGTTCTATGCCAGTCTTGCGCTGAAGGATGTCGCCGTCGATGTCATTGATACCGGTGACATTCGCCGCGGCATTCCAGGGGGAGGCGGCGGAGGTGGCGGCGGGTCGATCAGCGACGATCAGCGCAAGCGCGCTCTCAACTGGGCCAATGGCAAAGGCGCCGTGATCGCGCAGGACCTGTTCGAAAAGCGCGTGTGCATCGTCTGTCACGACGTCAGCAGGACGCTCGGCCCCGGCAAGGCGCCGGACAACATCGTGTGGAACATCGCGCCCCTGCATGTGCCGTCCACCTGGATGCCCAATGCGCGTTTCGACCACGACAAGCATGGGACCTTCAAGTGCGCCGATTGCCACGATGGCGTCGCGAAATCGAAGTCCAGCAACGACATTGCGATTCCCGACATCGCCTCCTGTCGCCAATGCCACACCGGCAGCGTGCCTGCCGCGAACAAGGTAGTGTCGACCTGCGTGTCGTGCCATGACTTCCACGAAGAGGGTCATCCGCCGTGGAAACAGGTTGCGGCCCAGCCCATCAAGGGCCACGCGCCATGAGTTCACGCCGCTCCATTTGCTTCTGCTTGCTGTGGGCGATCTATGCGTTGCTCGCCGGTTGCGGCGGTGGCGGCGGCGGTGGTAGCGGGAGTGGAGGATGCGGTGGCGATTGCCAGTCCGCAACGCCCAATGCACTGACCGTGTCGGAAGTACAGCAAGTATTGGCCCAGGCGGTATTCGAGGCGCAGGCGCAAAACGTCAAGGCGACCATCGCCGTGGTTGATCGTGTCGGCAATGTGCTCGGTGTATTCCGGATGAATGGCGCGGCCCCGACGTTCACGATTTCCTCGGGCACCGGCGCCACCGGCGGGCTGGAAGGTGTCAGCGGCTTGCCGTCCGAATTGGCCGCGATCTCCAAGGCAGTGACCGGTGCCTACCTGTCGTCGGAAGGTAATGCGTTCTCGACGCGCACGGCCAGCCAGATCATCCAGCAGAATTTCAACCCGGGCGAAAACAACCAGCCCTCCGGACCCCTCTTCGGCGTGCAGTTCAGCCAGTTGTCCTGTTCCGATCTCAACCAGAAGGCGACGGCGGGAACCCTCGGCCCCAAGCGCTCGCCGCTGGGCCTTGCGGCCGACCCCGGCGGTCTTCCGCTGTACAAGAACGGCACGCTGGTCGGCGGCGTGGGCGCGATTTCCGACGGACTCTATTCGCTTGATACCGACATTCGTGGCAGCGACACCGACGTTGACGAACTGATCGCCGTCGCGGCGGGTAACGCGCTGTCAGCACCGGCTGATCGCCGTGCGAACCAGATCACCGTCGACGGCCGCACGCTACGCTACGTCGATTCCGAATCGCTCGCGAGCAATCCTGCGCAGGCGCCCCCGTTTGCCGCATTCAACGGCATTGCCGGCTCACTCGTCGATGTGCCCGGCTACGGCGGCAGTCCGGTCGTCGCGGGTGTTGCATTCGGCACGCCGGCCTCCGGATATCGCGCCGATTTGTCGCCGACATTCGCGGGCCTCAACGCCTACGTGCTGGTCGACGCAGCCAACGTCAACCGCTATCCGCCGCGGGGAAGTCCCGATGGCCGGCTGCAACCGGCTGAGGTAACGCAGATACTGAAGAGCGCGCTCGATGTCGCCAATCGCGCCCGCGCGCAGATTCGACGGCCGCTGGGTTCCGCCGCACAGGTGACGGTGACCGTCGTCGACACCTCGGGGAACGTACTGGGATTGGTGCGCACACCCGACGCGCCCGTGTTCGGGACCGACGTCGCGTTGCAAAAAGCGCGCACGGCGGCGTTCTTTGCGCGATTCACCGCCGCAGCGCAGCTCAACGCACTGCCGCCGGCCAACTATCCAACGCCGCCGTCCGCCTACGTGACGTCGCTGCGGTCGTTCCTGAACGATCCGTTCGCGCTGGCCAACGGCATCGCGTACAGCAACCGTGCCATCGGCAATATTTCGCGACCGTACTTTCCCGACGGCATCGACGGCACGGCGAATGGCCCGTTCTCCAGACCAATCGGACAGTGGAGCGTCTTCAACGACGGTCTGCAACTCGACCTCATTCAGAACAAGCTCGTTGCATCGCTGACGACGGGCGACACGTCGACTGGCTGCACGGGTGTTGACGCCCTGGCCAATGGCATTCAGATCTTTGCGGGCAGCGTGCCCATCTACAATGGCAACGAGCTGGTCGGCGCGATCGGCATCTCGGGCGACGGCATCGACCAGGACGACATGATCGCGTTCCTGGGTCTGGCCAATGCGGCGAGCACGCTCCGCACCGGCATCCGGAACGCGCCCGCCGCCATACGCGCGGACACGCTGGTCCCGCATGGTGAAGGCACGCGGCTGCGCTACGTCAATTGCCCACAGGCGCCATTCAACGGCAGCAGCCAGCAGAATGCGTGCTCGGGCATCTGAGCGTTCGCTGCTGTTCGTGGCCGCAGTGGCCGCCTGCGCGCTGACGTTGGCGAGTGGCGCCCTGGCGCAGTCCCAGCCGCGCGCAAACGCGCCGTCGACACCGGCTGTCGCGCGGAGCGTACCTGCGCCGCCACCACCGTCCGCCGATGGTCGCTATCGACTGCAGGTGCTCGTGCCCGCGCTCGACGTCCATGCCGAGCCCGATCGCGGCGCAGTGATCATCGCGCAATTGCAGCAGAGCGCGTTCGTCGACGCACAGGAGCGGCGCGATGCGTGGTATCGCGTGACGTTGAGCGACGGCCGCGCTGGATGGATCGGCTACATCGTCGGCGCGACGGGTCCCAACTTTTCGGTCGAAGCGTTGCCGCCCGCGATCGCGGCGGTTCCCGCGCCGCCGGAGGCGCGGCCGAATGGGTTGCCTGAGGGTCTGCACGAGGGATTGCCTGATGACCGCATCGTGCAGCGACAGCCGATGGGCGCGCCGTTGGAGGCGGTCATTCCAGCGATCGATCCGGCGCAGGTCCCGCCACCGCAAGCGCTTCTGCCGCGCGAGACCATTCCGGTGCCCGATCGCTGGCGTCTGATGGAACAACTGGGCTTCATCCACCAACGCTGGTACGACCCGTACAACCCAAACTCACTGAAGGGCGACCGCCCCGTGTTCGGTGAGGACTGGTTCGTCAATGTGGGCGCGGTGTCGGACACACTGTTCGAGTTCCGGCAAATTCCCACACCGATCGGCGCGCAATCCACGGTGAACCCGGGGTCCAACGACCAGTTCGGCGGCGGCCGCCAGTCGCTGTTCAACCAGAATGTGATCCTGAGCCTGTCGCTGATCCAGGGCAACACGACGTTCCGTCCGCCCGATTACGAGTTCCGCTTCGTGCCGGTGCTCAACTTCAACCACGCGCAGGTGGACGAGGTGCGCGTGCTGCGCATCGACCCGCGCGAAGGCACGACGCGCAACGACGGCATCGTTGCGGTCCAGGAACTTTTCGTCGACAAGCACCTGCGCAATGTCTCCACGCAATACGACTTCGACGCCATTCGCGTCGGCATCCAGCCATTCACCGCCGACTTCCGCGGTCTGCTGTTCATCGACCAGCCGCTCGGCATTCGCCTTTTCGGCACGCGTGACAACAACCAGTGGCAATACAACCTGGGCTGGTTCCGCCGGCTGGAAAAAGACACCAACAGCGGCCTGAACGACATCACCAAGCCGCTGCGCGACGAGAACATCCTGGTGGCCAACCTGTACAAGCAGGACTTCATGGTCCCCGGCTTCACGCTGCAGGGGACGGTGATCTATGACGACAATCACGAGGACCACAGCGTTTACTACGACAACAATGGCTTCCTGACCCGGCCTGCCGCGCTCGGCGACGAGCAGTTGCATTCGTATCAGGTGGCCTACCTTGGCCTGAATGGTGACGGTCACTTCGGACGCTGGAATGTCTCCTGCTCGCTCTACTATGCCTTCGGGTCCGTCGACCACGATCCGCTCGCACAGCAGAGAGTCAACGTGAGTGCGCTTTATGCCGTGGCGGAAGTGTCGCGCGACTTCGACTGGATCCGCGTGCGTGGCACCGGACTGTTCCAGAGCGGTGACCGCAAGCCGTTCGACGGACAAGCCAACGGCTTCGATGCGATACAGGAAAATCCGCAGATCGCCGGGGCGGACACCAGCTACTGGATCCGGCAGGCGGTGCCGTTGATCGGGGGTGGCGGCGTGGCACTTTCCGGGCGCAACGGCGTGCTGGCGTCGCTGCGCTCGTCGAAGGACGAAGGCCAGGCCAATTTCGTCAATCCGGGGTTGGTGCTGTTGGGCATCGGTGTCGACGCCGATATCACGCCGGAACTGCGCGTCGTCGGCAATCTCAATCAATTGTGGTTCGCCAACACGTCGTCGCTGTCGGTGCTGCGCAACCAGGGCAGCATTGATACGTCGATCGGTACGGACCTGTCGGTGGCCATGCAGTACCGTCCACTGATGTCGCAGAACATCGTGCTGAATGCCTCCGCCGCCGTACTGTTTCCTGGTGCAGGCTTGAAGCAGCTCTACGCGTTCGAAGGCAACAAGACGCAGTACTCGCTGCTGTTCAACGCGGTGCTGACCTTCTGACCATGGCGCCTTCACTACGAATGCTCGTTGTCATCGCGTTGGCCGCCGCGGGCTTCGGCATCGCGTTGGCCAGCGACGAAGGCGAGAAGCCCGTCGCGCGCCTGTATGTCGTGCAACCGCCTGCGCCGGAAAAGCAGACCGCGGAGGCGGCCGCCGCCAAGTCGCGCGGATGCATCGGCTGCCACACCGCCTCCGACCACGCGACGATGCACGCCAACCCTGCGGTCATCCTGGGCTGCACCGATTGTCATGGCGGCAATGCGATGGCGACGCGGCCGGCGGAATCGGGCGTCGACGATGACGGCTACCGGGCGGCGCTGCGGGACGCGCACGTGCTGCCGCGCTTTCCGCTGGCGTGGAATTATCCGTCGAGCGCCAATCCGAAAGGCAGCTACACGCTGCTCAACCGCGAAGCGCCGGAGTACATCCGCTTCGTGAATCCCGGCGACTACCGCGCGGCGCGCGAGGCCTGCGGCGCGTGCCATCTGCCGACCATCCAGGCCGCCGAGCGCAGCCTGATGTCGACCAGCGCGATGCTTTGGGGCGGCGCGTCGTACAACAACGGAATCCTTCCGTACAAGCGCTATGTACTGGGCGAGGCCTATACCGCGAAGGGCGAGGGCGCCACCATCGTCAATCCGGTGCCGGTCAATCCGTTCATGACGGAAAAGGGCATCCTGCCCAAGCTGTATCCGCTGCCGGCCTGGGAGACGACGCTTCCGGCCGACATCTTCCGCGTGTTCGAACGCGGCGGGCGCGTGATCTCGAGCCAGTTTCCGGAAATCGGCTTGCCCAATGCAACGGGCGCGCTGCAGAAACTCGACGAGCCGGGACGCCCCGACCTCAAACAGTCCAACCGGGGGCCAGGCACCGGCAGTCGCATCTCGGTGCCGGTGATCAACATCACCAAGACGCGGCTCAACGACCCGCACATGTGGTTCCTGGGGACCAACGAGCAGCCGGGTGACTATCGTTCCTCCGGCTGCACGGGCTGTCACGCCGTCTACGCCAACGACCGCGATCCGAAGCACAGTGGACCGTACGCGGCGTTTGGCAACCGCGGCATGTCGCAGACCGCCGACCCGACGATTCCGCGCGATCAGCCGGGGCATCCGCTGCAGCATGCGTTCACCCGCGCCATTCCGTCGTCGCAGTGCATGGTGTGCCACATGCACCAGCCGAACATCTTCGTGAACACGTTCTTCGGCTTCATCATGTGGGACTACGAGTCCGATGCGCCATTCATGTGGCCGGAGAAGCAGCGTTATCCGACGGCCGCGGAGGCGCGCGCGATTCTCGACCGCAATCCGGAGGAAGCGGCGATCCGCGGCAAGTGGAGCGATCCGGAATTCCTGCGCAACGTGTCTTCGCTCAACCCGCAGCTCAAGGATACGCAGTTCGCCGACTATCACGGCCACGGCTGGAATTTCCGCGCGGTGTTCAAGCGCGACCGCAAGGGCACGCTGCTCGACGCCACAGGCAACGCGGTCGACGACAACGACCCCGACAAGTTCAAGAAGACCGTGCACCTGTCGTCGATCCACATGGACATCGGCATGCAGTGCGTCGATTGCCACTTTTCGCAGGACAGCCACGGCAACGGGCACATCTACGGTGAAGCGGCGGCGGCCATCGAGATCGATTGCGCCGATTGTCACGGTACCGTCAGCAAGTACCCGACGCTATTCACCAGCGGACCTGCCGCCCAGCCGGGCGGGCGCGACCTGTCGCTGTTGCGTACGCAGGACGGCCGCAAGCGCTTCGAGTGGCGCGACGGCAAGCTCTTCCAACGCGCGGCGCTCGACCCGGAAAAGGAATGGGAGATGTCGCTGGTGCGCGACACCGTCAATCCGCTGCATCCTAAATACAACGCGAAGGCGGCGCGCGCCAAGTTGCTGGCGGCCGGCGACTCGATGCAATGGGGACCGGGCGTGGACACGACCAAGCTGGCCCACGACAACGACAAGGTCGCATGCCAGACCTGCCACCTGTCGTGGACCACCAGTTGCGCCGGCTGCCACCTGCCGATCCAGGCCAATGCCAAGACCGAACGGCATCACTACGAAGGCGGCGAGACACGCAACTTCGCCACCTACAACCCGCAGGTTGCGCGCGACGACATGTTCCAGCTGGGTCACAATGGTCCGGTGAAGGGCAGCAAGATCGTGCCGGTGCGGTCCAGCTCCGCGCTGGTGCTGTCGTCGATGAACATCAACCGCGAGCGCATCTACATCCAGCAGCCGCCCATTTCCGCCAGCGGCTTCTCGTCGCAGGCCTTCGCGCCGCACTATCCGCATACCGAGCGCAAGACGGAGACCAAGACCTGCACCGACTGCCACGTGTCGAGTGCCAACGACAACAACGCGATCATGGCCCAACTGCTGCTGCAGGGAACCAACTTCGTCAATTTCGTCGGCTTCAACGCCTGGGTCGGCGAGGAGAAGCGGGTGAGCGCCGTGCAGGTGACCGAATGGGACGAACCGCAGGCGGTCATTGGCAGCTATCTGCAGCGCTACGCCTATCCGGACTGGTTCGCGGCGCACCAGAAGCGCGACAAGCGGCTGCCGACCCTTGCGACGCACGACACGGGCGGTGCCGCGCGTTGCCTGCAGATGCGCGGCGAGTACCTTTTCGTGGCTGAGGGCGCCGGAGGCATGCGCGTTTACGACGCGGCCAGCATTGCCAACAAGGGCGTGTCGCAGAAGATCATCACGGCGCCGTTTTCCCCGCTCGGGCATGACACGCACATCGCGTCTGCCAACGCGACCTGCGTCGCGCTGCCGACCAACCAGCCGATCAATCCGCTGCGCAACGACGGCGAACTGATGCGCGTGACCAACCAGGAGCAGCCGTTTCACCCGATCTACAACTATGCCGCGATCACGGACGCCGTCGAGGGACTGATACTCACCGACGTGACGACGCTGGCGGATGGCGAACCGCGCAACAATTTTCTCAAGCGCGCGGTGACGTGGAACGGTGGCACGGAAATGAGCAATGTCCTGAAGGGCGCGCGACACATCGTCCTGGGCGGACACATTGCCTACATCGCGGCCGACCGCGGCATCGTGATCGTCGATCTCGACAATCCGCTGCAGCCAAAACTGGTGGCCGTGGTGCCGCTCGTTGGTGCTCGCGCGTCCGCATTGCAGTTCCGCTACCTGTTCGTGACCGACGACAGCGGGCTGCGTGTCATCGACGTCACGGAAGTCGCGAAACCGCGTATCGTTCCGGGCGCCACCGTGGCGCTGGCCGATGCGCAGCGCGTCTACGTCGCGCGCACGTTTGCCTACGTGGCGGCGGGCAAGGACGGCCTCGCGATCATCGACGTCGAGCGACCCGAAGCGCCGAAGCTCTATGGCATGTTCACGGCCAACGGCACGTTGAACGATGCGCGCGATGTTGTCGTCGGCTCGACCAATGCCTCACTTTTTGCCTACGTCGCGGACGGGGTCAATGGCCTGAAGGTCGTGCAACTGACCGCACCCGATACGCAACCCAAGTTCTACGGCTTTTCGCCGGACCCCAAGCCGCAGCTGATCGCGTGGCGCAACACGGCGTCGCCGGCCCTGGCGCTGAGCAAGGGACTCGACCGCGACCGCGCCGTCGACGAGACGGGCGGACAGATCGCAGTGTTCGGCCGCATCGGTTCGCGGCCCTTCACGGCCAGCGAGATGGGCCGGTTCTACCGCCGCCCCGACGGCACGGTGTGGGCCGTGACCGATGAGGTCAGGATGCAGGAATTCATGCCGGCGCGGACGGTCGCGGAAAGCCACGCACCGGTGACGCCGGCCAAAGGGAAGTGAGAGCGATGAGGATCCTCATGAGCGACCGGGTTTTCCTGCGCGAAATGACACGAGCCCTGCTGCTCTTCGCGACCATCGCGCTGGCATCGCTTGCCGCAGCGCAGGTTGCAGCACCCGCCGCGCCGGTGGCAGCACCCGCCGTGCATCCCGCCAATCGCGCTGCAGTCCCGCTGCCGTACCGCGGCACCGACATGAACATGGGTGTTGTCGCTTGCGCCAACAGTCTTTGCCACGGTTCGGTGGAGCCGATCAAGGATTCCAATGTGCTGCAGACCGAATACGTCACGTGGTCGCGCGTCGACAAGCACGCACGGGCCTATCAGGCGCTGTTCAGCGCCAAGTCGCTGAGCATCGCCAAGAAACTCGGGATCGGCAAGCCGTCGGAGGCGAAGCTTTGCCTCGATTGCCACACCCACAATATTCCCAAGGAGCGCCGCGGCGAACGCTTCCGCATCGATGATGGCGTGGCCTGCGAAGCGTGTCACGGGGCGTCCGGCCGCTGGCTGCAGACACACGTGCAGGACAACGCCAGCCACGAGGACAACCTGAAGGCGGGGCTTTATCCAACCGCCGAGCCCGTCCCGCGCGCAAAGCTTTGCCTGTCATGCCACTTGGGCAATTCCGATCGCTTTGTCTCGCATCGGCTGATGGGGGCCGGGCACCCACGCATGACCTTCGAACTCGACACGTTCACCGCCGTGGAACCCGCGCACTTCAAGCCGGATGGCGATTGGGAAAAGCGCAAGAGGATGTGGGACGGCGTGCAGGTGTGGGCCATCGGGCAGACGCTCGCGGTGGCCGAAATGATGGACACGCTCACCGACCCCAGGCGTGGCCGCGACGGTCTCTTCCCGGAACTGGTGTTGTTCGACTGCCACGCGTGCCACCATCCGATGAGCGACAAGCGCTGGATAGCACGGACGCCAGGCGCGGGTCCCGGCGCGGTCCGCCTGAACGATTCGAACATGCTGATGGTGCGGCAGATCGCCAGGGTCGTCGACGCACCGCTGGGTGCACGCACTGCGGCCACGATGGCGAAGTTGCAGGGTGCGGTTTCCAGCGGCAACGATGCGCTCGCGCTGGCGCATACGCTGAGTGGCGAAATGAAGACGCTGATCCCGCTCCTTGAGAAGCACACGTTCACCGATGCCGACATGCGCGGCATCCTGAGCGGCCTGGTCAGCGAAGGATTGAACGGCCTGTATCACGACTACGCCGGAGCGGAGCAGGCGACCATGGCCATCGGCAGCGTGGCCAACTTCATGTACCAGCGCGGCATCCTGAAGAGCGCGCGCAACGTCAACGGGGGCCTCGCCGCACTGCAAAAGGCAGTCTCCAACGACGAGCACTATAATCCCGCACAATTCCAGGCGGCGTTACGGCAATTCCGCAACACGGTAGGACTATGATGGGCGAGCCATGACCGACACCGTCAAGATTGCGATCGTAGGTTCAGGCCCGAGCGGCCTGTCGGCTGCGGCGCACGCGGCGGAACTCGGCATTCCGCATATCCTGCTCGAATCCGAGCAGCACGCCGCGGACACGATCTACAAGTACCAGAAGGGCAAGCACGTGATGGCCGAGCCGTCAGTGCTGCCGCTGCGCAGCCCGATGTCGTTCGCGGCCGGAACCCGCGAAATGATCATCGGCGCATGGGACGAGGAACTGGCGAAGCACAAGGTCAACATCCGCTTCGGCGCCGGCGTCACGGGCATCACGGGCCAGAAAGGCGCCTTCACGCTGACGTTGGCCAAGGGCGCACCGGTGATCGCCGAACACGTCGTCCTGGCCATCGGCCTGCAGGGCAACCTGCGCAAGCTGGGCGCGCCGGGCGAGGACCTGCCCGTCGTGCAATACCAGTTGGACGATCCCAAGGAATACGAGGACGAGACGATCCTGGTGGTCGGCGCGGGGGACGCTGCCATCGAGAACGCGTTGGCACTTTCCGCGCAGAACCGCGTCATCCTCATCAATCGCAATGAGGAATTCGCGCGCTGCAAGGAAGGCAACCTGACGCTCGTGCTCGCCGCGATCAAGGAGGGCAAGCTCGAGTGCCGCTACTCCACCTCGGCCATCAGCGTCGAAATGAACGAAATCAACGGCTGCCACGCGGTCTTCAGCGCCAAGACGCTTGACGGTACGGAAGCCATTCCCTGTCACCGCGTGATCGCCCGCCTGGGCGCTACGCCGCCGCGCAAGCTCGTCGAATCGTTCGGCGTGAAATTTCCCAATGCCGATCCCGCCGCGGTGCCGCAGCTGTCCGACATCTACGAGTCGAATGTGCCGGGACTCTTCATCGTCGGCGCGCTGGGCGGATATCCGCTGATCAAGCAGGCGATGAACCAGGGCTATGAAGTCGTCGAGTACATCCGCGGCAATCGTGTCGAACCCGCAGACGAGCCGCTCTTGCAGGCCAAGTTCCGCAACTACCGACGCGCCGCGTCGGTCAGCGACGGTATTGCGCTGCTCCAGAAACAGGTGCCGATGCTGGCCAAGATCACCACGCTGCAGTTGCGCGAGTTCCTGATCGACAGCGAGATCATCGCGCCGGAGCAGGGTACGGTGCTGTTCAACCGCAACGACTATACGAATTCGTTTTACTCCATCGTCGAAGGCAGCGTCGACATCGAGATCAACTCCGGCACGCCGGATGCCCGGATCGCAAAACTGGGCGCCGGGCAGTTCTTCGGCGAGCTGGGCCTCATTTCGGGACGGCGACGCGCGGCGACCGCGCGCGCGGGCGCCGACGCGGTACTGATCGAGACGCCGCGGCGTTCGATGCTCAAGTTGATCGCCTCCGTCGACGCCGTGCGCAAGTCGATCGACCATGTCTACCTGCAGCGCTCCGTGCGTGCCTATCTGTCGCAGGACCTGCCGCAGTCCGACCTGGCGGAATTGATCCAGGGTGCGCAACTCAAGAAATTCGGCAGCGGCGACGTGCTGTTCAAGGAAGGCGACGCACCCGACGGTCTGTACCTGATCCGGCGCGGTTCGGTTACCGTATCGCGGCACATCGGCGCGCGCGATGTCGTTCTTTCCTATGTGGCGGCGGGCAACTATGTCGGCGAGATGGCGCTGCTGTCGGACAGCCCGCGCATGGGTACCGTACGGGCCGCGGTGGCGACCGAGGCCATCGTGCTCGACGGCCCGCGCTTCAAGCAGGTGGTCGGGCGCCATCCGGAACTGATGGACACGCTCGAGGCGCAGTTCCTGGACCGCATCCGCGACAACGCGCAGATGGAGTCGCAGACGCAATCCGGCAACATCATCAGCTACCTGTTGCAGCAGGGCATCGGCGAAGCTACCGACGTCCTGTTGATCGACGAGAGTCTTTGCATACGCTGCGACAACTGCGAAAAGGCGTGCGCCGATACGCATGAGGGCACCTCGCGCCTCAATCGCGAGGCCGGGCCCACGTACGCGCAGCTGCACGTGCCCACGTCCTGCCGCCACTGCGAGCATCCGCACTGCATGAAGGATTGCCCGCCCGATGCCATCCACCGCGCGCCCAACGGCGAAGTCTTCATCAGCGACAGCTGCATAGGCTGCGGCAACTGCGAGCGCAATTGCCCTTACGGCGTCATCCAGCTGGCGCCCGTCGACCCTGAGCGGCGCGCGCCCAGTCTGCTGCAATGGCTGATGTTCGGCGCGGGCGAGGAGCCGGGCATGGAGGCCAGGTCGCACGACAAGTCGCTGTCCAAGAAGGCCGTCAAGTGCGACATGTGCAAGGGACAGCGCGGTGGCGCGGCGTGCGTGCGTGCGTGCCCGACCGGTGCTGCGATTCGCGTTTCGCCGGAGACATTCCTCGACTACGCGAGCGGCGTCGAAGCCTGAGCAACGCTCAAGGTGGCGGCAGCGACTGCGTCAGGTTCGCGTTGGTAAGGGCCTTGTCGGTCAGGGTAATCGTGCCGCTTGCGTTGACGTCTTTCAAGTAATTCGCGGCCGACACGGGCTGCGCCAGTTGCAGATTCACGAGCCCCACGTCCGACACCGTCACGACGCGACTGGCATTGACGTCGCCCAACAGGAAACCGATCCTTACGGAGCCCGTGCCGCCGATGCCGCCGTCGACTGAGGCGACGTTGGTCAGCTGGATCGTCTCGTACAACTGGTCCGGCACGCCTGTCAGACCCACGATCACATCGTTGCCGCTGAACGTCGGCGCGCCGGCGATGGCGGGACCTTCCGTGATCGTCACCGTTGCCGCGGCCACAGCCTTGTTGAACGTAACGACGATTGTGTGCGCGGGACCCTGGCGCGGCTCGGTGGTCGGCGCGGTTGCCACTGCCGACAACGGCAGATCGAACGTCCCGGCACCGCCGTGCACCCCGCGCGACACCGCGCTGACCAGCATCGGCGGCGCGACGCCCGCTCCCGTGGTGATGCGTCCGATGCGGTTGCTTTGTTCCGTGAACCACAGATTGCCATCGGGGCCGAGCGCGATCCCGACCGGGTTCGCACCGGGGCTGATGCCGGTGCTGAACTCGTCGATGGTCCCGACGACTCCATTGGCCGGGAGGGCGATGATTCGCCCGATCCGGTTGCCGGCGAATTCCGTGAACCACATGTTGCCATCGGGGCCGGCCACGATGTCTTCCGGTTGCGCGTTGGCGCTCATGCCGACACTGAACTCCGTGACGACTCCTGTCGGAGTAATCCGCCCGATGCGGTTCCCGACGGACTCCGTGAACCACAGGTTGCCGTCGGGGCCGGCCGCGATGCCGTGAGGGACCGAGAGGGGGGTGATGCCGGCGCTGAACTCGGTGATGACGCCGCTGGTCGTGATCTGCCCGATTCGGGGGCCGTTTGATTCCGTGAACCACAGGTTGTTATCGGGGCCGGCCGTGATGTGGGAAAGTTGCACGCCGGCGGTAATGCCGACGCTGAAGTAGGTAACGTCGCCGGCCGGAGTAATCCGCCCGACCTGGCTGTGGTTTTGATCCGTGAACCACAGATTACCATCGGGGCCGGCCGTGATTTCGAAGAGTTGCGAGCCGGGCGTGATGCCGGCGGTGAACTCGGTGACGACTCCTGTCGGGGTAATGCGCCCGATCCGGTTGTTGGTGCTTTGTTCCGTAAACCAAAGATTGCCATCGGGACCGTTCGCGATGCCGCGAAGTCCCCCGAGGGGGGTGATGCCGGCGCTAAACTCGGTGATAACCCCGGCGGGGGTAATCCGCCCGATCCGGTTGCCGAAATATTCCGTGAACCACACGTTGCCATCGGGGCCGGCCGTGATGCCGGTAGGCACCGCACCCGGCCCCGGACCAGGGGAGATGCCGGCGCTGAACTCGGTGACGACCTGAGCGATGGCGCCGGAAGCGACACAGAATACCGAAAGCATGCAGGCCGAAAGGATGCGATGCGGCTTCATGGTCGAGCCCCCTCAACGTTGGCCGATGCAGTGTGGGCGCGGGCCGGGGTGCGGTCAAGCTGGGCGATATAACGTCAGGGCACTCTCACTGAACTACCTGGTCGATGACGATGCGCACACCGTTGGCGCCAGGCGCTACCGCCGTGCTGGTGCCGCGCAGGTCGCCGGGTTGCGGAGTCGCGTTGCCCGATTTCGAAATACGCGCTTCGACGACGACATTCTTTGCGCGCGAGATGGTCATGCCCGGCGCCATCGCCATTGCATCGGTCAACGCGAACGACTTCGGCAACTCGGCCGCGGTGCCGCGCAGCACGGCGAGCGGCATGCGCGAACCATCCGGATCGCGGGCATAAATGAACAGCGCATCACCGGGCGCGATTTTGGCGATGAGCTTGGGGTCGACGGTGACGCGACCTTCAACCCCCGTGCCTGCGCTGACCGCCGTTTTCGGCGCGTCCTTGCGTGCCTGCTCGAGGTCCGCCAGCACCTGGTCGATCTGCTGCGACTGTTCGCTGTTCGGTGGTACGCCGGCCTTCAGCTTTTTCCAAAGCGCGATTGCGGTGACGTAATCCCCGCGCTCCGCGGACGCAGCCGCCGACATTGCGAGCGCCTTCGGATAGTCGGGGTCCAGCACCAGCGCGCGCTTGAGCAGCGCTTCCGGTCGTCCCGTCAATCGCTGGTCCTGCGCCATGGCGATGGCCTCTGCCTGGTCGGCAAGCAGTCCCGCGCTTTCGGGCAGGTGCTTGACGGCTTCGGTGAATGCGGCGACCGAGTCATCGTAGCGGCCCATCTTCAAATACGAGCGGCCGAGCAGCACCCAGCCCTTGCCGTCCTCGGGATTGGACTTCATCTTTTCCGCGAGGCGATCGACCATCGCGACGATCTGCGGATCGGTGATGCCCGGTTCTGCGCGCGCGACGGCCGGCGGCGGTGCGTTGACTGCTGCCGGATTACCCAGGTAAGCGTACAGCAACGCCGCGGACGCGGGAACCAGCGCCACGAGCACGATGGCGGCGATCCAGCGCGAGCGCTCCGAGGTCACGCCGATGTCGGCGGAGAGCTCAGTGGGAACATCAGCGGGAATTGCCACAAGCTCACTGCCGAAGCGTGCCACGAGTTCAGCTTTCGCGGCGTCGCGATCCGCCGCGCTGAGCGTTCCTGCGGCAACTTCGGCGTCGAGTTGCCGCTTGTGGTCGCGGAACACGGCCGTGGCCGCAGCCTCGTCGCCGGGCGCGTCGCCGTTGCGCTGCCGCAGGAGAGGCCAGACCAGCGCCACCAGCACGCCGACGGCCAGCACAAAGGCAATGAACCAGAAAAAGGGGAGGGAGGTCACGGGCGGGAAAAACGACGATTATAACCGTGCGGGTTACGCCGCTGGGCCGGGGCAATCGTCTATGATGATCGGTCCCGCGCCGTAGCGGCGCACTCCTCCTGCGACGATCCCATGTCGGACAAGAATATCCGTGAGGCTTCCCTTGAATATCATCGGCAATATCCGCCGGGGAAGATCGCGCTGCTGCCCACCAAGCAGCTGACCAACCAGCACGACCTCGCACTCGCGTACACGCCCGGTGTCGCCGCGGCGTGTGACGAGATCGTCCGCGATCCGCGCGAGGTGTCCAACCTTACCGCGCGCGGCAATCTCGTGGGCGTGGTCACCAACGGCACGGCGGTACTGGGCTTGGGACCCATCGGGCCGCTCGCCGCCAAGCCGGTGATGGAAGGCAAGGCGGTGCTGTTCAAGAAATTCGCCGGCATCGACTGCTTCGACATCGAGATCAACGAACTCGACCCCGACAAGCTGGTCGACATGATCGTCGCGCTCGAGCCGACGTTCGGCGGCATCAACCTCGAGGACATCAAGGCGCCGGAATGCTTCCACATCGAGAAGATGTGCCGCGAGCGGATGAAGATCCCGGTTTTCCACGATGACCAGCACGGCACCGCGATCATCGTCGGCGCGGCCATCCTCAACGGCCTGCGCGTCGTCGGCAAGGAATTGGGCAATGTGAAACTCGTGTGCTCGGGCGCAGGCGCCGCGGCGCT
>JANMCH010000088.1:0-4857 GCA_031361045.1 Betaproteobacteria bacterium | reverse complement strand
TTCGACGCCTACATGGGCGCCGAAGGCATCCGCGCGCTGCTCAAGTCGCTCGACGTGAACCACGAGATCGACAAGCTGCGCAAGGAACTCGAGTCGACCGGCTCCGACACCAAGATCAAGAAGATCGCCAAGCGCCTGAAGGTGCTCGAGGCGTTCAACAAGTCCGGCATCAAGCCGGAATGGATGATCCTGGAAGTGCTGCCGGTGCTGCCGCCGGAACTGCGTCCGCTGGTCCCGCTCGACGGCGGGCGTTTCGCGACGTCCGACCTGAACGACCTGTATCGCCGCGTGATCAACCGCAACAACCGGTTGAAGCGCCTGCTCGAACTGAAGGCGCCGGACATCATCGTCCGCAACGAAAAGCGGATGTTGCAGGAAGCCGTCGACTCGCTGCTGGACAACGGCCGCCGTGGCAAGGCGATGACGGGCGCCAACAAGCGTCCGCTGAAGTCGCTCGCCGACATGATCAAGGGCAAGGGCGGTCGCTTCCGGCAAAACCTGCTGGGCAAGCGCGTCGACTACTCGGGTCGCTCCGTCATCGTGGTGGGTCCGCAGCTCAAGCTGCATCAGTGTGGCCTGCCCAAGCTGATGGCGCTCGAACTCTTCAAGCCGTTCATCTTCAACAAGCTCGAAACGATGGGCCTGGCGACCACGATCAAGGCCGCCAAGAAGATGGTCGAGGCGCAGGAGCCCGTCGTGTGGGACATCCTGGAAGAGGTCATCCGCGAACATCCGGTGATGCTGAACCGCGCGCCGACGCTGCATCGCCTGGGCATCCAGGCGTTCGAGCCGGTGCTGATCGAAGGCAAGGCCATCCAGTTGCATCCGCTGGTCTGCACGGCGTTCAACGCCGACTTCGACGGCGACCAGATGGCCGTCCACGTCCCGTTGTCGCTGGAAGCGCAGATGGAAGCGCGCACGCTGATGCTCGCATCCAACAACGTGCTGCTGCCGTCCAACGGCGAGCCCTGCATCGTGCCGTCGCAGGACATCGTGCTGGGCCTCTACTACGCCACGCGCGAGAAGATCAACGCGAAGGGCGAGGGCCAGATGTTCTCGGACATCGCCGAAGTCACGCGTGCGTACGAAACGCGCCAGGCGGAACTGCACGCGCGGGTCAAGGTTCGCATCAAGGAAATCGAGCTCAAGACGGGCCCGGACGGTACGGTCGAGAAGGTCGAGAAGATCACGCGCTACGACACGACGGTCGGCCGTTCGCTGCTGTCGGAAATCCTGCCGCCGGGACTGCCGTTCTCGTTCATCAACAAGCCGCTCAAGAAGAAGGAAATCTCGCGCATCATCAACGCGAGCTTCCGTCGTTGCGGGCTGCGCGAAACGGTCATCTTCGCCGACAAGCTGATGCAGGCGGGCTACTCGCTGGCGACGCGCGGCGGCATTTCCTTCGCCGCCGACGACATGCTGGTGCCGATCGAGAAGGTCGCGATCATCAGCGAAGCCGAAGGCCAGGTGAAGGAGATCCAGGCGCAGTACACGTCGGGACTCGTCACCGAGGGCGAGCGCTACAACAAGGTCGTCGACATCTGGGGTCGCGCTGGCGACGAAATCGCGAAGGCGATGATGGCGCAACTCGGCACCATGGAAGTCAAGGACGCCGAAGGCAACATGGTCAAGCAGGACTCGTTCAACTCGATCTTCATGATGGCCGATTCCGGCGCGCGGGGTTCCGCGGCGCAGATTCGCCAGCTGGCCGGCATGCGCGGCCTGATGGCCAAGCCTGATGGGTCGATCATCGAGACGCCGATCACGGCCAACTTCCGTGAAGGCCTGAACGTGCTGCAGTACTTCATCTCCACGCACGGTGCGCGCAAGGGCCTGGCGGATACGGCGTTGAAGACGGCCAACTCCGGCTACCTGACGCGTCGCTTGGTGGACGTGACGCAGGATCTGGTGGTTACGATCGACGATTGCGGCACCAGCAATGGTGTGGCGATGAAGGCGCTGGTCGAAGGCGGCGAAGTCATCGAGCCGTTGCGCGACCGCATCCTCGGTCGTTCGGTGGCCGCGGATGTTATCCATCCGGAATCGCAGGCCACGCTGTTCCACCCGGGCACGCTGCTGGGCGAGGATGAGGTCGACCAGATCGAAGCGCTGGGCATCGACGAGGTCAAGGTGCGCACGCCGCTCACCTGCGAAACGCGTCACGGCTTGTGCGCGACGTGCTATGGCCGCGACTTGGGTCGCGGACATTTGGTCAACGTTGGCGAAGCGGTGGGCGTCATCGCCGCGCAATCGATCGGCGAGCCGGGCACGCAGTTGACAATGCGCACGTTCCACATCGGCGGCGCGGCGTCGCGTACGGCAGCGGTTTCGCAAATCGAGTCGAAGTCGGCAGGCACCATCCGGTTCTCGGCGCTGATGCGCTACGTCACGGGGGGCAAGGGTGACCTGATCGTCATCGCGCGTTCCGGCGAAGTGCTGATCCACGACGACAACGGTCGCGAGCGCGAGCGCCACAAGGTACCGTACGGCGCCACGCTGCAGGTCAAGGACGGCGACATCGTCAAGGCCGGCAAGATCCTGGCGATGTGGGATGCCACTGCGCGTCCGATCATCACCGAGTACGCGGGCCGGGTGAAGTTCGAACACGTCGAGGAAGGCGTCACCGTTGCCAAGCAGGTGGACGATGTCACCGGCCTGTCCACACTCGTCGTCATCGACCCCAAGCGCCGCGCCACGGCCACGGCCAAGGGCGTGCGTCCGCAGGTCAAGCTGCTTGACGAGAAGGGCGAGGAAATCAAGCTCGCCGGTTCGGAATTGCCGGTCAACATCACGTTCCAGCTGGGCTCCATCATCACGGTGAAGGATGGCCAGCAGGTCAACGTCGGTGAAGTGCTCGCGCGTATCCCGCAGGAAACGTCGAAGACGCGCGACATCACGGGCGGCCTGCCGCGCGTGGCAGAGCTGTTCGAGGCGCGTTCTCCCAAGGATGCGGGCATGCTGGCGGAAGTCACGTGCACGGCGTCGTTCGGCAAGGACACCAAGGGCAAGCAGCGCCTGGTGATCACCGACATGGACGGCGTCGCGCACGAGTTCCTGATCACCAAGGACAAGCACGTCACGGTGCACGACGGGCAGGTGGTGAACAAGGGCGAGACGATCGTCGACGGTCCGGCCGATCCGCACGACATCCTGCGTTTGCTCGGAGTTGAGGCGCTCGCGCGCTACATCACCGACGAAGTGCAGGACGTCTACCGGTTGCAGGGCGTGAAGATCAACGACAAGCATATCGAGGTGATCGTGCGCCAGATGCTGCGCCGCGTGGTCATCACCGAGCCGGGCGACACGCGCTTCATCCGCGAGGAAGGCGTCGAGCGTTCGGAGCTGTTCGACGAGAACGACAAGATCGTTAAGGATGGCAAGGAGCCGGCGCAGTATCACCATCTGCTGCTCGGCATCACCAAGGCATCGCTGTCGACCGATTCGTTCATCTCCGCGGCGTCGTTCCAGGAAACCACGCGCGTCCTCACCGAGGCCGCGATCATGGGCAAGCGGGACGACCTGCGCGGCTTGAAGGAAAACGTCATCGTCGGTCGGCTGATCCCGGCGGGCACAGGCCTGGCCTACCACACGGCGCGCAAGCGCCTGAAGATGCTGGGACCGGAAGCAGCGGCAGCGGCGGAAGCGGCGTTCGCGCCGGTGGACGAAGTTGCTGCACCTGCCAGTTCGGAGGCGGCAGCCGACGCGGCGTAACCCACGGCTGCAACGTTGTTCTGACCACGGGTCGGCGTACGCGCCGGCCCGTTTTTTTGTCACGTCGCAGATTTGCGGCATTTGCGTATACATCGCCGCGGCTGGTGTCCCATGGGCGCTTGGAGGTCGCATTCGCCAGCCTGCGGGTACCCGGCGCGACGGCGCTCGTCAACCCAAGACTTCGCTTGTCGCGCCACCCGCGACGGCCGGCGCGACCTACGCGCGCCCATGGGACACCAGCCTCGGCGGATCGGCCGACGCCACGGTAGCGCGGGGCAGGTCGTCCGCTCACGGGCGAATCTGGAGCCGTCGGCGCAGTGCGGGCGGCGCGGCCAGCGAAGTCTTGGGTTGACGAGCGCAGCCGCGCCAAATCACGCACCCGACCCACTGCCTGGCGACAGCTGACCCCGGCGCGGATGGCCTGTCCCACGCCACGATTCTGTGGAAAAGAAGGCGAAAAGTGACCGGACTTGGCCCAATGGCCTGCAAGCCGCCCCCGCAGCCTGTTTTGCACCGCAGCAGGGTATTGACCGGGAACGGGATTGGCGCCTATAATCGCGGTCTTTTCGCCCCTTTGGTCGCCCGGTCAACAAAGCCGAGCCGCGTCCGCAGGCGGTGGGCGTACCCGATCGCAGCACGGCACTGGTGTTTGCGAAATGAGTCGAGTCGATCGAGGCGCTAAAAAGTGGTCCGTGCGTCGTGCCGGTGATTTTCGAACCGGCGCCAAGCGTGGGCCACTTTGATTTGATGTGGTGGAAATAGCGCAGACCGAATTGTGTTTGTTTCACGTCGCAGTTTCGGGAAGCCGGCGCAAGCACTGGCCGAGCATTGAGCCCCGCGGTGCCCTGCCGGAAACGGCTTCAGGTAGCGCAAGAAACGGAAAATTTAGATGCCAACGATCAATCAGCTCGTGCGTAAGGGCCGCAAGGCTCCCGTGTCGAAAAGCAAGGTGCCGGCGCTGCAGAACAGCCCGCAGAAGCGCGGCGTCTGCACGCGCGTGTACACGACTACCCCGAAGAAGCCGAACTCGGCGTTGCGCAAGGTCGCCAAGGTGCGCCTGACCAATGGCTTCGAGGTCATCAGCTACATCGGCGGCGAAGGCCACAACCTGCAGGAGCACTCGGTGGTGCTGATCCGCGGCGGCCG